>CAZCUZ010000204.1:0-1596 GCA_964502085.1 uncultured Salinivenus sp. | reverse complement strand
CCCGCGAGAAGCTGAGCAAGGTGGAGCCGGACAACCTGGGGCAGGCGTCGCGGGTGCCGGGCGTCCGGGCGTCGGACATCTCCGTGCTCATGGTGCTCCTCAAGAACGAGGGCGTGGAGCCGCTGCCGACGGACCGCGAGCTGGACCTCGGCGCGATGGGCGGCGACGGGCAGTCGTTCGGCGTCGATCGGGAGCGGGCGGTGGAAGTGGGGTAGTGCGTGTTGCGTATTCCGTATTTCGTGATCCGTGACCTCGCCCTGCCTGTCGACCCACTACCTGTCCATGGAGACGCCTGTGTGGAATCACTTCGAGCATCTCACGGCGGAGCAACGAGACCAGCTTGAGCGCTTCGAAGAGCATCTCCTCCGCTTCAACAAGCGCGTCAACCTCATTTCGTCGGAGAGCGAGCGGCACTTCCGAACGCAGCACCTGCTGCACTGCCTCACGCTCACCCTCCGCGATTTTCCGGCGGGCAGCACGATCGTCGACTGGGGGACGGGCGGGGGCCTGCCCGCGATTCCGCTGGCGATCTGCGTTCCGGAGGTGACGGTCGTCGGCGTCGACTCGGTGGGGAAGAAGGGGCGCGCCGTGCGGACGATGGCCCGGCGGCTCGGCCTCGACAATTGCTACGCCTGGACGGGGCGGGCGGAGACGTGGGACGGGGAGGCACACTACTCGGTCTCTCGTGCTACGGCGCCGCTCGCCACCCTCTGGCAGTGGCACCGGCGCGTGGCCGTCGGCCTGGATCAGCCGACCGAAGACGATGAGTGGGCGCCGGGACTGCTCGCGCTAAAAGGCGGGGATCTGAGGGACGAGATCGAGGCGCTACGCGAGGTCGATCCGCAGGTGGAGATTGAGCGGCTCTCCCTGGCCTCGATCCTCGGACGGAACGGAGTGTTTGGGGAGAAGGAGATTGTGGCCGTTCGTATTGCGTAGTTCGTGTTGCGTATTACAGGAAGGGAGTCGATCTTTTTGCCTCTTCCGCTCGTATCTGTCGTGAGCGCTGCCGTCCCCACCCGACTCTCACGTCGTGTACCGTACCATGATTCACACCGTTCTGGCGATTGCGGTGGCCTACGGGGCCGTCGTCGGGCTCGCGTTCGCCTTCCAGGATCAGCTCCTGTTCCAGCCCAGCAGCCGCCTGCTCGCCACGCCCGACGATGCGGGGATGGACTCCGAGACGGTCCGCCTGAACACGGAGGATGGCGAGACGCTCCACGGCTGGTGGATCCCGGCGGCGGATTCGGCTCGGGGGACCCTGCTCTTTTTCCACGGCAACGCGGGCAACATCTCGGGCCGACTGGAGAGTGTGCAGCAGTTTCACCACCTCGGGCTCAACGTTCTGATCGTCGACTATCGGGGCTACGGGCAGAGCACCGGCTCGCCGTCGGAGGCGGGGATCTACCGCGACGCCGCGGCCTGCTGGCAGCACCTCACGGAGGAGCGGGAGATTGCGCCGGAGGACATCGTCATTTTCGGCCGGTCGATGGGTGGAGGACCGGCGACGTGGCTGGCGTCTCGTCACACACCCGGGGCCGTGATTCTGGAGTCGGTCTTTACGAACGTGCCGGACATCGGGGCGCACCACTACTCGTT
>CAZCUZ010000203.1:0-1880 GCA_964502085.1 uncultured Salinivenus sp. | reverse complement strand
CCGTCCTCCTCTTCCTCGGCCTCAGCGTAGGTCCCAGTTCAGCCCAGGACCCCGAGCCGATCTACAACGAGGCAACAGTCCCGTCGTACACCCTCCCTCCGTTACTCGAAACGACCGACGGCGACTCCGTCCGAACGGCGGAAACGTGGTGGACGGACCGCCGGCCTGAATTGCTCGCCCTTTTTCGGGACCAGGTGTACGGCGACCTGCCGCCATCTCCACCCGCGTTTCGGATCGAAGAGCACGACGTAGACACAACTGCCCTCGGCGGATCGGCCACGCGTCGACAGGTCACGCTCCACTTCACGGAGCGGGCAAACGGGCCGTCGCTCGACCTTCTCGTGTACCTCCCGAACGATGCCGAGGGCCCCGTCCCGGTCTTCGCGGGCCTCAACTTTGCCGGGAATCACACGGTGCAGGACGACCCGGCCATCCGCCTCCCCCGCTCGTGGGTGCCGGACTGGGGCGACGTGCCCTCCGACAGTGGGAACGCCGTCGATGCGGCCCGGGGCACCCGCGACCGGCGCTGGCCCGCCGAAATGATCGTCGACCGCGGGTACGGGCTCATCACCGCATACTACGGCGACCTCTTTCCCGACCGCGAGGATGGATTCGGGGAGAGCGTCTATCAAATTCAGGGCGAGACCGCTGAATTCGATCCCGACGGCGGAAATTGGTCGGCCATCAGTGCCTGGGCCTGGGGCCTGCACCGCATGATGGACTACGTGGAGCACACGGACGCTATTGACGACGACCGCGTCCTTGCCGTCGGGCACTCCCGGCTCGGCAAGACCGCCCTCTGGGCCGGAGCCACCGACCGCCGCTTCGCTGCCGTCCTCGACAATGCCTCCGGCGCCGGCGGGTCGGCCCTCTTTCGTCGCCGGTACGGGGAGCGGGCCGTCCACCTCGACACCTCGTTCCCGCACTGGTTCAACGAGACGTTCAGCCAATACCGCGAGAACGAGTCGGCGCTGCCCGTCGACCAGCACCAGCTTCTCGCCCTCATCGCGCCCCGCCCCCTGCTCGTAAGCCCCAAGACGGAGGACCAGTGGGCCGATCCAACAGGCATGTTCCTCTCCGCCAAACACGCATCTCCGGTATGGTCCCTGCTGGATCACGACGGCCTCGCCGTCGACACGAAGCCCGAGCCCGATACGCCCATTTTGAGCCGCGTGGGCTTCTTCCTCCGCACGGGCGAACACGACCTCCTCCCCGCCGACTGGGGCGTCTTCCTCGACTTCGCCGACCGACACCTGTCAGCAGAATAATTGGGGATTCCGACAATTCCGCAATACGCCGTCGCGAGACCCCAACTCGCTGAACCTCCATTCCCCCCTCCCGTACGATTCCCGAACGCGACGTTCTCCCTCGGTAGCGGCCTCCTCCCATGCGCCAGTTCGACGTTCCGACGTTCTACAAGAGCCCGATCATCTCGACGGTCAAGGACGCGCGGAAGGCCACCGATCCCCGCAAGAAGGACTTTTCGCCGTCGGTCATCGACTTCGGGCCGGTGCGCTTCAAGATTGCGCGCCACTTCGGCTTTTGCTTCGGCGTCGAGCAGGCCATCGAAATCGCATACGAAGCGCTGGAGGAAAACCCGGACAAGCGCATCTTTCTGCTCTCGGAGATGATCCACAACCCGCACGTGAACGACGACCTGCGGGAGCGGGGCATCCAGTTTCTCCGCACCACGAAGGGCGAGCAGCTCATTCCCTTCGACGAGCTGAAGCCCGACGACGTGGTCATCATTCCCGCCTTCGGCACCACGCTGGAGGTGGAGCAGGAGCTCGAAGAGCGGGGCGTGGACACCGAGACGTACGACACGACCTGCCCCTTCGTCGAAAAGGTGTGGCGCAAGAGCTCCCAGATCGGGGACGACG
>CAZCUZ010000202.1:0-2194 GCA_964502085.1 uncultured Salinivenus sp. | reverse complement strand
ATGCCTCTATGTTTTTTCACGACAGCCAGCTCCAGTACGAGGTCACCGTGGACACACTGGACGAGCGGCCCATCCGTCGACGGGAAGGGGGCCTTTTCGACCACGCGCCAGCCCGGCGGGGGGGAACCGACCCTGAGTCCCGCCAAGCCGCACTCCGGAGCCCAGACGGAGCAGATGGACGCGTCGGACCTCTCGACGGCCATTGACAACGCCAAGGAGACCCTCTCCTGAGCCTCGCGGCAGAAATGCCCCGCAGCGGGGGGCTCTTCGAAATTTCCGACTGACCATCCTCCCAACGTTCCGCCCCTCGTCCCATGACCAAATCCCTCTTCCCCTCCCCGCCCGCGCATTCGTCGAGGTCGATCAACGTCAGCAACGCCGAACGGATGGGCTCGCTGGCCGGCGGCGCTCTCCTGGTGTACCTCGGCCTTCGCAAGTTCAGCCTGACGCGCTTTACCCTCGCCGCCACCGGCGGGGCGATGCTCTATCGAGGCCTGACCGGCTACTGTCCGGTCAACGAAGAGATCGGGCGCGACACCTCAGCCCCGGGACGACAGACCGCGCCCGTCGACATCGAGACGAGCCTCACCGTGGAGCAGCCCCGCGAGGCGGTGTACGCCTTCTGGCGCCGGCTCGAAACCCTGCCGCGATTCATGCAGCATCTTTCGACGGTCCAGGACCTCGGCGGCGGACGCTCACACTGGGCGGCCCCTGTCCCCGGCGGCTTCGGCCACATCGAGTGGGACGCAGAGATTCAGGACGAGGAAGAAGGGCGACGACTCGCCTGGCACTCCGTGGAGGGGGCCGACATCGCCAATACCGGAGAAGTTCGGTTCACGGACGCCCCCGGAGGGCGAGGAACCGAGATCCACGCCAAAATTGCGTATCGCCCGCCGGCCGGGGAGGTCGGCCAGGCAGCGGCCCGGCTCTTCAACCCCGCCTTCGGGCAGATGGTGAAGGAGGACGTCCGTCGCTTTAAGCACATCGCAGAGGCCGGAGAAATCCCGACTGTCGACGGCCAACCGGCAGGCAAAACGTCCGCCTCAACTCAATAATCTCGTGTGTGAACTCACGGTACACCGTTTCGTCCGCCCGTCGGTGCGGATGTAGGGGCGCATGGCGCACGTGCTTAGCAACTTCACACGTGTGGAGATAGCAATGGAGTTCTTCCCGGCACTGGTCCCAGATCGAGGTCTGGGATGACTACTCCGGATCTCCACGTCGCTTCACTAGATCAGGTCCAGTGCAAGCTGTCCGGAGTTGACGAGGGGGCTAAAACACATACGTAGAGCGAATTCTTCCGACGATGCGGATCGGACGTAATACCATTTCCGAATGATTGATGGGCACCTGAAAGCCAGAATTAGAACGGAAAGACCGTCACGAGGCGCGCCTCGTGACTCTTTCGCTCCGAAACCCACCCCCAAAGTGCATAACCATCCTCGGTATCTGGTATAAGAATAGAATCCATCGCTAAACACGTACCCCATGGCCATGCGCTCCTACGTGCACAAGATCGGCCTACATGTACACCGAACACCCGCATTCGGGAAGAAGGCGTACTTTCCTACGTCGACCGGCCACGGTCGCGTACACGCTCGCTCTCCCTTCTCTCGACATGCGCACGGCTGCCTGCCATGAAGGACCAAACCCTGAGAACGTACCTCAACGATCACCGGGCGGGCGCCGAGGCCGGCCTCCAACTGGCAAGGGACTGCCGCGACCACAACCCGACCGGCCCCCTTCACGATTTTCTGTCCGCGCTGGTGACGGAGATCGAAGAGGACCTCGAGCACCTCGAACGGCTCCACGGCCGGTTGCACAGTGCGGAAAACCCTCTGAAGAAGACGTCGGCGTGGCTCTTCAGCAAAGTGAGCAGACTGAAGCTGGAAAACGCGCTCCTGGAGTACTCCGATCTGAGCCGCCTGGAAGAACTCGAGGCATTGATGCTGGGCGTGCGGGGGAAACTGGCCCTCTGGAATACGCTCGAAGCGGTGTGTGCATCTGATCCTCGGTTTGAGCACGTGGATTTCGACGAGCTTCAGCACCGGGCCCAGCGTCAGCTCGAGGGCCTAAAAAAGCATCACCTCGAGGCCGCTCGCCACGCGTTTAATGAGAACGTCGACGCTGCGTGACGAACGGGGACGAGACCGGCGCGCCGCTGTCGAGCGATACCGGCATCACAGCCCGTATC
>CAZCUZ010000201.1:0-2204 GCA_964502085.1 uncultured Salinivenus sp. | reverse complement strand
AGGTTCTCGCCGCTGCCCTCGGCCACGTAGCCGTCGGTGGTGAGCATGATGCCCTCCATCTTGTCGTTCTTCACGGCGTTCATCTTCACGAGGGACGCGTTCAGGTAGTTGCCGCCCGCCTTGGCCATCGCGGGAAAGGTGTTGGGCGCCATGCGGTTCCAGTTGGCCACTTCTACGTCGACCCCCTTCTCCAGCGCCTCCTCGCCGAGGTACTGTCCCCACTCCCAGACGGCGATGGCGGTCTCGACGGGATTGTCGAGCGGATTGACCCCCATCGGTCCCTCGCCTCGAAACACGACCGGCCGAATGTAGCACTCGCGCAGGCCGCTGTGCTCGATGGTGTCGATTACGGCCCGGTTCAGATCGTCGAGGTCGTACGGAAGCTCCATGCGGTACACCTTCGCGGAGTCGAGAAGGCGCTGCATGTGCTCCTCGAGCCGAAAGACGGCCGGTCCCTCGTCGGTCTCGTAGCAGCGGATGCCCTCAAAGACGGAGGACCCGTAGTGAATGACGTGGGACAGAACGTGAATCTGTGCCTCCTCGTAGGGCACGAACTCTCCGTTGAACCAGATGTCGGGCTTCATGACGGAATGGAGTTGAAATCGAGTGGTTGGACTGGCGAGACGGAAGGAAAACGACGCCCGGGGAGAAAGGTTCAGGACGCCGCCGACCCAAAGCGCCCCACTCCCGATTGTACATCCCGGACCTGTCGTTTCAAAGGATCTTTCAAGGCGCCACGATGCATCGTGGCCCCATGCCTCTCTTCTCTCCGGCGGCCCGTCACGTCGACCGTCCAGATCTCTCGACCGACGCCTCCTTCCGGTACTGATCCACTCGCTCTCGCAGCCGCGGCATTCGACGGCGCCGCGTCCAGGCCATGCGCCCGATGGTCCACAGAATCTTGGCCGACGCCTTCATCGTGCCCCGGACGGTGCCGGTGATCTTGGAGACACCCACCCGCCGCCGGTACGACACCGGCACCTCCTCGACCCGAAGCCCCGCCTCCACGGCCTTGATCTGCATCTCGATGGTCCAGCCGAAGGTCTTGTCCTGCATGTTCAGCGCGCGCAGGTCGCGGAAGCGGATGGCGCGGAAGGGGCCGAGGTCCGTGTACGTCGCCCCCCAGATCCAGCGCATGAGCGCACAGGCCAGCCGGTTGCCGATCTGCGCCTGCGGCAGCAGGGCGCCGGGCTCCGTCTCTCCCCGAATGCGGGATCCCACCACGAAATCCGCCTCGTCGTTCGCAATCGGTTCGACCAGCCGCGTCATCTCCTCCGGGTGATCGCTGTAGTCGCCGTCCAGGAAGACGACAATGTCCGGCTGCTTCGCCTTCACATACTCGATGCCCCGCAGACAGGCGTACCCGTAGCCGGGCCGCTCCTCGGTGACGACGGTGGCCCCGGCGGCCCGCGCGTTGTCCTCGGTCTCGTCGGTGGAGGCGTTGTTGACGACCACGACCTCGTCGACGAGCCCGTCGGGGATGTCGCCGATCACCTGCCCGATGGCACGCGCCTCGTTGAAGGCCGGGATGATGACGAGAACGGTCACAGAACGATCGAGCAAACTGAGAAAAGACAGGACCTCTGCTGTAGACGAACGGACGCCCCGGCAGGCGTTACGGTTGGGCGTTGGCGTTGGGGAGTCCGGGGACAAAAAGACGGACGACACCCCCAGGAGTACGTGGTCGCTTCGCTTTCAGCGCTGCCGACGGCGGTCCGTCGTCCGCCGTCCGACGACCAAACGGCATGCGGTTCGGAATTTCGAGTCCTACGGTCCCGGACCGGCGTCCGCCGCCGCCACGTCCTCGATTGCCTCCTCGTCCATCCGCATGAGGGTCCAGTCGTCGAGCGGCTCGGCCCCGATCTTCTCGTAAAAGTCGATGGCGTCGGTATTCCAGTCCAGTACGGCCCACTCCATCCGGCGGCACCCGCGCGCCTCCGCGATTTCCGCGCACCGCTGCAGCAGCGCAAAGCCGATGCCCTCGCCCCGGTACGTCGACTTCACGTAAATGTCCTCCACGTAGAGCCCCGCATTCGTGAGGAACGTGGAGTAGTTGTGGAAGAAGAGCGCAAACCCGACGGCGGTGCTCCGCTCCGTCTCGGCAATCAGCGCCTCGCAGCCGGTGAGCGCCTCTTCGGACAGGTGCTCGCGCAGGAGATCGACGCTGGGCTCGGCCTCGTCGAGCAGCCGCTCGTAGGCGGCCA
>CAZCUZ010000200.1:0-2295 GCA_964502085.1 uncultured Salinivenus sp. | reverse complement strand
GAGCGGGGGTACGGGCACGCAGAGGTTGTTATCGCGCGGAACTGCAAGACAGGACGGCCAACGAACACTCCTTCGCCATTCTCTCTTTCTCCCGCGCGCCCACGCCCACACTCACACGTTGAACCGAAACTCGATCACGTCCCCGTCCTGCACGACGTAGTCCTTGCCCTCGGTGCGGAGGAGACCCTCGTTTCGGGCGGCCTTTTCGGACCCGGCCGCGTCGAAGTCGGAGAAGTGAATCGTCTCGGCCTTGATGAAGCCCTCTTCGAAGTCGCTGTGGACCTGCCCGCCAGCCTGCGGAGCCCGCGTCCCCTTCTCGACGGTCCAGGCGTAGGCGCCCTTTTCGTCGGCCGTAAAGAAGGTGATGAGATCCAGCACCTCGTACGCCGCGCGGATGAGCCGCTCCAGGCCGGAGCGCTCCAGCCCCATGTCGTCCAGAAAGAGCTGTCGTTCCTCCGGCTCCAGTTCGGCAATTTGTGCCTCCGCCTCCGCCGAAATGACGACGACCTGCGTATTTTCCTCTTCAGCTCTGTTCCGAACCGCGTCCACGTAGTCATTCCCCTCTGCGACGTCGCCCTCCGCCACGTTGGCCACGTAGAGCACCGGCTTGTCGGTGAGGAGGAAGAGCTCGTCTACCAGCGCCTGGTTGTCGTCCGACACCTCGAACGAGCGCGCCCAGTGTCCGTCGCTCAGGTGCTCATGGAGTCGCTCGAAGAGAGGAAGATTTTCCGCCGCCTCCTCGTCGCCCTTCTTCGCTGCCGGCTCCAGCTTGTCGATCCGGTTTTCGACGGTCTCCAGGTCCTTCAGCAAGAGTTCGGTGTTGATCGTTTCCACGTCGCGGACCGGATCGACCGCCCCGTCCACGTGCGCTACGCTGTCGTCCTCGAAGCAGCGGACCACGTGGATGATGGCGTCGACCTCGCGAATCTCGGCGAGAAACTGATTGCCCAGGCCCTCGCCCTCGGACGCCCCTTCCACGAGCCCCGCAATGTCGACGAACTCGATGGTGGTGGGCACGGCCTTCGGCGATCCGGCGAGCTCTTTCACGCGGTCGAGGCGCTCGTCCGGCACGGGCACGACCCCGACGTTCGAATCGACCGTGCAGAACGGATAGTTCTCGGCGTCGACGCCGGCGTCGCTCAGGGCGTTGAAGATGGTGGACTTGCCGACGTTGGGCAGGCCGACGAGGCCGCACTGGAGGGACATGAAGACAAACGGCTTTGAATGAGATCGATAGGGTTAGAGCCACCCCCGAGCGCCGCGGTCCAGGTTCAGGAGAGACGGTGCGTATTTCGTATTGCGTATTCCGTTGGTCCGCTGGGAGTACGAAATACGCACTATTCCTGCTGGAGTAGCTGCCCGGGATCCAGCCCCTCGGCGTCAGGACTGCGCCTTTCCCCATCGGCTCAATCCACGTACTCCACCTCGATGAACTCTCGTTCCGGGAGCCGCACGGCCGTGAGCCGACCCATCCCGGGCTGCATGTGGTACACACAGCCCGTGTCGATGAGAATTAGCTTGTCCTGATTGATGGGCTCGGGGCGGGGCGTGTGACCGCACACCACCGTTTTTTCCCACGCCAGCTCCTCGGCCCCGATGTGCTCCCGCTCCCACATAAACACCTTCTCCTCATTCTGCTCGAGGTTTTCCTCGATGGTCAGGTGCGGTTTCAATCCCGCGTGGACGAAGAAAAAATCGTCGGTCTCGTGATAGAGCTTCGTCTCGCGGACGAACTCGGCGTGAGAGTCCGGAATCTCAATTTCCGACTCGCCGCTTCCGAGATAGTTCTGGAGGGTGGAGACGCCCCCGTTTACGCGCCACAGGTTGAAGGCCCCGTTGTCGAGGTAGCCGAGCATAAGCGACTCGTGATTCCCCCGGAGAAAGGTGCACTCGACCTCTTCCCGAAGCTCGAGAAGCCGGTCGATGACGCCTTTGGAGTCGGGCCCGCGGTCGATGTAATCTCCGACGAACAAAAGGTGATCGTCGCCGGAGGGGTCAATCTCGTCGAGAAGGGCGTCGAATGACTTTGCACATCCGTGTATGTCGCCAATTGCTATGAGGCCCATCGCGTTATGTCCCACCTTTCAGCGGGGGGTGCCGTCGTGAAGCGAGTATTCGAGGGGGAAGGGAGTTGCACCCTCCCGACATGTTCCAAATTTGTCGAGAGAAAGGCAACCCGGGTCGGGACGAAATCGGGGCTTATGGACTTATCTCAAAAGACGTCAGTGTACCGGTTTCGGTTTCAGAACCTGTTTGGCGGATTGTCTACGGCCTATGACTTCGTGGATCTCGTGC
>CAZCUZ010000199.1:0-2452 GCA_964502085.1 uncultured Salinivenus sp. | reverse complement strand
TCAAGCGATTCAATCGCTACATTCAGGGCGTCGCTCGGGATCGGCTGGGCGACGAAATCGACGATCTTTCCAGCTTCAACACGCTCTTCCCGATTCCGCAGCGCGAGGTCGACGTGGTCGGGCTCTCGCAGAATGACGGGTACGGAGGGAATTGAGTGTCGTCGAACGGTCGGGGCTCGTCCGGCCGTTTGAGGGGGGGCGAACAGGCAATCGCACGTTCCTCTCGATCGAGCGGGGGGCGGCTCCCGTGCCTCTGATCCTGACTGTCGCCGGGACAGCGAGAAAGGATGCAGCCCGGGACTACTTCCGCCTTTCAGTCAGGGTGCGTGGGAGTGTGGGCGCGACGGTTTGCCCCGAACGAGGACGCCGCTCGTCTTCCATGGCCACGGTGCGATTGCTGTGGGAGGAACGTGGGGGGAATGACGGTCGTGCTGTCTCCGACGTCGACGTTATGTTTCAATAACTGATTTTCCGTTTCGATGACTGCTTCCGTTTCCGTTCGCTTCGTTGTCGGTCTTCTCGTCCTTCCTCTGCTGTTTGCCGCAGGGCCTCGTGCGCACGCCCAGGACGACGCAGAATCGACGCGCATTCTCTTCATTGGGGCCCATCCGGATGATTGCGACGTCAAGGCGGGCGGCACCGCCGCACTGCTGGCCGAGCAGGGACACGCGGTGAAGTTCGTGTCGCTCACCAACGGGGACGCCGGGCACCACGAGATGGGCGGCGGCGTGCTGGCGAAGCGGCGCCGGGCCGAGGCCGAGGAGGCGGCCCGGCGGCTCGGCATTGATGCCTACGAGGTGATGCACTACCACGACGGGGAGCTGATGCCGACCCTCGAGGTGCGGCGCGACGTGATTCGCCTCATCCGCGAGTGGGACGCCGACGTGGTGGTGGGGCATCGCCCGAACGACTATCATCCGGATCACCGCTACGCCGGGCGGGTCGTGCAGGACGCGGCCTACATGGTGCAGGTGCCCAACGTGCTGTCCAAGGTGGAGCCGACCGAGGGGAATCCAGTCTTCCTCTACTTTCAGGACCGCTTCCAGAAGCCGTATCCGTTCGAGCACGACATTGCGGTCGCCATCGACGAGGTCATTGATAAGAAAATCGGTGCTCTCGACGCGCACGAGTCGCAGTTCTACGAATGGCTGCCGTGGGTGAGCGATGCACTCGACGAGGTGCCCGAGGGGGAGGAGGCCCGGATGAAGTGGCTCAAGGAGCAGCGGACGGGCTCAGTGTCCGACGCGGCACGTGAGGGGCTGCAACAGTGGTACGGGGCCGAGCGGGCCGAGACCGTGCAGCACGCCGAGTCCTTCCAGGTTGCGGAGTACGGTCGGCAGCCCACCGACGCCGAGATTCGAGAGCTGTTTTCCGTCTTCTCGGAATAGCGTCGTTGGGCCGAGCCACTCGCTTCCTCTCCGGCAAGTTGTGACACAGCGACATCGACGTGCTCAGAATCGGAATTGATCTTGGGGGGACGAGCGTTCGTGCCGGCCTCGTCGAGGATCGGGCGGTGCGTGTTCTTCACGAGGCCCCAACGCCTGCGGACGGACCGCAGGACGAGGTGCTGGAGCAGATCTATGACCTTCTCGACCGCCTGCCGGTCGAAGAGGTCGAGAGCATCGGGGCGGGCGTGCCGAGCATGGTGGACGTGGACGAGGGGATCGTGTACGACGTGCAGAACATTCCGTCGTGGACGGAGGTGCCCCTCGGGGCGCGGCTGGAAGAACGCTACGGCGTGCCCGTCTTCGTTCAAAACGACGCCAACTGCTTTGCCCTCGCGGAATACCACTATGGGCGCGGGCAGGGATACTCGCCGATGGTCGGCCTGATTTTGGGGACCGGCTTTGCAGGGGGGATCGTCGTCGACGGCACCCTCCTATCGGGCCACAACTGCGGGGCGGGCGAGTTTGGCACGGCTCCGTATCGCGACAGCATCTACGAGGACTACTGCGCCGGTCTCTTTTTCGAGCGTCACGACACGACGGGCAAGGCGGCCTTCGAGCGGGCGCAGGAGGGTGACGAGGAGGCGCTGGCACTTTTTCGGGAACTGGGGACTCACCTCGGGCGCGCCCTCAAGTCTGTGCTGTACGCCGTTGATCCCGCCTGCATCGTGATGGGCGGGTCGGTGCGGCACGCGCACTCGTTCTTCGAGGAGGCGATGTGGGCGGAGATCGAGTCGTTTGCCTTTCCCCGCACGCTCGAGAATCTCACGTTTCGCCTCTCGACGCTCGAACACGCGGGGGTGCTCGGCGCCGCTGCTCTCGGCCTCCGCGGAGGGGATCGAGAATAGAGTGCCTTCCCGGTCGGTCGTTTTTCCAGTGCCCACTTTCCGTCCCTTCGTTTCTGATCGTTTTGCCCGTTCGTCATGAACACACCGATTCGGGTCTCTGCCCTTCTTGTCGTCGCCGTTTGGTTTGTGCTTCCATTCCCGGTGCAGTCTCAAGCACCC
>CAZCUZ010000198.1:0-2583 GCA_964502085.1 uncultured Salinivenus sp. | reverse complement strand
TCTGGAACCTGTTCTCATCCGCTGCAACGTATCTCCCTGTCCGTCAGCTTGCTCTGGGCACGGTGCTCACGAACCGGCGGTGGCTCCCACTTTACGCCGACACGCGGACGTGCCCGTCCACTTTCGGGAATAACAACCGTCCCGCCCGGCTTCGGCCCTGCGAAGGCTGCCCAACTCAAGGAGCCTTCATTACTCCACCCACCTCACCTTTCACCCCTTTTCACGAACCGAGACCGTCGGTTTCCGTTGATTCCATTCCCCCATTTTCGTAAGGTGTGACGTGGCGGCGAAATCAGCCGTCGCACTGTGCCCGGTCGTCTAATGGCAGGACAGCGGCCTTTGGAGCCGTTAGTGGTGGTTCGAATCCACCCCGGGCAGCCATCCCGGGTGCCACCGTCGTTGCTCTCGTCGTCGGGCCCCCGCCCCGGTCCGTGTCGCTCCGGTCCGACGACCGCCTCCGTCTCCTCCTCCCATGCGCACGTCCAGCAACGACCGCCCCGTCGCCATCTTCGGCGGCCGGTCCAATCCGGCCCTCGCCCAGAAAATTGCGGAATCCTACGGAACGACGCTGGGAGACCTCACGATCCGCGACTTCGCCGACGGGGAAATCTACGTCCGCTTCGAAGAGTCCATCCGCGGGGCCGACGTCTTCATCATCCAGAGCACGCACCCGCGGGCCGACAACTGGATGGAGCTGCTGCTCCTCGTCGACGCCGCAAAGCGGGCGTCCGCCGCACGGGTCACGGCCGTCATCCCGTACTACGGGTACGCCCGGCAGGAGCGCAAGGACCAGCCGCGCGTGTCCATCGCCGCGAAGCTGACGGCCAACATGCTGACCTCGGCGGGCATCGATCGCCTCCTCACCATGGAGCTGCACGCCTCCCAGATTCAGGGCTTCTTCGACGTCCCCGTCGACCACCTCTACGGCTCCACCGTCCTCACCGAGCACGTGCGGCAGTTTGATCTCGAGGACTTCGTCGTCCTGGCGCCGGACGTGGGCGGCCTGAAAATGGCACGCTCCTACGCCCAACGACTGGAAGTGGACCTCGCCCTCATCGACAAGCGCCGGCCCAACCAGAACGAGGCCCGCGTGATGAACGTGATCGGGGACGTCGAGGGCAAGAACGTGATCATCATCGACGACATCGTCGACACGGCCGGCACGCTCACCCGGGCCGCACAGGCCCTGAAGGACTACGGCGCCCTTCGCATCATGGCGGCGTGCACTCACCCCCTCCTCTCCGGCCCCGCCTACGACCGCATCGAGGCCTCTCCCATCGAGCGCCTCATCGTGACCGACACGATCCCGCTCAAACGGCCGTCGGACTCGATCGAGGTCGTCAGCGTGTCCGACCTCTTCGCGAAGGCCATCCGCCACATCTACACGGACCGGTCCGTCTCCACCCTCTTCACGGACTAGGGAATTCTCTCAAAAGACGTCAGCGTACCAGTTCCGGTTTGATTGGGAAAGATCCGTTGCAATGAGTGCCCCTTTTGGAACGCTCTCGACCTCGTTTCTGGGCAACTCGGTCGTTTGGAGATCATTCCTAAACACCCCTGCGAGAATGCACACCCCCGCCCTCTCCACTCCCACGTCCCCTTTCCCCTCCGGCCCGCCGTCGGAAAAAGGCAATAGAGCCACTGCCGATCGCTACGGGCAACCCAACAGACGCCCCTCCGTCTATTTTGCTTGAATCGGGCGTCTCTCCCCGGAACCTCGATCCCCTCCGCGCCTAGGATGTGTTCTGCACGCAGGCGCCCCCGGTCGTGAGGACCGTCGCCTCTCGCTGTATCGTCGTTTCACTGGACCGACTCGTCGCCATGGACGCCCCCGCCATCGAAGCACAGTCGCGCGAGACCGGCTCGAAGGCCGCGCGCGACATTCGCAATAACGACCGTGTCCCCTGTGTTCTCTACGGGCCGACCGTGGAGTCGACGCCGCTTCAGGTGCCCATCGCGGACATGAACAAGCTGATCCACGGCCGCACGGCCCCGGTGGCCGAGGTGGAGCTGAACGGAGAGACCTACAACTGCATCCTGAAGGACTTCGACCTGCACCCGATTACCGACCGGCCCCTCCACGCCGACTTTCAGGCGCTGGAAGAGGGACGAAAGGTGACGCTGACGGTGCCCATTCACTTCCAGGGCGTGCCCCTCGGACAGAAAAACGGGGGCGACACGCAGATGATCGTCCGTGAGCTCACGATCTCGGTCCTCCCGAAAAACATTCCGTCCCAGATCGAGATCGACATCGAAGACCTGGCCATTGGCGACTCGGTCCACATTTACGACCTCGACGTCGAATACGAGATCAAAATGGCGCCGCAGCAGACGCTCGTCACCGTCGTCGCGCCGCACATCGAGACCGCACCGACGCCGGACGCCGAAGAGGAAGAAGAAGAGGCCGTCGCGCTCGAGGATCTTACCGAAGAAGAGAAAGCCGAGCTCTCCGAGGAGGAACTCGCCGAGCTCGAGGCCGCCGCCGAAGAAGAAGCAGAAGAGGGCGAAGAAGGCGAAGAGGGGGAAGCCGAAGAAGTACCCGACGAAGAGTAGCGTCGCGTCTCCGGTCCTCACGTGTTGACC
>CAZCUZ010000197.1:0-2630 GCA_964502085.1 uncultured Salinivenus sp. | reverse complement strand
CTTCGAAGATCAGCAGAAGCGACCGTCAGGCCGATGTATCCCCGAATCAGTGTCCACGCTGGACCCAGAGAGATTCTTCGACTTGCTCCTCCCTCCGGTCGTCGGTCGCTCAGAATGACTCTCGAATAAACGTATTTCTGCGTGTCTACTTAGTTCATACCCGGACACTGGATGAAGCGGCTCGACTGAACGACCAATATGCCCGAGGATGCCCCCTCTTCTCATTCGTCCCCGACAGCCGCATCCGACGAGGCGTCGGAGCGCTCTCCCCGGTCGTCCCTGCGCCGCCTGCGGGACCGGGTCCTCGACACTGTGGGCCACCACCTGCCCGACTCCGACGACACGACGCCGAGCGTAGAGCCCCCGCCCGAGCGGACCGGCAGCTACGCCCGCTGGCTCCCCGTGCTGCGGGCCCTCCCGTGGATGCTGGGCGCCGCCTTCGTGCTGTCGTTCGCGTGGGACTTTCCCGGCGTGACGGTTGCGATGGCCGGCTACACGGTCGACCTCGAGCACCTGCTCCGCTACACGACCGTCAGCGGCCTCATTGGGTTCGGAACGAACTGGCTGGCCATCACGATGCTCTTTCGTCCCCGCGAAGAGCGCCCCCTCGTGGGACAGGGCCTCGTGCCCTCGCAGCGCGAACGGGTGGCCTACCGCCTCGCCCAGGCCGTGAGCGAGGAGCTCATCAATGAGCGGATCATCATGGAAAAGATTCGCGAGAGCGGCCTCGCGGCCCAGTACCGCGACCTGCTGGTGGCGGTGGCCGGCGACGTGGTGACCGACGACGCCGTGCGGGACGAGCTGAAAACGCTCCTCCGCGGCGTGCTCCGGGACGTGCTCTCCTCTCCCTCGGTCCAGAACCGCATCGCGGACTTTACGGCCGAGCAACTGGAGCAAAACACGGACGGCCTGCCGGGAATGGCCTTCCGCACCTACCGGCTCTTCGGCGAAGACGACTTCCAAAAACGCCTGCGGGACGCCACACGCCGCCTGCCCGACACCATCGACCCGCTCCTCGACGAGGTCGACCCTGTGCTCGACCGGCTGCCCGCCCACCTGGAGCGGCACGGCGACGCGATCGAAGACCTTCTGACGGAGCTCATCCTCCGCCTCGTCGGCACGCTCGACGTGGAGCGCATCGTGTTCGAAAACGTGCGGGCCTACGACGAGCAACAGCTCGAGATGCTGCTGCGCCGCACCACGAACGAGCAGCTCAACTACATCAAGTACCTCGGCGCCGTGCTCGGCGTCGGCGGCGGCCTCATCATCTGGGCGCCCGCCCCCGCCCTCACCGTCGTGACGACTGTGGGACTCGCGGTGTACGCAGTGGACGAGGCCCTTTTCCGGATGCACCCTCCCCCCGAACCGTAGCTGCGTCGGACGCTCTGGACCGTCGGCGTCCGCCTTATGCCAGGGGCCAAGATCGACTATGCACGGTGCGGGGGTCGGGGGTGTCTGGAACGAAAGTGCACCACGATCCTCGGCAGTCGGTACCCCGTCCGGTGCCCCTCCCCCGGAGGGAAAATCAACATATCAGAGGCTCTCACAACACAGGAGCGGGGCCTCTGCGCCCTTCCGTTGCTCTCGACAGGCTCCGGCTCACCCGGCCGTCGCCAGCTCGGCCTCTTCCAGACCCTCGATGAACGGCTGCTCGTACAGACGTTCCCCTGTGGCCTCTGCGAGCGCGTTGGCCAGTGCGGCGGAGACGGGAGGCAGTCCCGGCTCGCCGAGGCCCGTCGGGTCAATGCCGTTGTCGACGAAGTGGGTCTCGATCGATTTCGGGGCCTCGGGCATCCGAATCATCCGATAGTCGTCGAAATTGCTCTGGTCGGGCTGGCCATCGGTCAGTGTGACCCCGCTGTACAGGGCGTGCCCGAGGCCGTCGATGACGCTGCCTTCCACCTGATTGCGCGCCGCGTCCGGATTGACGACGATGCCGCAGTCCACCCCACACCAGACCTCGTCGATTTGGAGGCGTTCGCCGTCGAGCGTGAGCTCTACGACCTGCGCGACGTACGAGTTGTGGGAGTAGTAGGCCGACACGCCGCGGTGCACGTCCGGCGGGGTCTCGTCCCAGTTGGATTTCTCGCGGACCAACTCCAGCACCCCCGCGTAGCGTTCGGCGTCGTAGTCGTGCTCGTCCCCCACCGGGTCACGCATCGCCCGGTCGAACAGCTCCAGCCGGAAGTCGATCGGATCCTTGCCCGCAATCTCGGCCACTTCGTCCAGGAACGACTGCTCGGCGCCCGCGATGAAGTTCGACCGGGGCGCGCGCCAGGCGCCCGTCGTGACGCTGGAGTCGAGCGCGAGGTCTTCGGCCAGATAGTGGTCGACGGCGCCCGCCGGGAACCGGTCGGCAAAGACGGGACTCTCGTTTACCCCGGCCCCGCGGACGTGAAACCCGATCAGGTTGTCGTCGGCATCCAGCGCCGCACGGTATTTCACGCGGTAGGTCGGGCGGTACGTGCCCTGCGTCATGTCGTCTTCGCGGGTGTAGACGAGCTTCACCGGCCCCCCCGCTTTCTGGGAAATGACCGCGGCTTCGACGCCGAAGTTGCCGTAGAGCCGCCGCCCGAACCCGCCGCCCATCCGCGTCATTTGGACGTGCACCTTGTCTTCGGGCAGGTCGA
>CAZCUZ010000196.1:0-2649 GCA_964502085.1 uncultured Salinivenus sp. | reverse complement strand
GCAAAATGCACAGTCAACCTTGGCATTTGGTATTACATAGTCGTCCGGTCGAAGGTTGAGTGCACCTCTGCGTGTTCTATGGACACGGGAAACACGACGCTCTGAAGAGACCGGCCGCATTCGCTCGGACGTGCGTCCTCTCCGTTCGGCCGGCACCCGTGTCGTCCGAACCGGTCGAGAAGGAAGAAGTGCCGCCCGGGTCCGCATTGTCGCGATCCTCCAACCGCCCAACCTCTTTCAAACGGATTGTCCCAGAGGGGCACGCTATGCTACAGGCCCGACGTCTCTTGTGTCTCGTCTCCGAGGGGCCTTCGTCGACGGCCCTGCAACAGGCCGCGTCGCTGGTCTGCGCGCTGGGAGCGTCCCTGCACGTCGTGCCAGTTGGGGACCCTCCCCCGTCCTCTCTCGCGGAGACCCTCCACGAACGGATGCCGTCGGACTGCCGAGACTCGGTCGACGTTTACTTCGCCCCGGGCCTCCGGAACGACCCCGATCTCGTCGAGGCCCTCCGACGGTACACCGAGGAGCACGCGATCGACCTCGTCGTGACCGACACGCCGTCGGACCGGGGCCCCGTTCCGCCTCTTGCCGCCCCGACGACCCAGTCGATTATCGAGGGTCTTGACTGCTCCGTGTTCGTAGTCGAACGAGAGTCCGACCTCCCCTCTCTCCCGCACATTCTGATTCCCACCGACCTGTCGGCCGCCACCCAACCGGCCCTCCAGTACGCAACGACGATCGCCGAGGCGTACGACGGGGCAATCGATCTCCTTCACGTAATCGAAGGCGTCCCGTACGTGGCCCTCACCCCCCTGGACCGGCTCTCCCTGAGCGACACGTCGTTTCCAGAGCGGCGCGCTCGCCGTCGACTCGCCTCCTTCCTCGAGGACCTTCCGGAGAGGACAGTCCCCCTCGAGTCGCACTTCGCCTACGGCGCGCCCCCCGACCAGATCGGCCGATTCGTGAACGAACAGTCCGTCGACCTGATGATCCTTTCGTCCACAGGACGACACGCAACGACCCGCTCGTCCCTCGGCCCCGTCGCCGACCGGGTGCTCCGGCGCGTCACGTGTCCCATTCTCCTCGTCCGCTCGTCTTCGTGTTCGCAAGAACAGACGTAGGGACTTCCCCGGCAGCCCCCCGGGAACGAACCTACGCTCGGGAGGGAAAAGACCGGGGGCGTTTGTCGGGGCCGGGCGGTCACGGGCTCTGCCTTCCCGCGTCCACCTTGGGATTGCACGATGGCGGGGACGGTCTCGGACGCCACGAGACCGCGAGGCCATCACCTGTTCTTCTAAAAATACCCTCGGTATTCTTATGACTGTTCTCACCAGACTGTCTCACCTTTTCGCTTTTCTGCTCCTGGCGACTGCACTCCCGCTGACCGCAGCGGCCCAGGACGGCACGTTCGAAGACGACATCCAGTACAATCGCCCCGCCGGTCAGGAAGGGGCTCTGATGTTCGAGCCTCCGATGCAGGACGACACGCCTTACGACGGCTTTGCGGTCAAGCTCGGCGGGGCCTTCACCCAGCAGCTCCAGGCGCTCGATCACAGCAGCGACGGGGCCGAGCTCTCCGACATCGGCAGAGGCTTTAACCTCGCCACCGCCAACCTCGACCTCGACGTGCAGATGGCGCAGGGCATTCAGCTGCACGTGCGCACCTATCTCTCGTCCCGCCACCACCCCGAAGCGTGGGTGAAGGGCGGATACCTGCAGGTCAACGAGCTCCCGATGTTCAACAGCCCCGCCGTTGACGCTCTGATGAGCAACCTGTCGGTCCGGGCCGGGCACTTCATGCCCAACTACGGGGACACGCACTTCCGCCGCACCGACAACGCGGACGCCATCCACAACCCCTTCGTCGGCAACACCGTCATTGATCCCTTTACGACGGAGGTAGGCGCAGAGGCCACCTACAAGTCGAACGGCGTCCTGGCAGTCGGTGGATTCGGCGGCGCCCTGAACCCCTCCGTCACCAATCCGGACGATCGCGCCCCCTCGTTCCACGGCAAACTGGGATACGACTCGCAGGTCAACGAAATGGTTCGGGTGCGGCTCACGGGATCCGTCTACCACACCTCGGAGTCCAATGACGGCCAGCTGCACTCGGGCGACCGGGCCGGATCGCGATATTACTCCGTCCTGGACGGAGGCGACTGGTCGGGCCGCATCCAGATCAACTACGGCGACCAGACCACGGCCTACATGCTCAACCCGTTCGTAAAGGTCGGCGGGCTTGAGCTCTTCGGCACGATCGAATCGATTACCGGGGAGGCTGCCGGACTCGACGACGCAGCCGCGAACCAGTACGCCGGGGAAGCCCTCTACCGATTCGCGAATGACGACCTGTTCGTCGGCGCTCGCTACAACACCATGACGGGCGACCTGAATTTCGAGGATGGCTGGAACGAGGGTACGGTGAACCGCTGGCAGGTGGGCGCCGGCTGGTTCATGACGAACAACATCCTGGTAAAGGCGGAATACGTCACGCAGTCCTACGAAGGCTATCCCGCCGACACGCCGGAAGACGGAGGAGAGTTCGACGGGGTCATGATCGAAGGCGTCGTCTCCTTCTAACTCTACCCTCCATTGACTCCACCGAGGGCTGCCGGTGTTCTCTGAACGGGTCGGGCCGCACGGCCCGGC
>CAZCUZ010000195.1:0-2726 GCA_964502085.1 uncultured Salinivenus sp. | reverse complement strand
AGAGTACAGGTGACCACGGTGCCTTCGCCGAGCGCACTGCTGACGTCGAGCGTTCCCCCAATGATGCGGGCCCGGTAGTTCATGATGCGGACGCCCATCCCCGCGTCGGTCACGTCCTCGGCCTCGAAGCCGGACCCGTCGTCCCGCACCTGAAGCCGAACCTGCTCGTCGCCGGCCGCCAGTACGATCTTCACGTGATCGGCCTCGCCGTGGCGCACGGCGTTGTTCACCGCTTCCTGGGTAATCCGGTAGAGGTGAGTCGCGGCGGTGTTGTCGTGGACGAGCGCGGTCTCGACCTCGCGGAAGGTACACTCCACGCTGAAGAGCCGTTCGGCGTTGTTGGCGAGGCGCCGCAGGGCCTCGGGCAACCCATTGCCCTCCACGTCTACTGGAATGAGGCCGTGCGAGAGGTCGCGGGCGTACTGGTCGGCTTCCTTGATGTGCTCGGTAATCTCTTCCATGTCTTCGGCGCGCTCGTGGTCGTCCTCGCGGAGCTGACGGGCCACGTCTTGACTCAGCAGCCCGATGCCCGTGAGCATCTGCCCGAGCCCGTCGTGCAGGTCCTGCCCGATGCGGCGGCGCTCCTGCTCGCTGACGTTGAGAATTTCCTTCTCCAGCCGCCGCCGCTCGCTGATGTCGCGGACGATGCCGGTAAAGATGGTTCGCTCACCGAGCTCCACCTCGCTGACGGCCAGGTCCATCGGAAACGTCGAGCCGTCCTTGCGCCGGCCGGTCACCTCCCGGCCAATGCCGATGATGTGGCGCCGGCCGGTCTCGTGGTAGCTGCGGAGATACTCGTCGTGCTCCTCCCGGTAGGGCGAGGGCATGAGCACCTTCACGTTCTCCCCGATCACCTCCTCGGCGTCGTACCCGAAGATGTCTTCCGCCGCCTGGTTGAACGATTCGATCGTGCCCTCGGCGTCGATGGTGATGATGCCGTCGACGGTCGTCTCGAGGATGGCCTGGGCGCGGGCCTCGCTCTCCTGAAGCGCCTTCTTCGCCCGCTTCAGCTCCGTCGTGTCGAGGGTCGTGCCCAGCACCGTCGGCTCCTCGGAACGCACCTCGGCCTGGGTGAGCATCCAGCGCTCCGGGCCCTCCTTCGGCGTGAGCCGGTGCTCCAGCCGAAACGAGGACGCACCGTTTCGGACCTCGGTGAGTGCCTCTTCGAACTGCTCCCGGTCGTCCGCCGGGAAAAACTCCAGGACCTGCTCGACGCTCGGCGAGAACGAATCGGGATTGACCCCGAAGAGCCGGTACATCTGATCCGACCAGACCATGGCCCCGGAGTCGAGGTCGTACTCCCAGCTGCCGAGATTGGCGATCTCCTGCGCCCGGCCGAGCCGCTCGGCCGTCTTCTGCAGGGTCTCCTCCGTCTGCCGCCGATCCGCAAACTGGCCGATCTGGTTGCCGACGACCGAAAACATCTGCATCAACCCCTCGTCCGGCTCCCGAATGTCGCGACTGAAGAAGACCATGACCCCGAGGACGGTCGACTCCAGCTGAACGGGAAAGGCAAAGCCGGCGTGGACGTCCGCTTCCTTCGCGGCGTCCGTGCGGACGAAGAGGTCGTCCGTACGCACGTCGGGCAGCCAACGTGGGCGCTGCTCCTCCCACACGACGCCCGGCAGCCCCTCCCCGGGCGCGAACGACGTCCGGTGGGTTGCAGCCTCGAACGCGGACTCGTCCATCGGCGGGTGATACCACGTTTCGGCCGTTTCCAGACGGGACCGGTCCGCAGTGGGCAACCAGAGCTCCCCCCGCTCCCAGTCGAGCTGCTCGCAGATGGTCCGAAGCAGGCGAGGCGCCGCCTCGGCGAGCGAGTCCGACTCGGTGAGCACGTGCGCCGTGAGGTACTGCGTGGTCAGCCGGCGCTCGTCCCGTTTCCGCTCCGTGATGTCGCGCACGATGGCCGTGAAGAGCGGGCGGTCGTCCACCTCGACCTCGCTGAACGAGACCTCGATGGGAAACGTCGTCCCGTCGCTCCGCCGGCCCTCCATCTCGGTTCCGCTCCCGAGCAGCGTCGCCTGTCCGGTCTCTCGATAGGTGCGAAGGGCCTCTTCGACCGCGTCCCGATGCGAGGGAGCCAGCAGCGTCGCGAGGGTCTCGCCCACCACCGCCCCGGCGTCGTAGCCGAAAATCTTCTCGGCGGCGGGATTGAACGACTCGATCGTCCCCTCGGCGTCGATGGTGAGAATGCCGTCGACCGTCGTGTCCAGGACGGCCTGAGCACGCGCCTCGCTCTCGCGCCGCGCCTGAAGCACGTGCTTGTACGCGAGCACGACCGCCACGGCCACCAACAGGCCCAGGAGCGCAATCCCGTGGTTGGCCAGGGCCTCGACCGGATCGCCGTGCGGGCGGTTTGCGACGTACGCCCCTCCTACGAACAGCATCGTGAGGCCCCCAAACGCCAGGGTGGACCGGCGCTCTCGGTCGAACAACGTCAGGAGAACAACGGCCACCTGCAACAGCTCGACCGTAAATCCGGCGGGCAGAAGCCAGTCCAGCACGAAGAAGGACAGGGAGAGCGTTCCCAAAAGCCCGTAGAGCAGGGCGCGCCTCGAGGTGTCGAGCATGGCTCCGGAAATCGTGACGAGCGAGAATGCGACCGTGGGAGGTTGCCCCACACGAACGGTCCCCGTCTTCCTACACGGGGACGGGGCAACCGCCGACCAATGATCCGTCCACGGAGGGGCTTCTTATACCAGCTCCCTTGGATCGTTGTGCAC
>CAZCUZ010000194.1:0-2765 GCA_964502085.1 uncultured Salinivenus sp. | reverse complement strand
GCCGCGTCCACCTGCCGGTCGTTCGGAAGCATCGCCGCCGTCCGCTGCGCCTCCGTGACGAACCGAGCCAAAATTTCGCGCTTGAGGTGCCGTTTTAGGGCGGGGGCCTCCGTCCGAAATGCCTCTTGCTTCTCGGCTCGTACTGCCTTTCGAAGCCCCGCCACCTCCGCCTCCACGTCTGCGTACTCGTTCTCGCCGAACTCTCGGCGCAGCCGTCGAACGGCCCGTTCGGCGTCCGTGGGATAACGCACCTCCTCTTCGTCGAGCCACGATCGAAAGTCTTCGAGGGTCGCGTCGGTCACAGCAAAGTCCGAGGGAAGCGTGTCGCGAGACGCGGCGTAGTGGTTGGCATAGAAAAAGAAGGCCGCCTGCCGCTTGAGGGCCTTCTCCAGGGCCTTCGGCCCGGAGGCGTCGACCTCGACGTCGGGACGGAGTCCATCCCCGTCGTGAACCGTACGCCCGTGGGCCGTCTCGTGCGCTCCGCGGGTCGCACTTCGATCGGTGGACGTCTCCCGGGCCGAGGCCGCCGTGCTGGTGTCACGGAACGGCGTCGGATCCAGGTTCTGAATGCTGCGTCCGCTGGGCGTGCGGTACTGCGCAGTCGTCATCTTCAGCGAGGTATTGTAGGGAAGCTCGCGGATGGCCTGCACGAGCCCCTTGCCGTAGGTCGTGGTGCCCATCACCACCCCTCGATCGTGATCCTGCACCGCCCCCGCGACGATCTCACTCGCCGAGGCGCTGTACTCGTTGACCAACACCACGAGCGGCAGGTCCGGCACCAGCGGGGCCCGATCACTTCGATAGGTCTCGTTTGCCTCCGACCGGCGTCCCTCCGTCGTGACGACCACCGCTCCTTCTGACAGAAACAGCTCGGCCACGCCCACTGCGGCCCCGAGCAAGCCCCCCGGATTGTCCCGCAGATCGAGAATCAGTCCGTTCAGGTCCCCCTCCTCCTGCACGGCCTGAAGAGCCGATTCGAGATCCGTGGTCGCGTCCTGCGTAAACCGTTCCATCTTTACGTACCCAACGTCCGACGCCTCCCCAATCCGTTCCCGATAGGTCACGTTTTCGAGAGCAATCTCCTCCCGCGTGAGAACAAACTCCAGGGGAGCCGACGCCCCCTCTCGTTCCACAGTCACCTGCACGGTCGTGCCGGGCTCCCCCCGAAGAAGCGTCTGCACGTCCTCCATCGAGAGGGGGGCAACGCGCTGATCGTTGACGTGCGAAATGACGTCCCCCGCCCGGATGCCCTGCTCGTATCCGCTCGTCCCCTCGACGGGCGCCACGACCGTAATCTTTCCCCCGCGTTCGCCGACGTCGAGCCCCACGCCCCCGTATCGTCCCTGCGTGATGACGTCAATGTCGGCATTGTCGGCCTCATCGAGAAAGGAGGTATACGGATCGAGGTCGCTCAGCATCGCCTCAATGCCCGTTCGCATCAGGTGCTCCGGATCGACGGGCTTTACGTAGCCGGTGGCGAGCTCCTCGTAGACGGCCCCAAAGATCTCGAAGCTCTTTCGGAGCTCGAACAGGTCGTCGTCCTGAGGCATCCAGAACCCGACCGCAACCCCGAGAAGGAGTGCGGCCGCAACCGACACGGCGACGAGAGACGTGCTGAGGCGCTTTGAGATCATGACTCGTCCTACCGATCCGTGAAGAGGTCCGTAAAGGCTCGTCCTCGCCCGCAGCGCCCCCGACTGGGAACAATGTTCGGATCCGTTTGCCGAGATCGGTCAAGTCGCCCCCCTCCAACGGCGAATTACTCGTCCGTCGTCATGCCGAGCGCCTCCCGCCGTTTTCGGGTGACCCAGGTGGCCACGTAGATCGACAATTCGTAGAGGCCGAGCAGCGGCAGGGCCACGATAATCTGCGAAATCGGATCCGGCGGCGTGAGGAAGGCCCCCACCCCCAGCACCACCAGAAGCGCGTACTTGCGGTAGGTGCGCATGGCCTCGGGCGTGAGGATGCCCACCTTGGCCAAAAAGTACACGACCACGGGAAGCTCGAACAGAAGCCCCGTCCCCAGCGCCCAGAACGACACCATGCTGAAGTAGGTCATGATGTCGAAATGATTCTCGATCTGCGGGGACAGGGTGTACTGTGCAAAGAACTGGAGCGCCAGTGGCGTCAGAATCAGGTACCCGAAGGCAATCCCGAGCAGAAAGAAAAACGTGGCGAACGCCGCGGCGAAGCGCATGCCCGATTTTTCGTTCGGGTAGAGCGCCGGCTCGATGAACTTCCAGAAGTAGTAGACGATGACCGGCGACCCGGTAATGAGCCCGACGACGATGATCGTGCCGATGTCGGCAAAGAACTGCCCGGTAATCGTGCGATTGAGCAGATTGATCTCGTTGGGGTTCATCCCCAGCAGGCTGTACATAAAGAAGTCCGGGCGCGTGGGCCCAATCAAGACCTCGTCGACGACCCACTCGCTGAAGAATGCGCAGAGGATCGTCGTAAGGAGGACGCCGGCTCCTGCCTTGATGAGGGTCCACCGAAGTTCCTCCAAGTGGTCCAGGAACGGCATTACGCCCTGCTCGTCGGGCACCTCCGCTTCACTTGCAGCGCCATTGCTCTGCACCTCCGAATGGGTATTCGTGTCAGACGGGGGAACCTCCGGTGCCATACGACTACATCTGAAATACGAAGATGAACGGGTGGGCCCCAGCCCGCGGCGCCCTTCTTTTGCCAAATGCGACCCTTTTTCGCGCCCTTCTCTCCACACCCGCCCTCAGAAAAACGACCGGCCGGTCGTTCTACATCCA
>CAZCUZ010000193.1:0-2773 GCA_964502085.1 uncultured Salinivenus sp. | reverse complement strand
TCCGCCGGTTCGCGGCGGTGTGGATTGAGCTCGACCATCCGCCGACCACGTAGGCTCCCCGCCGAACGACGCAACGAGCTGAGGCTCGGTTTCCGACCGGGTAGGGAATCTTTCGAGGCGGTATTCGGGAAAACGCCCACCAGGGTTTTGGAAGCAGCCCGCTTGCTGGGCATGATGGAAGTGGACTACGTTTCAGATTCCTGACTCCCAGCCTTTCGCTACTTCCGAACAGCGTTGTCCCCGACTCGCATGGGATCCTCCGGTTAAGTTCACTACCCCGGCGAGTGGCCGGCCGGGGAGCACACCATTGTTGAGACGGCCGGTAAAACCGTCGATACAGGGATTCTCCTCCGCACCGTCGGCCCGGCAGCCCCCTGGGTCCTGATCCGGAGAAATCGTGGGAAAGAGCAACGGTCCCTGGCGTTCTCCAACCACGGTGCGAACGCGGACAACGGTCGGAGTGCCGAGGCCCTGGCTCGGGGCCTCCGCTGTCTCCTCTGAACGGTTCGCATGCCTCCGCTCCTCCCGCCTTGGTTTCCCGTTATGAGCTCGAAACAGAAGAGCACCGGCGAGATCCAACTCTTCATCGTGGACGATCATCCCGTGGTCCGACAGGCCCTCGCAGATCGGGTGGATTCAACCCTCGGCATGTCCATGTGCGGCGAGTGCGAGACGTCCGAAGAGACCCTTCAGCAGGTGGAGGCCCTGCAGCCCGACGTCGTCGTGATCGACCTTTCCCTGCAGGACACCCACGGCGTAGACCTGATCCAGACCATCAAGGAGCGATGGCCCGAGGTCCAGGTCGTGGTGTACTCGATGCACGACGAGGACGTCTACGCAGAGCGGGCGATCCGGGCCGGGGCGGCCGGCTACGTGATGAAGGGGGCGCCGACCGAACAGCTGATCAGTGCCATTCGGGCGGCCGACGAGGGAGATATCTATCTGAGCCAGGATGTAGAGTCGTCGATCCTGACACAGACGGCGGGAGGCGACGGCGGAGTCCACTTTCCCATCGACGAGCTGTCCGACCGAGAACTGACGGTCTTCCGGATGCTTGGGGAGGGACAGAGTGTGGACGAGATTGCGGACCGACTCGGGATTGCTGGCAAGACCGTCGAAGGGCATCGCCGCCGGGCCAAACAAAAGCTAGAGACCGGCTCCGTGTCGAATTTGCAGCAGTACGCAGCCCTGTGGATGCTGGCGAGGGGAGAGGGCTCCGGCGAACAGCGGGCTGTGTCCGAATCTTTGGGGGAGGGCTCTGACCAGGAATAGAGGATGGGGGACGACCGGAAGCCAGAGGAAAACAAAAAAAGTGCCCAGCCCCCGTTGAGAGAAGCTGGACATTAAACATGGTGGGCCCTCTTTTCCCGGTCGGTTGGTGAGCGGAGGGATCCACTGGGTCGGGGCGGCAAGGAATGCGGCCAACGCCCGTACCCTCCGCCGGAGCAGGTTCGGACAGGGGTGAGCAGAAGAAAATCCCCCGACGATCTCGGGGCCAAAAACGAAGATGGAGCGGACTGGCTTAACTTTTGCACGTATCTGAGAGCCCCGTCAGTTCACGTTCTGCTCCCGCCCCTTGCCGGTGCGACAGGCCCTCTTCCGGGTTGCACCGGGGGCTCGTTCAAGCACACCACGTATGGCCTCTCGTTCATCTCCTGAAACCGGTCCAGCGGGTGGTCCCGTTCCTGGGGCCGACCCGGACCTTGACGCCCCGTTTCTTGGGCAGTCCGGCTACACCTTCCTGGAGAACCTGAGCCGCGAGATGGGCTCGGCCCTGGAGGCGGTCCTGGATTTGGCCGATCAAATCGAGGAGCGCCCCGCCGACGGAGAGCAGCTCGTGGAGCAACTCCGGGGGCGCGGCGAGCGACTGCAATGGACCCTCCGGGCGATGGAAGCCCTGGCGCGCCTCTCGCGGGGAGAGACGGAACGTGCGCCCGAGGTCGTCGACGTCGTCGATCTGGTCGAGGAGCTTCTCGGAGACGTCGAGCCATCGGCTCGCGAGCAGGGGCTGACGCTCAGTCTTGAGGCCCCAGCGTCCCCCGTCGAGGTAAATACGGATCTGGAGACACTCCGCCGAGCTGTGCGGCCTCTTCTCGACACCGCGGTTGCGTGCACGCCCGACGGAGAGATCACGGTCCACGTTGATCCTACGGACGACCGGGTCGAATTTCGGGTCGAGGATCCGGGCGTTGGCCTTCCCGAGAATCCGGCGTCCCTCTTCGATGCCTTTGAGAAGCGGGTCCCCGAGGAGGAGGTCCGTCCGAAGGGAATCGGGCTCGGCCTGTCGCTCGCCCGGGCATTTGCGGAGTCCTTGGGAGGCACCGTCGAGGCCGACCGGGCGCCCGGCGGCGGCAGTGTCTTTACGGTGCGAGTGCCCCGACACCTCGCCGAGACCGAGGTCTCCGAGGGCGACGACCCCGACGGCGAGGGAGCTCCACGCCTCCTCATCGTGGAGGATAATGACGTGACCCAGCGGCTTCTCCGTCGCATGCTTGAGGACGACTACCGTGTCGACGTGGCGGGGGAGGCCCGCGAGGCGATCCAAAAGGCCGAAGAAAACGCCTACGACGGGTTCGTCCTCGACGTAAACCTGAAAGGACGCCGTACGGGGATCGAGGTGCTTCACGCGGTCCGACAAATGGAACAGTACGCGGCCGCGCCGGCGGTGGCGTGTACTGCCTACGCCATGGAGGCGCACCAGGAGAACTTTCTGCAGGTGGGGTTCGACGCCGTCGTCTCCAAGCCGGTGACCAAACGCGAACTCCTCGACGTG
>CAZCUZ010000192.1:0-2840 GCA_964502085.1 uncultured Salinivenus sp. | reverse complement strand
TCGGCGTGCCGTCCGCGTCCTCGTACGGACCCGTCACGGACTCGGACCGGCCCACTCGCACATTGTAATCAAGTTCTGTGTAGTCCCGCTCGGCCGTTGGGCAGCAGTGGTCGAAGGAGACGAACAGATAATAGTACCCGTCGCGATAGATGATATACGGCGCCTCGATCGCATTTTCGTCGGCGTCGGGCCGGTTGGCGAGGTTGTAGAGCGTCTCGTCCGTGGTGGACAGCTTTCCGGTCTCTGGATCGATGCGGCGCATGTGAATGCCCGCATCGTTCCAGCTTCCAAACGCCATCCAGATCCGGTCTTGCTGGTCGATGATGACGTTCGGATCGATGGCATTGTACGGGTCTGAGTCGACCGATTCAATCACCTCTTGCTGATCCTCCCAATTGTAGTTGGCACTGTCGGGACTCAGCACCGGATTGGTGGCCAGACCGATGGCCGATCGGCTGCTGCCGAAGGTGGAGGCGGAGTAGTACAGGTGATAGCGACCGTTGAAGTAGGCAACGTCGGGTGCCCAGAGATCTCCGTCCGTAATGCTTTCGGCCCACTCCGGCACGCCCCCCAGCACGTCACCCCCGTACTCCCACCTAGTGAGGTCCGACGCACTGCGCCACTGAATGCCGCCCCCGGTCGAATACAGATAGTACTGCCCGTGGGCCTTGATGATGGCCGGATCGTGTACGTTCTCCGGAGCACCCGAGAGGTCCATCATCTCGGGCACCGTCACCGGATCGGGATCCTCTTCCTCGGGCGGGGCGGTCGTGGCCTCCTGGCTGTCGCATCCCCCGACCACAATCAACAGCAGGGCCGCGAGCAGCCCAACGCCAACGTTCCAACGCTCCCCGCGGAAATGTCGATCGTCGTCGCGTCCCATCATGGCACCACGATCCGATTGCAAAACGGCGACTACACGTGCACCACCTCAACGTCGGCCATGTCGCCCCACATCTCCCAGCGCCGGCTCACGTCGCCCAAGTGCAGGCACTGGTGGTGCGTGCCCCCATTCTCGAGCCATCCGTCCAGACAGTCGCGGACGCCGGAGTCAGGACGGAAGTGGAAATACGGCATCTCCACATTCGGCAGCTCTTCGGTGTCCAGGATTTCCCCGTTGGCCACCACGAGTCGGTACTCGTCCCCTCCGATCGGCGCCAGGGACACGAGCGTGGCCGGCCCCGGCTCTGCCATAAACAGGACCGTGGGCGGATTGTCGAGCCCGCCTATGCCGAGGGGCCGGTCAATAAGCCGTACCGGCTGATCCTCTCGCGCGATGCGCCAGTTCCCCTCCCCCATGTGGCTTTGGAGAATTGAGTCGCGCTCGAAGTCCATCGCGTACATCTCCGTGAAGTGAGCGTCGGGGGCCAGCCGGTGCCCCGCCGCCACGAGGCTCGTGCAGCAGGTGTCCCCCTCGGCCGCGTAGCCGTAGCCTTTCGCCAGGAGGTTGGAGGCGGCGAGCATGTGCAACTGCTCGAAGCGGCCGTCGTCCCCCACGGCGTCGAAGTACATACTAAATCCGTCATAACCCTCCTCATCCAGCAGGTCCTGAATGGCAACCTCAAAGCGGGCGGCGTACGCGTGCGAGTCCTCGGAGAGGGCGTCGTCGACCTCGAAGCGTCGCTGGTCGGCGGCCATGGCGGCGGACACCGCTTCGTCCGACACCGCCTGCATGCGCTCCTCGACGAGCCCCAAACTCAACTGGTCGACCTGGGGCCCGAGGGTACGCATGAAGGCCGTATCGTCGGTCTCAATGTCCCCCATGCCGGGCATCTGCCCAAACTGGGCGATACGCATGTCGCGCAGGGACCGCTCGGCCTGTGCCGCGTGGGCCCAGTCCGACACAAACTCCACGAACCGGTCCGAGCGCCAGTCCTCCGAAATGATCGGCGCGTCGATGCCCAGCCGGACCAGCGTGTTGGCGAGGTCCTGGGCCCCGTGCACGCCCTGGTTGTAGGTGAGGTCGTCCATGTCCCACGCCTTCGTGATCGTGCGCTCGGGCTGCACGTTGGCCAGCATGAGGGGGAGTTCGTTCTCCGAGAGCGCACGGACGGTCCGCATCGCGGGGCCGTACGTCAGCATCACCAGAATCACCCCGTCGAGCCCCTCCTCGTTGAAGGCGCGCATCTGCCGCTCAATGTCCTGCCGGTTCCGAGCCGGCTCTCGAAACGTCACGTCCACCTCCTCCCCGAGCCGATCGGCAATCTGCTGGGCGTACTGCCCCTGCGTGTCGGTGATGCCGGGAATCATGTCGTCGTAAAGCTCCTGCATGATGCCCAGCAACCCCACGCGGGGCCGGCGATGCGAAGTGCCATCGGAACTGCGGGTGCTCATAAAAGAGATGGTGGTTATAAATTGTGGTTAATCGTTTCAAGGCCGACCGTGATTTTGAAGCGCCAACCGCCCGAAAGGTTCGTCGTCCCAATTCGGCCACGGGCGCTAGCCGTCGCCGCCCCATGAATCCCTCGTGGAGAAGGCATAGACCGTTCGGGAGGTGTACGTCTCGTCGGGACGGAGCAGCGTGGACGGGAAGTTCGACTGGTTGGGCGAGTCCGGGAAGTGCTGCGTTTCCAGGGCGAAGCCGGCATGGGCCTCGTACGGCTCACCGCTCTTTCCGGTGAAGCTGCCGTCCAGGAAGTTTCCGGAGTAGAACTGCAACCCTGGCTCCGTGGTGCGCACCGTCATGAGGCGCCCGCTGTCCGGGTCGTAGGCGCGGGCGGCGAGGTGGAGGGAGTCACTGTCTTTCCGGCGGAGGACGAAGTTGTGGTCGTAGCCGCCCGCGATTCCGAGCTGTCGGTTGTCGGCCTCGATGCGGGCTCCGATCGGGGTCGGCTCGGCAA
>CAZCUZ010000191.1:0-2921 GCA_964502085.1 uncultured Salinivenus sp. | reverse complement strand
AACGGATTTTGAATCCGTCGCGTCTGCCAATTCCGCCACTCGGGCAAGGAGGCAGTGTCGAAGTGCGAATGTCGAATTGCGAATGGGGACACAGGTTCCAGGTGAAAGACCGGGCCTCGGCCGCTCCCGTCACGCCGTCTCCGCGTAGTGCTGGTGGAAGCGGATGATGGCCCGGATGCCCTGCTCGAAGCGGTCGAGGCCGAAGTGCTCGTCGGGCGAGTGGATGGCGTCGGAGTCGAGGCCGAAGCCCATGAGTACGCTGTCGAGCCCGAGTTTCTGCTGGAAGTCGGCCACGACGGGGATCGTGCCGCCGTTGCGCACGAAGACGGGCTCGGTGCCCAGCACCTCGCGCATCGCCGTCTTGGCGGACTGCATCGGGGGTGTGGTGGGGTCGATGAGCACCGGATCGCCGCCGTGCAGGCGCCGCATGGTGAACGACATCGTGTCCGGCACCGCCCGCTCCAGGTGGGCCTCCAGCTTGTCGTAGACGTCCTCGACCTGCTGGTCGGGGACGAGGCGCATCGAGAGCTTGGCGTGGGCTTTTGACGGGAGCACCGTCTTGGCGCCCTCGCCCGTGTAGCCGCCCCAGAGGCCGTTCACGTCGAGCGTGGGCCGGGCCGAGAGGCACTCGACGGTCGTGTAGTCGCTCTCGGTCCGCACGTCGTCGATGCCGATGGCGTCCATCCATGCTTCTTCGTCGAACGGCAACTCCGCGTAGGTCGCGCGCTCCTCCGCCGTCAGGTCCTGCACGTCGTCGTAGAAGCCGGGGATGGTGACCCGATGGGTCTCGTCGTGGAGCCCGGCGATGAGGCGGCCCAGGGCGTTGGCGGGGTTGTCGACTGCGCCGCCGTAGTTCCCGGAGTGCAGGTCGCGGGTCGGGCCCTGGAGGGTGATCTCGACGTAGGCCAGGCCTCGGAGGCCGTATACGATGGACGGCGTGTCCTCCGAGAACATGGCGGTGTCGGAGATGAGCACCACGTCCCCGTCCAGCCGATCACCGTTTTCCTCGACGAAGGACTCGACGGCCATTGAGCCGGTTTCCTCCTCGCCCTCGATCACGTATTTGAGGTTGACCGGCGGTTCGCCCTCGCCCTCGAGGTAGGCCTCGGCCGCCTTCACGTGCATGAACATCTGCCCCTTGTCGTCGCAGGCGCCGCGGGCGTAGAGCGATCCGGTGCGGCGCGTCGGCTCGAACGGCTCGGTCGTCCACTCGTCGAGCGGGTCGGGCGGCTGCACGTCGTAGTGCCCGTACACGACGACGGTCGGCTTGTCGTCGCCGGTCACGTGCTCGGCGTACACGATCGGGTGGCTGTCCGTGTCGACCACCTCGCTGTGCTGGAGGCCGATCGCGTCGAAGTGGTCGGCCAGCCACTCGGCGGCCCGCTGCACCTCGTCGGCGTAGGCGGAGTCGGTGCTGACGGACGGGATGCGCAGGAGGTCTTCGAGCTGTTCGACGAACGTGTCGAGGTGCGCGTCGGCGTAGGAGAGGGCGGCGTCCATGGACAAGTGCGAGTTCCGAGTGTCGAGTGTCGAATGGCGGAAACGGCGGGGCTCTCTTAGAGAGAAGAATACAATGGCACCGTCGTTCTTCTCAACCCACTGAGTTCGTCCCCCTCTGGAGCTGTCTCTCCCGCATCGCGCCTCACGTGTCACGCATCATCGATCGAAGGGCATACTCCAAACAATCGCACCGGCGATGAAGATTACTCGGCGTTGCGTGCGTACAAAAGGAGGCGGGGGCTGTCGGGGGTGTGCGGGGCGCCGTCGTAGGAGCCGTAGGTGTCGATCAGGTCGAGACCGACCTCCTCGTACATGGCTCGCAGGTCGTCGAGGGTGTAGAGGCGGACGCTTTCGTAGTACGTCTTCGTGGGTCCCTCGTGCTCGAGGGTAATTCGCTTTTTGATGCGCTCGTCGTCGATCCAGCGCTCCTGGTGGATCGTGACGCCGTTGACGCGGTGCGTGGTGGAGGGGACGAGCGCGTCCGCGACCTGGGGGGCGTTCAGGAAGTCCTGCAGGAACCAGCCGTCGGGGCGGAGGGCCGTCGTCATGGCGGAGAGGGCACGCCGGTTTTCCGCGTCCGTCTCGAAGTAGCCGAACGTGGTGAAGAGATTGACCACGCCGTCCATGCAGCCGTTGCAGTACGGGTCCCGCATGTCGCTTCGTTCAAACGTCACGTCGAGTCCCTCGCGCTGCGCTCGGGTCCGGGCCTCGTCAATGGCTTCGTTGGAGAGATCGATGCCGGTGACGGTGTAGCCGCGGCGGGCAAAGATGCGGGCATGGCGGCCGCGGCCGCAACCCACGTCGAGAAGGTGGGCGGTCGGGGCCGGGTCAATTTCGCGTTCGACGAGGTCGACGAGCTGCTGGGCTTCGGATTCGTCTCTGTGGTCGTACACGAGGTCGTAGGCCTCGCTGTCGAACCAGCCTTCGTACCAGGACATCTCTGAGGACGGGGGCGTGGGGGCGTGGGAACGCGGGCGCTGGGGAGGAACGTTATGCATCGTCCTCCTCTGCCATCTCCTCGAAGGGGGCGAGGGCGTCCTCCACGGGCGTTGCGTCCGGGTACCAGTTCACGATTTTACGGATGACCTCGTCCAGCAGGGCGTCCGGGCAGGAGGCGCCGGAGGTGAGCAGTACGTCGACCGGCGTGTCCTCGGCCGGGAACCAGTTTTCGGTGGCCACCTCCTCCTGTGAGTGCACGTCGAAGTGGTGAATCTCCGACGGGGCGTCGAATTCCCCGGCGTCCCGGATGAAGTAGGTGGGCATGTGATTCTCGCAGAGCTCCACGAGGTGACTCGTGTTCGAAGAGTTGTAGCCGCCGACGATGATGCCGAGGTCGGCCCCGTCCTCAATCAGGGCCTTGGTGGCGTTCTGATTTTCGTTGGTGGCGTAGCAGAGCGTGTCGCTCGTGTCGGCGAAGTGCT
>CAZCUZ010000190.1:0-2990 GCA_964502085.1 uncultured Salinivenus sp. | reverse complement strand
GACTCTCGAATAAACGTATTTCTGCGTGTCTACTTAAGCTGAGCGGTAGAGGTCTCGATCGGGCTATTTCCACTCCCCGCTCAATCCCCAACGCAACTACATGTCCGCGGAGGCGAGGGGGACGGCCTCCCGCTCCGGGGGCTGCGGCGTTTCGACGAGCTCCTGCTCCCGGGCGTAGGTCGTGCAGGCCCGCACGAAGGACTGGAAGAGGGGATGTGGGTTGCCGACCGTCGTCTTGTATTCGGGGTGAAACTGCACGCCGATGAACCACCGCTTGTTGGGCAGCTCCATGATCTCGACGAGGTCGGTGTCGGGGTTGACGCCCGTGAAGCGCATGCCCTCTTCCAGAAGCTTGTAACGGAGGACGTTGTTGACTTCGTAGCGGTGGCGGTGGCGCTCCTGCACCTTCGTGTCGCCGTAAATCTCGTGGACGCGGGAGCCCTCCTGAATGCGACAGTCGTACTGCCCGAGACGCATGGTTCCTCCCTTGTCGGAAATCTCCTTCTGCTCCTCCATGAGGTCGATGACCGGATACGCCGTCTCCTCGTCGAACTCCGTAGAGTGAGCCCCCTCCCACTTGCACACATTTCGGGCAAACTCGACGATGGCGCACTGCAGGCCCAGACAGATGCCGAAGAAGGGCACGTCGTGTTCGCGGGCATACTTTGCGGCCTGGACCTTCCCCTCCACCCCGCGATCGCCGAACCCGGGCGCCACGAGGACGCCCGCCACGTCGCCGAGAACGGACTCGACGTTGCCCGGCGTAAGGTCTTCCGAGAGCACGTGCTTCACGTCCACCTGCACCTCGTCGGGCACGCCGGCGAGAATGAAGCTTTCGGAGATGGACTTGTAGGCGTCCTGGTGCTCCACGTACTTGCCCACGAGGGCGATGGGGACCGTCTCCTCCGGGTTCTTCAGCTTTTTCAGGAACTCGATCCAGTCGTCTAGCTCGGGCGACGCCCGGCACGCCTCCTCGCGATCGGGGTAGAACCGGTCGACGATTAGCTCGCCCATGCCCTCGTCCTTGAGGAGGAGCGGCACCTCGTAGATCGATTCGGCGTCGAGCATCTCGATGACGGCCTCTTCCTCGACGTTGCAGAAGAGGGAAATCTTGCGCCGTACGTCCGCGTCGATGGGTAGCTCCGAGCGACACACGATGCTGTCCGGCTGCAGGCCGTGGGCCAGCATCTCCTTCACCGAGTGCTGCGTGGGCTTCGTCTTGAGCTCGCCCGCCGCGCGCAGATAGGGGATGAGCGTGAGGTGCGAGATCATCGTGTTGCGCGGCCCCAGGTCGTTGCGCAGCTGGCGGATCGCCTCCAGGTACGGCTGCGCCTCGATGTCGCCCACCGTCCCCCCGATCTCCGTGATCACCACGTCGTACTCGCCCGTTTCTCCGAGCTTCAGCATCCAATGCTTGATCTCGTCGATGATGTGGGGGACCACCTGCACGGTCTTGCCCAGGTAGGCGCCCTCCCGCTCCTTGGTAATGACCTCCATGTAGACCCGCCCGGTGGTGACGTTGTTGGCCTGGCTGGTGGGCTGGTCGAGGAAGCGCTCGTAGTGCCCGAGGTCCAGGTCCGTCTCGGCCCCGTCGTTCGTCACGTACACCTCGCCGTGCTCGTACGGGTTCATCGTGCCCGGGTCGACGTTGATGTACGGATCGAACTTCTGGATCGTCACGTCGAGCCCGCGGGCCGAGAGCAGACGCCCGAGCGAGGCACTGAAGATGCCCTTGCCGAGGGAGGAGGTCACGCCGCCGGTCACGAAGATGTATTTGGTCTGCACGGCACGTGGGGGGATTGGGCGAAAGGAGGACGGCGGACAATCAATCGTTCAAGATAGGCGGCCCCGCGGGGCTTTATCAATGAAGAGCATCCCTCATTGTGGGAAGATTCGTCGGACGACCATTCTGCACCGGTAGTCGTTTAGATCGAGGGTGCACACGAAGAACGCTGCTCGAACGCAACTGCTCTTCCGAACCGCACGACTGATCATCTCCCCATTCTTTGAGCTCCGTCCTGCTCTTATGCCCCGGAGGAGTTTTGCGTGCCCATCCACGTCTGAATGTACCGGGCGAACCGCTCCAGATCGTCGAGACGGTGAAGGTGATTGTACACCTCCTCCCAATCCACTCCAAGATACTGGTGTGCGAACACGTTCCGGAACCCCGCAAGCGGAGCCAACTCACGGGCAAACTCCGACGGAAGAACCCCTAATTCTCCTTGACGGCGAATGGCCTCGTAGTAATCCTGCGGCTTCGCGGCACCTTCAACGGCAATGATGCGATTGCAGATGTCGATGCAACACTGGGCAGCCACCTCGAGGTTGCGCTCGACGACATCTCGTAGATAGGGGTCGTCGTCAAACGCCGTTCGGGGCTTCTCCTGAAGTGGACAAACCGATCCGTGAGGATGTCCGTGACCTATTACGCCGGCGTCCACGGGGAATGTCGGAGCCGGAACCGGCGCTACGGGTCCTCCCCATGGATCGGTAGCGACGCAAGCGTTCGTTCAGTTCGTCTAAGCGCCGCTCGATACCGCTGAATTCGGTCATCCGCCTCGGAGTCACTGAGAATGTATTGACGCTGGGCCCGGAGAACCGGAAGGAAGTCGCCGTATCGTCCCAGCACGTACGCTTCGTATTCAACCCGAACGGCTCGGTCGCTTTCGTACACCCGCTCGCCCTGAGCGATGATGCGATAGGCAAGCTCGACGGGGGCCCGATTGAGGAGAACGAGATCTACGGCATCAGTTTCCAGCACGCTCCTAATTTCGTGGGCAAGGCGCGCCCGGCAGGCCGTCGGATCGTCGAGGCATTCCGACTCGACGAGCACGCCCACGTCGACGTCACTGAGCGGCCCCGTATTCTCCTCCACCTGTGATCCGAATACGTAGGCTAACCGCACCTCACTCCGCGACGCGAACAAGGCCCCGAGACGCTGCTGGATGACGGCAAACGACGAACTGCTCATGATGCGTCGGCGTTTGGAA
>CAZCUZ010000189.1:0-2996 GCA_964502085.1 uncultured Salinivenus sp. | reverse complement strand
TGAAAACTGCACGTTGTGACGAATTTTAAGTGTAAGGGAATCGGTAATACAAGTGAGAATGGCCGGAGGCGGACTCGGGGAACGGTCCCGCAGCTCGAGTGAGACGGAACTTCGCAGGTTCAATAAATCTTCGAATTATTCGATAGGTATTGGAGGGGCATTGTGTGCATACCGAGGGGATCGTGTATCTCTTCATCTGAGAGGGGCCCGGGATCGCATTCCTACAACCGCTCGGCTAGCTGTTTCATGGGACCAGACCCGACGCTGAAGAGGACGTATCTCGGCCTCGCCGTGCTTCTGCTGAGCCTTGGGGGAGGGGTGCTCGCACCGCTTCACGCCCAGCCCAGCGAGGAGGCTCGGTACACCATGATGTTTCGGGGGGTGGACCTCGGAGCGGCGCTCGGGCGCGTCGCGGACACCACCCACATCAATCTGGTGTACGACGCGGACCTCGTGGAGGGAGAGACGGTCTACTGCACGGCTCGCGACGCGCCGCCGGACGAGCTTCTTCACTGCCTTCTGGCCGGCCTGTCGCTCGACTACTACCAGACCTCGCGGGGCACCTACGTGCTGACCGACTCGCCCCGCCGCCCCGCCCGGCGCGGCGCCCTTGCGGGCGTCGTCGTGGACGGCCGAACGGGCGAGCCGCTGTCCCACGCCCACGTGCTCCTCGCCGCCGCCAACACGGGCGTGGCCAGCGACGAGGCGGGACGCTTTCAGGTGCCGGGGCTCACCTCGGGCACCTACCGCGTGGTGGCCACTCATCTCGGATACGAGACGACGGTCGACAGCGTGCGCGTGCTGCCGGGCGGGCAGGTGGAGCGGCGGATTGCGCTGCGGCCGACCGCCGTGGCGTCGGCGCCCATCGTCGTGGAGGGGGTGGAGCGCCGGACGCCGGAGGACGGGCTCGGTTCCCCGGCCCTCTCCGCCGAAACGCTGTCCGAGCGGGGGCGGCGAGGCACGCCCGATGCCCTGGAGCGAGCGAGCCGACTAATGGGGGTTCATCGGCAATCGCCCCGGGCCGACCTGCACGTGCAGGGAGGCGCTGCGGGGGAGCATCAGGTGCGCCTCGACGGCATGCCCATCCGCAACCCCGTCACCCTCCGCCGCATGCTGGGGGCCTTCAGTCCCCTTGCCCTCGACCGACTCACCGTTCACAAGGCCGGCTTCGGGGTCGAGCACGGAAGCACGATTTCGGGCATCGTGTCCGCGGAGCACGCCCTCGGTGCGTCGACGCCGCGCGTCGGCGAAGGGACGGTCGATCCGATGAGCGTGAATGCCGAGGGGCACGGCTCGGTCGGGATCGGCGGCGATCGAACGGCGCACGTGCGCGTCGCCGCCCGGTCGAGCGTCTGGGACGTGTACCGGGACCCGACCCTCCACGGGCTCCTGCGGGACTGGAACGTCGTGGACCCGACGCTCATCGCCTCCTACTTCGACACGGGCGAGATTCCGCAGTTCGAGCCCGCGGCCCAGACCGCCGGGGTTGGGTTCTCCGACCTGCACGCCGCCACCCGCGTGGACCTGGGGCCGTACCGCTCCCTCTCCGTCTCCGGCTATCGGGGCCGCAACCACCTCCGCACGCAGTTCGTGGCGCGCGAGCCGACGGGCATGCTCACGCGGGACCGCTACGAATGGGCCAACACCGCCGGTCAGGCCCGGCTGGACTGGACGCTCGGCGCCCGGACCTCGGCGGCCGTGCAGCTGCGGGCGAGCGAGCACCGGGTGCACCGCGGATACCAGATGACCTACGGGTCGCCGGACCCGTCCGACGACATCGAGGCTGCGATCGACACCCTCCAGCGCGTCCTCGACCCCTCGATGTGGCCCGACGACAGGAACCGCATTCGGGAGTGGTCCCTGGAAACGACGGGCAGCTACGCGGCCACGTCGCGGCATCACCTCAGGGGGGCCGTCGAGGTGTCGCGTCTCGACAGTCGGTTTCGGCTGGGGGGACGCTTTCTGCGGCCGATCACGTTCGAGGACACGCGCTGGCAGGTCGGGGGCTATCTGCGCGACGTGGTCTCCCTGGGCATCCGTACGTCCCTCACGGTGGGTACGCGCCTCACCTACATTCCCGCTCGCCGAACCCTTTACCCCGAGCCGCGCGTGCAGCTGCATCGAGAGGGGACGATCGACGGGCTCGGGTCGTATGCCCTGCGGGGGGCCGGGGGACTCTATCGGCAGTACGTCAACCGGTTCGATGCCAGCAGCACCAGCCCCACCGCCATTCTGCCGTCCATGCGCTTCTGGCTGCCGGTGGGACCGGCTCACGCCCCGCCCCGCGCCACCCACGTCGCGCTGAACGGCCGCCTCCATCCGCACGACGACTGGACGATTACGGGCGAGGCCTACTACAAACACTACGGTCACCTCCTCACGATCGACTACACGGCTCTTCGGGGAGAGGAGGGCCCGGCACGTCCCGCCTCGGCCATTGCCGGGACGGACGGCTCCGCGCTGGGAAGCGGGCTTGCCCTCACCCGTGAGGGATCGACGGTCAACACCACGCTTCGCTACGACTGGAGTCGCTCGCGCCGGCGCTTCCCGGATCGCTTCGGCGGCCGACGGGTGCCGGTGCCGTGGAATCAGCCGCACCGGGTGTCGCTGTCCGCCGAACTGACGGCCACCGACGCTCTTCACCTTCGCCTGCGGGGCGAATACGGCTGGGGCCGCAGCTGGGGCTTCCGGCAAACCTACTACGACTACCTCGGGGTTCGGCCGGAGTCGGACGACCTGCTCGGATATTCTCTCCAGGTTCCTTCTGCGCACACCCTCGCGCCGCAGACCCGGGTCGACGTGGGGCTCCGGTACGGGCTACAGTGGAATGATCTAAGTGTGGAGGCGCACCTCGACGCAATCAACGTCCTCGATCACAGGAATCCATTCGACTGGGGCGTGCGCGCTGCCGAGGACGGCATGACGCGGACCACGCGGCACCTCCCGGGCCGACGCATCGTCGGGGGACTGACGCTTCGGTACTAATACCAAATGCC
>CAZCUZ010000188.1:0-3020 GCA_964502085.1 uncultured Salinivenus sp. | reverse complement strand
AGCCACATGTACTTGCCGTCGGTGAGGCGACGCCAAAACTCGAAGATCTGGACGTCGACGAGCTGGGCCACGAGGTAGGCGATCATGGAGCCGAGTACGATGCCCGGGAGAAGGCCGAACACGACGTTGAAGGACTCGGCATCGACCGGCGACTCGGCGTAGGTGGGGGCGTGATTGGCGATCCACACGACGCCCGTGACGAAGACGCTCACCGCGAAGCCCGCGATCACGACGCTGCTGGCCCGCTTCCGCCCGTAGATCTCCGACAGGAGGTCGGTGACGAGGAACGTGACCGGGTATGCGATGATGCCGCACGAGAGCTCCTGTCCGAAAAGGACGAAGAACTTGCCCGCGATGGCGTTGGTAATGACGAGGGCACCGATAAAAATGCCGGCCAGGACCGTGAAGGCTCGCTCGGCCCTCGACGGATTGGCATTGCGAAGTGCGTCGAGGTCGTGCGCCGTAAAGGTGGCCTGTCGCTCGGCCGTTTCGGTCGTCGGGTCGGTCACAGGGAGCAAAAGGTCGGCTGTGAGCAGAAGATTCAGTATCTCCAAAACCGAGACGTACGATTCGTTTCACCCTCCGTCGGTCCGTAATATCGTCGAAACGGATCCACGGAGGAGGGATTCAATCCAGAGCCCCGGGTCGTTTACGGGTGACGGCAAAACTCTCGTCTCTACCGTTCAATCTACGAGCGAACTCCCATGGACATTCTCTTGCTTGGCGGCACTGGTCACATCGGATCTCGCGTTCGCGCCGAAGCCCTGGATCGAGGCCATCGCGTGACGGCCGTGGCCCGTAACCCCGGCGACCTCGATTCGACGGGCGATCTGCGTGTTGAGGCGGCGGACGCCAGTGAGAAAGAAGCGATCCGGCGGCTTGCAGAGGGACACGACGCAATCGTGGCGTCCCTGAGTCCGAGAGGAGAGGGGGGAGACGAGACGTATCTGGCGGCCATCGACACCGTGCTCGAGGTGGCACAGGAGACGGACGTCGATCGGGTGGTCATCGTGGGGGGCGCCGGAAGCCTCAAGGTGGACGAGGACACCGAGCTGCTCGACACGCCCGACTTTCCCGAGGAATTCCGCGGAGAGGCGGAGGCCGGCCGCGAGGCGCGCGACCGGGCTCGCAACAGCGGCGCCAACTGGACGGTGCTCTGCCCCCCGATCGTCATCGAGCCCGGCGAGCGTACGGGGTCGTACCGAGTGGGGGACGACTACCTGCTGACCGACGAGGACGGCGAAAGCACCATCAGCACCGAGGACTTCGCCGTTGCCCTGGTGGACGAGCTCGAAGAGGCGGCTCACGAGCGCGAGCAATTCACGGTCGCGTACTGAGGAGCGGGGCCTCACGTCCAGAGCCGGGGCACGTCCATTCGCAGGTCGAAGAGCAGCACCTCGCTCTCGTCACCGAATTGAAAGTCGAGCCCATCGGTGTCGGTAATGCCGGCTCCGTCGCCGCTCTGCAGTGTGACGCCGGCCACCGTTGCTTCTCCCTCTACGACCTGCACCCAGGCCCCGCGCCCCTCGGCCAGCGGGTGCGTCACGCGGTCGCCCGGTGCGAATAATCCGGTGTAAATGAAGGCGTCGGTGTTGATGGGCATGGGGCCGTCGTCGCCGGCGTTTTCGTGCGTGTAGGGCGCCACGTAGCAGCGAAATCGGCCCTGTCGCTCCGTTCCCGAGAAGCCGCGCTCGTGGTAGGCAAAGTCGGTGCCGGGTCGGTCGGGGACGAGCCACATCTGGTAGTTGTGCTCCACCGCGTCGTGCACGTTTTCCTCGGAGTGCACCATCCCCTCACTCCCCGCGCTGATGAGCTGCATCTCCCCGGCGGAGATGTGGGCCTCGTGTCCCTGATCGTCGCCGTGGGTGAGGACGCCGGACGACACGTAGGTCACGATCTCGACGTCGCGGTGCGGGTGCGCGGAGAAGCCCTCGTGGGGCTGAATGTGATTTTCGACCATCACGCGGAGGGGGCCGAAGTGCATCCAGTCCGGATCGTGGTAGTCAGCGAACGAGAAGGTCATCCAGTTGTCGGCCCACCCGACGTCCTCGAAGCCTCTATCGTCGCTTCGCCGGATGCGAACCGCAGGCGTGGCGGCAGAAGAATTGGACATGGTCAGGGGCGATTTGGAAGAAAGGACGAGAGGGGTTCTATCCACGCGCCCCCAGTTCCTGAAGCGAATCGAGCGTGTCGATGGACCGGCCGTTCTGCAATTCCTCCCACGTGGGGTAGTCCGTGTAGCCCCGCTCGTCGCCGTTGTAGAAGGTGTCCTCGTCCGGTACGTTGATCGGAAGTCCCTCTCGCAGGCGGTGGGGAAGATCGGGGTTGGCGAGGAAGGCGCGTCCAAACGCAATGACGTCGGCGTAGCCCTGATCGATGGCGTTGTTTGCGCGCTCCGCGTCGTAGTTTCCGTTTGCGACGAGGGCGCCGTCGAACGCTTCGCGCACGCCGGAGAAAACGCGCTGGGTCTGCCCGTTTCCGGCGATGGGCGGCTTGGGCTGTGCGGGCTCCACGAGGTGCACGTACGCCAGGTCATAGTCGTCTGCGACGGCGGCCGCCGCGGGGAAGGTGTCCTCGGGCGTGTCGTCGGCGATGCCGTGGGCCGGGCTCAGCGGGGAGAAGCGCACTCCCACACGATCGGCGTCCCACTCGCCCGTTACGGCCTCGGTAATCTCCCGCAGGAAACGCAATCGATTGTCCAGGGAGCCGCCGTAGCGGTCGGTGCGCTCGTTGGTGCCGGAGCGCAAAAACTGGTCGATGAGGTACCCGTTGGCCCCGTGAATTTCCACCCCGTCGAACCCGGCGCGGCGGGCATTCTCGGCACCCTGTCGGTACTGTTCTACCACCTCAGGCACCTCCTCGGTCTCCAGCGCCCGCGGCGTCTCGAAGGGCACCATCTCCAGGTCGGGCGTGATGACCGTTCCCTCGGCCGGGATGGCGGAGGGGGCCACGGGCTTCTCGCCGTCGTGGTAGGAGGAGTGGGAGATGCGTCCCACGTGCCAGAGCTGGAGGAAGATGCG
>CAZCUZ010000187.1:0-3074 GCA_964502085.1 uncultured Salinivenus sp. | reverse complement strand
TGCCCCACATGGTGGACCGCTGGCTCGGGGGCACGATGACCAACTTCCAGACGATCCGCAAGTCGATCCGCCGTATGGAGGAGATCGAGCGGATGGACCGAGACGGCACGCTCGACAAGCTCAAGAAGAAGGAGAAGCTCCTCCGGCTCCGCGAGCACGAGAAGCTCGAAAACACGCTCGGCGGCATCCGGAACATGGCCAACCTTCCCGGCGCCATCTACATCGTCGACGTGAAACGAGAGGAGATTGCCGTGAGCGAAGCCCGCAACCTCGGCATTCCCATCATTGCCATGGTCGACACCAACGGCAACCCGAAAAAGATCGACTACCCGGTGCCGGTCAACGACGACGCGCTCAGCTCCATCGAGCTGGTGACCTCCACCATCACGGACGCCATCAAGGAAGGCCTCCAGGAGCGCAAGATGAAACAGGAGGCCGACAAGAAGAAGGCCGCCGCCTAACCGTTCCTTCGATCCGAGACCGCCCTTCGCTGACCCTCTTTCCGCTAGCCAAACATGAGCATCTCCGCCAAACAGGTAAAAGAACTGCGCGACGCAACGGGCGTCGGCATGATGGATTGCAAAAAGGCCCTCAAGGAGGCCGACGGCGACTTCGACGAAGCCGTGAGCATCCTCCGCAAGAAGGGCCAGAAGGTCGCGTCCAATCGAGCCGAAAAGGAAGCCGACGAGGGCCTCGTGGTGACCGCCCTCTCGGACGACAATTCGACTGCGGCCATCGTCGAAGTCAACTGCGAGACCGACTTCGTGGCTCGCAACGACGATTTTCGCGAGTTTGCGAACCGTGTGGCCGAGCGGACCCTCGCCGAACGGCCGGATGACCTCGACGCATTGAAGGCGATCTCGTACGAGGACGACGCAACCATCGAGGACGAACTCGTGGCCCTCACGGGCAAGATCGGCGAAAAGCTGGCCATTCCCCGGTTCAACATCCTCGAGAGCAACGACGGACGCATCGTCTCGTACGTCCACCCCGGCTCGAAGCTGGGCGTTCTCGTGGAGGTGTCCGGCGGCGGGGACCTGGAGGAGACCGGCCGAGACGTGGCCATGCAGATCGCGGCCCTCGACCCCATCGCCGTGACTCGCGACGAGGTGCCCGAAGACGTTAAAGAGGAAGAGCGCGACGTTGCTCGCGAAGCGGCCCTGAACGAGGGCAAGCCCGAGCACGTCATCGACCAGATCGTCGACGGTAAGCTCGAGCGTTTCTTCGAGGACAACGTGCTGCTGGAGCAGGCCTTCGTAAAAGACTCGTCGGTCTCTGTGGAGGAAATGCTCGACGACGCCGGACTTACGGTGAAGCGATTCACGCGCTACGCCCTCGGAAACTAACGTCCAGTTTCGAGGGAGAAACGATCGACAGACGACGAACGATCCCAATGCACGAACGCCCCTCCTCGATAGGAGCGGTTGATTTTCCTCATTGGGTTGATGATCGTGGGGCCGGCGGCACCGGGCAATTCACCGGTGCAGCTTGCCCCTTTCCTCTGCCTGCAAACCAGATGTGTCTATGACCGCTTCCGGTACCTCCCAGGACGACCTCCGGTATCAGCGCGTGCTGCTGAAGTTGAGCGGCGAGGCGCTCCTGGGCTCGGATCGCCAGTTCGGCATCGACGAAGCTGTCCTCCGCTCCTACGCCAAAGAGGTCCGGCGGGCCGTGGAGCAGGGCGCCGAGGTGGCCATCGTCATTGGAGGGGGCAACATCTTTCGGGGGGTCGAGAACGCCATGGAGGACATGACGCGTGCCCACGCCGACTACATGGGCATGCTGGCAACGATGATCAACGGCATGGCCCTGCAGGACGCCCTCGAACAGGTGGACCTCGTCACGCGCCTCCAGTCCAGCATCAAGATGGAGGAGATTGCCGAGCCGTTCATTCGGCGACGAGCCATCCGCCACCTCGAAAAGGGACGCGTCGTGATCTTTGGTGCCGGCACCGGCAATCCCTACTTCACCACCGACACGGCGGCGGCCCTGCGCGGGCTCGAAATCGACGCCGACGTCATTCTCAAGGGTACGCGGGTCGACGGTGTGTTTACGGCCGACCCCGAGGAAGACGACTCCGCCGAGCGATTCCTTCAGATCCACGGCCGGGAGGTCATTCAGCGCAACCTGCGCGTGATGGACATGACGGCCCTCACCCTGTGCCAGGAATCGAAGATGCCGATTATCGTGTTCAACATGGGCACTTCGAGAAACCTGTCGCGCCTGCTGGCGGGGGAAACCGTGGGCACCCGCGTGCATTGGGATGAGGCGGAACAGACGGCCGAACGTGTGCCCGCATAGCCCCGTCCTCCGCCGTTCTCGCACTCTCGACGCACCGATCCCTGCACAGTCCCATGCCCGACGATCCGATTCAGGACCTGCTGGACGAGGCCGACGAAAAAATGGAGGAGGCCGTGTCGTACCTCCGCTCCGAGCTCAAAACCATCCGGGCCGGCCGCGCCTCCCCGGCCATGCTCGACAACGTGACGGTCGACTACTACGGCTCCCAGACGCCGCTCAACCAGGTGGCCAGCGTCAGTGCCCCTCAGGCCGACCTGATCGTCGTGCAGCCGTTCGACCGCAACTCGCTCGAAGACATCGAAAAGGGCATCATGAAGGCCGACCTCGGCCTCAACCCGAACAACGACGGCGAGAAGATTCGCATCCCCGTCCCTCCCCTCTCCCAGGAACGACGCGAGGAACTGGTCGAAACGGCTCGCGAGCGCGCCGAAGAGGCCAAAATCTCCATCCGCAACGTCCGGCGCGACGCCAAAAATGAAATCCAGCGCATCGTCGACGACGAAACCCTGTCGGAGGACGTGCGCTACGGCGCCGAGGAGGACCTGCAGGAAATTACGGACACGTACACCGATCGGGTCGACTCGCTCCAGGAGAAAAAGCAGGAACGGATTCTGGACGTCTAGCGAATTAGGAATGTGGAGGTTGGAATGCGGATTTTGAGGATTCTCCACTCGAAACTGCGAACTCCGCACTCCCAATTCCGCATTCCACACTATACATCCGGAGGGGTGCCCGAGTGGTCGAAGGGGCTCGCCTGGAAAGCGAGTGTGCCG
>CAZCUZ010000186.1:0-3172 GCA_964502085.1 uncultured Salinivenus sp. | reverse complement strand
TCCTCGAAGACGGCGATGTCGGTCGTGCCGCCGCCGATGTCGATGAGGGCCACCCCCACCTCCTTCTCGTCCTCGTGCAGCACGCTGAAGGAGGAGGCGAGCGGCTCCAGCACGATGTCGGACACCGCAAAGCCGGCCTTCTCGATGCAGCGGTAGATGTTCTTGGCGGCGGAGACGAGGCCGGTGATGATGTGGACGTTGGCCTCCAGGCGCACCCCGCTCATGCCCACGGGATCGGCCACGCCGTCCTGCCCGTCCACGATGAACTCCTGCGGAATGACGTGCAGGATCTCGCGGTCGGCAGGCAGGGCCACGTGCATCGTGTCCTCGAGGAGGCGCTGCACGTCGTTCTGCGTGATCTCGCCGGAGCGGATCGTGACGACGCCGCGCGTCTGAAAGCTCTGCACGTGGTCGCCCGCGATGCCGACGATGACGTTGTGCACCTCCACACCGGCGGCCCGCTCGGCCTCGCGGATGGCCTCCCGCACGGCGTTGACGGTCCGGTCGATGTTGACGACGACCCCGCGATTGAGGCCGTCGGACGGGGCCATGCCCACGCCCAGGATGTTGACGCGGCCGAGGTCGTCCTCCGCGGCCACGACGGCACACACTTTGGTCGTGCCGATGTCGACTCCTACGACGATGTTCTGATTATCTGTCATGGCGATTTGGGGTTGAATGTGGAAAGAATCTGTACTCCCGACGGCGGTCGTGATCCGAGGGCCTCCATCGGGCCCCGCGAGTTGCCGCAGGCCCGATAGGGCGCTCACTGCTGAATGTGGGTCAGGCGAGGGTCGTCATGGGAACGAACGATTCATTATCCATCCAGGGGCTGTTCTCGTGTCACGACTTGTCCGTCAAAGCGAAGGTCGATTTCTCCGATGGGCTGATCCGTGGGCTCGGAGAGCACCTGCGTGGCAAACGCGCGAAGGCGCCGGAGCTTGGCGTCGACGGAGCCCGTCCCCAGCCGCACCGGCAGCGCTCCGTGGGCACCAATCGGGGCCGTCACGAGCCGGATGCTGCTGTCGGGCTGCACCCCGACCTCGGCCACCAGCGGCTCGGCCTCGGTCCGGGGCAGAGCCTCCAACACCGTGCGCAATGACGGAGGCGCCACCGGACGCACCGGGTGGTACTCCGCCTCGAGCCCGCGCACGAGCGGCACGTCGTATCCGGTCGAGTCCGGAAGCGATCCGTAGGTCGTTGCTTCCGTGCAGCCGGGACACGGCATGGCGTAGCCGGCGCGGTCGAGGTAATAGGCCGGCCGGCCCGCCCCGTCGACGACGAGAGCCGCCGGTGTGCGCTCGCTCACCGACACCAGGAGGGTCCGACGGGTCCGCTGCTTCGTAATCTCGGCCTCTTCGACCCAGGGATGCCGAGCCACGCGGTCGGCGATGAGCGCTTCGTCGATCGTTTCCATGACCGTGCCGCTGTCCACGCGGGCCAGATGCCGCACGGTGTCCACCGGGGCGTGCTGCGCACCGGTCACGGCGACGCGATCCACCGTCACGGTCGACTGCCACTGCCAGCCCAGCAGGCCGAGCACGAGCACGCCCCCCACCACGGCGGCGAGGCCGAGGAGGCGAAGCGCCAGGCGGCCGTATGTTTTGATGCGGTCCCAATTCATGAGTGCAGAGCGAACCGTGAGTGGGAAGTCGATTCAGTGGAGAATGTCAATATTCCAGGCCGCGTATTGCGTAGTGCGTATTTCGTATTTCCACCATTCGGAATACGCGATACGAAATACGCAATATGAAATATTCGCCTTCGAACAGAGCAATGATTTTGAGTTACGTCTCCTCTCCTTCTTGGAGCCGATCGACGAACGTCCGACTGTACCGCCAGATGTCGCCGGCCCCGAGCATGAGCACGACGTCGCCCGGAGCGGTCACCTCCTGAAGCCGCTCGGGGAGGTCCGTCTTGTCGGGCACGTAGTGCACCGCCCGGTGGCCGAACTGCTCGGCCCGGTCCGCCAGCAGCCGGCCGTCTACCCCCTCGATGGGGTCCTCCCGCGAGCCGTAGACGTCGGTAATCACGAGCTGGTCGGTGTTGAAGAACGAGCGAGCGAAGTCGTCGAGGAAGTCGCGGGTGCGGGAATACAGGTGTGGCTGAAACACGGCCACGATCCGGCGATCGGGGTAGCCCTGACTGGCGGCGTCGAGGGTCGCGCGAATTTCGGTCGGATGGTGCGCGTAGTCGTCGAGTACCACGATGCCCTGCGCTTCGCCTACTTTTTCAAAGCGGCGCCGGACGCCGGTAAAGTCGCCGAGTCCTCGGCGGATATTTTCAAAATCGATTTCGAGCTCGAGCCCCACGGCCACGGCGGCAAGCGCATTTCGGACGTTGTGCATCCCGGGCACCTGCAGCTCGACCTCCCCGAGCCGCTCCTCGCGCTTCATCACGTCGAACCGCGTCTGCAGGCCGTCGCGCCGCACGTTTTCGGCCCGCACCTCGGCCTGGCGCGTGGTGCCGTACGTGATGATGCGCCGCTCCACGTCTCCGACGATGGCCTGCACGTTCGGATCGTCGAGGCACAGGACGGCGGCGCCGAAGAACGGAACGCTGTTCGCGTACTGGGTGAAGGCGGCCTTGATGTCTTCAAGGTCCTCGTAGACGTCGAGATGGTCCTCCTCGACGTTCGTGACGACTGCGATGGAGGGCGTGAGCCGCAGGAACGTGCGGTCGTACTCGTCGGCCTCAATCACAATGACGTCGCCCTCTCCCGTCACGGCACTCGACCCGAAGGCCGTCACCTTGCCGCCCACGATGACGGTGGGGTCGAAGCCGCCCGCCGCGACGACGAGGCCCGCCATCGAGGTCGTCGTCGTTTTGCCGTGCGTGCCTGCTACCCCGACGCCGTACTTCATGCGAATGAGCTCGCCCAGCATCTCGGCCCGCGGGATGAGCGAGATGCGCCGCCGCTCCGCTTCCTTCGTCTCCGGATTTTCCTCGGGGTCGACGGCGCTGGAGTAGACCACCACGTCGGCCTCCCCCACCTGCTCGGCGGCATGCCCCTCGTAGACCGTCGCTCCCTGCTCCTCGAGGCGGACCGTGACGTCGCTCATCTCCAGGTCCGAGCCCGTCACGTCGTAGCCGCGGTTGAGGAGCACCTCGGCAATGGAGCTCATGCCGATGCCGCCAATGCCCACCATGTGGATCTGGCGGATGCGGCCCA
>CAZCUZ010000185.1:0-3267 GCA_964502085.1 uncultured Salinivenus sp. | reverse complement strand
ATCTCGGAGATGAGGGCCGGGCACCTCTCCGGCAGCGTCTTGTGTCTCATCGAGTACGGTTCCCCATCGCCCTTCGGCGCTACGCCTCCGCCGCCACTTCTTCCCGCTTCTCCTCCGGCAGGCCGTTGCCGTTCGGGCCCTCGTTGTACTGCTCCTTGATGTTCGGAAAGGCGGTCTGAAACATCTCGGTGACCTCTTCCACCTCGCCGCCCTGCTCGGAGCGCGCCTTGTGTAGGCGGACGCACGCCTTCCAGACGGCGCGGCGCAGGTTCCACTTTCGCACCGAAAAGGCGGCGCTCCGGCGCGTGTCGTCCCCTTCGAGCCAGCTCAGCTGGACGTACGGCTTCGGCGTGCCGCTGCCGTCGTCCTTCCAGCAAAAGTTGAGGCCGATCACGCCGGTCTTCGAGCGTGCCTCGGCCGAGCGGCGAACCGGATCCATCGGGTCCGGCAACTCGTCGAGTAGCTCGTCACGGTACTCGATCGCCTTTTCGAGGGCATCTTCCCGGCCGCCGTACCGCTTGTCGGAGAAGTACTTGGTGTGCTGTTCTTTCTGGCGCTTGATGCGCACCTGCCAGCCGTGGGTGGGATGCCGATCCGGGTTGTCCTCAGTCGGCTCGATGTCGATGCGGAAAACGTTCTTCGGCTTGTTGCTCATGGTGATGTTGAGTGGAGCGGTGTCGATGCAGTTGGTGGGGTCGGTCTCGTCCACAGACGTAGACGGGACCAAAGGAATTGAGTGGAGGCGAACGCCACGGCCATCAGGAGCGGCACGCTGGATCCGAGAGAGAATCTAGGCGAGAACGGGTCGGAAATGAATCGAGAAGGGCGACCCGTGAAGGGAGCACTGGGGGTCGTGCACCGCAGAACGCTTCTGGGTTTTCGAGGGACGGGGCTGTATTGGACAGACCCCGAGACCGTGGCATCATCGGTATCGTAGAGGGGCTACGGACCGATCAAACGTTACGCAAATGCAATATGTGAACTGGGAGAAGTGAATGCAACCGGTTCTCGACGGCACTGAAATCTTTCCGGACCATTAATCGGGACGAGGGAACGAAAGGGCGGGTTGCTGCTCCGGACTGCGGGGGGACCGGTCTCGGGCAAATGAGGGTTAGAGCAGGTCGGCGTCCTCGGCGGCCTGCCGGAGCGTGTCACGCTGTTCGTCGGTCAGGTCGCTCGGAATGTCCACGTCGATCTCGACGTAGAGGTCCCCCTGATCGTCGTCGGTCTTTACGCCCTGTCCCTTCAGCCGGAGCTTCTCGCCGGGCTGGGTGCCGGCCGGAATGGTGAGCTTGATCCGCTGGCCGTAGGGGGTAGGAATGCGGCGCTCCGTGCCGAGCAGGGCCTCGAAGACGTCAATGGATTCGGTAAGGTAAATGTCGTCGCCCTTCCGCCGGAAGCGGGGATGGTCCCCGACCTCGAACGTCACGTACAGGTCGCCGCGCTCCCCGGTGGGACCGGCCTGTCCCCGCCCGCTCAACCGGATCTTATAGCCATTGCGCACGCCCTTCGGAATGTTGAGGCGGATCGACTCCCCGGTGGGGAGATCCACGTGCTTGCGTCCGCCCTGAAGGGCTTCCTCGAAGGAGAGGTGCAGCTTCGTCTCGATGTCCTGTCCCGACGGCCGGCGGGAGCGCTGCTGCTGTCGACGTCGGCCGCGTTGCTGACCGAACGGATCCTGTCCCCGCGTGGCGCCGCCGGCGCGGCCGCCGAAGAAGCTCTCGAAGATGTTGCCGAGGCCCCCGCGCCCGCCGAAGACCTCGTCGAAGTTGCCCTGCTCGAAGTGCACCTCGGGGCCGCCGGCCTGTCCCCACGAACCGCGCCCGCCGTTCCCGCCTCCAAAGCCGCCTCCGCCGCCGAAGCGGCGCTGGGCGTCGTACTGCCGGCGTTTCTCCTCGTCCGACAGGATCGAATATGCCTTCTGCAGCTCCTTGAACTTCTCCTCGGCCTCCGGGTCGTCCGGGTTGCGGTCCGGGTGGTGCTTGCGTGCGAGCGTGCGGTACGCTTTCTTAATCTCCTCCTTGCTCGCGTCTTCGTCGACGCCGAGAATGTCGTAAAGGTCTTTCGTTTGCGGCATAGGGTGCGGCACCTGCTGTGAAGGCTCTGGCGCACGGCGATGGAGAAAGAGCGTCGGCCCGCTCTGTCACGGTTGACAGAGCGGCAGGGACGTCGGTCCCGCTTCTCGCCGCCACGTCCAGTGGCGGAGTGCCCATTCGGGCCGGAGTCTGCCGCCCGACGGCGTGTCCTCCTCTTCACATATTTCATGCCATCGTGCCTCCTCAGACGAAATGACGGACTCCCCGGTGTCAACACGTCCGATTCAGAAGGTTCTCGTCGCCAATCGCGGGGAAATTGCCGTTCGCATCCTGCGCACCTGTCACGAACGCGGCCTGGAGACGGTCGCCGTTTACAGCGAGCCCGACCGATCGGCGCCCCACGTCCGCCGGGCCGACGAGGCCTACCGCATCGGTCCCGCTGCGGCCGGCGAGTCGTACCTCGACCAGGAGAAGATCCTTGACGTGGCGCGTCGAAGCGGGGCCGACGCCGTTCACCCCGGCTACGGGTTTCTGTCGGAGAACCCCGAGTTCGCCGAGGCGTGCGCCGACGCCGGCGTGCACTTCGTGGGGCCGCTGCCGGAGGCCATTCGGGCGATGGGCGACAAGACGGCGGCGCGTGCGCTCATGGAGGAGGCCGGCGTGCCCATGGCGCCGGGCACCACCGACGCCGTGGCCAGCACGGAGGAGGGAGAACAGATCGCCGAGGAGATTGGCTATCCGGTGCTCATCAAGGCCGCGGCCGGGGGCGGTGGCAAGGGCATGCGCATCGTCCACGAGCCCGAAGAATTTGCGGGGGCGATGGAGCGAGCTCAGGGGGAGGCCGAGTCGTCGTTCGGCGACGGACGCGTCTTTATCGAGAAGTACATCGAGGAGCCCCGGCACGTCGAGTTTCAGATTCTGGCCGACCGTCACGGCACTACGATTCACCTGTTCGAGCGCGAATGCTCCATCCAGCGGCGGCATCAGAAGGTGATCGAGGAGGCACCGTCGTCGGTCCTCACACCCGAGGTGCGTCGCGAGATGGGCGAGGCGGCGGTCGCGGCGGCCGAGGCCTGCGGCTACGTCAACGCGGGGACGGTCGAGTTTCTGGTAGACGCGGACCTGAACTACTACTTCATGGAGATGAACACGCGCCTGCAGGTGGAGCATCCCGTCACCGAGTGGGTGACGGGCGTCGACCTCGTGGCCGAGCAGCTGCGCGTGGCGCAGG
>CAZCUZ010000184.1:0-3324 GCA_964502085.1 uncultured Salinivenus sp. | reverse complement strand
ACTCCTCGACGACGGCGGTCCGTTCGACCTGGCCCACCTGCACATCTACTACGGCAAGCTCACCGCGTCCATCCTAAAACCACTCGTGACGGCCGGCGTCCCGATCGTACAGACGCTGCACGAGTACAAACTCACGTGCCCGGTCCACTCTCATCGGTCACAGGGAGAAATCTGTGAGACATGCGAAGGACACGCCTTCTGGCGGGCACTTTCGAAAGGATGTAATGAGGGATCGTTGGCCCGCACGGCCCTGAGCGTCCTGGAGGCGACCGTCTCCCGGGCCCTTGGGGACAATCGTCACGTCGACCACTTCATTGCGGTCAGCGATTTTCTCCGAGACAAAATGATCGAGCACGAGGTCGTCGCGCCGGACGAAATCACGACGGTTCACAACTTCGTCGACCCGGATCGCTTCGCACCCTCCCGAGAGCGCGGCGAGCACGTGCTGTACTTCGGACGCATTGCCCCGGAGAAAGGCCTCCGCACGCTGGTCGACGCGGCGGCGCCCCTGGACCTCCCGGTGCTGATCGCCGGCTCAGGCAAGCAGCGTGCAACGCTGGAATCAGAGGTAGCGCGTCGTGGACTCGACCACATCGATTTTGTCGGGTTCCAGAATGGAGAAGACCTGTGGAACTTAGTTCGCAACAGCATCTGCTCAATTCTACCGTCAGAAGTGTACGACACCTGTCCACTGACGGTGCTGGAATCCTTTGCGTGCGGATGTCCCGTGATTGGAGCCGACATTGGGGGCATTCCGGAGCTCATTGACGACTCGGTAGACGGCCGTCTTTTTCCATCCGGGGACGTGGGGGCACTCCGCGAGGATCTCCGGTGGATGCAAACGCACCGTGACGAGGCGGTAGAGATGGGCCAACAGGGACGGAAGAAAATTGAAGAACACTTTTCGCCGGATCAGCACTACCAGCAGCTGCGCGAGGTCTACGCCGAGGTTCTCTAAACGGCCTGCCAGTGTCCCCGCCATGATCGCCCAGCTCGACGCCGAGTACGTCCAGGCCCGCCCTACGAAAGCACTCTCGCGGCTCATCAGCTACACACTTTTCGAGGGGCGTCCAGTCACGACGCGCGGGCGGTGGATTAATCCTCTCGTGTTCGCCCAGCTCGCCGCGGCCAAAAGGATCCCCCAACTGACATCGGTGGAGCGGCCCATCTTCATCGTCGGCACCGGGCGGAGCGGGACGACCCTGCTCGGCAAGATTCTGTCTCTGCACCGCGAGGTCGGATTTCTGAACGAGCCGAAGGCCCTCTGGCACGCCATTCATCCCCACGAGGACGTCATCGGAAACTACGATCGCGGTCCGGCTGCCTACCGACTCGGGCGCCACGATGTATACGAGGAGATCGTCCGCCACGCACACCGGCTTTATGGAGCGTACTTGACCACCGTCGGCGCATCCCGGGTGCTCGACAAGTACCCAGAGCTCGTTTTTCGGATCCCATTCGTCCGGTCGATCTTTCCGGACGCACATTTTCTGTTCGTCGTCCGCAACGGCTGGGACACCATCCGGTCCGTTGCCAAGTGGTCGGACCAACACGAGACAGAGAACAACGGGGAACGGCGTGACTGGTGGGGCGTCAACGACCGGAAGTGGGAGCTCCTCGTGGACCAGGCGGCCTCAACTCATCCCGCCCTGCAAGATCGGCGGGACGAATTGCTCGGTCTCGACTGTCATCTGGATCGGGCGGCCCTAGAGTGGATGCTTTCGATGCATGAGGGCTTGCAGCACGAAGAGACCCATCCGGACGCCATTACGCGCGTCCGCTACGAAACCCTCGTATCGGCTCCCCGGGAGACGATCCGGCGGGTACTCGAGCGGTGTCATCTTTCAAAAGACGAGACTCCGCTTTCGTACGCACAGAAAACGGTTCACGTCCCCCCGCCGACCGAGCCCGTTGATCTCGATCGGAGTGTGGCTCCGCTCTTTCACGAGACAATGAAAACACTCGGGTACGGGTGAAGGACAGCTGCTCTTTTCATGGGGGCCAAAACGATTCGATCTCACGCATAGAGCCATATTCGGATGGCCGAGTTTTCCGACGACCGACGCAGTATTTTTATCGTCGGCAGTAGCCGGAGCGGAACCACGATGATGGGCCGAATTCTCGACCGGCACCCGAAGGTGTACACGTTTCACGAGCTCCACTTCTTCGAGCAGCTGTGGAGCCCAAAGAAGGGTTCGTCCGAGGAACGTGCCGAGGCCGTTGACCGCGCTGCAGAACTTTTGCACCTGGAACGGGACGCGGGATATTTGTCACCGGATAATTCTTCGACCTACCGAACGGACGCCGAGGAATTGATCGATGAGGGTCCGCCCATTCACGAAATGACAGCACTCGACATTTATCGCACAGTTCTATTCCGGGAGGCCGAAGAGAATGGAACGTCCATCCCGTGCGAGCAAACGCCCCGAAACATCTTCTACCTGGAAGAACTGTTGGATCAGTTTCCGGGGGCTCGGATCCTCCACATGGTGCGTGACCCCCGCGACGTCCTGCTCTCGCAGAAGCGGAAGTGGAGGCGGCGCTTTTTAGGCGCCTCCAACCTCCCGCGCACCGAAGTCGCCCGCTCATGGGTCAACTACCACCCACTCACGATCAGTCAGCTCTGGCGGGCGTCCGTGCAGGCCGTAGTCCCGTTTCACGACCACCCTCGCGTCCATGCCGTGGCGTTTGAGGATGTCCTGAATAGACCTGAACGCACCGTCCGTGAGATTTGTGAGTACGTCGGGATCTCCTTCCGGAAATCCATGCTGTCCGTGCGTCAGATCGGCTCGTCCCACCAAGAAGATCGCCCGGACGAGCGCGGCATCGATTCGTCCCGGGCCGGAACCTGGCACGAGGGAGGGCTCTCTGATACAGAGGTGTTTCTGTGTGAGACCGTGGCCGAGGCGTCGATGAAGGAGCACGGATACGAGCCTGCCGACCGCGATCCAAACCCACTGAGGCTGATGCTCAGTCTCCTACTCTTTCCGATCAAGCTTGGGGGCGCGTTCCTGCTCAATCTCCCGCGAATGGATGACGTCCGGGACGCCGTACGTCGCCGCTGGCGGTGAACGAGACTGAGTGATCTCGCCCACGGTTCGCCCCGTCTACGCCCAATTCCGGACTACGCTTCGTTCAGCGCCGCGGTGACCTCGTCGGCCGCCTCCTTCAGCAGCACCGCCGACCGGAGCGACAGGTCGCTCTCGTCGAGGAGCCGCTTGCCCTCCTCAGCGTTGGTGCCCTGCAGGCGGACGATCAGGGGCACGTCGATGTCGATGTTCTTGGCCGCCTCGATGACGCCCTGGGCCACGCGGTCGCAGCGCA
>CAZCUZ010000183.1:0-3388 GCA_964502085.1 uncultured Salinivenus sp. | reverse complement strand
TGAGAAAAATGCCCCCGTAGAGAACAGACGCGTCTGCGACGAATGTACTCCGTCCGCTCGCCATTAACCTCTGTCGGTTTCCCGCCATGAAGCGACGAACCTTTCTCAAGCTCAGCAGCCTCCTCCCCTTCGCCCCTTCCTTCAATCCGTTTGAGGCGTTCGGCAGTCAGTCGCTCCGCGTCGGCCTGATCGGGAGCGGCTGGTACGGAAAGAGCAACCTCTTCCGTCTGCTGCAGGTGGCCCCCGTCGAGGTCACCGCGCTCTGCGACGTCGACGCGGAGATGCTCGACGGGGCCGCCGAGAAGACGGCCCAGCGACAGTCGTCCGGCCGCCGCCCGGCCACGTATCGAGACCACCGTCGGATGCTGACGGAGACGGACCTCGACGTTGTGATTATCGCCACCCCGGACCACTGGCACGCCCGGACTGCCGTCGACGCGCTCCAGGAAGGCGTTCACGTGTACCTCGAAAAGCCCGTCAGCCACGACGTCGTCGAGGGCCAGGCCATTCGCCGGGCCGCCCGCAAGTACGACCGGGTCGTGCAGGTCAACCTGGAGCGGCGCAGTACGCCCCACCTGATCGAGGCAAAGCGAAACATCATCGACGAGGGCCTGCTCGGCGACGTCGGCCACGTGGAGCTCTGCTGCTATTACCACATGCGCGCCACCTCGAATCCGCCCGACGTCGACCCGCCCTCCCACCTGGACTGGGAACGCTACACCGGCCCCGCCCCCATGCGGCCCTACAACGAGATCGTGCATCCGGGCGGCTGGCGAAACTTCACCGAGTACGGCAACGGCATCCTCGGCGACATGGGCGTCCACATGCTGGACATGGCCCGCTGGATGCTCGACCTCGGCTGGCCCCGCCGCATCAGCTCTCAGGGCGGCACCCAGGTCCAGACCGACTCGAAGGCCAACATTCCGGACACCCAGACGGCCACGTTCGACTTCGAGGACGTCACGATGACGTGGCAGCATCGCAGCTGGGGAACCCCGACGGACCCGGACTATCCCTGGGCGGCCTTCTTCTACGGGGACGAGGGCACGCTGAAGGCGAGCGTCCGAAGCTACGACTTCGTCCCGGAGGACGACGAGGCGGAGTCGATCCACAGCGACGTGGTCTACGAGCTGGACGAATACCCGATCGACAAGACCGAGGAGGATCTGGAGAGGCACGTGGCCCCCGCGGTCCGATACCACCTGCTCGACTTCCTGAACGCAATTGACCGGGGCGGCCGCCCGATTGCCGACGTCGAGGAGGGGCACATTTCAACAGCGAGCTGCATCCTCGCGAACCGGTCCCGTCGCCTCGGCCGCACGCTTCAATGGGACCCGAGCGAGGGGCGCGTGGTCGGGGACGAGGAGGCCAACCGGCAGCTCCGCCGCCCCTACCGCGATCCGTGGACGCACCCCACCCCGGATTCCGTGTAACTGCTCGCCCCTTTTTCTCCAACGCCACCCCCGCTACGCGGCAACCTCGACCTCCCCGTTTTCTTCATTGTCGAGTTCCGGGAGAGCCGATTCCGGCACAAAATTCGGAATCTCGACGTCCGACTCCGACGGGATCTCTTCCTTTTCCTTCAGGTCAGATCCCTCCTGAGTGGGGACCTCTCCACTAAAGTCGGCCCCGGGCTGGATCTCGAGAACCTCCGCTTCCAGCGTGGCGTGGACCTTCGAGGGTGGACACAAAATGAGCTCCTCCTCCGCCTGAATGTGTCCCTCCACCCTTCCCGCAATCTGAATCGTATGTGCATTAACGGTCCCCTGCACTTCCGCTCCTTTGGAGACGACCACGCGACCGTCGGTTGTAATGTCGCCATACACGGTCCCCTCAATCCGAAGATCGACGGAGCTAAACTCGAGAACCCCTTCAATCGTGGCCCCCTCACTTACAATCGAGGTCGTCACGTTCGTGGTGCTCTCGTCTGCAGAAGCCGAGTCGTTCGAAAACATGCTGAGTAAAACCATTTTGGAGAAGAGGGAGATGAGCGCAGGTGTAGTGAAGACCTCGGTCCGGGTATGCACCTCCCACACGGTTGAGCCCCCGTGGGACGCCGAGCCGTGCACCGTTTCCGCCCGATCACACCCGTGCCCGAGCGGGGGGCCGGTGGGGCTGCGGCCCCCCGGATCTGGGACACAGGAGTGGGGGTCCGGGCCGAGTTCATCCATAATATGGAGGCCGACCGGCCGCACCGCCATGCGATCTAGATGAGACCCCAGGTCTCTTTTCGATACAACGGACCGTGAACAACGGCGCCCCCCGTCATACGTCGACCGTATCGTGCCGTCGTCTCTCGTCTCGAGAACCGGATTTCCGAGACCGCCGTCGAACCTTTTCGCAACTGTCTGGTGCAAAGACGGGTCGCTCCAGAAAAGAACGAGAACGTTTCACACAGATCTTTGCTCACGCACCTCCACCAGCACGATGAAAAAAGTTCTCTCAGCACTTCTCGTCGTTCTTCTCCTTACGCTGTCGGGAACCATCGGCCTGGAGGCGGAGGCCCAGCAAAATCCCCCCGAGGGCGACGAGTGGGTGTCCCTTTTCGACGGTGAATCGCTCGACGGATGGAAGGCCAGCGAAAATGACGAATCGTTCTCCGTTCAGGACGGACGCATCGTCGTGGACGGCCCGCGCTCGCACCTGTTTTACCAGGGCTCCGTCGCCAATCACGACTTCGACGACTTCGAGCTCACGGTGGACGTGATGACGAAGCCGGGTGCAAACTCGGGCATCTACTTCCATACCGAGTATCAGGAAGAGGGCTGGCCCTCGAAAGGATACGAGGTGCAGATCAACAACAGCTACGAGGGGGATCCGCGCCGAACGGGCAGCCTCTACGCAGTGGACGACGTAAAAGACGTCCTAGCCGAGGACAATGAGTGGTTCACGATGCACGTCCGGGTAGAGGGACGAGACGTTCAGGTGAACGTCGACGGCGAAACGGTGGTCGACTACACCGAGCCGGAGAACGTGGACCGTTCGGACGACATGAGCGGACGCGTGTTGTCGAGCGGAACCATTGCCCTCCAGGGCCACGACCCGGACAGCATCGTCCACTTCAAGAACATCTACGTGAAGCCCCTGGAGTAATACCCTCTGCGAACGCTCAGCGCATCCCTCCCTTTTTGAATCTATGCCTTTCAGCCTGATTGTGAAGTCAGAACGTTGACGTAGGGACGACCCGCCGGTCGTCCCTGTGTTTACGGGCCAGCTGGAAGGTGTACAATGATTCGCGGCATTCGGTATTATCGCGTTCGCGGAGACACAGGGGGCATTCCCGACACGTCCGGCGCTCCCTCCCGCCCCGGATTTTCAGTGGGGGACCCTCTTTATCCACGGAGCAGAGATGCATGGATGATGATGCGTCTCTGCTCCGTTGGTATGT
>CAZCUZ010000182.1:0-3518 GCA_964502085.1 uncultured Salinivenus sp. | reverse complement strand
GGTAAAGAAATCCCCATCCTCGTTGGAGTGAAGGTGCAGCAGGTCCGCCCGTGTGAGGCGGAGCAGGGTCTGAGACGCACGCTCGGGGGAAATGTCGGCCAGCTGCGCGAACTGCGGCACTGTAATGCGGCCGTAGTCGTCGAGGTAGCGCATCAGAAGGGACTCCGTCTCTCCGAATTCGAACGTCACGCCCTCGTCGGAGTCCTGGTGCCGAAGCCGCTCGACCGTCTCGTCGCTGGCCTCGACACTCCGCTCTTCGACGCGCACGTAAACGGGTCCCTCCCCGTTCTCCGGAACGGGATCCGGAACGACGACGTGCGGCTTTTGCTCACTCTCGGGCACCGTGACGACCACCGCGTCCTTCCGATCGCCCACCACGACGCGCTCGGTGTCGTACTCGATCGGCGGGGCGCAGTGTGTGTCGATGGCCTGCTGGAGAAGAAACTCCTCCTCCGACGCGTGATCGACGCCGGCAATCGTCCCGTCGTCGTCCACGCCCAGGACGATGCGGCCTCCATTCGTATTTGCGAGGGCGACGACCTCTTTGGCAATGCGCTCGGGCCGGGGCACCCGACGCTTGAACTCCAGACTGATGCCCTCTCCGAGGTCGACGAGTTGTTCGAGTTCACGACGGGTCATGGGCTCAGATGCATAGTGGAACGTCCCCTGGGACCGCAACGGGCTCCTCCTACAAACCCGGAGGACCCATCGGAGACGTCCCAGGACCAATCGGGGTCCGCAAACGGAAGTGCAGCGGACCGCCCTACAACTCAGATCCCTCCTGCAGGGCCTCGGGAAGCCAGTTTTCCCGCTTTGCAGCGCGGGTCATGAGCTCCTCGACCATCTCGCGCGGGTCCTGGTCGTCAAAGAGAACGGCGTGAACGGCTTCGGTGATCGGCATCTCCAGATCATGGTGCCGAGCGAGGTCGTGAATCGACTGGGTGGTCCGAACGCCTTCGGCCACCATCTCCATGGTCTCCAGAACCTCGTCGAGGGTGTGCCCCCGCCCGATCTGTTCGCCCAGATATCGATTTCGGCTGTGTTGGCTCATGCAGGTCACGACGAGGTCGCCGATGCCGGCGAGTCCCGCAAACGTCTGGGCCTGTGCCCCCATGGCGAGCCCCAGGCGGCGAATCTCGGCGATGCCGCGCGTGATGAGGGCTGCCTTGGCGTTGTCCCCGTACCCAATGCCGTCGCTAATCCCGGCGGCAATCGCGAGGACGTTCTTGGCCGAGCCCCCGATCTCCACCCCGATGACGTCGGTGTTTACGTAGACGCGGAGGCCCTTCGTCATGAACACGTCCTGGATGTGCTCGGCAACGCGCTCCTCCGGCGCCGCCGCCACGACGGTCGTCGGGCGTGCCTCTGCCACCTCCTCAGCGTGACTGGGCCCGTAGAGCACCCCAATGCGGTGTTCGGCCACGTCGCCGAGGCTCTCTTGCAGCACCTGCGACATGGTGAGGAGGGTGTCGTTCTCAATCCCCTTCGCGAGGGACACGACCGTCACCTCCTCCCGGGTGTGAGGATGAAGCGTCTCGGCCACACTGCGAAGGTGCTGCGAGGGGACGGCGACGCCCCACAGGTTGGAGACCTCCGCGGCCATGTCCAGATTCGACGTCACCCGGACCGATTTCGGGATCTGAATGCCCGGCAGATAGGTCTCGTTGACGCGGGTCCGACGCAGCTCCTCCACGAGCTCGGCCCGGCGGGCCCAGAGGGTCACATCCCGACCGGCCCGGGCCAGGTGTACGGCCAGAGCCGTTCCCCAGCTCCCGGCTCCAAACAGCGTGATGGACGACATGATGAGACGGACCGTGCGGTGGAACGAATGCGTGGAGAGCCCTCCGCCAAGACGGCTAAATTTCGCCGCGTCCCAGCATGCCCTGCGCCGGCGAAAAGGAGCTGACCCGATTCTCGTTTCCCTGAATGAGCCGACGAATGTTGGAGCGATGGGCCACAATGATCGTCACGCCCATCACGAGACCAATGACGAGCAGGCTCGGGTCCAGGTCGACGCCGGCCGCGTATCGGCGAAGAGCGACAATGGTCGGAAAGGCCACGGCGGCAATGATGGACGCCAGGGAAACGTAGCGAGACGAAAAGAGCACCACGGCAAAGATCGCAATCGTGTAGAGCATCGTAACCGGGGCGAGAGCGAAGAGAATCCCTGCGGCCGTGTTGACTCCCTTTCCTCCCTCAAACCGAGCAAAAATGGGAAACATGTGTCCCACGATGGCCGCGAGGCCCGCAATGAGTCCGATCACGATCGCGGGATCCCAGCCGAAAATCCCGAGGGTCGGAAGCGGATCAATCCGAATCATCGACGCCACGACCCCGGCGGAGACGTACCCTTTCCCCATGTCGACGATGGTTGCCAGCACGCCTGCGGGCCACCCAACCACCCGAAAGGCATTCGTGGCTCCGGCATTCTTGCTCCCGTAGCTGCGAATGTCGATCCCGTGCAGGGCCTTGCTCGACCAGAGCGCCCCGGGAATCGAGCCGAGAAAGTAGCTAATCAGAACAATGAGCAGCAGGCTCAGCATGGCGAGCAGTCGTCAGTGTCGGCTCCGTCGGAATCGGCGTGGGAGGAGTAGGCAAACGTCGAAGACTCAGAGTGAGACTCCTACTCCTCCGCTGCGGTCTCGTGTTCCTCCGTCCCTGATTCCTCCCCCGCCCGAACCCGCCCGATGGGGGACGTCTCCTCCCCCAGCCCCTCGAGCACCCGACGCGCCTCGCCCGCGTCGTCTTCTCGTACCACCGCAACCAGCCCGATGCCGAGGTTAAAGGTCCGACGCATGTCCTCCTCGGGCACACTGCCCCGGTCCTGAATCAGGTTAAACAGGGGTGGCCGCTCCCAGGCGTCGTAGTCCACCTCCGCGCGACATCCGTCGGGCAGCACGCGGCGCAGGTTTCCGGGGAGTCCCCCTCCCGTCACGTGCACGAGCCCTCGAGCCAGGTCGGCTTCAACGAGGGCCTGGATGGGATCGAGATATGATCGGTGAACGCGGAGAAGAGCCTCGCCGATCGTCTCTCCTCCAAGCGCATCGACCGCATCATCCACGTCGTACTCTTCAAATAGGACCGTGCGGGCGAGGGTGTAGCCGTTCGTGTGGATCCCCGTCGACGGCAGCCCCAGAAGCACGTCCCCCTTTTCGATCTCATCCCCGTTCACAATCTCCGCTTTGTCTACGATCCCGACGATCGTCCCGACGAGGTCGACGTCCCCCTTCCGGTACACGTCCGGCATCTCTGCAATCTCGCCACCCACGAGCGCACAGTCATTCTCCTTGCACGCGGTGGCAAACCCCTCAACGACGTGCTCCGCGACCCCGGGATCGAGCGTGCCGGTCCCCACATAGTCGAGAAAGTACAGCGGCTCGGCCCCGCAGACGGCCACGTCGTTCACGCAGTGGTTCACGAGGTCCCGGCCGATGGTGTCGTATTGCCCCGCACGGGCGGCGACTTTCACCTTCGTGCCCACCCCGTCGATGGACGAGACGAGAACGGGCTGGTCCACG
>CAZCUZ010000181.1:2473-3643 GCA_964502085.1 uncultured Salinivenus sp. | reverse complement strand
AAGCCCACACGGAGGCGTCCGGTTCCCTGCGGTGGTGGACCTTCGAGGAGCTTCGCCGAGCCACCACGGAAATTGCTCATCCGGCCCTCATCGACGACCTGACGGCGGTCGACCACTTCTTCATCGAGGACGTTTCCATCGCAGATCCCGACGACGCGCTTCGGTTCCTCCGTATCATCGATGCGCTGTATCTCCACCGGCACGCCCCGACGCTCTATTTTACCGCCCGGCAGCCGCCGGACGCCTGGTTCGCCCCCGACCAGCACGCCGGAGTCGCGCGGGCCGTGGCCAAAAAGTTCGAGCGAACGGTCTCCCGCCTACACGCCCTGTGCCGCCTTCGTACCGTCGGGACCGAGGTGGAACTCTCCTCCTCGTCGTAGCCGTCGAGGCGCGTGCTACAGAAAGCGACGCGGCTCGACGAACGTCATGCGCGGGGAGGCCTGCACGAGCGGGCGGAGGTAGGGCAGGTGCCCGGCTCCAAAGACGGCAATAATGCGGTCGCCGGGCTCCGCAACGTCCGCAATGTTGGCAAAGATGCGCAAATTGCGCTTGTGATACTGCGCCACCACGTCGGCCCCGACGTAGGAACTGTCCGCCCCCGTCTCGGCCATCCGCACGTACGGCGCCCGAAAGCGTTGCACCGTTGCGGGTCGATTCAGAAAGCGGTACAAATCCCCAAGAGACGCCCGCTGGAGCAGACTGTCGATCTCCGTCATCAGCGGCCCATCCGAGAAGTCGTTCATGCGGCGCAGGAGGGCGGGATCGTTCTCCTTGGCGTAGGACGTTACCCGCCCCATCTCCATGGGAATCATGTGATCCACGGCCCAGACGCGGTCGTGATCGAGACGCTTGGCCAGCCGAAACCCGAGCTGGTACTGCTCGCTGCGGGGCGACACGAAGTCCCCCACGGCAAAGGACGTGTCCAGGCGCCCGGCCCGAAACGCGCGGTACAGGGAATCGATGGCGGACTGGTGCCGGCGACGCACCTCGATCGCCATTTTCGTCGGGCGAAACTGCGCCAGAGAGTCGCGCACCGCGTTCAGTTCCGCCTGCATCTGCGGGGTCAGGACGTCGGGCACCTGCGGGTTGTTGACGTCCCGGCCCGGATTGTCGAGGTGGACGGTCCCTACGACCATGACCTCGATCGTAGAATCGGCCTCGGGCGCCTGG
>CAZCUZ010000181.1:0-2373 GCA_964502085.1 uncultured Salinivenus sp. | reverse complement strand
GCCACCGTAAAGTCTCGGGCCAGCTGGTCTCCGTTCCGAAGCTGAGACCGATACGTGTGCTCCCGCGTCCACAGGGTCAGCGCCTTCTCCTCGGCGTCGACCGGCGGGTGGATCAGGGCCGACTGGGTGAGGGTGTCATTCTCGAGGTCGAGCCCCGGCTGGGCAACCGCCGAGTCGACCGGCGAGGAGAACAAAATCAGTCCGGCAACCCCGACGAAAAGGCCAAGGAACGTGCGGGCATTGTTCGAAAACATGGTCGCGTGTCATCTGCGTGAGAAGCGAGGACGAGCGCGGAACGGAACGAAATCTTCCCGTCTCGCGGGAGGCGTGTGAAAGCCCCTCTCCCGCGTCCGATTCAGGGTCTTCGATCGGCGTCGCGTCCCGTGCGACGAGTGGGCGGCTGCATCGGACGAAGCGGACGATCGGGCCCTCTCCTCGGAGTCCGCGGGGCGAGCCGAACGAGCCACCGCTCCGGCATCTCTCCGACGGCGTCGCGCAGGCCGTCGAACAATCGGATGAACGGTTCCGAGCGACCGATGACCGGATGCACGCGGGGAGGCGCGCCCGCTCGTACGCCTCGTCGGTTCACTCACCGCGCCGTCCCTCCCATTCGTCGAGCGATGATCCGATCCGTCGAACCGTCGGGAACGTCGTCCGTCGGGTCGCGAAAAAGAGGGTCCTCCGTCCGGGCTCCCGGATGGACGTTCCCCTTCACACGCGTGATTCTTTTTTAGCAGCTTCCCTACTCGTCTCGATGCGACGCATCCTTCTGTTCTCCCTGCTCATTGGACTCGGCGTGACCGCTCCCGTCCTCGGACAAGACGAAGACGCTCCGAGCGACGAAACGCTCATCAGCGGCATTGAACAGAACGGCGGATACGGAGGCCCCACCGTGGCCGTCACCTCGTTCAACGGAGAGGCCGCCGTCATAACCGGGGGGCAGGGCGGCTGGATCATCAACCGCCAGTTCGTGATCGGCGGGGGCGGTCGCGGCATCGCCACCCGGCACTCGTCCACTCTGAACGGACAGTCCGTGGGCCTCGAGATGGGGTACGGCGGGGTGCTCCTGGAATACGTCAGCGCCCCGTCGGAGCTCGTGCACCTGGGCGGCGAACTGTTGATCGGCGCGGGAGGGGCCCACTTGAGCCGGGAATCGGACGCGGGCGAGTACGCGGACGACTACGACGACAACGTCCTCGAACACACGTCCTTCTTCGCTTCCGAGGTCGGCGTCCGAAGTGAGCTCAACGTGACCTCGTTCTTTCGCCTCGGGCTCAGCGGAGGGTACCGGTTCATCGTCGGGAGCACCCTCCCCGGCATCTCGGACCGCGACCTCGGCGGCCCGTACGGCCGGCTCGCCCTCCGCTTCGGCAGCTTTTAGCGCACGACGATCCTCAGGCGGGAATTGTATTTTCCCCGTTTCCTGCCAACCTTGATGTGATCCGCCCTGCGACAAAATGACTCGTCGGCCGGACGGACGCCCCGAAACGTCGGTACGGACCGGCCGGTGGTGACATTTTGTAGCAGGGTGCCTCCGCACAGCCGAACACGTTCGGCAGCGGGGATAGACCTGTAAAGCCGTGCCGGCGAGACGACTCAACGCGGTGCTCTCGGAGCCAGATCCGTCTCGCGGGGAAAGAGACCCGGTGAGATTTTCGATTTGGGTCGCGTCTCTTCCGAACAGCCCATCTGATCCGAACCCGCCCCTCTCCGCACGGCAATCGCGTCCTGGGCCCGAAACTGACTCGTCTCTCCTTTTAGGGCAGTCCGGATGTTCTCCCGTACGCCCACCCCGACAGGAGTCGGGATACGCACTCGCATACATTCTGACACACGCGAAAGAAAAAGGAAGACGAGCCCCCATCCCTCAGCCCGATTTTTAAGCACTATCTCTCCCCGTCACGCTTACCACCCAACCCTTAACGCCCAACGCGCAGCGCCCTTCGGAATTATCTCAAAAGACGTCAGCGTACCAGTTTCGGTTTGATTGGGAGACCTCCGTTGCAATGATTGCCCCTCTTGGAACGCTCTCGACCTCGTTTCTGGGCAACTCGGTCGTTTTGAGACTTAGCTCGACTTTGGCGCTTTCCAAGTACCGAAATACCGCCCATTCTCGCGGATTGAGGCTCTTTTTGATTATTCCCGCGTCGCGGTTCCCCCGACATCGAATAAATACTTTGGCTGCCTGTCTCCATCGTCTGGAAACGGCAATGAGTCCTGGGCAAATGGCCAAAGTAGAGCTTAGAACGCGTTGTGTTATATCGCTAGAAACGGGCACCATCGTCGCTCCAGATGCCAACAGGGATCGAGCACAGGCTTTGATCTGGAGCCTAGGTGACGAATGTGAGGCGTTCCTGTTTGGATGGATGGGCT
>CAZCUZ010000180.1:0-3643 GCA_964502085.1 uncultured Salinivenus sp. | reverse complement strand
TAATGTATGCCTCGAGCTGCGAGCGGTCTCGAATGGGCTGCAAATCGGTCTCGTCTTCGACAAGTAGATCCACTACGTGCCTCCTCCTCGACCGATTTTCGCCGCATCGATCCTTGCTCTCGCGATACGATTCAAAATCAAAACAGACTCTTAGGCCGACGATTCGTCCGAGGCGGGGGCGTCGAACAGGGACGGCTCCGTTTGTCGTCGCTCCAGTTCTTCGATGAGGCGGCGGTTGGCGCGGGGAAAGGCGTAGTCGTCGAGGTCCTCGACGGCGACCCATTTGAACGGCTGTCCTTCGCGGGCTTTGGGCGTGCCGGCGTGGACGTGGCACCGGAAGGCGTGGAGCGTAATTTTGAAGTGGGAGTACGCGTGTGAGAGGGTGTAGAAGTGGTCGTCCACGGCCACGTCGACCCCGAGCTCCTCCTTCACCTCGCGTCGGCAGGCGGTTTCGAGGGATTCGCCCCCTTCCTGCTTCCCGCCGGGAAACTCCCAGAGGCCGCCGAGCAGGCCCTCGTCCGGCCGGCGCTGGATGAGGAGACGGTCGTCGTCGAACACGAGGCCCACGGCGATGTCGTGGTGGGGGACCGGCTCGGATTCGGGCGTGATGGGATAGTCCTCCTCCGTTCCGGCCTCGTGGGCGCGGCACACGTTCTGGAGGGGACAGCGGTCGCAGAGCGGCGTGCTCGGAGTGCAGACGACCGCCCCGAGCTCCATCACAGCCTGATTGAAGTCGCCCGGCCGGTCGGAGGCAAGCAGCTCGTTGGCCAGGCGGCGGAGCTCCCGCTGGGCCGAGGTCGTAGTGGCGTCCTCTTCGACAGCGAACACCCGGCTGAGGACGCGGGTTACGTTGCCGTCGAGGACGGCGTGGGATTTCTGGTAGGCGATGGACAGTACGGCGGCTGCCGTGTACGGCCCGATGCCCTTCAGGTCGCGGATGGCTATCATCGTGTCGGGCACGGTGCCGTCATGGTCCTCGACGACGGTCTGAGCCGCCTCGTGCAGATGGCGTGCGCGGGCGTAGAAGCCGAGGCCTTCCCAGTGCTTCAGAACCTCGTCGCGTTCGGCCGCGGCCAGCGACTCGACGGTCGGAAAGGCCTCCAGGAAGCGGGGATAGTAGTCGCGGACCGTGTCGACGCGGGTCTGCTGGAGCATGATTTCGGCGACCCAGATGCGGTAGGGGTCGTCCGTTTTGCGCCAGGGCATCGAGCGCTTGTTCTCGTCGTACCAGTCGAGTAGGTCGTTGCGGAAGGTGCGGTGCTGGCGATCGGTGGGGGTGAGGTCCTCAATAGACACTGCTGGGGACGGAGGGGGGATAATGATGGGTCACGAGTCAGGGGTTACGAGGCGGGAGGGACGTTCCGGCGATTTCTACGATTGGACGCTGACGCGAACCACGAGGGTGTCCGGCGAGGCATCGGGGTGGTGGGCGTGAAGAGAAATGTCGTAGGTGCCGGGCTCAGTGTCTTCGAGGATGCAGGTAAACGACCGTCCCGCGACGCCGCAGAGGGCGGGCCCGCGGAGGACGGTGTATCGCGTGACGGGTGTGCCGTCGAGGTCGGCGGGGAGCGATCGGATGAGGGGTGTGCCGGTCGGGGCGGAGGACTGCAGGGTGTCGGGAGGAGGGGCTGCAACCCGAGGCGCGGTGGGAGGTTCGAATGAAGATCGGGCCTCGTCTGCAGTCTCGAGCAGAAGCAGCGCCGGGGCAAGAGCGAGGCCGAGACAAACGTGGAGCAAACGCATGGAGCAAGGGGACCCGCAATGAAGGACCGATGCGCTGTGCTATACTTGGTGAGTGGAGCCGTGTTGCTCGCGGGTCTTGTGCTCGGTGGAGGTGTGCAACCGGTGCGGGCACAGACGGCAGCGGGAGAGGCGCCTTCGTGGGTACTCGTTCTCGACGGAGAGCAGGCGTCCTGGCCCGGTGAGCGGCCCCGTGCCCCCGTTGACAGCGCGGAGGCCGTGGGGCAGGCAGTCCTGGATCGCGTACGAGGGGAAGGCTACTACTACGCACGGCTGGATTCTGCGACGGTCGACCGGCAGGCGAGCCCTCCGGACGTGCGGGTGTATCTCCACCGCGGTCCTCGGGTGCGCGTCGGAGAGGTGCAGATTTCAGGCACTGAGGTTCTTTCCGCCTCCGAGGTGCGGCGGCTCTTCGACACGCACGAAGGCAATCCGTTTGATCCTCAGCAGTTTACGGCCGACGTTCAGGCTTTGCTCGATCGGTACGAAGAGCGCGGGCGTCCCCTCACCCAGGTGCAGGTCACACGGACGACCCTCGACTCGACTGCTGCGCCGCGTCTTCACCTGTCGATTGCCGTAGAGGAAGGGCCGAGGCTGTGGCTCGAGCGCATCGAGGTGCCCGAGGAGGCTCGCACGTCCCCCGGCCTGATTGCCCGTCTCGCAGGCCTCAGCGTGGGCGACGTGCTGGCGGGGTACGACCCGGAGGCGATTCGCACGTCCCTTCAAGAGAGTGACTTGTTTCGTTCTGTGGAGTCGCCGACGATGACCGTGGCGTCGGACGGAGGGGCCGTCCTCCGGATCCCGGTCGAGGAATCGGCGCCCGGGGCCTTCGATTTGGCGATCGGATACCTGCCGCCGTCCGAGGGGCCAGACGGAGGACAGGTCGTGGGGAGCGGGCATCTGCTGCTGGAGCACCTGTTCGGGGGAGGGCGGGAGGTCGACTTGAGCCTCGATCAGCGGCCCGGCCAGACCAGTATTTTCGATCTTTCTCTTGCCGACCCGTACATTTTTGGGTTCCCGTTTCGCGTCGAGGGGCGCTTTCGGGGCGAACAGCGCGATTCGACGTACGGTGAGCGCGCCTATCGACTGGACGTGGGGTATCAGTTTCATCGTGCCCTCACCGTGAGCGGGCGGGTGAGCCGCGAGGTCGTGAAGCCGGGGCAGGCGGGCGTGCGGCTTCGCGACGGACGGCAACGCATTCCGCGATCACATACCGTTTTTTACGGCGTGGGGCTTCGGTACGAGTCGGTCGATCGCCCCGACAACCCCCGGCGCGGCGTTCGAGTCGACGTGCACGTCGACCAGGGACGGAAGCAGCGCTCCCGGCAGCGGGTGACGGCAGAAGGAGACACGACGCGGGACCGGATGTCTTTGCGCCAGGAGCGATTCCAGGGCACGGTTCGCGCGTACGTCCCCCTGTTCGACCGTCAGGTCTTCGTGGTCGGGGGGGACGGATCGGTGCTTCGGAGCCGGGCGTACGATCGAAGCGACCTCTTTCGGTTTGGGGGGGCACAGTCGCTCCGCGGGTACGACGAGGACCGGTTTTTGGGAAACGTGACCGTTCGGGGCCTTCTCGAATACAGGGTCCAGCTCGACCGGCAGTCGTACGTGTACGCGTTCGGCGATCTCGGATACGTGGAGCGACCGTCGCTCGGCGAGCGTCCGGCGACCCGGGACTGGCACCCGGGATACGGGCTCGGCATCCAGGTGCGTACGGGGATCGGGCTCATCTCGACGACGTATGCGCTCAATCCGGAGGTGGGGACCCCGCTGGATGGGCGTCTGCACTTCGGCCTCTCGGTAGGTCTCTAAGAGTCTGTTTTAATTTATGCCTCGAGCTGCGAGCGATCTCGAATGGGCTGCAAATCGGTCTCTTCGTCGACAAGTAGATCCACTACGTGCC
>CAZCUZ010000179.1:0-3651 GCA_964502085.1 uncultured Salinivenus sp. | reverse complement strand
GCGAGGGCCTGCCGCTCGGGAATGGAGAGGCCGGTCCCGGGCCCGCCCCGTCCCTGCTCGGCCAGCCCCGCGGCCACGGCGCCGGAGGAGACGAGGATCACCTCCTTGCCCTGCCGGCGGCTCTCGATGATGAACCGGGCGATGGGCAGCAGGTGCGTGGTGCTGCAGCCGCGATCGTCGGGGGCGATGAGGGCACTGCCAACCTTCACGACGGCCCGGTCCCAATCCGGGAGGGTGGGAGCAGAAGACATGGGAAATAGAGGGTCGAGGATCGGAACGCGAGGGAGGACCCCTTCCGTGTGCCCTCAAAGAAGGGACGACCCCGGTCATCGGCAATCGTCCCTCCGGCCTTTTGCTGCTCCTTCATCGGAGGCGCGTTGATCAGTACCGAAGATGCTGGAACGGCAGGCCCCAGTTTAGAATGAGCCGGGGACTGAGATAATAGTCGGTGCCCCGCTCAGCGTCAACGAGCCGCTCGCCCCGCACGGCGGCCGTCACGCGCAGGTGCGGGAGCACCTCGTACTCGACGGCGGCGTCGATCACGCCGCGACGCTGACGGACGCCCTGGAGAATTGGGACGGGCCGGCTGCGCACGCGGGGACGAGAGGGCACCGTGGCGTCGCCTCCGTAGTTGGCAGTTACCGCCCCGTCCGGTCCGACCTCGTTGCGCCCGTGGACGGTCCACGAGCCGGTGAGCAGTGCCCGCCAGGGACCCGGCGGCTCGTAGTCGAGGAAAACGGAGAGGTCGACACTGTTGGGGCCCGCCGGGTGTCCCAGCCCGTCGTTCATGTGAGTGTAGGCCGAGGCGGAGGTTCTATGGCTGTAGAGGTAGGGCCGCAGGCGCGCCGCCTCGACGCGGGCCGACAGGTGCGGAATGCCGGATTCCACGACGTGAATCCCCAGCATCCAGCCCCACTTGTTGCCCCACCACTGGTTGCCGATTTCCGGGACGCGCAGCTCGTCGAGCACGAACTGCCCGTAGAGCTCGGCCCCCGACAGGGGCCGCCAGGAGCCGCCGACGCCGAGCAGGGCGTTGCCCGCGCTTCCGAGGTCGCGCTCCATCGGACGAAAGACGATAGCCGGGTTCAGGTATCCGGGGTCGAAGTTTCCGCCGGCTCCGGCCGTCGTGTCGCGCCCCATGATGACGCCCTCATACAAGCTGAGGGTCAGGTCGTCGGTCAGGTTCACGTCGAGGTGGTGAAACACCCCGTACCGCGACGGCCGACGCGGTCCGCTGGCCACGGAGTAGCGCCGGACGTCGAGGAAGCGGGCGAGGAGGTAGCTGTACTGCAGAGGACCGAGCGTGGCACGAATCTGGGCCTGGTCGTAGACGGTGCCGTAGTCGGACAGGAAGACGCTCCCCTGCCCCGCCCCCCAGTGGTTGCGATCACGCCCGAGCCGCACCTCGAAGTGACGGGAACGGAGGCCCACCACGCCGGTGGCCTCGAAGAAGTTGTACGGATCGCCGTTGTCGTAGAACGAAATGTGCCCCACCCGCGGCGCCGTGTTGTGTTCGAAGTTGGGCCAGACGGGCCGCCACTGGTTCTCCGAGACGCGGCTCTCGAAGAAGAGGTGGTCCCCGACGTGCCCCGAAAACCGCAGGCCGCGCGTGTTGCGCCACGCGGTGCCGTTCACGTATCGCCCCGACGCCTCGCTGTGGAGGGACGGCCCGATGAATCCGTAGTACTGCGGATTGAGCTGGAGGGCGTACTGGTCTCCTTCCAGCGACACCAGGTCGCGACCGTTTTCGTAGAGCGAGAAGGTGCGCTGGGCCCAGCCGGCGCCGGGACGGGCTCTCTCGCCGCGGAGTCGAGCCAAGCGGGCCCGATGGGCCGGCGTCAAAATCCGGTCGGCACTGTCGCGGACGGCGAGGGAGTCGAGGTAGCGCTGGGCCTCGTACGCCGAGAGGGGCTGGTGAGAAAGGAAGGCGTCCGGAAGGTGGCCTTTCGTCTGCTGGACCTGGAGGAAGCGGTGCGTCTCGTCGTCGAGCTGGAGAAGGCCGTCGGTCTGGGCCCGACTGCCCTCCAGCCCCATCAGCCCCAGCAGCAGTCCGATTCCGAGCAAAACCCGTCGAATCATCGCGGCGAACGTGGTATTGAGAAGGAGTCGTATCGTCGTGGGGCGACCGTCGCGTCCGCCGGTCCTACGAACGGCTCGCGTCACCGATCCTCCGAGACGGTAGGTCGGTAGAGCCGTGAAGAGGGCTCACGAGGACAGGGCTATCATTTCGTAATGAAGCAATTTCGAGCACAGGTCGTTTACCGAGACCTCCGCCCGAGTGACGGACACAATTCCCTCGACACGTTTCCGATCACCTCTTTTTCGCTCTATGGAATCGATTGATTCGGCCCGGGGCCTTTTCTGCAACCGCACGCTCAACCTGCGGGGCATCCAGGCCATCGGGTACGACATGGACTACACGCTCATCCACTACCACATGCGGGAGTGGGAGCAGCGAGCCTATCGCTTCATCAAGGAGGGGCTCCTTGCCAAAGACTGGCCGATCGAGCACCTGAACTTCGATCCCGATCTGGTAATCCGAGGCCTCGTCGTGGACACCGAGTACGGCAACGTCGTGAAGGCCAACCGCTTCGGCTACGTGAAGCGGGCCTTCCACGGCACCGAGCCGCTCGACTTCGAGCGCCAGCGCGAGGTCTACCAGCGGACGCTCGTCGAGCTCGGAGACGACCGATGGCACTTCCTGAATACTCTCTTCTCGATCTCGTCGGCCTGCATGTACATGCAGCTCGTCGAGCTGCTCGACGCCGACGAACTGGAAGGATCGATGGGCTACGCCGACCTCTTCGAGGCCGTGCAGCACACGCTCGACGAGGCGCACATGGAGGGCCGTCTCAAGGAAAAAATTATCGCGAACCCGGAGCGCTTCGTCAACCTGGATCCGGAGATGCCCCTCACCCTCCTCGACCAAAAGCGGGCCGGCAAGAAGCTACTCCTCATCACCAACTCGGGGTGGGACTACGCCCGTCCGATGCTGAACTACGCGTTCAACGACTTCCTGCCCGAGGGCATGACGTGGCGCGATCTGTTTGACATCTCCATTGTGGGCGCCCGCAAGCCGGACTTCTTCTCGGTCCGCATGCCGGCCTTTCGGGTAGAGAATGAAGACGGACTCCTCCGCGAGCACAAAAACGGGCCGCTGGAAGAGGGGCACGTGTACGTGGGTGGGAACGCCCCGCTCGTCGAGGAAACGCTGGGGTTGCGCGGGGAAGAGATCCTCTACGTGGGCGACCACCTCTTCGTCGACGTCAACGTGTCGAAGAAGGTGCTGCGATGGCGCACGGCGCTCGTGGTGCGCGAGCTGGAGGCCGAGATCGAGGACTTCCAGTCCTTTGCCGAGAAGCAGAATCGGCTCTCGCGGCTCATGGAAAAGAAGGAGCGCATCGAGGCGATGTTTTCGGCGAAGCGCCTGCATCGACAGCGCCTGAAGAAGGGGTACGACGGAGACGGCGACACGGACGCGGAGACGCTCGAGAGTGAGATGAAGGAGCTTCGATCCCGCCTTACGGCACTGGACGAGCGCATCGCTCCGCTGGCCAAGGAGTCGAGCCGCCTCGTCAATGAGAACTGGGGGCCGCTCATGCGCACGGGGAAGGACAAGAGCCTCTTCGCCCGGCAGGTGGAGCGCTACGC
>CAZCUZ010000178.1:0-3670 GCA_964502085.1 uncultured Salinivenus sp. | reverse complement strand
GGAAGGGCGCCCAGATGGTCACGATGGGCGTCTGGCACCCGGACATCATCGAGTTTATCAAGGCAAAGCAGGAGCCCGGTCGCCTGCACAAGTTCAACATGTCGGTGCTCGTGTCCGACGAGTTCATGGAGGCGGTGCAGAACGACGAGAAGTGGCCCCTCCGCTTCCCGGACTTCGAGAACGAAAAGGAGTTTTACGAGAAGCACTGGGACGGCAACCTGAAGGCCTACGAGGCGAAGGGAGGGACCGTGAAGACGTGGCGCGACCCGGCCACCGGCGAAAAGACCGTCTACGACGCCCGGGAGATCTGGGATCTCATCATGGATTCCACGTACAATAGAAATGAGCCCGGCGTCATCTTCGTGGACACGATCAACCGGGAGAACAACCTGCAGTACTGCGAGCACATCAACGCCACCAATCCCTGCGGTGAGCAGGTGCTCCCGGTCGGCGGTGTGTGCCTCCTCGGCAACTTCAACCTCACGCAGTTCGTCGACGCCGACGAGAAACGAATCGACTACGACCTGCTCGACGAGCTCATTCCCCGGGCCGTCCGGTTTCTCGACAACGTAAACGACCTGTCCTACGTCCCGCTGGAGGAGCAGCGTCAGAACCTGAAGGAGAAGCGCCGCATCGGGCTCGGGCACTTCGGCGACGGCTCGGCGCTCATGATGATGAAGAAGCGCTACGGGTCGGAGGAGGGCGTCAAGGTCATGCGCGAGTTCCAGGAGCACCTGGCCAACAAGGCGTATCAGGCCAGTGCGCGCCTCGCCGAGGAGAAGGGAGCATTCCCGCTCTTCGACAAGGACGAGTACCTGTCCAGCCCGTTCGTGCAGCGCCTCTCCGAGAAGACGCGGGAGATGATCGGGGACCTCGGCCTTCGCAATTCGCACCTCCTGTCGATTCAGCCGACCGGCAACACGTCGACGCTCGCCAACGCGCCGTCGAGCGGCATCGAGCCGGTCTTCATGCACAGCTACATCCGCACGTCCGAGCAGCCGGCCCTGCCCGACGAACTGACCGCGCCGGAGATGTCGCCGCGGGCCTACTCGGCCGGGGACACCGTCGAGTCCCGACAGCCCTCGGGAACGACCTGGACCGCCGAGGAGCACGGCGACGAGGTGGTGCTCCGCTGTGCCGACGACGGCTATACCCAGTGGCAGATTCACCCCACCCGCGGCATCTGCAAGGACGAGAAGGTGGAGGACTACGCCGTGCGCCACATGAAGGCCCGGGACGAGTGGGACCCCACGGCCGACTGGGCGGTCACGACCCGCGACCTGGAGGTCGACGACCACCTTCGGCAAATGGAAGCCCTCGCGCCGTTCATCGATTCGTCGATGTCCAAGACGGTGAACGTGCCCGAGGACCACCCCTTTGAAGACTTCAAAGATCTCTACCGGAAGGCGTGGGAGACCGGCTCCATCAAGGGGGTCACGACCTACCGCGCCGGTACGATGAGTGCCGTGCTGTCCGGCGACGAGGAAGAAGAGAACACCGTGCCCCGTACCGAGGCACCGGATCGCCCGGACGAGCTGCCGTGCGCCATCCATCGCGTGCGCTACCGGGGCGACCATTGGACGATCCTCGTGGGCTTTCTGGAGGAGGATCCGTACGAGGTTTTTGCGTTCAAGGCGGACGGGGAGGCGCCCCTCTTCGGCGAACCCGAAGATCGCATCAATGAAGGTGTCATTCGCAAGAACGAGAGCCGGCACTACTCGCTCCTCACACCCGAGGGCGGGGTCGTCATCGACGACATCACGAGCAGCATGCCCTCGGACGAGGTGCGCGTTGAAACGCGTCTGGTCTCGACGGCGCTCCGCCACGGCTCCAAGGTCGACTTCCTCGTCGAGCAGCTGGAGAAGGCGGAGGGATCCATCGCCTCCTTCGGGCGCTCCATGGCGAAGGCCCTTCGGGCCCACGCCGACGACCACGAGGTGACCTGCGACAAGTGCGGCTCCTCGAACGTCCGACACGTCGAGGGCTGCATGAAGTGCGCTGACTGCGGCCACTCGCGCTGCAGCTAACAGATTGGCGGACGCCGGAGGGAGGGTTTATTCGGGCGGGGGGACTGCCGGTTATGTTTGGGGAGCTTTCCCCGGGCGCAGTGTCGTTCTCAGGAGGTGACGCCCCAGTTGTCGCTCCCTGGCGTCGAGGAGGAAGGTGACGATTTCGGGAACGAGCCTCGGAGCGGAGGGGAGGAGAAGGGGGGACGGTTCTGGGAGGCAGTAGGAAAATGTACGGGTGGGGCCGTCTTTGATCGTGCCTTGCACCTCGTATACGTTGCCGCCGAGAGGATGAACGGTGAGGCGAACGTCCAGGGAGGGAAGTCCACGGTCGACGAGGCGCAAGCAAATGCCGGGAGGCGAATCCGTCGCCTTTACGCGCTGCATCGGAAGCTCCCGCCCATACCGCTGGACGGACTGTTCGGCGAGTGCAGGGGGAAGGTTGGTGTCGAGGACCTCCACAATCAGGAGCGACGGGGTGGAGAACGTCATGGGACTACACCAAGTGGGAGACGGTGTACGTGGGCACGTTAGAGAATACGCCACCGCCGAGTGGTGTTCATCCGAGAATGGGTGTGTCCTGAGTGTCGCAGCGGCGCGCGTGTTCGTACTCCACGGCCGAGGTGGTGAATCTGAGCGTGAGCGTCAGGTGCAGGCCGATTCAGAATGGAGAGGCGCCGCCGTCCAAAGGAGAGAGCTGTTCGTTCACGTTAACGACGACTCGACGAGCGTTGCGTCGTCGCTGGAATCTGTTCGCGGAGCATCTGTTTGCCGAGGTACCGCTCTATCTCATCAAGCAGGTGTCGGGCAATCTTTTTGCCGAGATAGGGAGCAATGGAGAGCGAGGAGCCGGAGACGTCGGGCTCGCTGTAGGTGAAGTGGCGAACGGGGCCGTCCTCGACTTGGGTGCCGACGTCGTACACGTTGCCCCCCACGTGAGAGACGGTCGCGTGAATCGAGAGCTCGATGGTTTCCGAGCCCGTAATTCGGAACGTGACCTTCTGCTCTTCCGAGGGAGTCTCCACCTGCTGCAGGGAAAGAGGGCTTCCGTACCGCTCGGGACACACCTCGTCGAATGCCTGTTGTAGACTTTTGGTGAGAACGCTGGTGATTTGGTGGAAGGAGTCGGGGGACCGGCGTGGCATGGGACACGCACCTCTGGGCGGATGAAGAACACTGAACTACGATCGCACGGGGGGAAGAGGGAATCCCGAAAACTGTTCGTGGGTGTTAGAGAGAAAGGCGGTTCCGTTTTTGGACGGAAGGGCTTCCGAAGGGAGAAAAAGGTCCGTGGGGCACCCGATTACAGAAATCGGGGACAGGCGCGTCCTTCCCCCGCGGAGGAAGCGTCCCGGATGGCGTAACGGAAACGTTAAGGTATAGTATACCGGACGTAAACAAAAGCGAATCGTCCTTCCGTCCCCTCGTAGGAGATTGGATGAGTGGAGGGTAGTCGTCCGGGAGAGGTCGTCGTCCGACTCCGCGTAGTCGTCCCCGACAGAAACAACGGGTGCCTGGGGATTCTTATCGGACGAACGTCATTTTGCGCACCTTGGTGGTGCCGTCCACGACGAGGCGGGCGAGATACATCCCACTGGCCATGCGCTGCCCCGACTCGTCGCGTCCGTTCCATTGCACCGTGTGGCGTCCTGCCTCCTGCTCTT
>CAZCUZ010000177.1:0-3701 GCA_964502085.1 uncultured Salinivenus sp. | reverse complement strand
CAGGCCCAGCGGGTCGCCGTCACCGTCGACTCGACCGAGAGCGTCATCGACTACACGGGCTCAGCCACGATGCACGACTGGACCGGGACGAGCCGCGACGTGTCCGGAACGATGGTGCTCGACCTCGACCGCCCCGACAGCAGCCGCGTCGTCGTTCGAGCCTCCGTCGCGAGCTTCGACAGCGGTCCCGATCGACGGGATCGGCGAATGAGAGAGGTGACGGATGCGGAAAAATACCCCACCGTCGAATTCCGGTCGACTGACGTTCGGTCGACCCACTGGGGACGGACCAGCGAGGGGCAGGGCGGCCGGTGGCAGGTGACGGGGGACCTCACGTTTCACGGCCAGACGCACCCGGTGGAGGCGTCGGTGGACGTGCAGACCACCGATGACAGCGTCCACGCCCGTGCCCAGTTTCCGGTGTCCCTCACCCGGTTCGACGTCGAGCGCCCCGAGCTGCTCTGGATGGCGCCCATCGCCGACACGATTCGCATTGACGCCCGTGTCGTGGGTGCCATCGAGTCGACGGCGACGCGGGCCTCTCGGCTCGAAGCGGAGGAGAGCGAGATGACCGGCACCCGGCGCGTGGCGAGCACCGATCTTCGGGACGTCGAGCCGCTTCGTTTTTCGGGGAGCGGGGCCGGACTGCACGCCGAGGCGCGCCTGCCGTCGGACGGAGCCCCCGAGTGGATGCTCGCGCTTTACGGATTTGCCGACGAGCCCGTGGGAATGGCCGACGCACAGGAGGCCGTGCTCCGGGCCGACGGGCAGGTCGTAGATCCGCAGCGCGTAGAAGGAACGCGGCGGACGCTTGACGGCGGCACGATCGTCGAAATTTCGCGGATGTACTTCTCCCGGTCGGAATTTGAGACGCTCGCCGACGCTCTCACCGCGACGGCCATCCTCGGCCCGGCGCACTTCTCGCTCGACTGGATGAGTCGGCACGACGTGCGCCTCCTTCTGGAGGCCGTGCCCGCCGACGCGTCACGACCGGTCTCTGTGCGCGACGACTGATCGTCGCCCCTCGGACCCCCACCTGAATCCGGGACCTCTCCCACCGAATTGCGAGGTGCCACCGATCGCCCTCTTTCGCTCGTTTTTCGTTGCCGATCCTCGATGATTGCCTCTCGCCGTTTTTCCGGTTCTCTGTGCATCGTGTTCGTGTGTGTCGCTGTGGTCGGGCTTCCGGCCGTCGCTGCGGGACCGCCGGTCGCTCCGTCGGCGCCCGGACCGCTCTCGGTCGCAGACTCGTCACGGGGCGCCGGTGACACCGCGGCGGCAGATACGACCCGTCTGTACGCGGATCCGATGCCGTTTAGTGGCTGGAAGGTCATCAACCTGCCCACCGACCGCACGCTCGAAGGGGGCAACTGGCTCTTCCTGATCAGCCACCGCTTCAGCCGGGCCGTGGGGGAGGGCTACTCGGCGTTCTACGGCCTCGACGGGCCGGCCGTCATGTATCTGAGCATGGGGTATGCCTTCACCGACAATTGGCTCGCGGCCCTCGCGCGCTCGAACGCCGACGACAACGTGGAACTGGAAACACGGGTCCGGCTCCTGGACGAAGCGGGATCGGGGCCCGTGGGCGTTTCCGTGCAGGGGTCCGGCAACTGGCTCACCGAGGACCGGCCGAACGAGAGCCGGTGGCGGCAGGGGGCGTTCAAGCTCACCGGGCAGGTAACCCTCACCCGCACCGTGGCCGAAACGGTGGGCCTCGCCGTCGTGCCCGGCCTCACCCTCAACCCCGACGAGCACGTGGACGGAGAGGGGCCTCTCGTGACCCTCGGCCTGGGGGCGCGGTGGAAGGTGCAGGAAAAGGTAGCGATCGTCGGGGAGTGGACGCCCATCCTCTCGCGGTCGGACCGCACCGTGACCGACGCCAATCGGTACGGCACGTGGAGCGCCGGCGTCGAAATCACGACCGAGGGCCACGTCTTCCAGCTCGTCGCGAGCAACAACGTGGGCCTCACGACCGATCAGTACCTGGGGGGCGGAGACTTTGCTCTCGGCAACGTCTACGAGGGACAGTTCCGCCTCGGGTTCAACATCTTCCGCATCCTCGACTTTTCGAAGTTCTGAGCACGGCACGAGGGGAGCGGGCCGTCCTCTCGCAGCGGCGATTAGCCGTGTTCAAAGGCCTCTACGAACGCCTCGACCTGTGCCTCCGTGCCCACCATGAGGAGTCGGCCGTCGGCGGGAAGGGTCGTATCGCCCGACAGGGCGGTGACGAAGCTGTCGTCTCGTTCGAGGGCGACCACGTTGAGGCCGGTGCGGGCGCCAATCTCGCTTTCGCTTAGGGTCGTTCCCTGAAGAGACGGCGGCACGTCGCGGGTCACGAGATCGACGCCTTCGCCCAGCACCACGAGGCGCTTGTCTTTGAGGGCCGAGTAGACCGCCTCGGCCCCGAGAGTGACGTAGCTGAGGACAAAGTCGGCTCCGGCGCGGTGGATGGCCTCCAGGTTGCGCTCGTGCGTGATGCGGCTCACGACGCGAAGGTCGAGGTTGAGCCGACGGCAGTAGGAGGCGAGGTAGATGTTGACGGCGTCGTCGTTGGTGGTGAGCAGGACCGAGGGAGCGTCTTCGATGCCGGCTTCACGGAGCAGGTCGTAGTCGGACGCGTCGCCCCAGAAGACTTCTTCACAGTGGGAATTGAGGGCCTGGCACCGCTCCTTTTGCCGTTCGACGAGGTGGACGGGCACGCCGCGCTCGTCGAGGGCCCGGATGGCTGCCCCGCCCACTCTGCCGCCGCCGATGACGAGGACGGGGTGCGGATTGGCGTCGTACGTGGAGATCCGTTCGTTGAGGGTCTGGAGCTGGTCGTCGGTGCCCACGATGACGGGGACGCTCGACGGTTGCAGCGTGTAGTCGGGACGAGCGGACTGAAAGATGCCGCGCTCCCACACGCCGGCAATGGTGACACCGAATTTTTTGCGCAGACCGGCGTCCCGGATCGTCTGGTCCTCGAGGGGCGTGTTGTGAACCGGCAGCTCGGCCAGGCGCAGGTCGCGATACCGCCCGATGGGGTGCAGTTCGGCGTGCTGGGCGTTGACTCGGTTGGCGAGTTGCTCGCCCAGCCACCGCTTGAGGGGGAGGACGTGGGTCGCCCCGCTCAGTTCCAGGATGTCCTGCGAGTCGTCGTTGTCGATGATGGCTCCAATGGGCACGTCGGGCGCCCCCTCGCGCACCGTCAGCGTAACGTTGGTGTTGTCGACGTCGCCGTGGTTGGCCACGACGAACCGGGCCTGCGGAGCCTGGACGGCCTCGTACGTCTCGCGGCTGTCGATCTCGCCCTGTACCACGCGCACGTCGTCGTACAGCAGGTCGCCCGCCCTCCGTGGGTCCGGCTCCAACACCACGTACGGAATGTCGTCGCGCTCCAGCCGCGGAATGACGTCCTGGGCGATGGCGTCGTAGGTGGCGAAAATGACGTGTCCGGTCGTGTCGCTCGGGAGGGAGCGCGGGGCGCGGTTTCGAATCTGGGCCTCCAGCCAGGGGGCGTAGAAGAAGCGAATGAACGCGAACGGAAGGACGATGAGCAGCATCACGATGCCCGTCACCAGGACGAACACGCTGAAGAGGCGGCCAACGTCGGACTGGAACGTGATGTCGCCGAAGCCGAGCGTGCTCATCACCGTGAGCGTCCAGTACAGCCCCGTGATCCACGAGTGGCTCTCGCCCTCCACGTACAGCATGATGAAGTG
>CAZCUZ010000176.1:0-3808 GCA_964502085.1 uncultured Salinivenus sp. | reverse complement strand
CGATGCCGAGGTCGTTGATGGCCTTGTGGAGGGCCCAGTTGGCCATCCAGTAGCCGCCGTCCTTGTTGCTGTCCGAGTAGCCGAGCATGATTTCCTGAAACCCGTCGCGCCCTTCCAGCTGCCGGGCGTAGACCGGGTGGGTAAAGAGCGTTTCCATGCGGTCGTCGGCCGCGTCGAGGTCGTCGATGGTTTCAAAGAGCGGCACCATGTCGAGCGGGCATTGAAAGGCCTCGTCCACCACGTCTCCGAGCCCGGCCTCCTTCGCCAGCAGCATCGGCTCGAGCAGATCGCTCACCGTGTGCGTCATGCTCACGATGTAGCTGCCCACTGCATTGGGGTCGACGGATTGAATGGCCCGGATGACCTCGAAGACCTCCATCATCTCGGCGGCCGGTTCGGGCAGCGCGTCGTGATTCGACACGAGGGGTCGCGGATTGGTGAGCTCTGTTTCCAGCACTTCAAGTTTCTCCTCCTCCGAGAGGGTCGCATACTCGTCTTCTACCCCTGCGGCCGCGAGCAGGGCGGCGACGGTCTCTTCGTGCACGCCGCTGTGCTGGCGCACGTCCAGGGCGGCGAGGTGAAAGCCGAAGGTTTTCACCAGTGAGCGCATTCGGTGCAGACGGCCGCTGTGCCCGGCGTCCTCGAAGCCGTGCTGGTTCAGGCTTTCGGCAATGAGGTCGAGGTCGGCGAGGAGGTCGTCGGCCGTGTAGTCGGCCGCCATTTCTTCGACGTGCGTGTCGTCGATCTGGTCGAGCAGCCGCTCGAGGCGGGCCTCCACGTAGCAGAGCTTGAGGCGGTACGGTTCGTGGCGGTACTGATGAAGCGACTCGTCGGCGAGGACGACCTCCTGGGCGTCGGTCTCGATGGAGGTAAGCAGGGCCTCGGAGGCCGTCACCTGGCGCCGCGAGAGACTGAGGTCGTCCCGCAGCTGATCGAGTTCGTCGAGGTAGTGCTCGATCGTGTCCTGCCGCTGCCGGGCAAAGGTCCAGCGCGTCACGTCGGCCGTCACGTTCGGGTTGCCGTCCCGATCGCTTCCGATCCAGGAGCGGTATTGGAGAAAGGCGGGCACCTCGGCCGTCTCGTCGTAGTGCCGGTACAGGGCGTGCTGCACGTCCCGGTGGATGTTCACGATCGTGTCCCAGATGGGGCCGTGCAGGAAGTAGTGTCCCTGCTCGACCTCCTCCTGGACGGTGGGCCGGTCGGCCCGAATCTCGTCGGTGGCGAGCAAAAATGCGATTTGCGCGTGCAGGTCGTCGAGCGTATCGGCGCGTTCGGCTGGCGTGGTGTCGGCCCGGTCGAGGGTCGAGAGCAGGTCGGCGATCCGCTTTTGCTTGCGGAGCACCGTCCGGCGCCGGGCCTCCGTGGGATGAGCCGTGAGGGTCGGCTGGATGTCGAGCTGTTCGAAGAGCGACACGACCTCGTCGAGCGAGTATCCGTTCTCCTTGAGCGTCGCCACGGCCTCGTCGATCGACTCTGCGCGCGATGTGCCGTCCGGCGCGTCGGCGTCGGAGCCCGGGCCCAGGGGCCAGTCGGACGGGCCGGAACGCCGGGCCCGATCCCGGTTGATGCGAATGATTTCCTGCTGCTCCGCCTGGTTGACGAGGTGAAAGAAGGTCGTGTACACGTGTAGGAGCCGGACGATCTCGTCTTCGTCGAGGGTCGAGATGCGCTCGGCCGCCTCCGCTCGCAGCTCGGGGGCGTCCTCGCGTTCGGCTCGCTTACAGAGAACGCGAAGAGCCTCGGTATGCTCGAAGAGCTCGTCGCCGACCTGCTCGCGGGTGATTTTTCCGAGCATCGAGCCCAGCAGGTTGACCTGCCGGCTCAGGGGTTCGGAGATGCCGGTTCCTTCGGTTTCGAGTTCGAGACCGTCCCATCGAGGCATACGGAGAAAACGTGATGTTAAGATCGGGTGCACGCGAGACGCTGATCAAACATAGGCAAGCAGGGCAAAGGGTCCAAGTGCGGGTGCGCTTCCAGGGTTCGCCTTCAGGGGATTCTAACATCGAGCGATCGACGGTTCGTATAGCAGCGTCGGACCCGCTCGGTTGCGCCGAACCTTCCCCGGTCAATACGCCAATGCCTACGTCGCGGGGGTGGGGGGAGTGCTATCCTGCAAGGGATGCCGCTCAGGTCCCGTTGTTCTTCTCTGTCGTCCAACGAACAGGTTATGTCCATCTTTCAGCCTTCCCTCCGGCACCGGATTGAGCGTGCCGGAACGGCGGTCGTTCATGCCTCTCCCACTGCTCGACGGGCGCTGACCCCCCTGCTCCGCAGCGTTCGGGCGTACCGGACGATACGGGACGAGTATCGCATGCTTGCCGGGTTCTCGGCGAACGACGGCCTATTTTCTCGGCTTCGCACCCTCGGCCGCGTGATGCGGGCCCGGTACTGGGCGCGACAGAAGGTGCTTTTTTACCCCAATCCGCCTCATCCGGGCACCGTTCTCTGGAAGGTGCTCGCCCGCCTGGGCATCGGCGTGACGACGGACCCGTCGGACTCGGCGATTGCGGCGGTCCTGTGGCGCGACAAGACCGTGGTGAACGTCGAGCACCACGCTGCGGCTCTCGATCATTTTCCCCGCGTCCTCAACGTACGCTGTTCCGACATCAGCAAGTCGCACGTCGGGGCCTGCTTCGCCGAGGTCTTTGGGTACGCCCTCGCGGTCGATCCGCGTCGGCACACGGGCCCGATGGTCGTCAAGTCGGAGGAGAACGCGACCCACGACGGGCATCTTCGGGTCGGCCCACTGGCACGGCGGGATCCGACGATGGCGTACCAGCACCTCGTGGACAGCATGGTCACGGATCGGCTGTGTGTCGACTACCGAGTTCCGATCATCGACGGCCGCATTCCGCTCGCGTACCTCCGATTCCGTCGGCACGACGGACGGTTCGTGAGCGAGTTCAGCCACGTCCTGCTGGTTGAGGTGGACGACGTCCTCAGCCCCGACGAACAGGACCGGATCCTCCGCTTCGCCGAACGAATTGGGCTCGACTACGGAGAGCTGGACGTCCTGCGCGACCGCCCAGACGGGCGGATCTACGTCGTGGACTGCAACAAGACCCCGTGGGGCCCTTCCGTACTGAGGCACCGCAAAGATCGATCACGTGCCCTCGATCTCATGATGCCGTACGTGGCCGCGATGATTGGGGCAGACCTCCCGTCCTGTCGGTCGGGTTCGGGATCCCCCGGTTCCGACCGGGACGACAGCGGGACGCCGGGGGTCGAGGAGGTTCCGTCGTACGCCCGTTCGTCTCCTGCGTAGACGTGGATCGGAACTGCGGCGTCTCCTCCGCTCGACGGCGGGGAGCCCTGTAACAATTTTGCCGCACCGGGGTACGTTAACCCTACGTTCACGCCCTTCTTTTCGCAACGAGCCCTCGCCCATGTCTGTCTGGTCCCGCTTTAAGCGCTTCGTCAACTCGATCTTCGGCGGTGCGATCTCGGCCATGGAGGATCCGCGGATGATTCTGGAGCAGAACATCCGGGAGCTCAACGACCAGGTGCCGGAGATGAACGAGAACATCGCCACGGTGAAGGCGAACATGATTATGCTCCAGAAGGAGGTCGACAAGTCGCAGGATCGGGTCGAGCAGTTGTCCAATCGCATCCGGACGGCCATCCAGTCCGACCGGGACGACATTGCCAAGAAGTACGCGATGCGACTCGAGGACGAGAAGGAGAGCCTGGAGCGGACGCAGGAGCAGCTCAAGCACGCGGAGCGGGCCTACGAAAAGGCCCTCAAGGTGAAGAAGGCCTTCATGCGCGAGAAGGAGAAGAAAATCCAGGAGGCCAAGGACGCGCTCCG
>CAZCUZ010000175.1:0-3839 GCA_964502085.1 uncultured Salinivenus sp. | reverse complement strand
GAAAGGTGCTGTTGACGACGACGAGGTCGCCCCTCTCATTTGACGCGAGCTTCTCCATCAGCAGGCCCTGCTGGCTGCCGTGGAAGCCCGGATTTAGGTCGTCGCTTGCGGGGAGGACGGACGGGGGGTCGAAGGTGGAGCCGGCGTCGGGCGAGGAAGTGACGCCGAAGGCGCGGGGGCGTTCCTGTGCGGTCGGGAAGAGCTCCCACATCACGTACAGGGTGTCGTCGGGGCCGGTCTGCAGGTACGGGAAGGCCGCACTCTCGTACGTGTCGGCGGAGCGGCGGGAGAGCCGCCTCGTCGGGGCAAAGGCAGAGTCCGGTGGAGCCTGCGTGTAGCGAATGTGGGACGGACGGAAGCGGCCGGCGGGGCGTTCGCCGTAGGCGAGGTGGACCGTGCCCGCGTCGTCGACCGCCAGTTTGGGAGCGTCCGAGTGACCGTCGCCGGGGGCCACGATTTCGGGTGATGCAAACGGGGCCCCGGCGCTGTCGGCCCGTGTGTAGCGGAGGTCCGCCGTCGGATCGCCGCCCACCGTCCACGCGAGGTGGAGGGTGCCGGAGGGGCCGACGGCCAGGGCCGGGGCGCGGGCCGGACGCTCGCTCGTGCCCGTCACGTGGACGGGATCGGAAAAGTGTCGTCCTCCGTCGACGGAGTGGCGGAGCCACAGGCGCCCTTCGTACTCGGTCCAGGCGGCGTAGAGCGTGCCCTCGGGGCCGGCGGCGAGGTCGAGGCTGCCGTTGTGCCAGACGTCCGGCGTCAGGCGGCCTTTTCCATCCCCGGCTGCCGACTGCGAGAGATTGGTGGGTTCGCTGAAGGTGCGTCCCCCGTCGGTCGAGCGGGCGAACAGAATCTCGCCGCCGTGGCTGCCGCCGGAGAAGATAATTTCCTGCCAGAGGACGTACACCGTGTCGGCGTCTCCGGTCGGGAAGATCATGCGCGGAAGCCAGGAGAAGGTGTCCGGCGTCTGAGACACGTTGGTCGGAGTGCCCAGCCGAGGCGCGCCGTCCGGGCCGTACGCCTGGAAGAAGAGGTCCTGCTGCGGGTGGTCCGTCCAGGCGACGCCCGCGGTGCCGTCGCGGGCGAGCGCCACGGTCGGATCGTCCACGAACCGCCAGTCGGACGCATTCATGCGCCAGGGGCCCCGGTAGGCCGCTCCGGACGCCACGCGCACGGGGGCCTCCCAGGTTGCATGGGCGGCCGTGCGAGACCCATCGTCGCGATCGATCGCGAACACGAACACGAGGAGGCCGAGCGCCACGAGGGCAAGCCCTCCGAGGAGGAAAAGAACGATCGATCGGGACGAGAACGATCCCGTCATGACGGAGCGGTCGATCGATTCCGGAGTGCGCGCCACACCAGCCAGAGGCCGAGGGCCACGGCGGGAATACTGAGGAGCTGGCCCATGCTCATTCCGAGGGGGAGGGCCATCTCAAAGTGGGCCTGTTCTACCTTGAAGGCCTCCCAGACGATCCGCACGCCGAAGACGAGCGTCAAGAAGAGCCCGATGAGCACGCCGCGCGGCGTTTCGTCTTCCCATTTCGTGTACAGTCCCCAGAGCAGAACGAAAATGAGGAAGTAGGAGAGCGACTCGTAGAGCTGGACGGGGTGGCGGGCGGTGTCGTCGATGCGTTCGAAGACGAAGGCCCACGGCAGGTCGGAGGGCACGCCGAGGATTTCGGAGTTGAAGAGGTTGCCCAGTCGGATAAAGCTGCCGGTGAGGGCAACGGGCGCGGCGAGCCGGTCGAGCAGCCACACGAACGGCTGGTCGTCGCGCCGTCGGCAGTAGAGCCAGATGGCGAGGGGCACGCCGATGAGGCCGCCGTGACTGGCGAGACCGCCCTCCCAGATGGCGACGATTTCGAGGGGGCGGAGGAGGTAGTAGCCGGGGGCGTAGAAGAGGACGTGGCCGAGACGGGCCCCGATGATGGTGCCGCCCAGCAGGTAGAGGAGCAGAAAGTCGAGGTCCGTTTCCGGCTTGTCCTCCTGATGGAAAACGTGCCGCATCAGGTAGAAGCCGATCAGGAAGCCCGAGGCGAAGAGCAGTCCGTACCAGCGCGGGGCCAGCGGGCCCAGACGGAAGAGGGTCGGGTCGACGTTCCAGTGAATCTGGAGAAGAATGGACGGGTCGCTCATGGACGGCTTTCCGAAGTTAGCAGATGGCGGCGAGGGTGGGGGAAGCAGAAATGGGCCGATCCGTTCTGGTCACGGACGTGTGCGTCATGAGTTCGGGAGTCGTGAGATTGCAATCATGAGTCACGAGTTTGTGTGCTGCGGCGATCTCGTTCGAAGCTGAGGATAGAACGAACCGGCGATTGCGAAAACGGTGTATGGGCGGCGGGCTTCGTGCAACATTTACAAAACGACTGTTCGGGGTAGAAACTTTGCTTGTTTACATTCGATCTAAATAGTCCGCAGGATTCTCCACTGGCTTCCGAACGGCTGCAATGGCGTCCGCCGCGTTCGACACGTCCGCTTTCTTCTCGACCGAGCACGGGGCGGTGGATTGGACCCCGGAGGAGCGCCTTCACGTGACGCTGGGCGAGCGGGAGTGGACGTTGGCGTCCGACGAGGTTCGTGCGTTGCACGAGGCCATTGCGCCGCTGGCGGCCCAGGTGTATCGGTGCAACTGTGATTGTCGGTGGCAGGTGCGGGTTCGGGAGCGGGCGCCCATCGTGCTCGGGACCGACGAGGTACTCCGGCTCCATTCCCTTCTCGACGGTGCGGTTGCCATGCTGGAGCTCTACTCGGTGCTCGACGACGCGTCCATCGGTCGACCGGAGTAATACAGCGTCAAAGGTGATTGTACAGGGTAAGCGAACTCAAAATCCCTAAGGCACGTCGCTTCGATACCTCAAAAATCCGGTCTGACAGACCAGTCGGTGGCAGGTCGTTTTCCAGAGGCCAGTGATTCCGTTCGATGCCGTCACATGGTGCGCGGGGCGGAGATGCCGAGGACGGTGAGGCCGTTTTTGAGGACAGTCTTCGTGGCGAGGGCGAGGTGCATGCGGGCAGTGGCCCGGGCGTCCTCCTCGCCGATGATGCGGCAGTTGTCGTAGAACTGGGAGAAGGCGGTGGCGACGTCGCGCAGGTAGGTGGGGACGAAGTGGGGGGCCCGGGCATCCGCCGCGTCCTGGAGGGCCTCCGGAAAGCGGAGCAGTTCCTTGATGAGGTCCATTTCGTCCTCGTGTGTCAGGAGGGAGAGGTCCGCTTTCTCGTCGTAGGAGAAGCCCACCTCTTCGGCCTTGTCGATGATGGAGCAGATGCGGGCGTGGGCGTACTGGAGGTAGAAGACGGGATTTTTCTCGCTGGCCTCCTGCGCGAGCTCGAGGTCGAAGTTGAGGTGCGTGTCGGGCGAGCGCATGAGGAAGAAGAAGCGGGTCACGTCCTCGCCCACCTCGTCGATCAGGTCGTCGAGCGTCACGTAGTTGGCGCGGCGCGTGCTCATTTTCACCGGCTCGTCGCCCCGCACGAGAGTCACGAACTGGTAGAGGACGACCTCGACCTTGTCTTTGTCGTAGCCCAGCACGTCGAGGGCGTTGAGGACGTCCGGGTAGGCGGCGTGGTGGTCGGCGCCGAAGACGTCGATCATCCGGTCGAAGCCGCGCTCGAACTTCGTGACGTGGTAGGCGACGTCCGGGGTTCGGTAGGTGGGCTCGCCGCTCTGCTTGACGAGAACGGTGTCCTTTTCCTTGCCGAACTCCGTGGTTTTGAGCCAGAGCGCGCCCTCGTCCTCGTACGTGTAGCCGGCCTCGTCCAGTCCGTCGAGCACCTCCTGCACCTTGCCCTCGTCGTGCAGGGCCTGCTCGTTGGCGTAGCCGTCCATCTCGATGTTGAGGCGG
>CAZCUZ010000174.1:0-3982 GCA_964502085.1 uncultured Salinivenus sp. | reverse complement strand
CTCCCGTCCCCTCACTGCTTCACCGTCTCGTCGAGCGGGCGTCCCATCTCCTCGTAGAGCTGCCGTCGGGCCTCTTTGTCTCCCTCCAACACCTTTCGAGCAGCCTTCGCCACCGGCACCGCATACCTGCGCGGCACCACGATGACCCCGTCGCCGTCGCCCACGACCACGTCGCCGGGCTCGACGAGCACGCCCGCCACCTCGACCGGCTCGTTCATCGACTCGAACTCGTTGCGCCCCGGCCGAATGCCCCGCCCGCGCTCCAGCGGATCGTAGTAGAGCGGAATGTCCTGCTTAATGATCTCGTCGGTGTCGCGAACGCTGCCGGTCGTGACGAGGCCTGTCATCCCCGACTGCACCCAGGCGAGCGCATTGTAGGACCCGATCGACCCGGTGTCCCCGTCCCCGCTCGCATCAATGACCACGGCGCTGCCCTCTTCAACGTGGTCGGCGAAGGGCTCGGGCGACACCTCGCCGTACCATTGGCCCGCCCACTCCTGGAACTCCTCGTAGGACGTGGAATCCGGGGTCCGCTTGTTGGTCGGGACGTAGCGAGCCGTCACGGCAATGCCCCGAAACTGGTGATCGAACGACTCGGTGTCGCGCCACAGGGCCCGAATGCGCTGGTCCATGAGCCCCACGTCGCGGAGCCCTACCACGTCCATGCCGTCGGACACGTCGGCCACGCGAAGACCGTCGTACAGTGCGAGCAGCGAATCATTGCTTACGGCATAACTCGTGTCTGCGGACTGCGCCGCAGCACCCACGGGCACCAGGAGCGCGAGGAGAAATGAAAGAACCCCACGAAGTGAAGGAAAAGGCATAACACAAGCGTCGTTGTGAAAGGGGTTTCGGTCCGTTCAGCGTTAGGGTAACGTTCCGGGGTCAGGATGTCCAAAGAGCAGGGGGGCAAGGAGAACGGGAGACTACGAACCGAAATCAACATCCAGCTTCATGCCTCCCTCTCTCCCGATTCTCTATTCTCGATCCTCTTTTTTTCCTTCGAACATCCGAGCCCGAAGAGCCACTTCCTACGGCTGAACCAGTTCGACCCGATCAATACGGCCGTCGGTCACCTGATAGAGAACCACCTGAGAAAGAGGCTCGACCCGGTCCGGCAGGCCGCGAAGCGTCTCGTGCGCAACCACGGTATTCCCGACCGTCGTGTGATAGCGGAACTGAGCGTGGAGGCTCGACGCCGACTCCAGCATCGCCCGATACTCCTCCGCAAACGGGGCTTTTCCTTCCCTCGTCAGCGTACCCGGATGCTCGTAGATGCGCACGTCCTCGGCGAACACGTCGAGGAAGGCCTCAGCGTCGTGCGTGTTGAAGGCGTTGCGCCCCTGGAGAACGACTTCCTCGGGTGTGCGCGCCACCAGCGAATCGGGCCGGAAGACCCGACCGTCTTTCACCACCCGACGGATGGAGGTCGTGTGGGCAATGTCTATCAGCGGATTTTCGTCGAGCACGAGGAGGTCGGCCTGCATGCCCGCTTCGAGCTGTCCGAGGTCGTCGCGGTCCATGAGCCGGGCCCCGCCCGCCGTAGCCGTCGTCAGGATCTCGCGAGGCGTGAGGCCCGCGTCGCTCATGAGCTCAAATTCGGAAAACAGTGCGGGTCCGTGCGGCGTGCCGATGTTGCCGGCGTCCGTCCCGGCGACAATCGAAATACCGGCCTCGTGCAGCCGCTTCAGGTTGCGCATCGCCGTGGTGTCGGAGGGCACGGACGGACCCTGTGCGATGCGCTGCCGGATGCCGCGCGGCACGAGTGAGTCGGGCAGTGTGCGCAGATCGGTGAGCGAGCCGATCACCTCCTTCTGCCCGATGCGGTGCTCGGCCAACGTCAGATCGAGCTGCTGGACGAAGGTCCGGTTGTAGCGCTCCCCCACCATGAGGGTCGGGGTGTAGAGCACGTCGTTCGTGCGAAGCAGCTGCACAAAGGCGTCGTCGACGGGCTCGTCGGACACGCTGTGGACCAGAATGTCGGCCCCGGCTTCGACGGCGGCTCGGGCCGTTTCGAGTTCGGTCGCGTGCACGGCCACCCGCGTTCCAGCGGCGTGCGCCTCGTCGACGGTGGCCTCCACGACCGGTCGATACTGGCTGGGCGATCGTCCCGAGGTAATGTACCAGATCTTGACGAGATCGACCCCGGCGTCCACCTGTTGTCGGACCTCCGCTCGAGCCGCCTCAGGGGAGAGAATCTGCAGGATGGGCGGGTCGCCCGTGTCCAGACGGGACCGCTCGACGCTGGAGATGAGCGGCCCGGCCGCAACGACCGTCGGGGCCATCGCCGTCGTGTCTGCCCGCGCCCGCACGTCGAGATTCCACATCGGTCCCCCCACGTCCACCACACTCGTCACGCCGCTCCGCAGATAGCGCCGGAAGGTGTCCGGCAGCCGCTCTTTGATGCGCCGCAGCTCCTCTGTGTAGGAACGCTTTGCCCGCAGGTCGAGCACGTCGGGGCGCGTGTAGAGGCCGCCGCTCTGGAAGAAGTGAACGTGCCCGTCGACGAGGCCCGGAATGACGTACGCATCCGGCATCTCGTGCACGGCGGCGTTCTCCGGCACGTTCACTTCACTCGACGGCCCGACGGTTCCGATACGATCTCCCTCCAGCACGACCGTCGCGTCTTCGACGACGGTCGAGTCCGCGGGATTGATGGCCGTGGGCCCCACGAGAGCGGTAGGCTGGGCTTGGACTCCGGTGGGAAGCCCGAAAAGCCAAAGCAGGCAGCAGAGCTGCACCGTGCGACGAAGCATGGGACGAATTTGAATCTCAGAAAATGTCCATCGAGCCGGCCGGGCCTCAGAGTCGACTCACAATGCATCGAACGCCTGCGGTGACGTCCAAAACCGATTCTACTCCGGCTGCACGAGGAGGTCGGCCAGAACGGGCAGGTGGTCCGAGGGATAGGCGCCGTCCCACTTCGCGTTGAGATGCCCGTGCCGCCGAACCTCGACGCTCGGCCCCACGAGGACGTAGTCGATTCTGTGCTCGGGGGTGACCGACTCGTCAAACCCATTGAACGTCGACAGGGGCCCGTGATGGGGTTGTTCGGCGACCTCCTTCGCGTCGCGCAGCGGAGGGCCGGACGCGCTGGAGTCCGGCTGCGTGAGTGCCTCGTACGGGGCCGAACCGACGCGAGCGTTGAGATCCCCCATCAGGACCGTGGATGCGCCCTCCGACCAGTCCCCCACCGCCTCCGCGAGGAAGCGGGCGCTCTTTCGTCGAGCCTCTTCCCCCTCGTGGTCGAAGTGCGTGTTCGCAACGAAGACAGTATCGCCCGTCGTCCGGTCCCGAAACCGCCCCCACGTCACGATCCGAGGGAGCGCCGCATCCCACCCCTTGCTCCCCGGCTCCGCGGGGGTCGGCGACAGCCAAAACGTGTGGTGCTCGAGAAGCTCCAGCCGATCGGTCCGATAGAAGATCGCCGAGAACTCGTTCCCGCCCTCCTCACGCCCCACTCCAATCCACTCGTACCCCGAAAGCCGCTTTTCGAGGTCGTAGAGCTGATGCAGCATCCCCTCCTGCGTCCCCACCACGTCCGGCGCGTGAAACCGAATCATGCTGGCCACCATGTCCCGCCGATGCTCCCAGTCCACCCGGCCACTGTCCTGCGGGCTGTCGTACCGGATGTTGTAGGACATGACCCGCATCGACACGGCCGTCGAATCTGCGGCCTGCGCGGTCCATCCCAGAAGCACGACGAGCAGGGACACGGACAACAAGCACCGCCGGAGAAAATCCATGGAGAGGGCGAAAATCATCGAAGAGAGCGTGCCCTCACACACTAGACATCGTTGGCCCCGAACGCAACGTACATTCCTCGACCGCCGGCCTCTCCCATGGCTCGCAACTCGGGACTCGTCCCCACAGCAGACAGGTAATACCAGCTCCCTTGGATCGTTGTGCACTTGATTGTCCTGGATCAGGAAGGAAAGACCGTCGCGAGATGCATCTCGCGACCTTTTCGTCCCCAGCACCC
>CAZCUZ010000173.1:0-4006 GCA_964502085.1 uncultured Salinivenus sp. | reverse complement strand
CCAGGCACTCGCATTACACACCGAGAACGGATCCCTATTCGCGCATTGACGGAGACAGTGACTGTATGACACCGGACGTCCGTTTCATCTCTCCACAGACGGGCCAAGACGGCTCTCTTTTCAGCTCTCATCCGGGGTCGAAAATGAAATTCGATTGCCTTGGCCTTGGCTCTGCCCTCTCCGGAACACGCGATTCCCGGGGCGTCTTCGGAGACGGACGTGCTCCTCCGACCAATAGGCACGCTCCTGCTCCCTCATCGACACCGCTTCCCGCATGCCGTCCCGTTCCTCCGCCTCCCACTCCGTCGGCGTCGACGTCGGCGGCACCTTCACGGACTTCGTCACCCTTGCCGACGACGGCCTGCAGGTGCACAAAGCGCCCACCACCGATCCGCAGCACGAGGCGGTCGTGAATGGACTGGACGCAGAAGCGGAGGGCCCCGTCGTACACGGCACCACGACGGCGACGAACGCGCTCCTCGAGCGGCGCGGAGCCCGTACGGCGCTCCTGACGACCGAGGGATTCGGCGACGTGCTCGTGATTGGCCGCCAGAACCGGCCCGACCTCTACGACCTGCAGCCGTCGCGCCCGCCGCCCCTCGTGCCGGGCGACCGTCGCCACGAAGTCCCCGAGCGCCTGAGTGCCGAGGGGGACGTGCTCACGCCGCTCGACGAAGAGGAACTGCGCCGCGTAGCTGCGACGCTGGCCGATCAGGAGGTCGAGAGCGTCGCCCTCGTCTTTCTGTTCTCGTATCTGGACTCGACCCACGAGGAACGGGCCGCCGAACTCCTGCAGGAGGCACTGTCGAACGTCCCCGTCACGCGGAGCAGTGCGCTCTTGCCGGAGTATCGCGAGTACGAGCGGACGGCAACCACGGTGGTCAACGCGTACGTGCGGCCGCAGGTGGCCCGCTATCTGGATCGGCTCGACGAGGCACTTGCCTCCCGCCCCGTCCGCGTGATGCAGTCGAACGGCGGCACCATCGGCCTCGACGCGGCGGCCGCCGAGCCGGCCCGGCTCGCGCTCAGTGGGCCGGCCGGGGGCGTGGTGGGGGCGCTCGGCGTGGCACAGCGGGCCCTCGACGCGAACGCCCCCCGCATCATGACGCTCGACATGGGCGGCACCAGCGCGGACGTGGCCCTCTGCGACGGCGCCGTTCCTCGCACTACCGAGCACACCATCGCCGGCCTGCCGCTGCGCCTGCCCGCCACCGACATTCACACCGTGGGGGCCGGGGGCGGGAGCATCGCCCACGTCGACGCGGGCGGCAGCCTGCGGGTGGGGCCGGAGAGCGCCGGGGCCGAGCCGGGTCCCGTCTGCTACGGACGCGGGGGCACCGCGCCCACGGTGACCGACGCGCACCTCGTCCTGGGCCGCCTGGCCGCCGAGCACGTGCTGGGCGGAGCCGACACGCTCGACATGACTCCCGACGCGGCCCGCACCGCGGTGGCCGAGCTGGGTCGCCGCGCCGACCTTTCCCCCGAGGAGACGGCGCTCGGCATCCTGCGGGTGGCCAACGCCACGATGGAGCGGGCCCTCCGCCGCGTCTCCGTCGAGCGCGGGCACGATCCCCGAGACTACACGCTCGTGCCGTTCGGCGGCGCCGGCCCCCTCCACGCCGTCGCCCTGGCCGAGGCGCTGGACATGCAGCGCGTCCTCGTGCCCCCCACCCCCGGCGTCCTGAGCGCCCTCGGCCTCCTCATGGCCGACGTCGCCTACGACACCGCCCGCGCCGTCCTCGCCCGAGCCGACACACTCATCGACGACCCGTCCTCCCTCAACACCGCCGCCGAGGATGCCGCTGCGGACGTGCGCTCGGTCCTCGCCGACCACGGACAGCCGACGCTCACCCTCGAGCTCGACGTGCGCTACGCGGGACAGAGCTACGAGATTACCGCCCCGCTCGACACCCCGATCACCGGCGACAGCGTCCAACGGACCGTCGAGACGTTCCATACCCGCCACCGCGCGCGCTACGGCCACGCCGACCCAAGCGAACCGGTGGACATCGTCGCCCTTCGGGTTCGGGGACGCGTCGACGTCCCTCCGCCCCGCCTGCCGGTCGAGCCCAAAACCGAGGCCCCGATCGAGAAGGCTGTGCTCGGCACACGACCGGTCTGGTTCGACGCCGAGGGGCCGACGGAGACGACGGCGTACGCCCGCACCGACCTGCACCACGGCCACGCGTTCGACGGCCCGGCCATCCTCCACCAGTACGACACGACCATTGTCGTCCCCCCCGGCTGGCACGCCCGCGTCGACGCGCGACAGAATGTGCACGTCGAACGCTGACCAGCCCCCAGTGCCGCTCCGCCCTGTTCCGTTTCCGCTCCGATTCCTCGTGCTCTCCCGTTCCACACCCCCACTCGCCATCGTCGCCCTCCTTCTCGCGCTCGGAGCGACGGGGTGCCAGACCGACGAGCCCGACGACGCGTCCCGCCCGCCGTGGATGGAAGGCACCTGGACGGGGCGCCTGGCCTGGGAGCACGACACCATCAGCCACCGGCTTCACCTCAACCTGGACGACGAGCGATTTTCGTATCCGGCGCTGGACTGCCGAGGCGCCCTACAGATCGACTCGACCACTGCCCGGTTCACCCGACTGCGTTTCGTCGCCGCCCCCGACTCTCTCCGGTGCGGGGAGGTGAGCGGCGGCATCGGCGAGCTCCACACGCTCGACGACCCCGGGTCCCTCCACCTCCAGTACTGGCCCCGCAACAGCACGAAGCTCTACCTCGCTCAACTGCGCCCCCGAGAGTGACGGTCGCGAACAGAGTTCCGTCATTCCTCGGCGGTCCTCCGGGGAACGCACGGGCGCTCACCCCAGGGCCCCAACCACCAGCCGTCCGGCCACCACGGCGGCCAGCGCGGCAAAACTCCACCGGAGCCAGGTCGTCTCCATCTGATGCGCGAGCACGGCCCCGCCCTGGGCCCCAAACACAGCAGGCCCAGCCAGCAGGAGTCCCGTCCCTACGTCGACGTACCCGAGTGCAAACGAAGGTCGTCCCGCGAGGCCAGTCCCCAGCCATGCGTAGGCCCCGACGCTGAGGCCCGAGATGAGCAGAATGGTGGCACTGGAGGTGCCCACGGCCCGATGGAGCGGAAGACGAAGCCACCGGCTGTAGGCGGGCACGAGCACCACGCCGCCCCCCACCCCCACGGCCGCCGCGACGGTTCCGGCCGCCGTTCCCGTGCCAATCCACTTTCCCCACGAACGCGACCGCGCCTCGTCGGCCTCCAGTCCTACGTCCGCCGTCCGTCCGACCATCCGCCCCACCACGACCAGGAGCACGGCCGCAAATACGAGCTGAAACACCGCGGCGTCGTACCACGGACGGGTGACGACGTACCGGGACACGAGCGCCACGGCCCCGGCACTCGCCACGCCCACGCCCAGTGCCATCCGCGGCACCACGCCCCCCCGCCGAAAGTGATGCCACGCACTCGTCCCCGCCGCAATGCCCGTACAGAAGAGCCCCGTCCCCACCGTGAGGGGCGTGCGCACGCCGTCCGGCACGCCCAAAACGCCGTACACCGCAAAGAGGACCGGCGTAAAAATCACCCCGCCGCCCACGCCGACGAGCCCGGCCAAAAAGCCGGCCCCCAACCCTGCAATCGCGAGCCCCACCGCTTGCAATAGCGTCATCACACGTTCAGAACCTGTTTGGTGGATGGATACGATGCCGAGACACAGTGGGCGAAGTGTCAGAAAGACGCTCAAGCGAGCCCTGTAGTGGAGCTACCGGGGGAGCGCAGAAGTCTTTCTGCACGAGATCCACGAAGTCATAGGCCGTAGACAATCCGCCAAACAGGTTCTCAGCTTCTCAACGTCTCGTACGCACCAGTGCCGTCTACCTACGATTGCCCCAGACGCATATATCATTCATGGTGCTCAGTCCTCCGGCGCCAGAATTCGCTCGTATCGGCCCCCGTCGTGCACCAGAGCCACAGCCGCGTCCACCTGCCGGTCGTTCGGAAGCATCGCCGCCGTCCGCTGCGCCTCCG
>CAZCUZ010000172.1:0-4043 GCA_964502085.1 uncultured Salinivenus sp. | reverse complement strand
TGGCCGAGCAGCACTATCAGAATCTCATCGAGTACCTGCGACCGCTGGACCTGGAGCCGCGCCTGCTGGTCGGCAGTCAGGCCAAGGGCGAGCGCGAGGAGGCCCTGCGCGCCCTCCGCAGCGGCGAGAGCCCCGTGGCCGTCGGCACGCACGCGCTGATTCAGGAGGAGGTTGCGTTCGACGACCTCGGCCTGGCCGTGGTCGACGAGCAGCACCGCTTCGGGGTCGCGCAGCGGGCCGAGATGTTCGAGAAGGGCGAGCAGCCGCACATGCTGCTCATGACGGCCACGCCCATTCCCCGCTCCCTCGCCATGACGCTGTACGGCGACCTCGACGTCTCGAAAATCGACGAGATGCCGCCGGGCCGCAAGCCGGTGGAGACGCAGCTCCGGTCCGAAAAGCGGCGAGGCGAGGTGTACGCGTTCCTGCGCGACAAGCTGGAGCAGGGCCAACAGGCGTACGTCGTGTATCCGCTCGTCGAGGAGAGCGAAAAGATGGACCTAAAAGATGCGGAGAACGGCCGCGAGGCGCTGCAGGAGCAGTTTCCGGCGTTCGAGGTGGGGCTCGTCCACGGCCGGCTGCCGTCCGACGAGAAGGAGCGCACGATGGAGCGGTTCACGGCGGGCGAGATCGACGTGCTCGTGTCCACCACCGTCATCGAGGTGGGGGTCGACGTGCCGAACGCGACGGTCATGCTCGTGGAGCACGCCGAGCGGTTCGGCCTGAGTCAGCTGCATCAGCTGCGGGGACGGGTGGGGCGCAGCGAGACGCAGAGCTACTGCATCCTGATGGCCGGCTACAAGCGCAGCGCCGAGGCCACGCAGCGCCTGGAGGCGATGGTGCGCACGAACGACGGCTTCGAGATCAGCGAGACGGATCTCAAGATTCGGGGGGCGGGCGACTTCTTCGGGACGCGGCAGAGCGGCATGCCGGACCTCAAGATTGCCGACATCACGGAGGACACCGAGATCCTGGCGGACGCCCGGACGGCGGCTTTTGCGCTGGTCGAGAAGGACCCACACCTCCGCGCCGACGCGCACCAGCGCCTGCGTCGGCGGTTCGAAGAGACGTACGCCGAGCACGGACTCGGCTTTGCACGGGTGGGGTAGGCTTGTACGAGGGGCGAGAGTCGAGAGGCGCTGAGCGGGCTCTGTTTTCCGGAGGAGAAATTAGGCTTGATGAAGCGCCGGTCGGGTGTTATCACTAGAACGCACGGATACGCGTTTTTCCCCCGACCTAGAGTTGGAGGTAGGCCCGAGTGGTGTTCGCGTCTGCGCTTCGGCGTTCTCATCCCATGTTCGAGTCTCGGCTCTCGATTCCCAGATTCCACAGTAGGAGTGCCTGGGTTCTTTCGCTGTTCCTGGTCGTCGGAGTGCTGATTGCCGGCTGCGGCACCGGGGACACAGGCAACGGTGCCACTTCGTCTGTCTGCGATCCGGACGACGGAGGACTCACCCTGCCGGACGGCTTCTGTGCGACGGTCGTGGCCGACAGCCTGGGGCCCGCCCGGCACATGGCGGTGGCGGAGAACGGGGACCTCTACGCCTCTCTCGACGCGACGACGAATGGCAGCGGCGTGGTGGCCCTCCGGGACACGACCGGCAACTACAAGGCGGATCGCGTCGAGTACGTCAGCACCACGGGCGGAATGGGGCTCGATCTTCGCGACGGCTACCTCTACTTCGGGCCGCACACGGCGGTGTGGCGCTACCGGCGGCAGCCCGACGAGCTCGTTCCCTCCGGTGAGAAAGAGGTGATCGTCACCGGCTACCCGGATCAGCCCACGCACGACGCCAAGACGCTCGCGTTCGACGGCGACGGCCGCATGTACGTCAACGTGGGCGCGCCGTCGAACGCCTGCATGGAGGAGACGCGGACGGACGGGTCGCCCGGCCAGGACCCGTGCCCGCAGCTCGAGCGTCGGGCGGGGGTGTGGCAATACGCATCCGACCGGCCCGATCGGGAATACCCGGAGGCCGGGACCCGCTATGCCACGGGCATTCGCAACGCGAACGCGATTGACTGGCGAACGGCAGACTCCTCCCTCTACGTCGTCCAGCACGGGCGCGACAACCTGTATAACTACAATCCCGACCTGTACACGGAAGAGGAGGGGGCCGAGCTGCCCGCGGAGGAGTTCTTTCGGGTGAATGAGGGCGACAACTTCGGCTGGCCGTACTGCTACTACGACTGGATGCAGGAGAAAAAGGTGCTCGCGCCGGAGTACGGGGGAGACGGCGAGACGGGGGGCCGCTGCGACCAGTTCGAGGATCCGATTCTGGCCTTTCCGGGGCATTGGGCCCCCAACGATCTCCTCTTTTCCGAGGGACGGACGGCCTTTCCCGAAAAATATCAGACCGGTGCCTTCATTGCCTGGCACGGCTCCTGGAACCGGGCGCCGCTCCCGCAGGAGGGGTATGCGGTGACGTTCGTGCCGTTCGAAGGGGGCAACCCGTCCGAAGACTATGAGACGTTTGCCGACGGATTTGCGGGGGCCGACACGCTCGAAAGTGCCGGAGCGGCGGACTATCGGCCCTCGGGCCTCGCGATTGGGCCGGACGGCGGGCTCTACGTGTCCGAGGACCAGCGGGGGCGCATCTGGCGGATTGCGTATGTTGGAGAGGAGCGATGAGAGGTCGCTGAATGGAGAGGGGGAGACGTGATACCTCTCAGTTTGGCCCGTCTTCAGAAGGAGGATCGAGAATAGGGGCGAGAGGCGAAAGGCGGTCTGGAGCGTCTGGGAAAATGATGCTCGCCAACGTATCTCCTTCGCACCGGATTCCTCAATTCCGCCTCTCGCCTTTCGCTTCTCGCTTCTCGATCGCGCTACCGGTCGGCTTCCATCTGCGCCTTCGTGGTGTGGGTGGGCGTGGCTTCAAGGGGGGCCTCGGGCCAGTAGTGCTTCGGGTAGCGGCCGCGCATGTCCTTCCGGACGTCGTAGTAGGTGTCCGCCCAGAAGTGAGCGAGGTCCTGCGTGATCTGGACCGGGCGCTGGGCGGGGGAGAGGAGGTGGAGCGTGACGGGCACGTGTCCGCCGGCGATGCGCGGCGTCTCGGTCTGGCCGAACATCTCCTGCACGCGCACGGCGAGGACGGGCGTCTCCGGGTCGGAATAGTCGAGGGGACGATCGTAGCCGCTCGGCACCGTGACGTGGGTGGGGGCGAGGGCGTCGAGCCGGTCGCGCTGCTCCCAGGTTAGCCGGTCGCGGAGGAGCTCCGGAAGATTGAGCTGCCGAAGGTCGGCGGCGTGCTTTAAGCCGTAGACGTGCGGCAGGAGCCACTCCTCCAGCGTGTTAAGCAGGGCCTCGTCGCTCACGTCCGGCCAGTCGTCGCCCAGGTGATGGTGCAGGAACTGAATTCTATGCTGAAGCTGGTGCGCGTGGTCGGTCCAGGGCAGCAGGTCGAGGCCTTCCTGCCGTACCCCCTCGACCAGCGCCTCGGCAACAGCCGTCGGATCCGGGTCCTCGATCGGGCCGTCCTTGAGGACGAGCGCACCGAGCTCCTCGCGGTGACGGGCGCGGACGCGCTGCGTGTCGGGATCCCACGCCACGTCGGTCGACGGTTCAATCCGGTCTCCGAAGTAGTCGAGAATGTCGTCCTCGGCGATCGGGGCGGCCAGAAAGATCCGGTTCGTCTGACGACGGCCGTCGACGTGGGCGGCCACCAGAGCGTCGGCGTCCGAGAGCAACTGGGGATTCGGCAGCTCGGCGACCTGTCCGTTGCGGAGGCGGAAGCGTCCACTTTGCCCGTCGATCTGCTGGGCGAGGCGGTCCGGGTAGGCGAAGGCGGTGAGGAGGCCGCACGCCTCGACGTCGCCCTCTTTCTTCTGGGACACGCCGAGCTTGGAGCGCCAGTGGTCGGCCACCGTGCGGACGTGCCCGACGGCGCCGTAGGGGACGACGTAGTTGCGGGCGTGGTCGGGCGTGGGGCGGTCGCCGCGGCGCAGACGACGAAGGGCTTCGAGGCGGAGGCGCAGGTCCACGTCCGGGGCCTCGCCCTGGCCCTTGAAGATGTCGCGCTCGCTGAGGAGGGCGGCGAGGTCGC
>CAZCUZ010000171.1:0-4085 GCA_964502085.1 uncultured Salinivenus sp. | reverse complement strand
CGAATCCGAACGGACAGCTCGCAACTTCCGGTGTCTATGATCGTGCACATTGCAGATGACTCTGCAATCGACATGAAAATGTCCCTCATCGATTAACACGAGAGCCCCCATGTTTGCAGTTTCCGTTTGTGAATTGCCGAGAAGGCGGCGTCTCCTTTGTTTCGTTCTTTTCGCCGTGCTCTCCATTCCCGGAGTCGGTGCCGCACCGGTTTGGGCTCAGCAGCCGGACGCCGACACGACCGCCGCGCCGCTGTATCGAGTCGAGACGGTCGAGGGCAATCGCTACCTCGGCACGCTCGTGTCGGAGAATGAGCAAGAAGTCGTCGTCGACACGCGGGAGGCGGGCGAGGTGACCCTCCGCCGAGAGGACGTGGCGACGATGCGAGAGGTGAATCGATCGCGACTCCGAGACGGAGAGTACTGGTTCGAAAATCCCTTTGCCACCCGACATTTCTTTGCGCCGACCGCCATCGGGCTGCGCGGCGGCCGTGGGTACTACCAGAACACCTGGGTGCTCCTCAACGACGTCAACTACGGCGTTACGGACAACGTCTCGGTCGGCGGCGGGACCGTCCCCCTCTTTCTGTTCGGGGCGTCCGCCACGCCCGTCTGGCTGCTTCCCAAGGTGTCCGTGTCGACGCCCCGCGAGAATCTGCATCTGGGGGCGGGGGCTCTCGTGGGAACCATCGCCGGAGAAGAGTCGGGCGGTGCCGGCATCGTCTACGGGCTCTCCACGATCGGGTCGAGAGAGAAGAACTTTACGATTGGGGTCGGTTACGGATACGCCGGCTCGGAGTGGTCGCGGACGCCCGCCGTCAATCTATCTACTATGCTTCGGATAGGGCGGACGACGTATTTTCTCTCCGAGAACTACTTCTTCCCGGGGACGGAGGGGGCAAACGGGATCATTTCCGCCGGCGTGCGATGGGCCCCCGAGGACTTTGCGGTCGATTTCGGACTCTTTCGGCCCGTGGCCGCCGGAGGATCGTTCATTGGGGCGCCCTGGCTCGGGGTGACGCTTCCCTTTGGCCAATGAGTCGCTTTGTCGGGGGGCCACTCCCTCGGCTGCCGTTCGGGGGCGGGGCGGCGGATTGAACGAATCTTTTGAGGGGGCGGCCGTCCAGATCGAACCTGCCGTTCTCGGGGCCGTACGGGGCACGGCAAAGATTTGGGGAACTTGTCGGCCGGGACGCGGGGGCGTTCGCCTTTTCCCTGCGTAGACGTTACCAAATAATTAAGTAGTACGCGGATCGAGCCTTCCGACGAGCCTCGTTTCCCCGCACGGTCGCGGGCCGGAGGGGCGATCCCTCGTCTTCTCGCAGAATCAGGTGTTTCATGCGACGCATCGGTGCCTTTCTATGCTTGTGGGCGGTGGGGTGTCTCGCCGTGGCCGTCGGACCGGCGGCGGCTCAGCAACAGGGAGACGTTCCGGAGGGGGTGCAGGAAGAGCTCGACCAGCGCGGCATTTCGGTCCAGCAGGCCCGGCAGCAGATGCAACAGCTGGGCATCGACCCGTCCAATCCGCAGCAGGCCATCCAGCGCGCCCGGCAGATGGGGGTGTCGGAGGCCCGCATTCAGGCCCTGATGGATGCAACACAGGGAGAGGGACAGCAACAAGGCGGCATAGGAACCGACACGGTCGGAGGCGTTTCCGATCAGGCACTGGCGCCTGCCAATGCCCCGTTTCCGGTGTTGGCCGGGACCCCGACGGTGAAGCCAGGTAGTTTCTCTGTAGACCGGCTTCCGGTAGAAGTGCGCGCCGAGGTGCCGATTCGGAGTCAGGATCCGATCCAGAACGTGCAGTTGGGGTTTCTTACGGCAGGGGGCGACTCCCTTCGTCTCCGGAATACGAGTCGCATCGAGGGATCGGTGATCGACGGCACGTGGCGGGGATACGTAACCATTCCCCGGGACACGAGCGCCGGGACCTGGAACCTGTACGCGCGGGCAACGACGCAGGACACGACCGTCACCCTGTCGACGGGGCGCCAGCTCACGCTCTTTCCCGAGGGCGAGCGACCCAGGCGACGGGATACGCTCAAATACTTCGGGTACGAAACGTTCGAGTCCATTCCGGAGGCCTTCGTTCCGCAGGCGACCGGCCCGGCCGACGGCAGTTACGTGGTGGGGTCGGACGACGTGTTGCGCCTCACGGTGTGGGGGGGGGCCGAGTTTACGTATGAGCTGCAGGTGGACCGCGAGGGACGGGTGACGGTGCCCAACGTCGGTCAGTATACGGTGGCGGGCAAGCGGCTCGACGAGCTTCGACAGGAACTGAAGCAGTGGCTTTCCCGCAGCTACTCGGGTCTCACGAGCGATCCGCCGACCGTCTTTATGGACCTCTCCCTCACGCGCGTGCGGCCATCGCAGGTGTTCGTGCTGGGAGAGGTGCCGCAGCCGGGGGGGTACACGGTGAGCAGCTTTGCCACGGTCTTTAACGCTCTGTACAGCGTGGGGGGACCGATGAAGGAGGGAAGTCTGCGCGACATTAAAGTGATCCGGGACGGGGAGGTCGTCTCGACGGTCGACGTGTACGACTACCTGATGGAGGGGTACAGCTCCTCCTCCGTGCAGCTGCAGAGCAACGACTACATTTTCGTTCCGCCGCGGGGCAAAACGGTCGCCATTCAGGGGGCGGTGAAGCGACCGGCCTACTACGAAATGAAAGAAGCCGAGACGGTCGGGGACCTTCTCGAATACGCCGGGGGGTTGGAGGCGAAGGCCTACGCGAAGCGATTTCAGATCGAGCGCATCGTGCCGTTCGACGAGCGGGAAGATCCCTCCGTAGCCCGCGAGGTGATCGACGTGAGTTTGCAGGACGCACGCTCCGACTCCGTCGAGATTCCGCTGGCCGACGGCGACCGCGTGCGCATTCTTTCCATCTCGGAGGCCCAGCAGCCGGCGGTGCAGTCCCGGATCGACGCCGCCTCAATTAGTGGGGCCGTCTACCAGCCGGGGCAGTACGAAATTGGAGGCGGGGTCCGTACGGTGAAGGACTTGATCGAAGAGGCCGACGGCCTCACGGGCGGGGCCTATCGCGAACAGGCCAGCCTCGTCCGCATCAGCGACAGCCTCGAAGAAACGAGCCGGTCCGTCAACCTGAACGACATCATGGACGACCGGCCCCAGGCGAACGTGGTCCTGAAGCCGGGGGATAGCCTGCACGTCGCCTCCCAGCAGGAAATGCGCGCGGAGCGCTTCGTGGAGATCTCCGGAGAGGTCCGGGCCCCGGGCGAGTACCGGTACCGCGAGGGCATGACCGTCCGCGACCTGCTGCTGAAGGGAGGAGGGCTCACCGACGAGGAGTATCTGAAAGGGGTATTCGAAGGGCGAGCGGACCTCTTTCGGGTCTCCGACGACGGAGAGGAGGAGCGGGTCGTTCCCTTTCACCTCGGCGACGCGCTGGACGGAGAGGGCATGGGGACCCGCACGTTGAAGCCCCAGGACGAGATTCGCGTGTATCCGGCGACGGTCGAGCGCCTGGACGAGCGCTTTGTGCGAGTCAGCGGGGCGGTCGACAGCACGGGTCGCTACGCGTACCGCGACAATATGACGCTGAAAGACCTTCTCCTGCAGGCGAATGGGTTCGAGGAGGGAGCGTCGCTGCAGGAGGTGCAGGTGACCCGCATGGTGGAACGACGAGGAGAGGAAGGGCTCCGGGCCAATACGGTTCGTGTCCCACTCGTTGACGAGGATGTCGACCCCAAGAACGTGAACTTTTCCGTCCAGGATACCGTGCGCGCCCTGGAGGCCGCCGCCGACTTCGAGCTCCGCCACCGTGATCGGGTATTCGTCCGACAGGATCCCTCCTTTCAGCCGCAGGAGACCGTCACCGTACAGGGCGAGGTCCAGTATCCGGGCGAGTATACGCTTCTCCGCGACAACGAGCGCCTTTCGAATGTCATCCAACGCGCGGGCGGGATCTTGTCGACGGGCTACCTGAAAGGCGGACGTCTCGTACGCGACACGGCCCAGGTGATCGTCGAGATGCAGCAGGCCACCCAGGGGGATCCCGAAGAGGACGTGATTTTACGGTCGGGGGACGAGGTCGTGATTCCGACCCAGCCGAACACGGTGGCGGTTCG
>CAZCUZ010000170.1:0-4131 GCA_964502085.1 uncultured Salinivenus sp. | reverse complement strand
TGTACTGGCTCTTCTTCCGGGCGCCGGGCTGGCCGTACTTCTTGCGCTCGACCATCCGGTCGTCGCGGGTGAGATAACCGGCGTCGCGAAGCGGGCCGCGAAGCTCCTCGTCGTACTCGACGAGGGCCCGGGCAATGCCGAGCCGAATGGCTTCGGCCTGGCCGGTGAGGCCGCCTCCGGACGCATTCACCTTCACGTTGAACTGGCCGAGCGTGTCGGTCACGTCGAACGGCTGGTCGAGCGTCCGGCGGCGCCACGGGTTCGGGAAGTGCTCCTCGGCGTCTTCGCCGTTCACCTCAAAACTGGAGCCGTCGCCCGGGCGCAGGTACACGCGCGCCGTGGACGTCTTACGGCGCCCGATCGCCTGGAACTGTGTCATCGTAGGCATGGCGGGAAAGTCAGATCGTCAGAATCAGAACGAGTCGTCGGAAAGGAGACGTTACGCCGTCTCGAGCGGGTCGGGCTGCTGGGCTTCGTGCGGATGGTCCGGACCGGTGTAGACCTTCAGCTTCTTCAACATCTTCCGTCCCAGGGGGCCCTCCGGAAGCATGCCCTTCACGGCTCGCTCGATGATCGACGTGGGCTGGCTGTCGCGAAGGTTTTCCGGCGTTTCGGTCCGATCGCCGCCCGGATAGCCGCTGTACTGGAGGTATTCCTTCTGCTGCTCCTTTTTGCCGGTGAAGCGCGCCTCTTCGGCGCTCACGACGATGACGAAGTCACCCGTGTCCATGTGCGGCGTGTAGGTCGGCTTATGCTTGCCGCGAAGCACGCGCGCAATCTCGGACGCCAGGCGACCGACTACGCGATTCGTCGCGTCGGCCACGTACCAATCGCGTTCGATGTCGCTGGGCGTGGCACTGAAGGTCTTAAAACTTTGCGTGTCCATCGGTCTCGATTGCTTCGCTCGGGGAAACGTACACAAGGAGCAGGTCGAGGCGTCTGCTCCCGGATTCTCCGCCGTACGGAGGGGGGAGCATGCTACAGAGGGGAGAACCCCGTCCAGAACCCGTACACGGGTCCTCTTCTTGCGCCGCGACCCTACGGCAAGCCTTTAGCACGGTCAGGAGAGGGGGAGGTTTTCGGCCTCAAAGAGATTCCTTCAATCTTGACGGACAGCAGGGGGAGTGGATGTTAAAAATCCAGTATCTCGACGGGAGGCTCCGTTGCCCTGAACAAGGGCAACCGCTTGTCTGCCAGCACCAAGATGCAATTGCCGTGTGACGGAGAGCGGGCCGTTGATTCGGGCGCGACGGAGCCTTATTGTATAGTAGTTTCGGATTCAGCCGGAACGACGTTCCTCGATTCTCTTTCCCTCGGGGCTTCCGACACCGCGTCCGCGTCATCATATCATGACGACCTCCTCCTCTCGGCTCCAGACCGTCATTGATCGGCTGCCCTTTGCGGTGGACGACACCGAGGCCGCCAACGAGGCCTTTCGGCGGTGGCGGATCGAGGGTAATTCGGAGACGGAGCGCGTCGTAGATCTGTGGACGTACTGCTACGTGTGCCGGTATTTTCTCGCCAAGTCGGCCAGCAACGCGTTCGACAGCGCCGCGGCCCCCGACCGGCTCATTACGCGAACGTACGAAAAGATTCAGGACAAGCGGGAGAGCGTACGAGAACCCGGTCAGTACGCCAGCTGGGTGAGCGTAGTTTGCAAAAATACCTTTTTGAACCACACCCGGCGCGACCGCGTCGCCAAGTCCATTGACGACGAAGAGGGGCCGGTTCTCCGGTCGGACGAGGTTTGCACCGTTCGTGAAATCGGTTTCGTTCGGGAGACTTTCGAACGGGCCCTCGAGCGGCTTCCCGATTATTTGCAGGAGCCCGCACGGCTCTATTTTCTTGAGGATCTCGACTTCGAGGAGATCAGCGACACCATCGGAAAGGCCGTACCCACGGTGCGAACCTATAAGCACAAGGCCGTCCAGAAACTTCGGGAGGACGAAACCCTCCGAGAATACGTAACTCAACCGGAAATTTAATGTTAAATTATGTTAATTTTTGATGTAGTGGGTTATGATAGCGTTATCAACGTGTCTTCGGAGTGGGAACTTCATCTCGTGCTTTGATGCTTGTCCCGTCGATTTTTGCAGGTAATGCTCTCGTAGGCGTCCAGGGCCGTCGATTCCCGTTCGTTCAACTGTCGGGAGCTCCCGTTCACATCCAGCGCGTTTTCTGTCCACTGTTTTCTGCTCATGGATAACGTCGAAGAGCAGATTCTTTCGTATCCCCACCTCTCCGTCGAGCAACAGCGGGAGGTCGAGGTCTACGTGGAGGCGCACTCGGAGTGGGCCCCGCTGCTGCGGGACGTCCGGGCACTCGAGTCGTTCGTTCGCGGGGGGGGCGAAACGTCGCTCGACGTTCTTCTCACCGCCTACGTGGTGGTTCGGCACGTGCAGGACCGAGGAGACGTGTCGACGGCGTTGGAGCGGCTGTTCGATTCGTTCGAGGAGCGTCTGGAAAACGAGCCCGAACTTCGAGACCGGGTCGACGCGACTCGTCGTCGACTCGAACGAGCGGAGGCCCGGATCGACCCGGCGTCTCACGTCGAAGAACTGACCGGGCACTCGCTGGCCTCGGAGAGGGGGCAGGCGCCGGCGTCTTCCGACGCGCGTTCGACGGATGAAGCCGACGCCACCGAGCGAGCGCCCACTGTCTCTCTGTTCGATTGGATCGGGCGTCTTCCGCTTGCTGTTCGGGGGATGGGGGTCGCCGTCGTTCTGCTCCTCGGGACGTATGCCGTGCTGTTCGTGGCCAGCGAGGCCTCTCAGTCGACTCTCGATCGGCTTGCGGCGGTCGACGTCAGTACCCAGATGGTCGAGAGCTACTATTCGACGAATACGCGCAGTGCCCTCCCTTCTGCAGACACGTTGACGGCCGACGGGCTCTACCTCGAAGCGCTTTCGACCCTCCGCGACGCCCGGACGTCCACCCTCGGCTTGTTTCCACGCTACGATTCGACGGCGCTTGAGGAAACGGAGACGAAGTTAACGCGGGTGCTCGATCAGACGGAGTCGGGGTCGTTCCTTGCCCTGGAGGCGCAGTTCTATCTCGGCAAGGTGGCGCTGGCACAGGAGCGAGTCGAGGCGGCCCGAGATCGCTTCGAGAGGGTGGTCGAGCGAGAGGGGCGACTTGCGGAGGACGCTCGCCGCATCCTGGAAACCCTTCAGGCAGAATATGAAAGTCGCGGATGAGGAGGAGACCCGCGGCCTTTGGGCAATAAAAAACGGGCGCCGGCGTCGTGCCGGCACCCGTTTTGTGCCTCGAAAACGGTCCTCGACGTCGGGGCCTAGGCGTAGGTGTTCAGCATCACCGGCATGATGAGCATGAGAATGTCTTCGCCCTCGGCCTGCTCCTGAGGAAGAACGATGCCGGCCCGGTTGGGCGAGCTGAGCTTGAAGACGACCTCGTCGCTCGTCACGTTGCTGAGCACCTCTGTGAGGTACTCGGAATTGAAGCCGATCTCCATGTCTTCGCTGTCGTAGTCGCAGCGGATGACCTCTTCGGCCTCGCTGGACCGTTCTACGTCCTCCGCCGAGATGGTCACCGTGTCGCTCGTGACGTCGAGCCGGATCTGATTCGTCATGCTTGAGGAGTAGAGCCCTACGCGCTTCACGGCGTTGAGCATGTCCTCTCGGCTGACGACGAGGGATCGGTCGTTCTCGTCGGGGATGACGGCCTCGTAGTTGGGGTACGTCTCGTCGATGAGGCGGGCGAGCACGCGGGCATTCTCGGCTTCGAAGCTCACGTGTCCTTCGTCCACCCGAATCGTGCAGACTTCGTCGTTCTCCACGATGCGGCCGGCGAGCTTCGTGGCCTTCTCGGGGACGATGAAGTCGACCGACGCCTCCGTGCTCAGCTCCGGAAGATCCAGCTTCACGAGCCGGTGTCCGTCGGTTGCCACCACGCGCGAGTCCTCTTCCCCCATCTGGAAGTAGACGCCCATCATGGCCGGACGGAGCGCGTCCTGGCTCACGGCGAAGGCCGTCTTGTCGATGGCCCGGTTTAGGAGGCCGCCCTCGACGTTGATTTCGTGCTGCCCCTCAAGGTCCGGAAGCTCCGGATAGTCCTCTCCGTCGTGGCCCACCATCTTGTAGTGGCCCTGGTCCGTCTCCATCCGGATCTCGA
>CAZCUZ010000169.1:0-4173 GCA_964502085.1 uncultured Salinivenus sp. | reverse complement strand
GCACACGCTCCGAGATTGCCGGCGACGAACATGCTGGGAACGGACGTGACCGAATCTCTTCCCATCAGGCGGAAGCGGACATGAGGGGCATGCATTTCAGACTCGCGTCCGCGTCATTCAAGAGATCCTTCTGCCGATGGCAGCTCCGACTGCGGTCGGAGTGCCTCCGTCGGCATCAGGATGACGGCTCAATACGCGGGGATAAGCGGCTATTTGAAGGCACACTCGATTTTTGTCGTGTACAGAGGGGATTCGCTCCAGCACTGCCCCCACACTGGAGGCACAACTCCCCCAGAAAAAGTGTATGGAATCTGTACTTCTTAACTTCCCCTTATCCAACACGAGATGTCATGACGATTCGGTCCCGAAAGCGCTTGCGGAGAAGTGCGCCGTTTCCTACCCTGTGACTCCGGTCGATGTTCACGAATCGCTCCCCTACCCATGGATCGCACGATTCAGGCGCGCCTCAGCGCCATGATGTTCCTCGAGTTCTTCGTCTGGGGCGCTTGGTACACCACCGTCGCAGTCACCATGACGGCCCACGACATGGAGGGCCTCACCCACTGGCCGTTTACGGTGAACCCGATTGCGGCCCTCGTTGCGCCCTTCTTCGTCGGCCTCGTGGCCGACCGCTACTTCGCCACCCAGCGGGTCCTCGGCATCCTTCACCTGCTGGGGGCCGCCTTTATGTTCGTGGCCCCGTCGGTCATCGGCTATCCGGTGGTCTTCATCCTGATCCTGCTGGCCTACAACCTGTGCTACATGCCCACCATGAGCCTGGCCAACACGCTGGCGTTCCACAACATGACGGACCAGGAGTCGCAGTTCCCCATCATCCGCGTCTTCGGCACCATCGGCTGGATCGTCGCCGGTCTTCTGGTGAGCTACGTCGGCGTGTATTTCGTGCCGGAGGGCGTCATTCCGGAAGAAACGACCTTTCCGCTCTACCTGACGGCCGTCCTGAGTGCCGTCTACGGGCTCTACAGCTTTACGCTGCCGCACACCCCCCCGCCGGCCGAGGACGAAGAGGTCTCGATTCGAAGCATCGTCGGCATCGACGCGCTGAAGGAGCTGGGCTCGACCTCCTTCTACGTCTTTCTCGCCAGCTCCTTCTTCATCTCGATTCCGCTGGCCGCCTACTACAACTTCACGCAGACCTTCCTGGAAAACATGGCGTTTCAGGACGTGGCGGCCGTACAGACCATCGGCCAGGCGTCCGAGGTCATCTTCATGCTGCTCATGCCGGTCTTCTTCATCCGGCTGGGAGTGAAGTGGATGCTCGGGGTCGGCATGTTTGCCTGGGTGGCCCGCTACGGGCTCTTTGCCATGGGTGCGCCCGACGCAGTAACGTGGATGATCATTAGCGGCATCGCCCTGCACGGCATCTGCTACGACTTCTTCTTCGTCACCGGGCAGATTTACGTCGACAAGAAGGCGACCGACGAGATTCGAGGACAGGCGCAGGGCCTGATCATTCTCATCACCTACGGTGCAGGAATGCTGATCGGTGCACAGCTGGCGGGCTGGCTCTTCAACTTCATCCGAACCGGTAGCCAGTTGTCCCCGGAGCAGTGGGTGACCTTCTGGTGGGTCCCGGCCATCTTCGCGGGCGTCGTGATGCTCCTCTTCATGCTCTTCTTCCACGACGAAGTGGAGGTGTCGGACCAGTCCGTGGCCTCGGTGATGGGCGCCGAGTCGGACGACGAGGAGGAGGCGACCGCCTAACGGCCGTCGCCGCCCGGAGCCTCTGCGGAGAGCGTCCGTTCACGCGTCCTCGGCTCCCTCTCCCTGACGTCTGCTCCGTATGATCTTTCTCACGGGCGTGCCGGGCTTCCTGGGAACGCGGCTCCTCCGGGCCCTGGCCCCGGTACGCCCCGAGGCGGCCTTCGGCCTGCTCGTTCAGCCCAAGTTTGAAGACACGACCCGGCAGACGCTCGAGCGCCTCGGCCTGACCGACCGGGCCGAGGTGCTTCCGGGGGACATTACGGACCCCGACCTTGGACTGGGCGATCGGTACGACGAAATCGCCCAGCGCATCACGACGGCGTGCCACCTCGCTGCCGTCTACGACCTGAGCATTCCCCGCGAGGTGGGATGGCGGATCAACGTGAACGGCACCCGCCACGTGCTCGACCTCCTCGCCCAGAGCCCCCGCCTCGAACGGTTCGGCTACGTCAGCACCGCCTACGTCTCCGGAACCCGGACGGGAATCATCTACGAGGACGAACTCGTCCACGACGCCGGGTTTAAAAATTTCTACGAGGAGACGAAGTACCACGCCGAGGTCCTCGTGCAAGACCGCATGGACGAGATCCCGACGATGATCTTTCGTCCCGGCATCGTGGTGGGCAACTCCAAAACCGGAGAAACGGACAAGTTCGACGGGCCCTACGTCGTCCTCCGCGCCCTGCAGCAGCTTCCGAGGTACACACTCATGACGCGGGTCGGGTCGGGCACCGAACGGGTCAACCTCGTGCCGGTCGACTTCGTCATCTCGGCTATGACCCATCTGCTGGGGCACGACGCGAATCTGGGAACCGTCTTTCACCTCACGGATCCCCGTCCCCTGACGGCCCAGGCCCTCCTCGATCTCTTCGCCGACCTGCTGGGCAAAGCGGTCGCGTACGTGCCCCTGCCCGCACGCGCGGCGCGCGTTCTCATGAATGCGGGCCTCGGGCGGGTCCTCGGCATTGCCCCGGAGCTCATCGACTACTTCGACCACCCCTCGCGATACGACAGCGCCCACACGCAGACGGCCCTGGAGGGCACCGGCATTTCCTGCCCCGCCTTTCCCAACTACGCCCCCCGGATGGTCGCGTACGTGCGCCGCCACACGGACGTGCGATTGGAGGCGATGTATTGAACGTTTGGTGTTGAGCGTTTGGACGTGGGGGGAATGGAGGAGACGGTGCGCGTCGCCGGTTGGCGTCCGACGGAGCCCGACAGACGCACGACCGTCGGCAAACTGAACTACCAGCTGGACGTCGCCGTGGTGAAAATGTCGTCGGCCGCCCGCTCGACGGCAAGCCGGGTTGCCTGCTCCGCCCCGTCCAGCCCCGCCTGATTGGGATCGTACTCGGCGGAGCCCGTAAACGACTGCTCGACCATCGTCGAGTCGGTCACCTGATCGTAGTACCGGGCCTGCACCTGCACTTCGACGCTGTTGGTGGTGGCGCGCTCGTCCCCGCTCACCCCGGTGGGCTGATTCGTGTAGCGCACGATCCGGGTCGTGAGCACCGCGTCGGCGTTCGTCTCGTTGTTGTTGAGCGAGAGCCGCGTGCGCCCGACGAACTGGTCGGTCAACAGGCCCGTGAGGTCGCGGCCGAGGGTGGGCACGGGGCTGGAGGTGTTGTCCTCGGCGATCGGAATGGCGACGGTCTCGAGGTGCGTCGGAATGCTGGCCCCGGTAAAGCTGTAGAAGGCGCAGCCGGAAACGATTACGGCGAGCACGAGGGCAAATCCCCACGCGAGCCCCCGTCGAGGGCCAAAACGCACGTCGGTGGGTGTTGAGGGTCGGTCGGTCGTTCTCATGGTCGCAATTTTTCGTTTGACGCTACTCGCCGGTCGACGTGCAATCAAGCGTGTGATCGCATCTTGGCGATGGTGGTTATTACCAACTCCGAAGGATCGGAGTACATTTGGAACCGGGACTCAGAATGGGAAGTCCGTCGCGAGGTGCATCTCGCGACTTTTTCGTTCCGTATTTCTCTGATCGACGCGAATAATTCTCGGCATCTGGGATACGGGAGTCTCTGTTCGGGGCAAAACGTCAACGCTCCCTTGCATCGCGACCGAAAAACGGAAGTCCTCTTGGGACGCGCCCGTTCTCCCACGTTCTCCCGGCGATATCCACGACCAGAAGCAGGTGAGCGTCACCAGGCTCGGTCGAGATGTAAACATACGATCGCCCTGTGTGAGTGGATTCGAGGACTCTCCTTATCTATTCGGGGACGCTTGATTCTGCGGAATGGGGCGCTGAAAAGATGTTATCGCCACATTGATAAGATTTATTCCATCAGTCGCTTCGCTCGTGTCTCCACTCCGGGCGCCTACTCGGCGCCCTCCGGTCGAAATGACTGTATCCCTCAAGAATCTTCTGAACTCACGTACAATCTACGATCAGAACCTGTTTGGTGGATGGATACGATGCCGAGACACAGTGGGCGAAGTGTC
>CAZCUZ010000168.1:0-4378 GCA_964502085.1 uncultured Salinivenus sp. | reverse complement strand
TAAATCGAGGATTTCCCCGACTGGTGTGATTTTTAACCAGTCCGGTCCTCCATCGATCCCCCGAGTCGGAAGAAGTAAACACAGCCGCCCCCCTCTCTTCCGGCATTCACGAGGCGTCCGCAAAGTGCTTCAACAGATCTTTGGTGGTGACGATGCCGACGAGCGCGTCTCCCCGCACGACGGGCAGCGACGTGAGGCCGTTGTCGAGGAGGAGGTCGGCCGCCGTCTCGACGTCGGTGTCGGGACCAATCGTCGTGGGGTCGGAGCGCATGACGTCCGAGGCCGGCCGCGTTAGTGCCGTCACGTCCCGGTGCTCCTCACTGTAGGTGTCGAAAAAGGGGCCGAGGGCCCGAAGGACGTCGCGATCCGACAGGACGCCGCGGAGGGTGTCGTTTCCCTCCACCACGAGTAGATGACGGAAGCCGTGCTCGTGAAGAAGATTCCGACCCTCCACGAGCGTCGTGTCCGGCGTCACGGTCACGAGGTCGCGGCTCATGATGGACTCCACAGTCATGGCCCGAGCAAGGAAATCAGAAGGAAAAACGCGGACGACGAACGGGACAGTTTGAAGGCAATACCGAAGCCGCCCCGAAAGGGTTCACAGATCACAGGCTGCGGACCCGGCGCTCTCGCCTCCCCGAACACACCCGTTCGAACAGTTTACATCCACACCCGCCCCCCAAACCGTTCCATTTTTCCGTTGCCAACCAATCCTCGACCGACCATGACCCACACCGAAGCCGGCGTGACGATCGAACTGGTGCAGAGCAACATCGTGAAGCAGGACGACGTGGAGGCCGTCGTGAACGCGGCCAACGCCCAGCTGCGAACGGGGGGCGGCGTGGCCGGGGCCATCCACAACGCCGCCGGGCCCGGCCTCACCGAAGAAACGCACCCCCTCGCCCCCATCCAGCCCGGCGAAGCCGTCGTCACCGGGGCGCACGACCTCCCCAACGACTACGTGATCCACGTCCTCGGTCCGGTCTACGGCCGCGACGAGCCGTCCGACGAACTCCTGCGAACCGGCTACGAAAATGCCCTGCAGTGCGCCGAGGACCACGAGATGACGTCCGTTGCCTTTCCCGCCCTCTCGACCGGGGCCTTCGGCTACCCCGTCGACGAAGCGGCGCGGATTGCCCTCGGCACGATGCTCGATTGGGCCCCGCGCCTCGAGTCCGTCGAGATCCTCCGGTTCGTCCTCTTCGACGCGCACGACTTCAAGGTCCACGAAGAGGCCCTGGCCGAGCTCCGCGGCGACGACACGGAGTAGGTCTCCTCGGACCGATCAGGCCGCCTCGACCGCGTGCGCCAGCCAGGTCGCAAAGGCCTCGTCGTCGCGCACGACCTCGTCGGGGACCTCCAGATAAGCCGCCTCTTCGGCCGTCGCCGCGTTGTAGGGTTCGGCCCCGGCCGCCGCAAAGTCGGCCCGGACGTCCTCCTCCACCGAAAGATACAGATCGTCGTCGTCGAGCACACCGAACTGCCGATCGTTCGCGAACAGTCCCACCGTTCCGAACATCATTCGCGCTTCGACGTCCTCGACGACGCCACCGATTCGGTCGACGAGGGCCTTCTGGGACGAAGAAAGAAAGGACATAGGTACCGGAGTCGTGAGCACGGAAATCGTTCTCGTCCACACGTGCAAGAAGTGAACCGATTCGGTCTGCGCCTCGGGGCATCGACCGGGAGACCTCTCCCTCTCTCCTCGCCTCAGCGGATCGGTGCGGGAGTGCAGCCAAAACGACGGGAAACCGGAACTGTACCGACCGTAAATCGTCGTTCACAGTCATTTTGCCGCCCCGACATGCCCCCTCTCCGTTCTCGCCCCCGTCCTCCACGACCGGCCGACGGGCGGCAATATTTACAACCGGCGTATCATTACGGAATTGCAACGGCGCGCCCAGTCCGTCACCGGCGAGCGCGAGAAGAGGGTAAATCGGCCACGAATCGATCGACAAATCGAAGCCCTCCGCAGGCGAGAGCGGATCGTATGCACGAATTCACGAATCGACCGGCCGATCGGGAAACATAAAGGGCGCGTGAACATCTCTAGAGAACCCGCCCGTGGGAGGATTGTCTTGCCCGTCCCTGCGTCGCATTCCCAGGTGGAGATCATGAACACACTCGCTCCCCCCCACCGCTCACTCGAATGGGGCCTCCCGGGCCTTCGCATTCTCCTCACCGGGCTCCTGCTGACGATCGGTCCCCTCCTGTCCGACGCGTCCGCACAGTGGGAGTCCCTCGAAATCGAGCGCCCCTCCCCCGCTGCACAGGCGAAAGGCGGCATTCAGCTCGTCGAACGGGACCGGCCCGGCGAGGCCGTCCCCTACCTCGAGCACGCCCTGGCGACCGATTCTCTCCTCGTTCTCCCCGAACACGGATCCGCGGCCTATTGGATGGGGAAAGCGTACGCCGAATCGGGCGATTCGGCCAACGCCCGCTCGATCTGGCACCGAGGCTTCACCCAGCTCGAAGACACCGGGGCCTTCGACGTGCGCCTCGCCGACGCGTACCTCCGCACCCTAACCCGCAGCCGGCTCCGAAACGAACGCCTTCGCGCCGTCGATGCCTACTTCACCCTCCTGGGCCGCGTCACCCCCGACACCTCCGCGGCCCTCAACGACCTCTTCCGCCACCGCATCGCCCAGATCGCCCCCCTCATGACCGACGACGTGTTCGCCCAGACCGTCGAGGGCGATCGATCCGCCGAGCCGGCGACCTGGACGGTTCGCCCGAATGCCGGCGACAGCCTCCAGGCCTGGTGGCGCGGCCTGGACCCCTTCCCGGACACCCCCGAAAACGAGCGACTCGAAGAACACCTCACGCGCCTCGTCCACGCCCGCCAAGCCTTCTCGTGCCCCCAAAATCCCGGCCGCCTCGACAGCCGCGGGACCGTTTATCTCCGGCTCGGGGCCCCGTACAAGCGTCGCGATCTCGGATACCAGGACACCGAGTTCTTCAAAGAAGTCTTCCGATTCGGGGTCAGCATTCCTCCCGACGCCTTTCCGAAAAGCGAAATCTGGATCTACCCGCAGATCGACGATTCCGGCTTCTACCTCTTCGCCGAAGAGGGCACGACCGACTGCTTCCACCTGGCCCGCACCAACGACCTTCTCCCGAACACGCTGACCATGCAGCGCGGAAAATCAGAGCGAGGCCTCAACCACGCGTACTCGGCCCTCATGGCCATGCGGTCCATCTACCGGCGGCTCGCGCTCTACCACATCAGCTTCAGCAGCCGATATTCTGAAATCGCCAACTATGCCAGTTACCAGGAGATGGAGGCAAAAACGGCGAAAATGGAGGCGCTGAGTGGACGATCGTTCGGAGGCGGTGCCGAACGTCAGACCACGGTGGGGGCCGGTGCCACGGCCCGAACGGTGACCGAGAACCCGGTGATCGGCATGGAGGCCCCGAATCACTTCGTCTCCCGGATGGTGGCCCGCGCGGAGCGCGAAGACGAGGCCGCGGCCCGACGACGCGAAGAAAACATGCCTCGCCAGTACACGGCCCTGTACGACGACACCCCGCAGCTTCCGGTCGCGGTGCGAACGGCCCGGTTCCTGACGACGGACGGCCGGACGCGCACCGAGGTCTACTGGGGCGTGTCCGCCTCGGCGGCCCGCCTCCAGCCCGACGAGGAGAACGAAGACCCGGCGCCCTCCCTGATCCGGTTCACCGCCACCCGGCAGAACGCCGACCGATCGCAGGTGCACCGGCAAAACCGGCACCACCAGCTGTCCTCCGAGCCGAGCCAACAGCACCGGATGTTCGTTCCCGCCCCCGTCTCGTTCGAGGGCCTCGCGACCCAGCAGCATTTGTCCCTGCAGTGGACGCAGCACCGACTCTGGCAACACGCGGACGGCTCTGTGGCCGGCCTGGGCCCGAAGCGCCGGTTCACGACCGCTCGGGTCGATTCGCTCGGGCCCCTCCGCGCCTCCGGCCCCACCCCCGAAATGAGTGACCTGAAGGTGCTCTCCCTCCCCGACACGTCGGCCGCCACCCTGGCGCAGCTGGACGAGCGCGCCGTTCCGTATCCGTTCTCCACCATCACGCCGGACACACCGCTCCTCCTTGCGTTCGAGGTGTACCACCTCACGTTTGGGGACGACGACCGGACCCGCTACTCGCTGTCCTACGAGGTGGAGGGCAAGACCCGGCGCGGCTGGACCCGCTTTTTCCGCGGCGAGGACACCCAGCGCACCACGACCGAAATGACCCGAGAGGGCACCACTCGGCGCCCGGAGGAACAGATCCTGATCGACCTCTCGCAGATCGAGCAGGAGGAGGCACAGGACGTGCGCGTGACGGTCGAGGTGACGGACGAGGTCACCGGCTCCTCCGTCACCCGCTCCCTCGACTTCGTGCTCCGGCCCCG
>CAZCUZ010000167.1:0-4448 GCA_964502085.1 uncultured Salinivenus sp. | reverse complement strand
GCCAGGCGCCAGGACGAAACCCCGATGCCCATCCCGCCCTGAATGATGTTGGGCAACGAAGTCGTCGGAAAAGAAGAGGAAGTAGACATAGGCAAGGAGTCGAAACGTTGTGAGATTATACCAGGAACCGACGTGACCTTCCCCGGCTCGCTTGGACCGATTCCGAATTACTTGGTAGTACAAGATTATCGGCAGAATACCCGAAAGCCTTTCTTCTCTGAGTCATCACCCTCGAAGACGAGTGTTTCGGCCTTGAAGAAAATGCCGCTTGGGCGAATTCGAAGCCCGAACGTCCGGAAAATCTTCAGCATCGAAGATTTTCAGTGAGGCTGGGAATCTGGGATTCCCTTGAGCAGAGTCAGGCATTTTCTTCCCAGCCGTGTTTTTTTTGGTTCGTTTTTGCATCGAGGCAAAAATGAACTCCGATACTCATCAAAAAGCTGCTCGTATCGAACTTGAGAAGTAGATCGGGAAGGCAAGGCATTATTTTGGGAGGGACTGTTGCTCAAATCGAGTGTCCTCAAACCGAGAAGGCAAAAAAGGCTCGATCCAATCCGAGCGGTCGCCCTCGCGAACGTAGCGGGCGGTTTCCTGTGCGGTGATCGGCGTGAGGAGAATGCCGTGGCGATAGTGCCCCGTCGCGTAGACGATTCCCGGCGCCCCGGACGGCCCCAGAAGAGGCCGATTGTCGCGCGTAGCGGGACGAAACCCGACGTCGACGTCCTGCACCGGAAGCTCCCGAATGCCCGGCACCAGCTCGATCCCCCCTTCGAGCAGATCGTAGAGTGCCCCGCCGGTCACTTCCTCGGCGAAGCCCATTTCCTCGCTCGTGGCCCCCACCAGCAGCCGGTCGTCGGCCTTGGGGACGAGGTAGGCGTCGGGCCAGCGGCGCAGGCTCTCCCGATTGAGGCGATACAGTTCCGGCTCCTCGAACTGAAGCTCGGCGTCGGGGGCGAGCATGCCCGCAGACGCCCAGGAGGCCTTCCGCCCCGGCCGCCCCCGCTCGAACAGCGTCACGGGAACCTCTTCTCGGGCCAGCGTCCAGCCGATGGACAGGCCGATGACACCTCCGCCGATAATGAGAACAGGCTGATCGCTCATGATGCGTGTCGCTATGGAACTCAATGGATGAATGACTCCCCAATACCTTGACACGACAAAAATTCTGAAACGCAAGTCATCCTGAGCGGAGCGAAGCGACGTCGAAGGATCTCTTTGAAGGCAGCGGAAACGAGATTCGGAAGGACGCCCTTTTTCTGTAGATTCAACGTTCTTTGAGGAGATTCACCCCGGGGGCATTCGGTCACATTCGTTCCCAGCACTTCAGTCGTGGCACTCTCGGAGCGTGTGCACTCCTGGAACGTGGGCGTTCCTGGAACGTGGGCGTTTCTCTTGCCTGGCTCCTTCAGAATGACCAGTCTTGTCGCAATTGTTGAGAACGACTGCCTACTCGAATTTTTGTCGTGTAGTGTGCCCCAATACGCCCAACGCACTCACACACTTTCCGAGTGCACCGGCCGGTCGTCGGCCTCGCCCGCGTGCAGGTAGGCGTCGAAGGCCGAGGCCACGTTGCGAATGAGGAGCCGGCCGGGCGGGCGCACTGCAATCACGTCGGGCAGCAGACGCACGAGTCCGTCGCGTTCCAGCGGGCGAAGACGGTCGAGTGCCGCGGCAAAGTAGGCGTCGAAGTCGATCCCGAAGCAGCTCTCCACGGCCCGCTTGTTCAGGTGAACGTTGCACATCAGCTGCATGATGACGTGGCGCCGGAGCCGGTCGTCCTCGTCGAGCCGGTAGCCGCGAAATACAGTACACTCGTCCCGATCGATCTGGTCGTAGTAGGTGCGCAGGTTCTTCGTATTCTGCGCGTACAGATCCGTGAGCTGATGAATGCCGGACACTCCGAAGGCGTACACGTCGGCCCCCGCCCGGGTCGAGTACCCCTGGAAGTTGCGGTGGAGCATGTTCTCCTCCTGGGCGACGGACAACGGATCGTCCGGCTTCGCGAAGTGGTCCATGCCGATGAACCGGTATGCACGACCGCTGTCGACACCGGTCAAGGTCTCGATGGCCCGCTTGAAGAGGTGCAGGCGCTCACTCGGCGTCGGCAGCGCCTCCTCCGGAAGGAGGCGCTGATGCTCCAGCACGGACGGAACGTGGGCATAGCTGTAGAGGGCAATCCGGTCGGGCGCCAGGTCTGTGATCGACGCGAGCGTCTCCTCGAACGTGTCGAGCGTCTGATGGGGCAGACCGTAGACGAGGTCGAGGTTGATGCTCTCAAAGCCGTGGTCCCGGGCCCAGCGTACTGCGTTCCGGGTGAGACGCTCGGGCTGTACCCGATTGATGGCCTCCTGTACCTGTCGGTCGAAGGACTGCACCCCCAGACTGACGCGCGTGAAGCCCACCTCTTGTGCGGCGGCCACGTGTTCCTCGGTGAGCCCCCGTGGATCCGCTTCGATGCTGATCTCGGCGTCGGACGCGACATTGAACCGCTCCCGGAGGTAGCTTCCAAGGTCCGCGATCTGCTCGGGGGACAGGAGCGTCGGCGTGCCCCCGCCCCAGTGGATCTGCGTCACCGGGCGGTCCGACGCGAGGTGCGGCGCCAGCAGGTCAATCTCGCGCTTCAGGTAGCGGAGGTATTTCGCGACCCGCTCCGGATCGTGGGTCACCTTCATGTGACAGCCGCAGTAGTAGCAGAGCTGTCGGCAGAAGGGGAGGTGGAGATACAACGACAGCGGCGCGTCGGCAGCGCCTTCATTCATCCGGCGCATCTCCTCCCAAAAGACGTTGCGCCCCGCCTCTTTGTGAAAGTACGGCGCCGACGGATAGCTCGTGTACCGGGGCAGCGAGCGGTTGTACTCGCGAATGAGGTCGAGGTCGACGTCCATCGTACCGGGCGGCCGGATGGGGAAAAATGAAGGAAACGAAGCCGTCGTCCGACTCGGGCCTCTCCGGGAGCCCCGAATCAGCGACGCAAACCAATCAACAAAAGAGAAAAGAAGATGTTCTTAGACGAAATACAAAGAACGTGTCGGTTTTCTTCTCTAACACGCGGTTTTCCGTCCCGTCCGATCGCCCCATCTCTCCAATCAAAGATCCCCCACGTCCACGCCGGAGAAAACCAGCCCACACCGGGCCCACGACAATCACATCTTGGTAATGGGTGTCAAGGAACCCCCGTCGGGCCAAAGCGCCGGGACTCCCACGCGCCCACTCGCCCTTTCTCCCCTCTCTTTCTGGCGATATCCGTAATTCGAAGCAGGCAAGCCTCCCTACCCCAAATCGGACGTTCAACATACGATCACCCTTGTGCCCACGGCAATCGCATCTTGGCCTCTGTCGCCGAAAACACGACGGAATTCAGGGCAAAATGTCGGTGCTCCCACGCTCCCGTGCGCCCGTTCTCACATGCGTTCCTGGCAAAATCGGAGATCGAGGACTCCGGAGCCTCCGCTCGATCGAGGGGAAGCATACGATCCCCCTGTCGCCCTGTGCCGTTCACTGGCATTTTTCGCCTGTGTGAGCCATTTTCCAGCGGCCCAGCGCCGTTCCGTTTGCTCACGTTCTTCTCCATACGCTTCCGCTCCTCCCTATGGCCTCCGTTCCGACCCACACGCTCCCGAGCGGCGACGCCCTTCCTCTCGTTGGTTTTGGCACCTGGGACCTGACCGACGCCGACGTGCACGACGCCCTCCCCGTCGCGCTCGACCACGGATACACGCACGTAGACACGGCCGAAGGCTATCAAAACGAGGGTGCCATCGGGGACGTGCTGGACGACTACGACCGGGACGACCTCTTCTTGACGTCGAAGGTGCTTCCCTCGAACCTCCACTACGAGAGTGTACTGAACGCTCTCGAACGATCCCTCGACCGGCTCGGCGTGGACGTTCTCGACCTGTATCTGATTCACTGGCCGAACCCGACCATTTCGCTTCGCGAAACCCTCCAGGCGCTCGAACGGGCCTACGACGACGGCCTCGTGCGCAATGTGGGCGTGAGCAACTTTAGTGTCTATCAGCTTCAGTTCGCCCAAAAGATCGCCAACGTCCCCATCGCCGCCAATCAGATTGAATTTCATCCGCGGTACGTGCGACAGGACCTCCTGGACTACTGCCAGGCACACGACATCGTGGTCGAGGCAGCGGCTCCCCTCGGCCGGGCCGAAATTCTCGACGACCCCGTCGTCACTGAGGTTGCAGACGAGCACGACGTGTCGCCCGCTCAGGCCTGCCTCCGGTGGGCCGTGGAGAAGGACGTGGTGGTGCTGCCGAAGTCGACGAATCCCGACCACATCCGTGCGAACCTCGACCTCTTCGACTGGTCCCTCACCGCGGAGGCCAGAGACCGGCTCGACGACTGCGACCGCGGTGAAAACGTCTACATGCTCGACCTCGACGACGAGATCTACGGCGTGTCGGCGTAAATTCTACTATTGATCGGCCCTTCAA
>CAZCUZ010000166.1:0-4521 GCA_964502085.1 uncultured Salinivenus sp. | reverse complement strand
TCCCGGACGAGTACGTGGACGACTTCGGAAAAAGCAGCCCGATGGGCCGGCCGGGTCAGCCCGAAGAGGTGGGGCCGAGCTACGTGTTCCTGGCCTCCAAGGACGCCTCGTACATGACGGGGCAAACCCTCCATCCGAACGGGGGCGAGATCATCGGGGGCTGAAAAAGGAGTCCCGTCCCCTCCATTAGGTGCCGAACCAACCGAGCCCACCCGCCATGAGTCAAACCGTAGCCGACTTCATCATCCACCGACTTCACGACTGGGGCGTCCGGCGCATCTACGGCTACCCGGGCGACGGGATTAACGGCCTGATGGGCGCCCTCCGCCGACGGGAGGACGAGATGCGGTTCATCCAGGTGCGCCACGAGGAGGAAGCGGCATTTATGGCGTGTGCCCACGCCAAGTTTACGGGCGAGGTGGGCGTCTGCATGGCGACGAGCGGACCCGGGGCCATTCACCTGCTCAACGGGCTCTACGACGCCGAGAAAGATCACATGCCGGTGGTCGCCATCGTGGGACAGCAGGCCCGCCAGGGCCTGGGCAGCGACTATCAGCAGGAGGTGGATCTGGTCAGCCTCTACAAGGATGTTACCGAGTACGTGCAGCTCGGCTCGGTCCCGTCGCAGGCACGTCACATGGTCGACCAGGCCGTTCGCATCGCGACGGGCCGCCGGAGCGTGACGGGCCTCATTTTTCCGAACGACCTGCAGGAGGAGGACATGGCCGCGCCGGAGTCCGTGCACGGATCCACCTTCAGCGGCGTCGGCTATTCTCCCCCGAAAATTGTCCCGGAAGAGGCGGACGTACGACGGGCGGCCGACATTCTCAACGACGGCGACAAGGTGGCGATGCTCGTCGGCGCGGGCGTCAAGAACGCCGTCGACGAGGTCCTCGAGACGGCCGACCGCCTGGGCGCCGGCGTCGCCAAGGCGCTCCTGGCCAAAATGATGGTGCCCGACGACCTCCCGTTCGTGACCGGCGCCATCGGCCTTCTGGGCACCGAGCCGAGTGCCAACATGATGGACGAGTGCGACACGCTCTTCATGATTGGGACGAGCTTCCCCTACGCCGAGCACCTGCCGGTCGACCGGACCGACGAGGTTCGGGGCGTGCAGATCGACGTCGACCCGAGCAACCTCGGCGTCCGCTTCCCCAACGAGATCAACCTGCAGGGCGACAGCACGGCCACGCTGCAGGCCCTCCTGCCTCTGCTCGACCGCAAAGAGGACCGCTCCTGGCGGGCCCAAATCGAGGACGACGTCGAGGAGTGGTGGCGCATCCTCGAGAATCGGGCCATGGACGACGCTGACCCGATCAACCCGCAACGCATCTTCTGGGAGGTCTCCAGCAGACTGCCCGACGACGTCATTCTCACGGCCGACAGCGGTTCGGCGGCCAACTGGTACGCCCGTCACATCAAGGCGCGGCGCGGAATGGCCGGCTCTCTCTCGGGCGGGCTGGCAACCATGTGTCCCGGCGTGCCCTACCTCACGGCCGCCAAATTCTGCTTCCCGCATCGCCCGGCCCTCGCGTTCGTGGGGGATGGGACCATGCAGATGCTCGGCAATGCGGGCCTCATCACCATCGCAAAGTACTGGGAGGAATGGGACAATCCACAGGCCATCATCTGCGTGCTCAACAACCGCGACCTCAACATGGTGACCTGGGAGCAGCGCGTCATGGCGGGAGACCCGAAGTTCGAGGGCTCTCAGAATCTCCCGGACCTCGCCTACGACAAATACGCCGAGGACCTGGGCCTCAGGGGCCTGCGCATGGACACGCCCGACGACGTCGTGCCGGTGTGGGAAGAGGCCCTTGCCGCCGATCGTCCTACCGTCATCAACGCCTACACCGATCCGGAGGTGCCCCCGCTTCCGCCCCACATCTCCTTCGAGCAGGCCCGCAATTTCTTTTCCGCTCTCATCCAGGGAGACCCCGGGGCGGCGCAGGAACTCAAGCAGTCGATCAAGGGCATGGCCTCGGAATACGCCGAAAAACTCCGGTCCACGACGATTCGGGAGGAGAAGTGATCGGGACCCGCCCCAAACCCGCCTCACCGTCGCCCCCACTTTTCTCTTCCTACGACCGGGCTTCGGCCTCCTGGTTGATGCCCTCGAAGAGCCATCCGCCCGTCGCGAGGCCGTTGAGCTTCTCGTCGGCCGCTTTTTCTTCCTCCAGCGTCTCGTGAAGAAGCGAGCTGGCGTCGTCCCATCCGAGTTCGTCCGCATAGGTACTAACGGTCCCGTACCCGGAAATCTCGTAGTGCTCCACGCGCTGGGCGGCGGCAATGAGCGCGGCGTCCTTCACGGTTTTCTCTCCCTGTTCGTTGATGATTTCGTCGGCTTCCGTGAGGAGCCCCTCCATCGCGTCGCAGTGTTCCTCTTCGGGCGGTTTCCCCATAATGCCGAAGACCTCCTCCAGCCGGCTCACCTGCTCCTGCGTTTCTCGATGATGGTGTTCGAAGGCCTCCTTGAGATCCGAATGAGAAGCCGCCTCCGCCATTTTGGGAAGGGCCTTCGTGAGTTGCTTCTCCGCGCTGTACAGATCCCGAAGTTCGGTAAGAAACAAACTGTCGAGGGAATGAAGCGCATTTGTAATTGGCATAGTCGTCTGCTGTCTGTTGTGAACGGCTTGCGATTGTGAACACAGGCCCCTGAGACCGGAATCGGTCGTCCAGCACCTGGAATAAAAAAGGATACGCACGGGGATGCGCCGGGGAAAGTCATATTCGTTCACAGGTGCACCGATTTCGTACGTTCGTCCGGGCAGATCCGTCGCTCGCGTCACGGCGGCGTCCACTGCAGACGACCATGCGTCCGATTCCTTCCAATAGGTAATACTCTCGCGAACGACGAGACGCTTCTGAACCTTTGAGGGGCTCCCTTCAATTCCTTCCGTCCGGCGGTTGCCTCTCCTTGATCCGTGCACAGACGCGGACCCCGACCGTCGGCCGCCGTTCCACATCCATCTCACTCTCCCGACGACAACTCCCTACGCCCATGAACGCGAAAGAAATGCTGCAAACGCACCCCAAGTCGCCCGCCATCAGCGAAGACGTCCTCGCAGAGTGCATCGACGCGTGCTTCGAATGCACCCAAACGTGTATTGCCTGTGCGGACGCCTGCCTCGCCGAGGACACGGTGTCGTCCCTCGTCGAGTGCATTCAGGCAAACCTCGACTGTGCAGACACCTGCGACGCCACGGGACGGATTCTCTCTCGAGTGGGTCGCTCGGCGCCGGCGAGAATCCGAACCCAGGTCCAGGCCTGCCTCGAGGCCTGTCAGACCTGCGAAGGACACTGCCGGAACCACGCCGACGAACACGAGCATTGCCAGGTCTGCGCTGAGGCCTGCCGCCGATGCAAAGAGGCGTGCAAAGACGTGTTGGAGGCCCTGGACGACCTTCCGAGCGCTTAAGTGAATCCAAGCAGATTCTTGTGGTATATGGTCATTTCGACCGGAGGGCACCGAAAAGGTGCCCGGAGTGGAGACACGAGCGAAGCGACTGACGCAGTAAATCTCTCCGAATCCAGCGGAAACGCATTCTAACGAGCACATTCTCCCGGTTGCGTTTCTCTTGCTCGGGTTGGGAGAACGATTGAAACCACAATCATACGCTTGATTGCACTTAAGAGAACCGCCGCCCCCGCCAAACCCCCCACCCTCGACGCGCTTTCTCCCACACCGAGGAGGCCCCTATCATGGACATGAACGACACCGTCGCCGTCATCACGGGAGGCGGATCCGGGATTGGAGATGCCACGGCCAAGCTCCTCGCGCAGGCGGGCGCCCGGGTCGCCCTCTGCGGCCGGACCTCGGAAAAGCTGGACGAAACGGCCGACCAGATGGACGCGGAGGACGACGCGGTCCTGACCGTCCAGGCCGACATCTCTCAGCCGTCCGACGTCCGACGCCTCTACCAGACCGTCGACGACCGATGGGGACGACTGGATTTCGTCTTTGCCCACGCCGGCGTAAACGGCGTGTGGGCCCCGATCGAAGACCTGACCCCCGAAGAGTGGGCGCACACGATCCGGATCAACCTCACCGGCACCTTTCACACCGTGAAATACGCCGTGCCCCTCCTCAAGCGGCAGGGCGGATCCATCGTGATCACCTCCTCCATCAACGGCACGAGAAAATTCACCGACGTGGGGGCCAGTGCCTATTCGGCGTCGAAGGGCGGGCAGATCTCCTTCATGAAAATGATGGCCCTGGAGCTGGCCGAGTACGAGATCCGCGTGAACGCCATCTGCCCCGGGTCGATCAGCACCTCCATCGACGAGCACACGGAACAGCGAAACACCGAGGCCGCAAAGGAGGTCGCCGAATACCCGAATGGAGGCATTCCCCTGACCGGCGGACCGCCCGGCCGGCCCGAACAGGTGGCCGAGCTCGTGCTTTTCCTCGCATCGGACCGCGCCGACCACATTACGGGCAGCCCCGTCTGGATCGACGGCGGCCAATCCCTCCTCCAGTGATCCGCTGCAACCGGACCGGCACGACGCCCCCCGGCGCCC
>CAZCUZ010000165.1:0-4666 GCA_964502085.1 uncultured Salinivenus sp. | reverse complement strand
TCGCCCTCTTTGCCCGCGTGGGCGGCGGCATTTACACGAAGGCCGCGGACGTGGGCGCCGACCTCGCCGGAAAGGTCTACGCCGGCATTCCGGAGGACGACCCCCGCAACCCCGCGACGATCGCCGATAACGTCGGCGACAACGTGGGCGACGTGGCCGGCATGGGCGCGGACCTCTTCGAAAGCTTCGTCGGCGCCATCATCGGAACGATGGTCCTCGGCGCCTCCTTTACCGGAGCGTTTGGGGCAATGGACGGCACCCTCGAACTGGCCGGGGTGCTGCTGCCGCTCGTTCTGGCCGCCGTCGGCATCCTCGTCGCCATCATCGGGTCGTGGTTCGTGACCGTCGAGGAAGGCGGCGATCCGCAGACGGCCCTCAACACCGGAGAGTTCGGGGCCGCCGCGGTCATGGCCGGGGCCTCCTACTTTCTGATCACCTGGATGCTGCCGGCCACCTGGACGTCGGAGGCCATCGCGTTCAGTGCCCGAAACGAGTACACGGCCCTCGGCATCTTCTGGGCCGTCCTCATCGGCCTGGCCGCCGGCCTTCTCATCGGGCTCGTCACCGAGTACTACACGGGCACCGACTACAGTCCAGTGGAAGGCATTGCCGAGCAGAGCGTGGCGGGCACGGCCACCAACATCATCAGCGGCCTCGGCGTGGGCATGCAGTCCACCGGATTCCCGGCCCTCATTATTGCTCTCGGCATTATTGGCGCCAACTACTTTGCCGGCCTGTACGGCATCGCCATCGCCGCGGTGGGCATGCTCTCAATCACCGGCATGCAGCTGGCCATCGACGCCTACGGCCCGATCTCGGACAACGCGGGCGGCCTCGCCGAAATGAGCGGCCTCCCCAGCGAGGTGCGCGACCGCACCGACAAGCTCGACGCCGTGGGCAACACGACGGCCGCCATCGGCAAGGGCTTCGCCATCGGTTCGGCGGCGCTCACGGCCCTCGCCCTCTTTGCCGCCTACATGCGGCAGGCGGACGTGCAAAGCATCGACGTGGCCGATCCGGTCATTCTGGCCGGCCTCCTCATCGGCGCGGTTCTGCCCTACGTCTTTAGCTCGCTCTCGATCGAAGCCGTGAGCCGGGCCGCCGGAGACATGATCAAAGAGGTCGGTCGACAGCTCGACGAGATTCCCGGCATCATGGAGGGCGAGGCCGAGCCCGAATACGTCCGCTGCGTGGACATTTCGACAAAGGCCGCCCTCCGCGAGATGGCCGCGCCGGGCCTGCTCGCCATCCTCGTGCCCGTGTTCGTCGGATTCTTCATCGACAAGGGCATGCTCGGGGGACTCCTGGCCGGCGTCACCGTGTCCGGCGTCCTGTTCGCGATCTTCCAGAGCAACGCGGGCGGCGCCTGGGACAACGCCAAGAAGCGCATTGAGGCCAACTACGTCAGCGAGGACGGCGAAACACACGGAAAAGGAAGCGAGGCACACACGGCCTCCGTCGTGGGCGACACGGTGGGCGACCCGCTGAAGGACACGAGCGGCCCGAGCCTGAACATCCTCATCAAGCTCATCGCCGTCGTGTCGCTGGTCATTGCCCCGCTGATTGCGTAGCGACACCGGACATACGGATCCCGACTGAGCGGGGCAGAGGACCGGTCGAGGCCGGGCTCGTCTGCCCCGCTTTTCATTTGGGTCTGCTTTTTTTACCGAGCCGGGTTCCGTACATTGTGAGCCCGGCGCGTCGGTCACGGGACCGCTTCCGTCGCCCGCACGTTTCCCCCCCTCCACGCACACTCCACGGACGCTGAACGAGCGGACTAAATTATGGCGCAGGTTGACGTTGAGATGCCCAAGATGGGCGAAAGCATTACGGAAGGCACGGTCATCGAATGGCACAAGGAGCCTGGGGATCAGATCGAGCAGGACGAGATCCTCCTCGAGATTGGCACCGACAAAGTCGACACCGAGGTGCCCTCGCCCACGGCCGGGGTTCTGACCGAAACGCTGGTCGAGGCCGGCGACACGGTCGAGGTGGGCACCGTCATCGCCCGGGTCGAGACCGAGGCCGAAGAGGCGGAGATCGAGGCCCCGAGCGAGACGCCCCCGGCCGAAGACGAGCCGGAGGCCCCCGCCGAGTCCGAATCCCCCGAGTCGGAGCCGGACCCGACACCGACCAACGGCTCCGCTCCGAGCGGCGGCGACGTCGAAGTCGAGATGCCCAAGATGGGGGAGAGCATCACCGAGGGCACCGTGATTGCCTGGTACAAGGACATCGGGGACGAGGTCGAGGTCGACGAGACGCTTCTCGAGATCGGCACCGACAAGGTCGACACCGAAGTGCCCTCCCCCGCCGCCGGCGTCCTTACGGAAAAGCGCGTGGAGGAAGGCGAAACCGTGGAGGTCGGCACCGTGATCGCACTGCTGGCCTCAGACGTAGAGGCCGACTCGGTGGACGCCCCCGTGCCCGAGGAACCCGACGCGGAACCGGAAGAGGAGACGGAGGACGCCGAACTCCCCTCGTCCCCCCCCGCCGGCGACGGGGCCGTGCCCGATCCCGACGAGCCGGAGCGAGCGCCCGCGGAACCGATCAAGCGCCGCGGCTCCGACGGCCGCTTCTACTCGCCCCTGGTCCGCTCCATCGCCGAGGAGGAGGGACTGCGGATGAGCGAACTCGAGTCAATTGAGGGCTCCGGCCGCGAGGGCCGCGTGACGAAGGAGGACGTGCTCGCGTACCTCGAGGACCGAGAGGAACAGCCCGACACGACCGAGCCCGCGGCCCCGAGCCCGGCCCCGGAGCAACCGGCTCGCTCTGCCCCCCCCGCCCGAGGGGGGTACACCGTGGAAGAAGGCCCCAGCGAGGCGGAGCTGAAGCAGCAGTACGGCGACCGCATCGAGGTCCAGCCCATGGACCGGATGCGCAAGCTCACGGCCGAGCACATGGTGCGCTCGAAGGCCACCTCGGCCCACGTGACCTCCTTCGCCGAGGCCGACGTGACCGGCCTCGTCCGCTTCCGCGAGAACAACAAAGAGGCGTTCCAGGAGCGGGAGGGCGTGAAGCTCACGTACACCCCCTTCTTCGTAAAGGCCGCCGTGGAGGCCCTGCGCGAGCATCCGATCCTCAACGCGAGCGTCGAGGGCGACAAGATCGTCATCAAGAAGGACTTCCACGTCGGCGTGGCCGTAGCCATCGGCAACAAGGGCCTGCTTGCGCCCGTCGTTCGGAACGCCGGGGACTACAGTGTGACGGGCCTGGCCCGCACGGCTGCCGACATGGCGGAGCGCGCCCGCAACAAGGAGCTCCAGCCCAACGAGCTGCAGGGCGGTACCTTTACGGTCACCAACATCGGCTCCCTGGGCTCGCTCATGGGCACGCCCATCATCAACCAGCCGCAGGTGGGCATCCTCGCCACGGGCGCCATCCAGAAACGCCCGGTCGTCGTGGAGGACGAGGACCTCGGCGACTCGATCGCCGTCCGGCACATGATGTACCTCTCCCTCAGCTACGATCACAGGATCATCGACGGCGCCATGGGCGCGAGCTTCCTCCAGCGCGTCGTGCAGGAGCTCGAATCCTTCTCGGGCGAAGACGAGCTGTACTAACCGTCCCTCCCGGTCACCAGCCCGAGCCACGTCGGACGGAGGCACCTCCCCAGAACCGGCCGTCCGTGTGCCGCCGTCGGGTTCCGCCCCCGCTCTTGGTCGGATCTTCGTTCGTGCGGAGCAGTTTCCGTTATTCCCCCATTTCGGAAACAGTTTGTCGCTCCGCCCCCCACGATCGCCCCTGTTCCCATGTCCGACGACGCATCCGCCCCGGAGGACGGGCTTTCCCTTTCGCTGCGGGAGCTGCGCGATCACCTCGAGTCCTTCCAGGACGACTATCTGGCCGACAAGAGCGACGAGACGGTGGGTACGTACCGGCGCTCGCTCCACAGCTTTGAGAAGTGGTTCGTGCAGCAGACCGATTTTCAGTTCATCGAGGACGACGTCCGAGCCTACAAGACCTATTTGATGGAGGAGCGGGACCTGAGCCAGGTGTCCGTGTCCACCTACCTCACGGCCCTGCGGCGCTTCTGCCAGTACCTCACCGACGTCGGCGAGCTCTCCGAAAACCCCGCGACGGCCGTGAAGGGCAACCGTCGCCCGGACAGCCACTCGCGGTCCGTGCTCACTGAGCAGGACATCGAGGCACTCGAAGAGGTGCTCGGCACGACCACGCAGATCGACAAGCGCGACACGGCCATCGTCTCTCTGATGCTGTACGCGGGCCTCAGCGAGATCGAGATCGTGCGCGCGAACGTTGAGGACCTGGAGCACACCCTGATGGGCCCGGTCCTGCGCGTGCAGGGGAAGGGGCGGGAGGTGAAGGACCAGGAGGCCCCCCTCGACGAGCCCGTGCTCGAGGCCGTCGAGGCATACCTGGACACCCGCGACGACGTGCATCCCGAGGACCCGCTCTTCGTCTCCCACGGCCACCGCTCCGACGGCCGACGGCTCAAGACGCGATCGGTGCGCAGCCGCATCAACGACTACCTCCGCAAGGCCGAGATCAAGCGCAAGGGCGTGACGCCCCACAGCCTCACCCATACCGCGGCCCTCATCTGGCTCAACGCCGGCATGCCGATCGAGGAGGTAAAGCAGCGCATGCGCCACGGGACGCTCGACACCACCATGATCTACTACAAAAAGCAGGGCCTCCTCAAGCGGGA
>CAZCUZ010000164.1:0-4720 GCA_964502085.1 uncultured Salinivenus sp. | reverse complement strand
CGGGCCGAAGACGCGCGGATTGAGCCACATCCAGAGCAGCGCCAGAACGCAGGGCCCCAGCGCACCCCATCCGAGCCACACGCGGCTCCACGCCGCCAGAATGAGGACCGGAAGAACCGTCGTGCGGGACCACACGCTCCAGGGATTTGCGTGGCGCCGCCACGTGTCCTCCTCCAGTTGAAAGAGGGCGGCAATGCGCTCGCCGAGGGTCATGGCAGTATCGTTCAGAGAGAAGCATCACTTTTATAAAATCGAGACCGGTCGACGTCGCAAAACCGCGTTCTCCGTCCTTCAGGGCGACTGCGACTGCACGTGACTGCCAACGTCTCGCTTCCGGTTCCCCACCCTGGGCGATCCGTTTCTCGCGCCCCCCACGCGCCCATCCAAAACGGTCACACGTCCCCGAGGGCCTCTGCGGGCACCCATCCGGTCGTCCCGTCGGCCATACGCACCTCCTGCCACTGCTCCTGTCGGGTGCGCACCTCCAGCAGTACCCCTTCCGGCAGCGTCGTGTCCGGCACCGCCTCGGCAGCGGGACCGGCACGAAGGGGCGCCTCTGTCGCCACGACCACGGCCCGCCGATCGAGCGATTGAACGTAGGAGATCCCCATCGCACTCGTCACGAGCAGAAGACCCGCGGCGACCGACCCCCACTCCAGCAAACGCCGGAGAATGCCCCGTCGATCGGGAGACGTCCGGACGACTGCTCCAATCACCCCCGCTCCGAACAGCACTCCCCCCACGAGAAACAGGGTCCAGGGCGACCAGTCCCGCACGAGGTCCGCGAGCCCACGCGGCGGCCCCTGTCCCAGGCGTTCCGGATACACCCCGGCCTGCCGCCGAGCCTGTTCCAGATTGTGTTCGATCTTCGGATCGCGGGGCCGCAGCCGACGCGCTTTTTCGTAGTAGCGGATGGCCTGGCCCACCTGGTCGAGCCGGACGTAGGCGTTCCCGAGATTGTAGTAAAGGGCCCCGCTCGTGTAGCCGGCGCCCAGGATCGATCGATAGCCGTCCACGGCACGGGCGTATTGTCCGTGCCCGTAGGCCTCAGTGGCAGCCTCAAACCGATGACGCAGACTGTCCGGCTGGGCACTCGCTGAACCAACGAACACAACCAGGACACCGATCAGCAGGGAAAGCCGTCGCATGAAAAGGCACAGTCAGCCAAATGAAAGCAAAACGGTTTCCCCAATCTCGTGCCGCCTCTCGTCGCTGAAACGCTCACCCCCCCTCGACGTCGGCCGATCGGGGAAGCGTGTCGTCGAGGCGACGGAGAAGGGTTTGGGCGTGATCGAGCGTGGCCTCCATGGCGTCGTACGAGGGATCCGTCGGCGAAAACTGGGCCTCATCGCAGACGTCCATCAGCTCTCGGAGGGCCGTGCGATCGGGCTCGGACACGCCGTGCCGGGCCAAGTACCGATCGAGGGTCTCTCGCATCCGCCCCGACGCCGGCCGAAAATCGTCGATCCGGGCATCGAAGAACGTGAGGACGCTCCGTTCGACGGCCTCGTAGCAGCCCCGTTCATCGCCGTCACGCAACCGCCGATGCGCGACCTGAAGGTGAGGCTGAGCGGCGTCGAGCGCACTCGGCTCGGAGGTCGACTCTGCATGCCCCCCCTGAAACCGACGGTACGCGAGGGCGCCCCCGGCCAGCACGACGGGCACGAGCACGGCGGCATACGCCCAGGGCTGAGCGTACAGCGGCGGCCGATCGACGCGCACCCACCGTTCCGCCTCCATGGACCCGGCGATCTCCCCGACGGGAAGCCCGTCCCCCGTCCGGCTCCCGGCGTCGGGGGGCACGTCCCCCGTCACGTGCAGGGCCACGGGCTCCGACTGGAGCGTCTCGTACCGGCCCGCGTCCGGATCGAAGTACGCGAATCGGACCGGCGGGAGGGTGTAGCGGCCGTTCGATCGAGGGACGAGCGTGTACCGGAAGGTCTTCGTACCCTTTACCACCGAGCCGCTTCGGTCGAGATCGGTCGCCACGGAGGGGTCGTACGTCTCGAAGTCGGAGGGCGGCTCGAGGAGCGGCGGAGAAAGGGTCGCCAGGTTGCCGGTGCCCCGAACCCGCGCCGTCAGCTCGACGGCCTCCCCGACCTCCACGCTGTCGGTGCCAACGTCCGTGTCGAGCTCAAACGTGCCCACCGCCCCGTCGAAGGCCGACGGGGAATCCGGGGGCAGCGACTCGACGGCCACCTCCAGTTTCTCGGAGGAGAGGGTGACCGGCTCGTAGGCACTTCGGGCCGCCGGATCGCGCTGTCCCAGTCGAGGCCGGGCCCGGGCCTCCGTCTCGATCTGGAGCGGGTCGATCTCCAGCCGCCCCGTCTGCGTCGGAAAGAGAGCCACGCGCTTCAGAATGATGGCCTCGTAGGACTGGCCGTTCAGCGTCGTGGTGCGGGGCGTAGGTCGCGAAGCAACGTCCAGTTCTTCCCGCCAGAACCCGGGCGCGTCCCAGGCATCGGCCATGCGGCTCTGTCGAAGCCGAACGCCGGGCCGAAAGAAGAGGCGATACTCGGCCGTCACTTGCTCGTTTTGATAGGCCGTGTCGGTCGAGGCGGTGGCTCGAATGAACAGGTCCCGCGGACGCAGGCCCGGCGCGTCCGAGGCCTCCTTCTGAGAGGGCGGAGAGAGGGGACGGGACTGCGCCCGAGGGGCCCGGTCGGGGCGCTGTGACTGGGGCACGATGCGGACCCGGACCTCGTCGGTCCGGTAGCGTTCTCCCCGAATGCCGACCTCCGTCGACTCGAGGCGTCCGATTCCGGCCCGCATGGGCGCGTAGGTCCACTCGAAGGTCACGTGGCGGGTGAATCGCCCGCTTTTGAAGGAGACCTCGCGCTCGGTCGAAGGCGTCGGCTCCCGGAGCACGAGATTGCTCACAGGGGGCGGCTTCGGAGGCTCGATGGCCGAGAGGGGAACTCCCCGAACCTCGATCGTAAAGGTGACCGTTTCCTCCGTCCCCACCTCCGACGGCTGCGCCTGAACCGACACGGAGACCTCATCGTCCGGCTGCCCCCACGCACGACCCGCGAGACACACGCTCATCCCCACCGCGAAGGCGACGAGAGAGAGGGGGACTCCGGTAAGACGAGGGAGGAATGAGTGCATTCGGACGAGCGACGAGACGACAAACGAGACTACCAGTCCTTCTCCACGCGCCGCGGCTCCGCGTCCTGCGTGCGGTGCCGTCGCAGGAGTTGACGCTCCTGGCCTTCGAGAGCTTGCAAGAGTCGTTCCGCCTGGGCACGACTGAGCGTGTCGACCGGCCGCCCGCGTCCCCCGCGGCCCCCCGTGTCTGCACGCACAGACGCCTCGGCGGGCCGCTGCGACTGCTGACCGGACGCCTGAGACGTCCCCGCCGACCGGTCCTCGGCCCCGGGCTGTGCCTGCTCCTCGGTCTCCGACTCCGAACGGTCGTCCTCGCCGGAGGAGGCCTCGTCCGATGACGAGTTCGCATCCTGCTGAGATTCCGTTCCCGATGACGACGAGGATGAATCTTGCCCTCCCTCCGAGCGGCCGTCCTGACGCAGCTTCTCTCGAAGGGCCGCCAACCGCGGGTCCGAGGGCGCCACCTCCAGGCCCTGCTCCACAGCCCGGCGGGCCGCCGCCGTATTTCCGGCCACGTACGCCTGCGCCCCCCGGTGGAAGTAGGCATCGGCGGTCGACTGCCCCCCGGCCACCGGCGCCTCCAGCGCACACAACAGGAGCAGAACCCCTCCACATGCAACCACGCGCATCATGGCGTTTGATCGATTTGGACAACGTCGTTGAGACGCCCGATGAAGTCCTGGTACGCCGCGACGGTCGAGTCCGTCTGGAGCCCCTCCATCATGAGCTCCGCCGCGGCATCATATTGCTTCTGCTCTACCATCATTTCCGCCTTTTTCCGAATCCGCCGCGCGTACGCTGAGGGGTCGACGTCCGGGGGTTGTCCTCCCGCCCGGCGCTCCGCCAGCCGTCGCTTCAGGAACTCGTAGTTGTATCGGGCGGCGTCGTGTCCGGGATCCAGGAGGAGCACCTCTTTGTAGTCGGCGAGCGCGGTCTTCAGGCGTCCCGCCCCCGCCGCGGCAGTCCCAGCGTTAAAGAGCGCCCGGGTCCGTGCCTCGCGAGACGTTGCCGCCCGCACGGCGCGCTGGAAGGCCGTCCGTGCCTCCACAAAGTGTTCCTGCCGGTGCAGCGCCGTCCCAAGGTTGTTCTGCAGGGCCGCGTAGACGGCGCCCGTGGTGTCGTCGAGGGCCGCGAGGCCGTCCCGGTACGCCGCCTCCGCCTCGGCGTACTGCTCCTGTTCGTACAGGGCATTCCCGGACCGGCCGTGCTCGGCCCCGGTGTCGCCGAACAGGCCCAGCAGAAGCACGACGAGCGCACAGCGAGCGAGCATGAGGTCCTCTTCTCAGACGAAGGTCCACGTGGAGCCCCCTTTAACGCCCAATCCCGGCGTTCGATTCCGGTACAGAGCTCCAATCACTTCAGGAAATCAGGACAGGAGGGCATCGGCCGCCTCAATGAAGTCCCCGGCCGCCGTCATCCATGTTTGTACCGCCTCCGAATCAGGGGTATACAACTCGTAATCACATCGCTCCCGTCGGTACTGCATCGCGGTCGGAAAGCTCGTGTCGAGCTGCTCACGGTACCGCTGTACTCGGCCGACATTGCTGGTTACAGACGCATGTCGCTCAAAATAGAAGTCTCGTTCCTCCAACAACGCACGGCACGCATAGTA
>CAZCUZ010000163.1:2194-4740 GCA_964502085.1 uncultured Salinivenus sp. | reverse complement strand
TGTCCGGCCAGCTGCTCTCCGGCGGGAGGCGCTGGAGGGCACCGGCCGCGCCGGCGCGGCCGTCGGCGGTGCGGTACGTCCCGGCGCTGTGCCACGCCATCCGGATGAACAGCGGCCCGTAGTGCGTGTAATCGGCGGGCCACCAGTCCTGCGTGTCCGTCATGACCTCTTTGAGGTCCGCCTTGACTTCGTCCAGGTCGAGCCTCACGAACTCCTCGGCGTAGTCAAAGTCCTCGCCGTACGGATCGAGGTCCCCGGCGTTGTCGTCGAGGATGTCAAGGCGCAACAGATTTGGCCACCAGTCCCGGTTCGTCGAGGGCTTCGTCGGCCGCTGCCCGTCCGAACCGCCGTGCACCACCGGACAACCGTTTGTTTCGTTCGTTTCGTTCGTTTCGTTCGTACTGTCCTCCGTTAAGGCATCCTGTGACATAAAAGGATCGAATCAGATAAGCAATGCTGCAAGAGGTCGAGCTTTCTGATTACCTCAACGGCACACACCGTCGCTTGATGCTGGAGAAACGCTCGCAAAACGCGGAAAAACATTGAAAATCGCGAATACCGACAACGCGTACGAACGAGATCTGGATGACTCCTGGGTAAGAAAAAGGGCAAAGCACTCAACAGTCGGCCACGCAGTCCAATACATTCCGACCCAAACGGAAGAGGACGGCCGACGAGCCCCCTATCCCGAGGGTTGACCGGACGAATGCCCTGCCCTCAAAACGACGCGGCTGGAATGCCTTCCTCCCTCCTGACGTCGACTGCTTCTCAACGACCGTTCTCCCGCACGGATGCCGCGTTCATTCGTCCTCCCCATTAGCGTAGTCTTCGAGAAGCACCGCCACGTTGGAAAAGCGGTCGGCCACCGCCTCGTCCCCCGTCACGAGCGGGACCCTAAGCTCCTGTGCGAGGGCCACATACTCACAATCATAAGCCGAGTGCCCTGACCTATCTGCAAGTTGGAGTACGTCGGATGTCGCCACGCTGTAGATCGAATCTCCCAGATCTGCCTCTACAATCTCGGCAAGGTGGAGGGCATCTCCCAACAAAACAAAAGGTCTCGATGGAGCATGTGCTGATATAGCACGCTCCGAAACTCTGATCGCCAGAGCCGAGGGACGTGCCAGTCCGAATCTCGGAGACGAACGTTCCGGGCAGCGTCTGTCCGCCCCGCTTCTAACCAGAAATAGCTGATGACATCGTTATCGACGACAATCATGCCCGCCCCTCCCGCGTCCCTTCTTCGATCAGCATCGAATCAAAGGAGGCATCGATACTGCGGTTAAGGGCCTCGGCACGCTCGATGGCCTCCTCTGCACTGAGCCGGGACGAAGTCAGCGTGCGGTCCAGAATGGTGAGAAGTTCGTTGTTCATGCTTCGGCGGTGCCGCTCAGCACGCTTTTTCAGCTTTTCGTGGAGCTCCGGCGGCACCCCCTTGATGGTGAGTGTGGGCATCTGAATCGAGAACGGTACCAGTATGGATGAGACTTACATTCACAACACGCTGGCGCGGCATCAGTCGTTTCATGTTATCTGCACGTCGGGCTGCCTCCTTGCGCCCCATTCACGTTCCAAGATCCCTCCCCGGCAGCCCCTATCCGAATCCGTTCCGAATCTCGTCGAAGGTCTTCTCGATGATGCGCTCGTCGATGCCGTTGTAAATGGCGCTCATGAACTGCACGGTGCTCTGGGCGGCGTCTTCGAAAACGAACCGCGGCGCCGCAAAGTCGCTTCGGACGAAGTTCGGCGGGACGCCGCCCCTGTACACGAGATCACAGTTCTCGAACGTGCAGTCCTCGAAATGCTTGCCGTCCAGCACGACGCGCTCCCCCACGAACTGCTGGTTTTGGATCCGTTCTCGGTCGGGGGTCTCCTGGCCATTGCGTCCAGTCATAAACGAGTGCATACGATGCGAGAAAGTGCGACGTAGACCCCCAACGGATCCGTCTCCGCCAGGGTTTTGGCTGCAGCCTCGGGGTACCGACTACACCTTCAGTGGAGAAATGGACGATCGTCCTTGGCAACATCGGAGCACATTTCCCATATTGGGGAGAGGATGCGCGGGCCGCACGCAACCGGTTCGGACGAACGGCCCGCCCCTCGCCCCCTCCGCCTTTACGCTCCAACGCTCCCCCGATGCCCGCCGAGTCGCCTCAAAACACGGCCACTGCGGACGACGCCCGTCCCCCGATTGCCCTCCCGCCGGACACCCGGCTGCGGGACGAGTACCGGCTCGGCGAGATCCTGGGCGCGGGCAGCTTCGGCATCACCTACCGGGCCCGCGACGAACACCTCGACACGCTGGTCGCAATTAAGGAGTACTATCCCCGCCAGCTCGCCGGGCGGGACGACGCCTCTCTCGCCGTCCGCCCTCACACACAGCAGGAGCGCGAGGCCTTCGCGTTCGGCCTGGATCAGTTCATGCAGGAAGGGCGCACGGTCGCCCGCTTCGACCACCCCAACGTCGTCGACGTCCGGTCGTACTTCGAGGAGTACGGGACCGGATACCTCGTGATGGACTACTACGAGGGCCGCACGCTGGCCGA
>CAZCUZ010000163.1:0-2094 GCA_964502085.1 uncultured Salinivenus sp. | reverse complement strand
TACGCCCCGATCGAGCAGTACTCGCCGGACGGCGACCAGGGGCCGCACACCGACGTCTACGCCTGCGCGGCCACCCTCTACAAGTGCCTCACCGGCCTGACGCCCCCCGACGCCACGAATCGGCTCCGCGAGGACCGGCTGGTGCCTCCGCGCGAGGTGCGGCCCGAGGTGTCCCTCGACACCAGCGTGGCGGTCATGAAGGGACTCGCCGTCCACCCGGAGCAGCGTCCCGCCTCCGTCGAGGCCTTCTCGACCCTCCTCGGAAGCACCCACACCGCCACGACACCCCAAGAGGCCCTCACCCAGACGGTCCCGTCCACGTCCCCCTCGAAGGACTCCGCCGATCCGCCGTCCGTGGCCGAAGCGCCTTCGCCCCCGTCCGATGCCCCCTCGACGGACCGATCGACCCTCTCTCCCCTCCTCCTCGGCCTCGGCGTAGTCGGCCTCGTGGGCGCCAGCCTGGCCCTGAGCGACACGAGCGCGGTCGAGGTGCTCGCCTTCTTCGGCACGTGGGTCGCCGTCTGCTTCGGGCTCGTCGGCCTCTTCCGCGAAGGCGAAAAGGTGATGAGCAGCGAGGGGCGCGCGGCCGTGAGCGACTGGCTGCTGCGCGAGAACTTCGCTCATAGACATTCCAACTGGCCGGAGACGTTCGTCGACCTGTTCGACGCCGTGTTTACCGAGCGTCACCTATCCTGGAGCTGCTTCTGGCGGTCGGCGGTCACGTCGACCTTCGTGGTCTCGCTCCTGCTCACGGGCTTCATCGGGTTCGGCCTGCTGGAGGACTTTGCCCCCGACTCCATCACAGACGTCTCGGCTTTTGCCTTCCTCGGCATCCCGATCGTCCTCAACGTCGGCATCGACTACGTGTCGCTGTTCGAGACGCGCTGGATCCTCGGAAAAATGAGCACCACCGATCGCGGCTCGGCACACCTCGGCTACCTCGGCGTCGACCTCCTCCTCACCGTCCTCTGCGTTCTCCTTCCCGTCGCCGGCGTCCAGGTCGTAACGAGCATGCCGCTCGACGAGGCGGCCGTCTGGTCTACGGATTTCTGGGAGGAGATCGTCCAGCTTCTGATTCTGCTCGGAGAGTGGCTCCTCCGCTTTCACGAGGACGATGCCCGGCTGCTGAGCGTGATGTTCTTTTCCACCCTCTTTACCTCGGTGTGGGTCTGGCTCTACGTGGCCGCCGGCCTCCTCCTTCGCGCCGTCCATCCGGTTCTCGAAAGCCTCGACTGGCTCAAGGCCCACCTCGACGTCGAGACCCGACCTCTTCACACGATGGGGCTGCTGCTCGCACTCATCACCTCGGTCGCATTCGCCGTCAGCGCCCCCCTCGTCCTGTAACGAACGCTGCTGCTCGTACCCCTCTGCTTCCATCTTCGCCTCGACCCCATGACGCTCCGACTTCTCCTCTTCACCCTCCTCCTCTCCCCCCTGGCCCTGGCTTCCTCCGCCGCCTCGACGGGGCTCGCCGCGGCTGACGTTGCCCCGGATACCCTGCGCGACGACCCCATCACGCGTACGCTCGATCAGCCGGACGTGCCCGTCTCCCTCACGGCCTACGAGGCCGACTACGACGGCGTCCGGCTCTTTCAGGCCGACGGCATTCGACACCAGGTCAATTTTCTAAACACGAGCGACCGCGACGTCGTGGCCGTCAAGGTCCGATTCGTCATGTTCTCGGTCTTCTACGACGTGATCGACGAGGTGGGCGAGGTCGTCCTCGACCGGCTGGCGGCCGGAACCAGCGACGACGACGCGTGGACCAACGATCCCCCCAATGCCTCCACCTTCTACGTCGGCGCCGCGTACGTCGACAAGGTCCGGTTCGACAATGGAGACATCTGGGAGGCGAACGCCGACAACATCGAGAAACAGCTCGCACGGATCGAAGAGGGCGAGATCGAAGAATAACACCGTTCCAAAGTATCGATGGGCATCTGAACGCATCCGTCAGACTGGAACGTCTGTCGGGAGGCCCGCCTCGCGACTTTTTCGATCCAAACTCCCTCCGTTGCAAGGCACACTGACCGTCTAGATCTAAGTAGACACACGAAAGACCCTTAACAATGAGTCATTCCGAGCGCAGCGAAG
>CAZCUZ010000162.1:1178-4873 GCA_964502085.1 uncultured Salinivenus sp. | reverse complement strand
GAGCACCCGGAGGTCTGGTACGAGCTCGGCTACTGCTACGACCGGCTCGGCCGCAACGAGGAGAGCGTGGAGGCCTACGACCGTCACATCGACGTCGACCCGTACTCACAGGACGCCTGGTACAACCGGGGTATCGTCCTCAATCGAATGGAACGGTTCGAGGACGCGGTGTCGAGCTACGACATGGCCATCGCGATCCAGGACGACTTCGCCTCGGCCTACTACAACCGGGGCAACGCCCAGGCCAATTTGGGCGCCCTGGACAAGGCCATCGACAGCTACGAGACCGTACTCGAACTCGAAGGCGCGGACGCGGCCACCTACTACAACCTGGCCCTCACCTACGAGGAGAAAGGCACCTTCGACGAAGCCCGCCGCCACTACCAACACGCCCTCGACGAGGAGTCCACGTATCCGGAGGCGTGGTACGGCCTCGGCTGTTGCTTCGACGCAGAGCAAAAATACGAGGAGGCATTAGAGTGCTTTGAGTACGCCATCACGCTAAAGGATCACGTCCCCAAGTTCTGGAAGGCCCGCGCCAGCTGTGCCTACAAGGCACGCCGGTTCGACGAAGCCCTCTCGGCCTACCGACGAGTCGTGGAACTCGATGACTCGGACGAAACGGCCTGGGTGGGCTACGCCGAAACGCTTCTCGAAAAGCGGAAACCGGAGAAGGCACTGGAGGCCTATCGACACGCCCTGGAGCTTGCCCCCGACCGGGCCGGCACCTACTTCCGCCAGGCCAAGGCCCTTCTGGCCCTGGGACGAGCGGATGAAACCATTCGCTCCCTCAAGACGGCGTTCGAGCTCGACCCCACCAAGAAGGACGAGTTTCAACACGCGTACCCCGAATTATATCAGAGTGACCGGGTTCGGCGGCTCCTGGATCTCGATCAAACGTAATCGAAGCTCCTCTTCTCTTCCGGGTTCTCTATCTCCTCTCAACTCTTGAGAGGATTGGCTTTTATCAGTCGCTGTCCGCATGCCTCCGACGTTGTCCGCTCTCATCCGCTACGTGCTGTCTGGAATGTTGATGGGGGCTGCCGACGTCATTCCCGGCGTCAGCGGCGGTACGATGGCCCTCATCGTCGGCGTGTACGAGCGGCTCGTCGGGGCTCTCAGCTCGGCGGTGTCGCTGGGCCTCGCCCTCCTTCGTCTCGACGGTGACGCCGTGCACACGCACTGGGTCGCCGTTCCCTGGCGTTTCGTCCTCTCCCTGGGCCTGGGCCTCGGCTTGGCGGTGGCCGTCGGGGCCCGGATCATCCCGGACTTGATGGCCGCGTTTCCCGAGCAGATGCGCGGCCTCTTCCTCGGCCTCGTCGGGGCCTCACTCCTCATTCCGGCCCGCCGAATCGAGCACTTGACGGCTCTTCGATTCGGGATTGGCCTCGCCTGTGCCTTCGGTGCCTTCTACCTAACCGGTCTTCCCGTTCTCGACGTGGAGGCCCCCGGTCTTCTCCGCGTGTTTTTCTCGGCCGCCGTGGCCATCTGCGCAATGATTCTGCCGGGCGTGAGCGGGGCCTTTCTGCTGGAAGCGATGGGCATCTACACCCACACGCTCGCCGCCCTGAATGCGCTTGACTGGCCGTACGTGCTCACATTTGCGGCAGGCGCCGTCGTCGGACTCGGGGCCTTCGCCAAACTGCTCGACTGGCTGCTCGCCCACCGCCACGATGCGACGATGGCGGCCCTCGTCGGCCTCATCGGAGGCGCCCTCCGGGCGCTCTGGCCCTACACGGGACCCGCCCGGTCGCTGCAGCTTCCGGGTCCGGACGCCCCGATCCTCTCGGTCGTCGTACTGGTATTCGTTGGGTTTGCCGCTGTGCTCGGCCTTCTGTACTGGGCGCAGCCGTCCCCGACGAGAGCTGCCTCCGCCTCCTAACTCGCTCCCGTGTGCTTGCCGTCCGTTCCTCGCCCGAATGCCCCTTCGCCCGCTCCTCACCGCCGCCGTCTGCCTCGCCGTCCTGAGCGGCTGCACCTCTTCCAGCCCCCCCCTACGATCCGTCAGCACGGCCGCCCCCGACTCTCTCCGCGCCGAAAATGCGCGCCTCCGGGACCAGAACCGGGCGCTTCGCGACTCTCTCGAGTTCCAGAACGACCTCGAATCCGGCCAGTACTACCGCGACCTTCGGACCCTGGAGGACCGCCTCAACCGGCTCACCTACGAGGTGCGGCTGCTCCGAGACGGCGGCCTCACCGTCACGGTCCTTTCGACCGACTCCCTCTTCGAATCGGGCGGGGCCACCCTCAGCGCCGACGGCACCGACCGCCTCCGGGCCCTCGCCCGCCAGCTTCAGTCCACCTATCCCGACCGCACCGTTCGGGTGGAGGGGCACGCCGATGATCGGGCGCTGAGCGACGCGATGCAGGAGCACTTTCCGTCGAACTGGGAGCTGTCGTCGGCCCGGGCGACCGCCGTCGTCCGGCAGCTCCTCGAGCTCACCGACCTCGACCGCAGCCAGTTCGTCGCCGCCGGGTACGGAGCTGCACACCCCCGCGCCTCCAACGATACGGCGAGGGGGCGCCACCGCAACCGGCGCGTTCGGGTGGCCGTGCTACCCCTGCCTCGAAACTATTCCCGCCCGTTCCAGACCACGTGGTGACGTCCTGACATGACCCGGATCCTTGCGGTTATTGGTTCGACGGGAACCGTCCTCCTCCTCCTCCTGAGCCTCACAGCCTTCTTCTTCTGGGCCAGCTCCGGCCGCCTTCCAGAAGAGGAACTCGCCCAAACCCGACAGTACGCCACCGTCCCAGACACGACCGCCCCGGATACCCTCACGGTCACGACCTACAACGTCGGCTACCTCTCCGGCATGACGAACAACGAGCCGGTGGTCCGGTCCGACTCGCTCTTTTCCGCACACCTAGAGAAGGCCCTCGACCTTCTCCGCCGGGCTGATTCGGACGTCATTGCCTTCCAGGAGATCGATTTTGGAGCGGCCCGCTCCGGCTACGTCCAGCAGCTGGATACAATTGCGGCGCGACTCGGCTACCCCGCGGCGGCGCAGGCTGTCAACTGGGACGTGCGCTACCTCCCGTTCCCCTACGGCCGCCCCGCCGTCCACTTCGGCCGCACCCTCTCCGGCCAGGCCGTCCTCAGCCGGTCTCCGATTCCCCAGCACGTACGCCGCGTCCTTCCCCGCCCCCCGCAGCTCGTCCTCCGCGACGCCTTCTACCTGGACCGCCTCGCACAGGTGGCCATCCTCGACCTCGGCAGACGACCGCTGGTCCTCGTCAACGTGCACCTGGAGGCCGCCCACACCGACACGCGCGAGACGCAGGCCCGGATTATTACTGACCTCTACGAGCGCCTCGCGGCCCAGAACCTCCCCGTTCTCCTCCTCGGCGACTTCAACAGCCGCCTGCCGGACTCCGACGAGCCCGCAGACGAGACGATGCAAATCCTACTCGACGGCACGGACCTGCGCCCGGTCTACTCTACCCGTTCGACGCAGGAAGGAGAGGCCCCCGCCACGTATCCGGCCGACGACCCAATGCGAAAAATCGATCACATCCTTTATCCCCCAGAGGTCCTTGAACCGGTCGACCGGACAATCCAGTGCGGCGGTCCCGCCCCGCCGTCCGACCACTGCGCCGTCACGGCGTCCTTCACCCTGTCGGACTCCACGAAAGAGGCCCTCGCCGATCCGGAGGTCCCCTCGCTCGATCCCCTCCGAACCGAGTAGCTTCAT
>CAZCUZ010000162.1:0-1078 GCA_964502085.1 uncultured Salinivenus sp. | reverse complement strand
CCTACGCCGCCGCAGGTTCCCGCTCCTCCGTCCAATCGGTCGCCTCGGCAATGCGCTCGCACTGATGGCAGCGGACGTCGCGCTCGCGGCTCTTGTAGCAGGGCCGAGCGCTCCACGGCGCCGGCGTATCGACGTTGGGCAGGTCGAGCTGAGCCGCCGTCACGTCCGCCAATGCCTCGATGAACTTCGGGTGACTGTTGAGACCCGGCATGACCTCGTAGTGCTCCGGAATGGGCGCGCCCTCTTCTTCGAGTTCCTCCGGAATCTCGATGGCCAGCTCGTAACTCGTTTCGATGTGATCGGTCACGAAGGCCACCGGCACGACGAGCACGTCCTCCCCCTCCTCCGCGAGGCGCTCCACCTCGTCGTCCGTCGCGGGGGTCAGCCACTCGGACGGCCCCACCTTGCTCTGGAAGGCCGTACTGAAGTCGTGGTCGTGCCCGCGGTGCTCCATCAGGTGCTTCACGGTGGAGTGGACGAGACAGCAGTACGGATCGCGCCGCTCCTTCATTTCCGTGAGCGGGGTCCCGTGCGCACTGAAGAGCAGATGTACGTCGTCGCGCACCTCGTCGGGAAAGCGAGCGAGTCCCTCGTCGATCCGCTCACTCAGGGCCTCGATGTACGTCGGGTGGGTGGCGTACTCAAAAACGAAGGACGTGGACCACTCCGGAATCTCACCCTGCTGCTCCAACTCGTACCAGTACACGAGCGACGCGCCGGTGGTCGTCTTCGAGTACTGCGGGTAGAGCGGAAGCAGCACCACCTTGTCCACACCGTCCTCCTGCATCTGCGCCGCGGCCTCCTCGCTGAACGGATGCCAGTACCGCATGGCCATGTACGTCTTGAACGTGGCACCGGTGCGGGCGGCGTACTCCTCGTTGAGCTGCTGCTCCAGGTTCTCCGCCTGCTCGCGCGTGAGCGGATTGATGGGCGAGCCGCCGTCGTCGCTGATTTCCTTGTAGTCCTCCGCGACCGACTGCGAGCGGAAGTACGAGATGATTTTGGAGAAGGCCTGCCGGACGCGACCGCGCGCCTGGAAGTAGACGACCTCCGAAAAGTCGATGATGGCCGGGTCCAT
>CAZCUZ010000161.1:0-4918 GCA_964502085.1 uncultured Salinivenus sp. | reverse complement strand
TACGGATGGGCGTCACTGTCGTTGAAGTAGGTGTAGCGAAGCCCGATCTGCCCCCCCAGGAACGACAGGTCCCCCCCACTCTGCTGATAGAGACGGGCGTTCTGCTCGTTCAACGTAAAGCTGTCGTATGCCCCCCCGATTGCAATCGAGAATCCGCGATAGACGCGAACGTCCGCTCCCAGTCCGAGATTCGTGCCGGAGTTCAGAAGCTCACTCCTGAGATCCGGAGATTGAAAAAACGCCGCTCCGACGTTGCCGCGCACCGACACTGTCGGCTGAGCCCACGCCCCTACACTCGTGCCGACGAGGAGCAGGAGAATGACCCCAGCGAAGCGAGCGAAATGCGACAGATTGCAACGAGCATCCATGGGCTCAGAACGGAGAAACATGGAAAAACGAGTACGCACCCGCGACCGGTCCCGCCCCGCTCCCCTTTCAAGTACCCGTCCATCGAAAATATCGTGCCGAGAAGCGGCATTCTTCCGATGCACCGGGACGACCGATTATAAAACTGCACTCTTTCTTGAAGATACAGTCCCCGTCCCGGTTCCCCGATACCGGTAATCCATCCGGCCCCGTCGTCCTTTCCCGCTCCGTTTGGATTCACGTTCTCGACGCTGTCCGCCCCTCCCCAACCTTCCTCTGTGTGGCCCGATGTCCGAAACGCCCGTCGTTACCGTCTTTCTCCGCAATCGAGGAGAGGTGTTGCTGCTCTGGCGAAGCGTCGACGTGGGCTCGTACCCGAACCAGTGGGGAGCCGTATCCGGACACGTCGAAGACGACGCCCCCAGAGCCTCGGCCCTCGCCGAGATCGAGGAGGAAACGGGCCTGTCCGAGCACGACGTACAGCTCGTCCGCGAGGGCCCATCCTTCGAGGTCGAAGACGAGAACCGGGGTACGCGCTGGATCGTCCATCCCTTTCTCTTCGACGCTGCCACCCGGGAGGTCGACCTCAACTGGGAGACCGAGGAGACCGAATGGGCGGCGCCCACCGTTCTCCTCCGTCGCGATACGGTCCCGGAACTCTGGACGTCGTACCGCCGCGTCGCCCCATCCGTCGTGAGCCTCACGCAGGACACGAGCCACGGCTCCGCCTACCTCTCGCTCCGGGCCCTGGAGGTGCTGCGCAACCGCGCCGGGCTGCTGGCCACCACCGACGCCCCCGACGTCGAGGACGCACGGGCCCGACTGGTCGACACGGCAAAGCGTCTTCTGGACGCCCGTCCGTCTATGGCTGCCCTGAACAATCGGATCCACCGTGTCATGCACGCGAGTCACCCGGAGCTGACGCCCGCGACCGTCGAGGTCAACGCCCACGACGCCATCGGACAGGCCCTGGACGCCGACGCGGGCACGGCGCGCCGCGCCGCCGATCAGGTTGCCGGGGAGCGAGTGCTCACGCTCTCCCGCTCCGGCACCGTCCTGGAGGCCCTTCGGGCCGCCGAGCCTGCTCCCTCGGTCGTCGTGGCCGAGTCGCGGCCCGGCGGTGAGGGCATAGGCGTCGCCGAGACGCTGGCGAACGACGATATCGAGGTCACCCTCGTCCCCGACGCCGCCCTTGCCTCCATTCTCGAAGACGCCGAGATCGAACGGGTCCTCGTCGGCGCCGACACCCTGGACCCGTCCGGCACCGTCGTCAACAAAGTCGGCACCCGGAGCGCCGCCCTTGCCGCTCGCCGCGAAGACGTCCCGTTCACCGTCGCCTGTGCGACCGACAAAATCTCGGTCGACGATCACTCCCCCACCGAGGAGGCCGATCCGCGAACAGTGTACGACGGCCCCGCCCCCCTGCACGTCTCCGCCCCGCGCTTCGACGAAACCCCGCCGGACCTCGTGACGGGGGGCATCGTCACCAACCGGGGAACCCACTCGCCCGATGAAATAGAGGCCCTCGCCGAGGAGTTGGCCTCCCTCCGCGTGTGGATGTAATGCCTGTCGTTGGCGGTGCGTGGGTTAGCACCATTGACCAGAAGTACGGAGGACATTCCTTAGATTCTCAGGCGAGTCTACTTTCGGACCTGGAACGAGGTCGTAGCTCTCCAAGAGAGACGCTGTCTGGAGACGGCTGCTGTCATCTTTTCGCTTCCCGGAAGCCGATCCGTAGCTACAAGGGACGTTTCCTCACGTAACGCGAAGGTAACAGTACCTGCGGTGGGTCTCTCTGCACCGCTGGCGTTTCTTGTTTGTGCTGCTCTCTCCTTGATCGAGTGGCTCGAAATCGCATCTCAGAAGCACTTGACAACACGATCGACCGGCATGTACTGATTCCTCATAGACAAGCCGCGCCCCGCGGCATGAGCCCATGACTCGTTCCCTCGGTGCCATTCTCGTCGCTCTTCTTTCAATCGCCCTCATCGGATGCGAAGACACCGCGATCACACCAACCTCGGAGGGCACTGCGGCCGGCCCCTCCGCGACGCAGGCTCGGTCCGATCAGCTCCCTGATCCGGCCTCTGTCCTCAACGGAAGTGCGAGCACGGCCGGGCCCATGCGCTCCAAAGACACGCACGAGGCCTCGTCTTCCGGGTTTTCCAGCCCGCTCTTCGGTCTCGCCACCGCCCCGAACGGTGACATTCTGGTGGCCGACGCCGGGGCCGGCATCGCCACGCTCGACGGGACCACCGACATTCCGCTTCCGGGCGTCGCCGACGTGAGCCCACTCGGCCGGGGATCGGTGTGGGCCCTGAAGGGCCTCACGGGCGCCCCCGGTGACGACACGGGCCAGGCGCTGTACCGCGCAACGAAAGGGAAAAACCGGCTCATTGCCGATCTGTTCGCCTTCGAAGCCGAGAACAACCCCGATGGGGAGGACTTGATCGACTCCAATCCATTCGACGTCCAGTCGCTCGGCGGACGTGCGGCTCTCGTCGCAGACGCAGGAGGCAACGATCTGCTTCGTGTCGACAATAGGGGCAACGTGGAGGTGCTCGCTGTATTTCCGAATGAGCCCGTCCCGACAGCGAACATCAAAGATCTCGTCGGGTGTCCGGAGAGTCCTTCGGACACTTGCGAACTTCCGGAGATGGTGCCGGCTCAGGCGGTGCCGACGAGCATTGCCGTCGGACCGGACGGCCACTACTACGTCGGGGAGCTGAAGGGCCTCCCCGCCCCGACCGACGAGTCGAACATCTGGAAGATTGCTCCGGATGCCTCAGGGGCCGAATGTGGAAGCAGCCCCGACTGCGTGAAAGTGTTCGACGGCGGGTTTACCTCTATTATCGACCTCCGGTTCGACGACAACGGCACGCTCCACGTCGTTGAGCTTGACGAAAACAGCTGGTACGCACTGGAGATCGATCCCCCGAAGATTGCTGGGGGCACAGTCAACGCCTGCGATCTGAGGGCAAAGTCATGCGCCGAACGCGCCTCGGGCATTCCGATCCTGACCGCGATCACGTTCGGCAAAGACGGAACGCTCTGGGCGACGAAAAACGCCCTCGTTCCGGGGAGCGCCACGGTGGAAATTCCGTAGCGGTCGGGGGCACGTTTCTGTTCTCCCGAGGAGCCCGTTCTTTCAGGAAAACCGTCCTCCGAGAAGTGGGGGACGGTTTTCTGTACCTACAAAAAGGGCGACGATGAAAACGTTGGGACGAGAACGGAATCTTTGGCAACGACAGCAGGAGATAAGCTCTACAAGTTGCCGTTTCTTTTTATCTCCTTGGGGACGGGATGTCGCCCGGCGCATCCCTGGCTACGCCACGGGACCATCACAACAGGCGCTCTTCGAGATCACGATCGCAGCCTGCCGTCCCACATCGAGATCGGAGATGCGAGCTATACTGTTGCTGGTTTTTCTCCCATCGAACGGAACGCTGCGAATTGAGCAGCGAGCCGCACAGACGTGCGAGCCAGACCGAAGTGCTAACCACCTTGACCAGATCGAAAGAGAGAGTTGCAAAGAGCGGATTGCTCTTCCCCCGAGTCCCTCTACACCACGCGCTTTGCTCGTTGCCTTCCCTCGAATCACGGAGAGAGCCTTCTGAGAGAACTGGTTTGCCGGTTCTCTCTCCCCAGAAACCCAAATGTATCTTCTTATGAACCGTTTTCAAACGTTTTCCCCGCGGGTCCTGCTCCTTTTGGCCCTCGCCGGAACCCTGCTCGGCGCCCCCCTTGCCGCCGCGCCCCTATCGGCCTTTTCCGACCCCCCGAGCCTCCTCAAGCACCTTCGCACCGAAATGAGCTCCAACGACGCGACGCGTCAGCAAAACGCCTTACTCGACGTCATCGTGCTGAGCAAATGCGAGGCCTCGTGTACGATAAGTTTCCTCTCGATTCCCGACAAGATGCTTCGCGTCGAGAACGAGAGCGGCGTCGGTACGGCGATAGACCTAGATGCCCTCGTTCCCGACCTGATGAAGGCCTACCGCAGCGGTCCGGCCGACGGTCACCGACTGCTGGCGCTCTCGGCGCTTATCAACATTGGCAGCGATGAGGCCCTCGAGCAGCTTGCCGCCGAGAGCAGCGACCGTTCCAGCCAGCAATCCAACCGGGTAAACAAGACCACACAGCGGTCCCTTGCCGCGTTCTACCTGGAGAAGTACCCCGAGCTCACCGAAAGGGCGATGCGCAACAAAACCTTCTCGATTGAGGATGTTCGCCGCGCAGAAACCGTTCGCGTCAAGCTTGCCAAGAAAGAAGCCAAGGCGGCCGCCCGGAACTAACCAAACAAACGTGCTCGCTCACAAGAAACCCGTGACCGCAAGGTGAGCGGTGAGGACGTTTCCGACAACTCAGGTTTCCTAACACTACGACGAGGGTAGCCGTAAAAGTCCGGTTCTATAGGTCCTTCGAAGGGAGGACCTCGGTAAATTGAACGCCCGCCTCGGCTAGCGCCTGAGCGGGCGTTTTTGTTTGGTGCCTTTGTCTGGAACCTGTTCTCATCCGCTGCAACGTATCTCCCTGTCCGTCAGCTTGCTCT
>CAZCUZ010000160.1:0-4922 GCA_964502085.1 uncultured Salinivenus sp. | reverse complement strand
GGTACTGGGAGCCGGGCGACGACCGCGTGCCCGACGACGCCCTCGCGAAGTACATGGGCCTGTTTTACCGGTACGACGCGCTGGTGGGCATGGAGGTACACAACCAGACCGACCGTTACCCCTGGGACCGGCGGCTGTGGGATGCCCTCCTCGAAGAGCTTATGCCGGAGCGGCCGGTGTGGGGCTTTGCCAACGACGACAGCCACGGAGAGCATCACATTGGCCTCAACGCCAGCTGGTTTCCGCTTCAAACGCTGTCTCGGTCGACCGTCCGCAAGGCGCTTGAAAGCGGCCAGTTCTACTTTAGCACGGTGACGACCCACCCCGAGGCGGAGCAGGACCTGAACCGCACGCCGAGGATTACGGACGTGTCGTACGATCGGGACGCCAATGCGCTCACGGTCACCGCGGAGGTGGCCGGCACGTCCGTCGACGGCAGTCAGGTGGAGTGGATTTCCAGCCGGGGCGAGGTCGTCGCCGAAGGGAATCGCATTTCTCTCGACGAAACGGATGGGCTGAGCACCTACCTCCGTGCGGAGATTCGAAGCGACGGCGCGCTGACCTATACGCAGCCGTTCGGGCTCGGTGCACCCTAGCGGTCTGGTGTGGGAGAGGAGTGGAAGAGGGACGGGGTGATGAGAGAGACGGCATTTTGCCCCGTTTTTAGGAATAAAGGGGCGCGTTTGGTACACTGTTGTTCCCTCGACCTACCAGTGTCCCATCGGATTGTGACGTCTGTCATGCGCGCCCCGCTTCGAGGCAGGCCTGCTTTTTGGGCGGTCTTGCTCGTCGTGCTCGTTGGGCTCTTCGACGGGCCGGCGGTGCGGGGCCAGTCGTCTCGGTCCGACTCGACCCGGTCGTTGGCGTCGATCCGGTCCGCCCCCGAGGCGGGGCCGTGGCCGCAGCGCTACGTGGGGCCGGACGCCTACGACGCCCACAAGCAAAACTGGGACGCCGCGCAGGACACGAGCGGCACGTTCTACGTGGCCAACACCGACGGCGTCCTCGTCTACGACGGGCACACGTGGCGCACGATTCTTCCCGCCAATCGGAGCCTCGTCCGCTCGGTGGCTGCCGACGAGCACGGCCGGGTATTCGTGGGAGCCAAACGAGAGTTCGGCGTGCTGCGCCGCGACTCGACCGGGCGGCGGCACTACGTCTCCCTGCTCGATCACGTGCCCGAGGCGCACCGGTTGTTCACGGACGTCTGGCGGACGGAGACGACCAGCGAGGGCGTGTACTTTCACACGTATCGTCGGGTCTTCCGGTGGGATCCGGAGGCGCAGTCGATGCGGTCCTGGGCTCCACCCGAGGGGACGGAGTTCAATCAGGGAGGAGCGGCCCGCGACACCTTTTTTGCGGGCGTGCCGGGCCGCGGCCTGATGGCCGTGCAGGACGACTCGCTGCGGCTCGTGCCCGGGGGCGAGGAGTTGGCGGATCGGAGCGTCATCTTCGTGCGGCCGCACCCCCGGCACGGGCTCGTCGTGGGGACGTACGACGGTCTGTTCGTGCGGGAGGGACGCTCCTTTCGACGGCTCCAGACCGACGTGCCCGACTTGATTCGGTCGGCGTGGATCCATCGCGCCACGGTGCTTCCGGACGGCACAATCGCCATTGCGACCGTCGACGTGGGGCTTCTGCTCTTTGCCCCGGACGGCACGCTGCGGCGGCGGCTCACGCCTCGGGAGGCGGCGGTTTCGGGGGTGTACGCGGACCGTGAGGGCGGGCTGTGGGCGCTTCTGGACGGAGGGTTGGTGCGGTACGATCGCGGCGCGCCCTTTACTGAATCGGGGGCCCTAATGGGGCTGGAGGGAACGTTTACGGCCGTGGCGCGGCACCTGGGGGCACTGTACGTGTCCACTCTTCATAATCTCTCGCGCCGGCGGGTGTCGGCCGACACCCTCGCGATGGTGCCCGAGCGAGGCATCAACACCCAGAGTTGGACGCTGCTCTCCGTGGGCGAGGATCTGCTGGTTGGCACCGTTCGAGGACTGAACCGAATTGGGCCGGACGGAACGGTGCGGCGCCTCTTCGACGTCGATCACGTGTACGGGACGCTTCGGTCCCGGGAGGATTCTGCGCGGGTCTACGCGGCGACGGGACGGGGCGTGCGTCTCGTGCGGCGGACGGACGAGGGGTGGAGTGTGGGGCCGCAGGTGCCGGGGCTCGACACGGAGGCCCGAACGCTCGCAGAAGCGGACGACGGCACGCTCTGGGTCGGGACGGCGTTCGACGGCGTGTACCGGGTCCGCCTGGGCGATCCCCTCGACTCGACGACCGTGGACCACTTCGGGTCCGAGCACGGCCTGCCGTCCGACCGCGTCGACCCGCAGCGGTGGAACGAGGAGCTGGTGTTTGGGACCAGCACGGGCCTGATGCGCTTCGTGGAGGCGCCGTCGCCGCACTTCGAGCCGATGTCGACGGTCGAGATGCCGCCTCTGCGCTCAAATGAGGGCGTCGTCCGGCTGAAAACGGTTGGCGAAGATGTGGCGTGGGGGATTACGGGATGGGGGCCGGGCCGCTGGGTGCGTCGCGACACGACGTGGCGGTGGGCGCCGGGGCCGCTGCATCGGCTCCGCGATCGCGAGATGCAGGTGCTTCAGGCGGAGGAGGGACGGCGCCTCTGGATCGGGACGGAGGAGGAGCTCCTGCGCTACACGCCCGGGACGGAGCGGTCGGGGTCGCCGCCCGCGGTTCGCCTCCGGGAGGCTCGCGTGTTCGGCACCGATTCGCTCCTCGCCGTTCGGGGGACGGCCGATCGCGCGCCGGCCCTTTCGTACGCCGACAACGGCGTGCGGCTGGCCTACGGGACCCCGAGCCTCGCCCACCCGGCGGGCATCGAGTATCAGTATCGCCTCTCGAACCGATCGGAGGAATGGTCGGACTGGACCCCTCGAACGGAGCGCGAGCTGCCGAACCTGTCGCCGGGCCCGGTCACGGTTTCCGTGCGGGCCCGGACCGCGTACGGCGACACGACCCGCACGGCCCAGTATTCGTTTACCGTCCTTCCGCCCTGGTACCGCACGTGGTGGGCCTACGGCCTGTACGGCCTGCTGGCCCTCGGCCTGGTCGGTGGGGCCGTCCAGTGGCGCACCCGTCGGCTGCGGCGGCGGCAGGAGGAGCTGGAAGAGACCGTTGCCGAGCGCACCGAGGAGATTCAGCGGAAAAACGAGCGCCTCCGGGAGCTGGACGAGGCCAAGAGCCGCTTCTTCGCGAACATAACCCACGAGTTTCGGACGCCGCTCACCCTCATCCGCGGCCCCATGCAGGAGGTGCGCGCGGCCCTGGAGCGCGGCACCCTCGAGCCGAGCGAGGGCGCCGAGCAGCTGGCCCTCGCCGAGCGCAACACCGCGCGTCTGCAGCGCCTCGTGGACCAGCTCCTGGGCCTGGCTCGCATGGACGCGGGGACCTACGAGATCACGGCTCGCGCCACGGACCTCGGGGCGGAAGCGACCCGCGTCGTTCGCACGTTCGAGCCCTTCGCGGAACGGCAGGGACTCACACTCACCGTCGCGGTCGAACAACAGGACAACGGAGATCCCGTGTACGTGGATCGGGAGGCCCTGGAGCACATTCTCGAGAACCTGCTGTCGAACGCAATCAAGTTCACGCCGGCGGACGGGCGCGTCGAGGTCCGCGTCACCGAACGAGCCGACGCCGTCGACCTCTCCGTGCGCGACACCGGCCCGGGCATCCCCGAGGAGAAGCAGGCGGTCGTCTTTGACCGGTTTCGACAGGTCGACGATTCGACGACGCGGGAGCAGGAAGGGGCCGGCATCGGATTGGCCTTTGCGAAGGACCTGGTCGACCTGCACGGCGGCACCATCACCCTCGACAGTGCAGAGGGAGAGGGCACCACGATCACCCTCCGTCTTCCGCGCGGCCGTGCCCCCCTTCCCGACGATCAGCTCGCCGATTCACGGCCCTCCGAGGAGGTGGAATCAATCGAGTTCTCCGAAGACGACCGTACGTCCTCGTCCGCCTCCTCTCCATCGATCCTCGAGTCTCGATCCACGTCTCCTTCTGAAAGAGGCACGACGCCCAGTGCGGCCCGTCCGCCCGTCGACCAATCTCAAACGGACTCAAATGATCACTCCAAGCTGGTCCTCGTCGTGGACGACAACGCCGACGTGCGTCGGTACGTACGCTCGGTGCTGGCACCGGACTACGCGGTGATCGCGGCGGCCGACGGGGCGGAGGGGCTGGACGCGGCCCGCGAGCAGTTGCCGGACGTGATTTTGGCGGACGTGATGATGCCGTCGGTGGACGGGCACGAGATGACGCGCCGCCTCAAGGACGACCCCGAGACGGAGGCGATTCCCGTCATCATGGTGACCGCCCGGGCTGAGACGAGCGACGAGGTGACGGGGCTGGAGGTGGGGGCGGACGACTACGTGACCAAACCGTTCGACGCCGACGTGCTGCGGGCCCGTGTGGACGGCATGATCAGCGTGCAGGAGCGGCTGTGGCGTCGCATTCGCGAGGAGCTGCGCCGGCGGAGCGGGGACGGGCAGGCCGGCGACGGGGCGTCCGACGACGATCGCGGCGGCGACCGGGCCCCGGATGCGGCTCCGCCCGAGCTCGTGGTGCCGACGGCCTCGAACGAGGAGCCGGCCTTCGTCCGCGAGGTGCGAGCGGCCGTCGAGGACCGACTGGCCGATCCGGACCTCGACGTCGAGCAGCTGGCGAGCGCCGTGGCCGTGAGCCGGTCCACCCTCTACCGCCGGCTCAAAGACCAGGCCGACATTCCCCCCTCGGCCTTCATCCAGCAGGTGCGGATCGAGCACGGCGCTCGTCTGCTCCGGGAACGGGAAGGGACGGTCAGCGAGGTCGCCTACGCTGTCGGGTTCAGCAGCCTCTCCTACTTCAGCCGCAGCTTCCGGGAGCACGTCGGGCAGTCTCCCTCCGAGTACGCCGAGGCG
>CAZCUZ010000159.1:0-4989 GCA_964502085.1 uncultured Salinivenus sp. | reverse complement strand
TTCGTCCTGCCGAGCCTCCTGGTCGGCTTTCCGCTCTACGGCCTCATCAAGGGCGTGCCCGTCTACGAGGTGTTCGTGGAAGGGGCCAAAGAGGGGTTCGACGTGGCCGTGACCATCATCCCGTACCTCATCGCGATCCTCTTCGCCATCGGGATGTTTCGGGCCTCCGGGGCCATGGAGTTTCTCGTGAATGCGCTCGATCCGGTGCTCGGCGCCATCGGCGTGCCCGCCGAGGTGCTGCCGATGGGCATCGTGCGGCCACTGACGGGCTCCGGCTCGGCGGGAATCGTGGCGGACATGATCAACCAGTACGGGGAAGACTCGCTGATCGTAAAGATGGCGGCCACGATGTTCGGGTCGACGGAAACCACCTTCTACGTGATCGCCGTCTACTTCGGGGCCGTCAACATCCGCGACACGCGCCACGCCGTGCCCGCCGGCCTCTTCGCAGACTTCGTCGGCTTCCTGGCCTCGGTCTACGTGGTGCAGCTGCTCTTCGGATAGCGTGGCGAACCGATCTTCAGCGGAGCCGGCGCCGTTTACCAGCGGGGTCTTCTGTTCCTCACGCCGTGCCCCGTGGTGGGCGACGCCATTCTCTCCCATCAGGGGTGTTCGACGGCGATGGCACCCCGGATTCAGGTGGATTCGCTCCTTTTACTTGCCTTTGGCGTAATAAGGAATTATCTCAAAACGGTCGAATGATACGGGCTGTGATGCCGGTATTGCTCGACAGCGGCGATCCTCGCACATCGCCGATTCCTCCAGTGCGTCGGCGTTTACACGTCTACGTCTTTTGAGATAATTCCTAAGAGTGGGCGGGCTATGTGCCCAGTCTATTCTATCAAAGCCCCTTACAGCTCCGGAGCTTGAAAACGTTCGATGTGAACAGAAATCCACTCCGCCAACTCGTCTCGTTCTACCGTTCCATCCGCCACCTCTATCATACGTCGTTCCTGTTCGTCCACGGGGGCATCGATTTCCCAGCCGTTTAGCCGTAAGAACACGTCCATCGAAGCGTGACCCGTCCGCTTGTTTCCATCCACAAACGGATGATTTTGGATCAGAGCAAATCCGAGCGCTCCGCTCACGAAGTCCCGAGCTCCCTCCCGATTGCTCGATCAGACGCCGATGGAGGTCAAGCACTTCAGTGACACTCAAGTATCGCACAACACTCACCAGCTACAGAAGTGGTTCTGGCAATCCAAAGCTACGAAAGACATCGATAGAGCTCAGCGTTTTTTGACAAGACCTGCTCAGCGGCGTCTTCGTACTCACGGCCTAATCGTTTGATCTGATCGTCAATGCTCACCTGCGCAACCTCTTCCAAAGACATTCCGAATTGGTCAGCGAGCCGCTCCAGGCGGTCGGCCGTCTCGTCGGACAACTGAATCGTGAGCGTTTTCATGGCGTCAGTAGAATCAGTGGTGGTTTTGTTCTTTAACGCCCAATGAAGCAGACGTTTCCGTCCCCCATCGAAGACTATTTAACGAGAAAGATCAGCTGCAATGGGAAGAAAACCGTTTGGCAGAATCTGACTTGGCAGAACGACCACCTCGATCGACGTTTCCATCCAGCAGTGTCGCCACTCTCGACCAACACAGCACAGCCCGCTTCCCTGAACTCGCCCGAAAACGACTCCAGCCCATTTTCAACTGAAGCGCTGGGTTATGTCGACGAATTGTAAGGACCAGCCTATATTTCGGAAAATTGATAATTTACTTCCCCACTGGCACTGATAGTGAGGCGAGTATGCAAGTTTAGTTGAAACAAGGAGAGAAGGATTCTTTCCCTCAACTGTCAGTTCTCGTCTAATGTCACCTCCTTCAGAGCGCTTTTCAACTCGGGAAGATCCTCGTAGCCACTGATCCGCCGCATTCGGAATTCAGCCTTCCGGAGAGCCAAAGTCTGCCTGCTCCAGCATCAGCCCTCGACCGGAAGGGCCTCGGCGTTGCGGAGAAGCTGGACGTAGAACTGAATCATCGTCTCGTAGTCGTCCACGGAAATGTGCTCGTCGGTCCCGTGGATGAGGCCGCGGTCCTCGGTCGTCAGGATGTAGGGCAGGAAGCGGTAGACGTGCTCGGTGGCCGAGGCATAGTGGCGACTGTCGGTGGCGCCGGGCACGAGGTAGGGCGCCACCACGACGCGGTCGGACGTCACCTCCCGGATCGTGCGCTGCAGCGTGCGAAACGGCGCGCCGTCAACCGACGACACCGGCGTCGGATCGCTGGCCTGCCCCGTCTCGATCGCGATCGGCAACCCCTCCGTCGTCGTGCGAATGTACTGCAGCACCTCGTCGACCGACTGGCTCGGCAGGATGCGGTAGTTGACCGTGGCCCGGGCGCTGGACGGAATGACGTTGTCCTTGACCCCGGCGTCGAGGCGCGTGGGCACCTGCACGGTCCGGATGGCGGCCTCCGTGGCGGGCTCCTGGCCGAGCGCCCACGTGATCGCGGGGGCCGTCCCCCACTGGTTTGCGAGGGCCAGCCGCATGGGAAAGTTCATCTCCGGAGCCACGTACGCCAGCGTCTGCCCCATCACGCCGTCCAGCCGGGCGGGCAGCGGCTCCTCCAGGAGTCGGGCCAGCGCCTCGTTCAGGATCTCGATGCTCGTCGTGTCGGGCGGGGCGGACGAGTGGCCGCCCGGAGCCTCGGCTTCCAGTTCCACGCTCAGGTAGCCCTTCTCGGCGATGCCCACCACGGCCAACGGTCGATCCAGGCCCGGAAGCGCCCCCTTCGTGATGGCCCCTCCCTCATCAATGACGAGCGCGGGGGAGGTCCCGTCCGCAGTAATGCGATCGGCGAGAGCCCGCGCCCCGCGGGGACCGCCCACCTCCTCGTCGTGCCCGATGGCAATGTGGACGGTCCGCGACAGTTGCTCGTCGTTCCGAAGGAATGTGGAGACGGCCTCCAGGATGGCGAGGACGCTGGCCTTGTCGTCGAGGGCCCCGCGCCCCCAAATCGCCCCGTCGGCAATGGTGCCCCCGAAGGGCTCGTGCGCCCACTCGTCCTTCGTCCCCGGCTCGACCGGCACCACGTCCACGTGCGCCATCAGGACGATCGGCGCCTTCGTCGGGTCCTGCCCCTCCCAGGTGTAGAGGCGACTGAGGTCGTTGACGTGCGTTGTGTCGAGCTGCCGGTGTACGGCGGGAAACGCGGCCTCCAGGTGCCGATAGAGATCGCGGTAGGCCGCACTGTCGAGATCCGCCGGGTCCCGCTGCGTGACGGTTCGATACCGAAGCGCCTCCGCCAGGCGCTGCGGCGCGTCCGGCGGCACCGTCACCCGCACGGAGTCCGTCGGCGCCACTTGCCGGCTCTCCAGCATCCCGGCACGAAGACCGACGACGACAAGGACCGCCAGCAAAAGACCGCCGCTCCCCCACAGGATCCAGCGCAAACCTCCAGTTCGAATCGACATGAAACGGCAAGAAGACGTTGGTGAGAAACAGCAATCCGCGAGGCGCACGTGGTGTGCCTCCGGAGGTTCCTGACCCGGGCTGTAACGAATGCCCGGCGCAGCCAACGATATTCGTGACGCGTCGTAGGACGATTCTCTCCGCCCCTTCTCTTCTCAACCGTTCGCAGACCCGTGGACACCGACTCCGTGTAGGAGCCGTCGGCGCTCAAAGTGCCTCGATCTCCTCCTCCAGCAGCTGCTTCTCGTAGAGGTCCGCGTAGAGCCCCTCCTCGTCCACCAGCGCGTCGTGGGTGCCGCGCTGCACGACCTCTCCGTGCTCCATGACCAGGATTACGTCGGCGTCCTGCACGGCGCTGAGACGATGGCTCACGATGACGAGCGTATGGCTGCCCTGCCGCTCCCGCAGCGACCGCAGAATGTTGCGCTCCGTGCCCGTGTCCACCGCCGAGAGGGCGTCGTCGAAAATGAGAATCCGTGGATCTCGGATGAGGGCCCGGGCAATCGACGTGCGCTGCTTCTGCCCGCCGGACAGCGTGATTCCGCGCTCACCGACGTACGTGTCGAATCCGTCGGGAAAGTCCTCGACGTTGTCTAGCAGATCGGCTTCCTCAGCGGCTGTCCGAATTGCCGCGCGCTCGGCCCCGAGGTCGCCAAACGCAATGTTGTTGGCCACCGTCTCGCTGAAGAGAAAGACGTCCTGCGGCACGTAGCCGATGTGCTCGCGCAGCGTATCGAGCGGAATGGTGGTCGCGTCGCGCCCGTCCACGAGCACGCGTCCGCGGTCCGGATCCAGTAAGCGCGGAATCATGCGAACGAGGGTACTCTTGCCGGAACCGGTCCGTCCCACGATGGCGAGCGTGCCGTCGGCCGGCAGGTCGAAGCTGACCCCGCGCAGCGCGGGCTCGTCCTCCCCGTCGTACTGGTACCAGACGTCCTCGAACGTAATGCGGCCCTCGATGGACTGAATCGAGGGAATCGTCTGCGGCCCGTCGTCAATGGCCGGTTCGGTATCCATGATCTTCTGAAGACGAATGACCGAAGCCGAGGCCCGCTGGATCATCGTAATCACGAAGCCGAGCGACGCCACCGGCCACGTCATCATGTTGATGTAGATGATGTATTCGGCAATATTCCCGATCGTGATGACCCCCTCGGCCACGAGACGCCCCCCCATCCACACCACGATGATCGTGGAGATGCCCACCAGCAACAAAAACGAAGGCCGCCAGGCCGACTCGACCAGTGCCAGGTCCAGGTTTCGCCACTTGTAGTGCTCGCTCTCCTCCTCGAAGGCCTCCGCCTCGGCCTCCTCCCGGGTGTACGCCTTCAGCACCCGAATGCCGGAGAGCGCCTCCTGCACACGGCTCGTGAGCGTCGAGTACTGCTCCTGCAGCTTCTCGCTCCGGTGGTGCACCATCTGCGCCATGAAGAAGACGGAGATCGCCAGCAGCGGCATGGGCAGCAGGGCGTAGAGTGTGAGCCGGGGCGAAATGACGAACATCGCCCCCATCGCCACCAGTACCATCACGAGCGACCGCGTGACGTACATGATGGCCGGCCCGATGTAGCGCCGCA
>CAZCUZ010000158.1:0-5019 GCA_964502085.1 uncultured Salinivenus sp. | reverse complement strand
AAAGATCCGGGGTAAACTGGATGCGCTGAAAGTCCGTCCCGATGGCCTCGGACAGGGCACTCACCGTGAGCGTCTTTGCGAGGCCGGGCACCCCTTCCAGCAGCACGTGGCCGTCGGCCAGAAGCCCGATCAGAAGGCGCTCGATCATGTAGCGCTGTCCCACAACCACCCGCCCAATCTCGCTGAGCAGGTCGTCGACGAAGGCGCTCTCCGTCGAAATACGGTCCTTCACGTCCGAGAGGTCGTGTTCGGGCATCCCAGTCCGGAGAAATTGTGGATGGAGGGAATCGGTCCGTCTACCCCCCTTGCCGAAAGGACGCCTCTTCTAACGGACGACGGCGGTGGTGGTTGACATCTGCGTCCCCGGCGGATAGAGGACCCGAGTCGCGTCTCAGTCTCGTCAGGGAGCCAGGAAGCGGGGCGCGTGCCCGAGAGTGGCGTTCACCGCCTCGGACAAACGAGCGAGCTCTCGTCCAAAGCCCCGGGGCCGCCCGACGACGAGAACCGCCCCCGCCCGGCCCGTCATGCAGGCCCCGTAGAGCCCGTCGTGGGTTCGCGCCTCGGCCTCCGCCACGACGGCGTCGGCGGCCACTGTGGTGCTGTCCCATTGATCGCGCTGCGAGGCGTGCGACATGAGGAGCAGCGCCCCGATCATCTGCCAGTCGGAGCGACGCATGGCGGCGACGTGTTTTTGCACCCGCCGATTCTCCGTGACGAGGTGCCGAACGACCGGCCGCAGCGCCTCCGGCAGGACCTCGGTGGCGGCGTCGAGATCCCGATGCTCCAGATCCCGGAAGGCCTCCAGCCCCTCGAATCCATTCTCCCGCAGCATCCGGAGCGAGTCCTCGGCCTGCTCGTGCCGCCGGCGATGAAAGGCGGCATCGCGGCCTTTCTCTCCTCCCGGATCCACCACGGCCCATCGCAGAGCAGTGCGCGCCTCGGTCTCGACCGGCAAATGCTCGCGGGTGGTCGTGTCGACGAGCGTAAACGGAGGCTCCGTGCCCGCCGCGGTCGCCAGCAGATATCCGGTACTGTATGGCCGATCAATGGCCGCACCCACTTCGGCCGCCAGCAGGGGGATGAGGTCGTCCCGCAGGCTCTCGATTCTGTCTAAATTTACGGTCGTCGTGACGTCGAGGGCCCGCACGACCCACATCACCGCCACGGCGAGGGCCGCGAGGGCCCCGTCCCGGCACACGTCGGGTACGGTGCTCACCACCGCCACCTCGATCGCCCGGTCTGCCAGCAGTGCCTGCACCACGCGCTGCACGACGACGACCCACGGGGGAGGCGACGACGCCTCGTCCGTCCACGTCTCCTCCGCCCCAGCCCCCGTCACGCGCACGCGGTCCGCCGGCCGGGCCGCCACGGCCACCCCGTGTCGCAGCGGCAGAAAGAGCCCGAAGCCGCCGGAATAGTGCGTCTGGTCGGCCTGCACACCCACGGTGCCGCAGGCGTAGGCCGTGGCCGCCGAGGACGCGTCCGCCCCCATCCGCTCCCGAAGCAGCGTCCGGGCCCGCTGCCGGAGCCGATCGGAGTCGGGGGGCGCGTGATCCCCGATCGCCTCGGGCGCGTCGACGAACGCCTCGTCGGCGAGGAACGGAGGAGAGAGCGTCGCGGCGGACGGCGAGGACATGAGAAAAGAGTCGTTGCCCGTCGGTAGCGATGATGAGTGCGACGTGCGGCTCACGACCGATCCTGCCCCCTGTCTCCCGGCCTCTCCCACAAGGAATGAGACCGATTATCGGGCGCCCAAACGGTCTCCGTCTTCGAGCGCGTATCCGTTCAGAAAGTCGGCGGCGTCGAGTCGCCGTTTGCCCGGCTGTTGAATCGTCAGCACCTCCACGGCCCCGTCCCCACAGGCCACCCGAAGCCGGTCGCTCGCCTCGATCACCTCGCCGGGCGCCCCGTCCCCCTCGGCCCGACGCGTCCGGTAGAGCTTGAGCCGGGTGTCGTCGTGCATCGTCCACGCCCCGGGGTACGGAGAAAGGCCCCGAATGTGGTTGTGCACGTCCTCCCCCGTCTCGGACCAGGGAATGCGGCAGTCGTCGTCGTGAATTTTGGGCGCGGGGGTCGCCCCACTGTCGTCCTGAGGCCGGGGATCCACGGTCCCCGCCTCGATCTGTCGGACCGTCTCGACCACCACGTCCCCGCCGAGCTCCTTCATCCGGTCGTGCACCTCCCCGGCCGTCTCGTTGGGCCCGACTGAGAGTTCCTCCTGAAGAATAATGTCTCCCGTGTCGACGGACGGCTCCAGGAAGAACGTCGTGACGCCCGTCGTCGTCTCCCCGTTCATGATGGCGTGGTTAATGGGAGCAGCCCCTCGATACTTCGGCAAAAGAGAACCGTGCAGATTAAACGCCCCCTCCGCAGCCGTCGTGAAGACCGTCGGCGGGAGAATTTTGTACGCGACCACGGCGATGACGTCCGGCTCGAGCGCCGCAACGGCTTCGGCAAAGGCGTCGTCCGTTACGTCTTCGGGCTGCAGGATGCGGTCAATGCCCGCCTCCTGCGCAGCGGCCTTCACGGGCGTCGGCGTCACCTCCTGCCCCCGCCCCCGCGGACGGTCCGGTCCCGTGGCGACGGCCACCGGCGGATACCCGGCCTCGACGAGCTTCGTAAGTGAGGGCACCGCAAACGCCGGCGTGCCCATGAATACAATCCTCATGGTCGAATTGCGAGTGTCGAGTTGCAAATGCAGGGCGATTGTAAGTTAAAAATCCAGTATCCCGAATGGAGGCTCTGTTGCCCTGAACGGACCACTCTGAGCAGAACGCTCGGGAGAAAAGAAGCGTGGGAGCAGGGGAGTAGGGGCGTTTTGCCCCGAACACGGGCAGCGCTCGTCTGCCAGTGCTACGATGCAATTGCCGCGGTTGCGAATGATGAATGACCTCTCCCGGAGGACCCGTGATTCGTGACTCACGAATCCACCTTTCCTCCCTTCTACAATTCGCGGATCACGCATCACGCGAAACGCCCAACCCTTACCCCTCAACGCACAACGCCGAACGCTCACCGCCCTCACGCCACTCCTTTAAACAGTCCCTCGACGAACCCCTTGCGGTCGAACACCTGCAGGTCCTCGATGCCCTCTCCTACTCCGATGTACTTGACCGGCACCTGAAACTGGTGCGAGACGCCGATCACGACGCCGCCCTTCGCCGTCCCGTCGAGTTTCGTGAGCACGAGCCCCGTCACGTCCACGCTCTCGATAAACTCCTCCGCCTGACGCAAGGCATTCTGTCCGGTTGACGCATCCAGCACCAGAAGCACCTCGTGCGGTGCACTCTCCATCTTCTTGCCCATCACCCGCCGCATCTTGGCCAGTTCGTCCATGAGCCCGCCCTTCGTGTGCAGGCGGCCGGCGGTGTCGATGATCACGACGTCCGCGTCCCGGGCCTGGGCCGCCTCGACGGTGTCATAGGCCACCGCCGCCGGATCGGAGCCGTGCTGCTGCTTGATGATGGGCACCTCCGCCCGGTCGGCCCAAATTTCGAGCTGCTCGATGGCCGCCGCCCGAAACGTGTCTGCCGCGCCGACGATCACGCTCTTTCCGGCCTTCCGGTAGCGATAGGCCATCTTCCCAATCGTGGTGGTCTTGCCCACGCCGTTGACGCCCACGACCATGATGACGTGCGGCTCGTTGGGCAGCGGCGCGTCGAAGTCGACCGGACGCTCCTCCTCCCCCTCCAGCATGAGCTTCGCAATCTCGTCGCGGATGAGGGCGTTGAGCTCCTCGGTGGAGACGTACTGGTCCGCAGCGACCCGCTCCTCGACGTGATCGATGACGTCGAGCGTGGTGTCCACGCCCACGTCGCTGGTGACGAGGATCTCCTCGAGGTCGTCGAGCAGCTCCGCGTCCACGGAGTCTTTGCCCCGAATCATGCGGTCGATCTTGCCGAAGAAGCTGGTTCGGGTCTTCTCCAACCCCTCCTCGAGCTTCTCCTGCTCCTCTTCGTCGTTCTGGTTGGTAAAGCGATCGAGAAAGCCCATGATGATAGCCTGCTGCGGAGAAAATCAGTGAACGGACGGACGTGTTCAGCGGGAGCGCCCCAGGAGCCGACCGAGCCCGGCGGCGATCGTGGCAGACGAATCGCCAGGCGTGACGGCGTCGGACGCCCGGTCCTCGGTCGATGCCTCCGCGGTGTCGGACGCCAAGGGATTTCGGGGCGGGGGTGACCGGCGGACGGCGTTCAGATAGCGCACGACGTACACCGCGAAGGAGAACACGAACAGGCCCGTCGCCATCCAGAGGCAGACGGTGAGAACGGGAGCGTCGGCCTTCAAGATGATGCTCAGCACCGTGAGGGCGAGCCAGAGGCTGGCCGCCTTGCCCGCCCAGGCGCTCATGAGCACCTTGCCCGACCGCCGGGCGATCCAGGCGCCTCCGGCCAGGATGAGGAGGTCGCGGCCCACCACGACCCCGAAAAACCAGAGGGGAAGCTGCGGCTCGGCCGGTCGGAACGTGAGCACCGACACGGTGAGCACGGCCGCCACCTTGTCGGCCACCGGGTCGATGACCTTCCCCCACTCGGACACCGTGCGCGTCCACCGGGCCACGCGCCCGTCGATCCAGTCCGTGAAAATGGCGATGACCGTGAGGCCCAGAAGCCACCCGAGCGGGCCGTCGCGCCAGAGGAGGACGGCAATGGGCACCACCAACACGATCCGACTGAAGCTGAGCGTGTTGGCAATCGTCCAGAACCGTCCCAGATCCGGCACGGCCGACGAGAATTTTGACATGATCGGGAGCGCGTCGCCGTTCTGGAAAAGGACTTCGGTGGAATAAACGTCAGCGGTTGTACAACGTAGTAGAGATTTCGTTGGGCCTCCACTATTCTTTGCGGGGACCGCCGGAATCCACGTGGTTTTTGTCAGTCCCTCGTCCCTCCGTCACTTACGACCGGACACGTTCGGACGAGTCACCGGTGCGCCTCCAATTCACCACCAACGTGAAACACCGCGTCATTCTGAGAGTCCGTTTTGATTTTGAATCGTATCGCGAGAGCGAGGATCGAT
>CAZCUZ010000157.1:0-5067 GCA_964502085.1 uncultured Salinivenus sp. | reverse complement strand
GGCACCGGCACTCTTTTTTTGCGGTCCCGGACCAAAAGGGTTTGGTTGTGGACATCCCGCGACCTCCCCTGCTACATGAATGCTCAGTATGGAAGACGCACCGTTCGATCAGCTCATTGCGACGGGAGGCAGTTGGCTGTGGGGCGTCGGCATACTCGCCGCCGCCGCACTGCTCGGTCTTCTGGTCCACGCCGTTTTGGTGCGGGGAGGGCGTCGGGTCCTTCGGTCGTCCGCGGAGATCCCCCATTTGAGCCGGGCCCTCCTGCGTCGGCTGCCGGGTCCCGTTCGGCTTCTCCTCCCCACCCTGTTCGTGTACGGCGCCCTTCCGGCGGCCCGCTCGGCGCTTCCGTCGGAGGTGGAAATGCTCCTCGACGGAGGGCTCTTCGTCGTGCTCGTCGGGGCGGTCGCATGGCTCGTTGTTGCGGTCCTGTACGCCGGGGAGGAGGCCGTTTCGGGGTACTACACGACCGACGTGCCGGACAACCTCCGGGCGCGGAAGATTGTCACGCAGGTTCGAATTCTGCGTCGAATTGCCACGGCGATCGTCGTCGTGCTGGCCGGGGCGGTGGCGCTTCTGCAGTACGATCCGCTGCACGAGATCGGCACCGGCATCCTCGCGTCGGCCGGCATCGTGGGCATTGTGATCGGCGTCGCGGCGCAGCGCACCCTCGCCGACCTCATCGCCGGCATTCAGATCGCCCTCACTCAGCCCATTCGGGTGGACGACGTGGTGATTGCGGAGGGGGAGTTTGGGTGGGTCGAAGAGATCACCCTCACCTACGTCGTCGTGCGGGTGTGGGATCGTCGGCGCATCGTGCTGCCGATTACGCACTTCATCGAGAAGCCCTTTCAGAACTGGACCCGCACCTCCTCGGACCTCATTGGATCGGTGTTTCTCCGCGTCGATTATCGCACGCCGGTCGGGGCGGTGCGGGAGGAGCTTCGGCGGGTGGTGGAGGCCTCCGACTACTGGGACGGCGACGCGTGCGCGCTCCACGTCACGGACGCGGGCGATCGAAGCATCGAGCTCCGGGCCATAGCCAGCGCCGCGAATGCGCCGCAGCTGTGGGAGCTGCGATGCGAAATTCGCGAGGCGCTGGTCGGCTATCTGCAGGATCAGCATCCCGATGCACTCCCCGTCCTGCGGGCGCGGGTGCAAACGGACGGAGAGACGCCGGGGCTCGACGGGGCCGAGCGGGAGGCCGACGACCCATAAAAAACGCCCACCCGGATCCGTGCAAAGTCCGGGTGGGCGGAGAATGAGGACAGCACGAATGCCTCAATGAGGCTCTGTCCTCGTTCAAAGACGGGAGAAATCGTTACGCACGTACCCGCTGCCTCTCTTCTTCAACGACGTCCTGAGGCGGCCATTCGTCGTTCGGCTGATTCGGCTCCGGCCACAGGGTGCGAACCTCGTCGGATTCGTCTTCGACAAAGGGCTTTTGTTCACTTTGTGCGGGCGTCGACTGCCCCTGCGAAGAGGCGGTGCGCTGCACGGACCGATTCGAGGCGTGGTTGACCATCACCAGGGCCGGCATCACGACGAGGAAGGAGAGGAGGGCCCACATCAGGCTGCTCGACCAGAAGGCCGCGTTGGCACTGTCAACCATGGCCCCTCCGAAGCTGATCAGGAGCCAAACACCGATGACCGAGGCGAGGTAGAGGATGAGACGGCGAACGTTTTGCATATCAGTTTGAGATGGAAGACGAGCACGAATGCTCGGCTCCGCTGTTTTGTGAGAGGAGAATGCACGGGAGTTTGCTCACTACAATTTAGATGGAGTGGCCGCTTTTGTTTCGTTTTGTACGGACGATCGGCATATTTTTCTGAAATATAAGGCAAGCAATAATCATTCCATCGGTATATTTGCCACTTTTGTGCCCATTTTGCCCGGTTTGACCCCTGATCGATCGTGAATGGCCGCCATTTTTTGCCTCGCGTCCTTACGCTCGCCTTCTCTTTTGGAGCAGGGCGGCTCCGGTTGGAGCACAGACATTGAACGGGTGTGCGGGGCGATCGACGACCGTTTTTCTCCGTGAGGGGGGTCACCCCTTGATGACGCCGAGGGGACGGAGGCGTGCGACCTTCTCGGAGAGCCCGGCGCCCTCGACGGCCTCCACGACGTCGGCCACGTCCTTGTAGGCCTCCGGGATTTCCTCGCGGACGGTGCGGCTGCTTTCGCCGCGGACGACGATTCCTTCGTTTGCGAGTTCGGCGGTGACGTTGCGGTTGCCGGCCGTCTTGCGGGCCTGACGGCGACTCATCTGGCGTCCGGCGCCGTGGCACGTGCTGCCGAACGTCTCGTCCATCGCTTTCTCCGTTCCCACGAGCACGTAGGAGTACCGGCCCATGTCGCCCGGAATGAGGACCGGTTGTCCGACCTTTTGGTAGCGATCGGGGACGAGCGGGTGGCCGGCGGGGAGGGCCCGGGTGGCGCCCTTTCGGTGCACGCACACCTCCTGCTCGCGCCCGTTCACGCGGTGGGTTTCGAACTTGGCGATGTTGTGGGCCACCTCGTAGACGGTGTGGAGGCCGTGCTCGCGGGGTGTGAGGTCGAGGGCGCTCTCGAACGCCCGTCGCGTGTTGTGGGCCATGACCTGCCGGTTGGCGAACGCGTAGTTGATCGCGCACCGCATGCCGCGAATGTATTTTTGCCCTTCCGGCGAGTCGATGGGGGTGCAGGCGAGCTGGCGGTCCGGGAGGTCGATGTTGTACTCGTTCATGGCCCGGTCCACGTCCTGCAGGGCGTCGTCGCAGACCTGGTAGCCGAACCCGCGCGAGCCGGAGTGGATGATGGCCGTCACGGAGCCGTCGTCGAGGCCCATGAGGCGGGCCGCCTCTTCGTCGTAGACCTCGGACACGTAGCCCACTTCGAGGAAGTGATTGCCGGAGCCGAGGGTGCCGATCTGGCCGAGGCCCCGCTCCCGCGCCCGGCTCGACACCGCGTCGGGGTCGGCGCCGTCTACCTGCCCGCCCTCCTCGATCACGTCGAGGTCGGCGTCCGAGCCGTAGCCCTCGGTCACGGCCCAGGAGGCGCCCCGCTGCAGCACCCGCCGGAGGGTGGACGCGTCGACTCGGAGCGCGCCGGACGACCCAACGCCCGTGGGCACGCGGTGGAAGAGGGCGTCGACGAGACGCTCGGCGTCGCTGTGGTCGAGGTCGTCCTTCGTAAGTTTCGAGGACATGAGTCGCACGCCGCAGTTGGACACGACGAAGCCGTCAGCCACGAAGTTGTGATCCTCGTGGGCAACAGTGAAATCGTACACGTGCGGGTCCCCCGTTTTCGCCTCCAGGTCGACGGGCTCAATCGATTGGACGGTCGACCAGACCACCTCGCTGTTCTTCAGTCCGTCCTGTGCCTCTTCCCGAAAGGTGTTGAAGGTCGGGAAGGCGGAGCCGATACGGACACCGGTCTGGCGGTCTCCGTAGAGCGACCGCTCCAGAAATCGCCGATTCACGTGCTCGTCCTCCCGTTCGTCGTAGATTGCCGAAGGAGAGGTTCCGGCAGTGTGCATGCGTTGAGCACGTTCGGACGCCGTTCTCCGCTGGAGGAGGATCTGCTGTTTTTGTTTTAGGTATTCGACGGCGGTCATCGCCAACGACGACCGTTTCCGGTTGTACTCGAAGCCGACGCGGCCCCACAGGGCGAACAGCGATTCGGCCCGCGACGAGAGGAGGAGGCGGAGCCGCACCCGATCCGGGGTGCTGACTTCAGGAGCTACTTCGGCAATCTTCTTCGCCGTGACGCCGAAGTTCTCCAAGAGAGAGACGAGATCCTTCAGGAACTGCCGCCCACTCTCCGCAAATTCCTCTCGTTTGTTGAAGGAAAGGGCAGGGGCGTAAAAGTTGTGTCCGTGGTTCTTCGGGGTCGACGGGGCCGAGAGCTCCGCGCCGAAGAAGGAGGCCAAAAACAGGCGCTGGTGCCATCGCGGGGCCTCGTGGAGCCACTGCGGCATTCCGAAGTCCTGGGTTGCTTTGTTCCCGACCGGCACCCCCAATGCAACCATGAGAGCGGCGAACGAGGTGCTGACCACCTTGAACGAGGTCTCGGTGCGCTCGAAGTCGTACTCGTCGTATGGGGTCTCGATGCTGTGCTTACGTGTGCGGCGATAGATGCGGGACGGGGTAAAGCCGGCGGCCTCCACGTCGGCCCGAATGGTTTCGAGGTCCTCGGGCTTTCCGTAGAACCAGGCCGTTCCCTTTCTGCGGTCTCCGCTAAAGTAAAGTGTGCCGTCCCCGAAGAGGAAGCCGGCGATTTTGGTGAGGTAGGGGATCTCGGGGTCGGATGCCCGGAGGGGGAGGAGGTCCCGTTCGTGAAGGTATCGGAACACCTGTCCCACTGCGTTTCCGGAGCCGGCTTTGTTCCGTTCGGCGAGCACGTTGCGGACGTCCTCCTCGTCAACGAGGATAGAATCTGGGGGCTCCTCGTACGGAACGCCTTCGAATGGACGTCGGGCAACCCGGTCGCCCGGAGCCAGGTCGTCGAGGTCGGTCATGCCGTCGGGGGTCCAGAAGGGGTGATCCCCCGTCGCCAGAACCTCGTCCCCGCCCGTCGTGCGGAGACGGTACACGGGGCGGTCGGGGACGTGCTTTAGATATGCGGCGATCCTGGTGTCGTCGCTCGAGGGGGTGGTGAGGTCGTGGCAGCGGAGAGTGTCCTCCTGCCAGGTGGTTTCCATTTCTGCGATCGAGCGCGTGTAACCGTGAGCGTGGAGGACCCGACTGTTGCCGGAGAGGCAGTTGATGTCGTAGCCGACGCCACCGGGGGAGATCACGCCGTCGTCCGGATCGAACGCGGCCACGCCGCCGATGGGAAAGCCGTAGCCCCAGTGAATGTCGGGCATGGCGAGGGAGGCCTCCACGATGCCGGGCATGTGCGCCACGTTGGCGGCCTGCTGGGGGGCGTCGTCCGAGAGGATGTCCTCCAGCATCTCCTCGGTAGCGTAGAGGCGAGCCGGGACCCGCATGCCGCCGGTCTTGGGGATCTGCCAGCGGTAGTCGTCGAGCTGTTCGAGGTCGTAGTCGGGCATAGAGCGCAGGCCTCGATGGGGAAGAGACGGATACAA
>CAZCUZ010000156.1:0-5157 GCA_964502085.1 uncultured Salinivenus sp. | reverse complement strand
GCGGGTCGAGGCCTCGGTCAGTTTTGAGCAGCCCTGGGGCGGCGTGGACGCCGGGGTGATCGGGTCGCACTACTTCCACGATTTGTCGCATTACCGGGCCGAGGTGTACGGGACGGCCTCGGTGCGAATCGTCGAAGGCCTCTCCCTGAACGTGTCGAGCACCTTCGAGATGATTCAGGATCAACTGTCGCTCCCCCGCGGCGACACGACCGTCGAGGAGGTGCTACTCGATCAGCGGGAGCTCGCCACCGATTTTTCAGTGACCGGGTCGGTGGCGCTTTCCTATACGTTTGGCTCCGACTTCGCCGACGTCGTCAACACGCGATTCTAGCCCTCGCTCCGAGGGGTCGACCAGCGCTTTCGACCTGATCTTGAATGCAACCCCGAACGCCGAAAAGGGCAAAGAGGACAGCCTCACGGTCGAGACCGCCCCCGAAAAATGTTTTTCACCGACGACCGACAATTCTCCTCCTCACCATGCGATCCGTGCGCTTCATTTGTCTTGCCGTCGGCCTCGCCCTGCTGAGTCTTTCGTCTGCGCTCGGACAGCCCGCGCCCGAGTCGGATTCGGATGTCCGCTACTGGGTTCACGGGGGACCCGCAGCCACGACGCTGGGTGTGGGCATCGGCGGGGGCGTCGCCGCCGAGTATGACCGTCACGTGTTTTCGCTTCGAGGCGTGAGCACCGATCCGTCGGTGGGAGCCGAAACGTGGGAGATTGCATTCCTCTACGGACGGGCTACGTCCACGACGCACGTGTTCCTCTCGGCCGGGGCCGGCGTCTCGGTGGTCGGGGGAACGAGATACCCCCGCCTGTTCGGTGGGGGCGAGGGTGAATCGTTCGACCCGATGATCGGCTTCCCGCTGGCGGGACAGGTCGCGTGGACGCCATCGGGGATCGTGTCCATCGGCCTCTACGCGTTCGCCAACGTAAACACCGCTCATCCGCTGGGGGGAGTGGGCCTCAACCTGCGTCTGGGCGCGCTCCGGTAGGGCCTCCGACGACCGCCCCGGGGAGGGAAAAAGCCCAATGGATACGGTCCAAGCGCGGCCGGGCGGTGACGCACCCCCCTTCAACGTTCAATGGATGTGGGGCCCGGAAATCTGACGGTCCGTTCGTAAACGATATGTCCCGCTGAACAAAACGGACTTGTCGATTCGGGATCTTCCTTCTATTCTATGCCGGTGACCGGTACTTCCCTCCCCTTCTTACCTCTTCCCACCTCATTCTCTCATCAGAGCGCTGACGGTACGATGACGAGCTCGGACGCCACGACGGAACCGGCAATCAACACGACGCTCCTCATGTCTGCAAGTGCCCTTTTTCTGGGGGGACTCGGGATCGCGACCTCGATTTTTCCCCGGGCACTGCTCTCCGCCCTCGACGTTCAGTCCAACGGGGCCTCCCTTCTTCTCATGAACGTCGCTGGGGCCTTATACCTGGGCTTCGCCCTCCTCAACTGGATGGCCCGCGAGCACCTCATCGGCGGCATTTACAGCCGGCCCGTGGCCATGGGAAACCTCATCCACTTTATTGCCGCCGCCGTTCCCCTGATCCAGTATTTGATGACGGGCGCCCTGAATATTGCCCTCGCCGTCGTTGCGGCGGGATACGTAATTTTTGCGGTCAGCTTCGGCTACGTGGCCTTTGGCAGCGGAACGAGCTGCGGATGAGGATGCCCACCACCTCGACCTCCAGGTCCTCTCACCCCTCCAGGACGTCCCAGAGCCCGTAGCCCAGCCCCGCAATTCCGAGGAGAATGAGGCCGATCCCGAGGACTTCCGTCGCCGCCCCGCCCGACGCGAGCGTACGCATCCACAGGCCCGCCACGAGGGCAAGACCGCCAACCGTGATTGCCTGCACGAAGTCCTCCATCGGACAGCGGAATCGGATGAACGAACGATGACTCGCGAAAAGGCGTGAGGGCCGTCTCTCCGTCAGAGCCCCGGCTCCCGCTGTGGGGAGACTTTTCCCCTCTCCAGGTCCGCAAGCCCCACGGCGGGTACGTAGGCGTCGACCCGCTCGCGTCGCCACCACGCGCCCGTCTCGGTCCGCTCCGTCGGGGTCGTAAACCGGTAGCGATAGCGGAGCACACGGACCTGCCGGGGCGGCTCGTCGGAAAAGGGCACGTGGTCAATCAGGCGGAGGACGGCCTCGTCGTTCCGGAGCAGAGCGTCCAGAAACGCGACGAACCACCGCTGGCGCGAGGTGGGGTGCGGATACATCGCCGCGAACCACAGCTGCCAGTCCAGCCGCAGGTGGTAGGGCGCCCACTGCCTCGGACGCTCGTCCGTCCGCACCGGCTGGCCCTTGAAGGTATACTCGTGCCAGTCGTCCTCGCCGGGGCGGGCGGCCCGGGTCCCCTCCACCACGACCTGGTACCGCGTCTTCGTGATGGACCCGAATGCGCCGTAGGTGTTGACGAGGTGGAGCGGGTCGAACGAGTAGTTCATCACCTGCGACGCGGAGAGCATGTTCTGAACCGGCCGGACGCTCTTCACGAGCACGACTGCGGCGAGCACAAGCGCAGCCCCGTCGAGAACGGCGGGCGTTGGCGTGGCCGTCGGCACCGACGTCCCGAGCACCGCCGCCAGCATGTCGTCGGTGAACGTCGAGACGGCCTGGACGAGGGTCAGTGCGTTGAGCCACGCAAAGTTGCCGGTGAGCAGGAGCCAGGCCTGGAAGGCAATCGTGGCGGTGCCGCCGACGGCGGCGTAGGGCTGGGGCGCGAAGTAGAGGAAGGGGACCGCGACCTCGACGAGGTGGTTGCCGAGCACCTCGAGCCGATGGACGGGCCGGGGCAGATGGTGCGCAAACCAGCTCAGGGGATTCGGAAGGGGCTGCGTCTCGTAGTGGTGGTCGAGACAGGTGAGCTCGCGCCAGCAATCGTCCCCCCGCAGCTTGACGAGCCCGGCGCCGAACATATTGCGAAACAGAACCCACGTGATGAGCCAGATCACGACGGTCGGAGGGGCCGAGGAACCGGCGCCGAGGAAAATGGCCAGGAAGCCCGTCTCCAGCAGCATCGACTCCCAGCCGTACCCGTAAAAGAGCTGCCCGGCGTTCACGAACGACTGGTACAGGACCCACATCGTCGCCCACAGGCCGACCGAGGCGACGACGGGATAGGGCTCCGGCAGCCAGTAGGGGCCTCCCACGAGGGCGATCCCCGAAAAGACGACGCCGCTCCAGGCCGCTCCTCCGACAAACCAGTCCGTCGGCACGAAGTAAAACAGGCTGGGCCGCTTCGTCACGTCCGTCCTCTGAACGTACTCGCCGAGCGGCAGGAGCCCGTCCTCCCCGGCCAACGGACGAAACTGATGCGCCGCAACGAGAAACGCGAGCAAGTAGATCGCGGCGAGGCCCCGTTGGAAGACAAACCGAACCAGCCAGTATTCGTCCGCTCCCCAAAGCTCCATGTTCAGATGCGAGTTGCAATCCGACCGGTCGACAGCGGCCCCCGAGCTCTCCCGATGCAGGGTTCCTCCCGTCTAGAACAGAACGTCGGCAGAGGATGTTGCCCGTGAACGAGGCCTGTGCCCTTCTGCTGCCGACGGGAGAGACCCCCGAAGACGGGGCCCGAGCCCCAAAGACACAGCGGCTGCCCGACCGAATCCTTCCTCGACCCCGGATCGTTGGAGCCCGCGTTCGTTTCTTTTCTCCCATCTCTTTGGTTCGTGTCCGACCTTCCCTCCTGCTCCGCCACCGAACTGGCCCGTCGCATCCGCAGCCGGGAGGTCTCCGCCACCGAGGTGTTGGAGGCCCACCTCGCCCGCATCGATAGGAAGAATCCCGACCTGAACGCCATCGTGACACTCGATGCGGACGGCGCGCGGGCCCGGGCGGCGGCAGCGGACGAGGCCCTCGACGACGGCCGGGTGTGGGGGCCCCTGCACGGCGTCCCGATGACGGTGAAAGACCAGTTCGCCGTCCGGGACATGCGCACGACCTACGGCCTGCCGCAGTATGACTCGTTCGTCCCCGACACCACCGCCCCCCTGCTCACCCCCCTTCGTCGGGCCGGCGCCGTCCTCCTCGGCAAAACGAACCTCCCACTGGCGGGCTACGACTGGCAAACTCGACACCCGACGTTTGGGCGCACTAACAATCCGTGGGATCGCTCTCGAACCCCCGGCGGCAGCTCCGGCGGCTCGGCGGCGGCCCTCGCAGCGGGCCTCGTGCCTCTGGACATCGGCGCAGACGTGGCCGGCTCCATCCGCGTGCCGTCCCACTTTTGCGGCGTCACGGGCCTCCGGCCCACGGAGGGCACCCTTCCGCTGCACGGCATTACGCCCCCCGAACGGCCGCGCACGGTGCACCACGTCGTCGTGGCCGGGCCCATGGCCCGCACCATCGAAGATCTGCAGCTGGCGTGGCAGGTCCTCGACGCATCTGACTCGCCCCCCACGCCCGCTCCCGAGACCCTCCGCATTGCCGTGACGCCCGAGCTGGGCGGCGTGCCCGTCGACACCGACACGCAGCGCGTGCTCCGCCGCACGGTCGCTGCACTCCGAGAGGCCGGATGCACCGTCGAGCACCGGCCGCCCCCGATCGACGTCGAAACGGCCCTCGACACCTGGGGACACATTCAGGGCTTCGAACTCGGCGCCGGCACACCGGGCCCGCTCCGCTACCCCCCGCTCAAGTCGCTGCTCTGGCACGGAGCCGTTCGACGCATCTTTGGCGCTCTCGGTCGGCGGCTGGCCCGCGGCGCCCACCTCTCGCCCCGCGGCTATCTCAGCGCCCTGGACCAGAAAGAGCACCTCGCCCGCGCCGTCGACGCCTTCCTCACCCGCTGGGACCTCTGGCTCACACCGGTCGCGTCCATCCCGGCGTTTCCGCACTGCCGGGCCGGAACGGCACTCTCCCTCGAAGGCGTGTCGGTGCCGTACGCGCTTCCCTTCGCCGCCTACAACTGCGCGACGGCAGTCACGGGCCACCCGATCCTCACCCTTCCGGCCGGACGCTCGGGCGAAGGGCTCCCCATCGGCCTCCAGGTGCACGCCCACCGCGAACAGGACGCCGCCCTGCTCGCCGCCGGGCGATGCCTCGAAGACGTGCTTCCGCCCGTCCCTCAGCCCCCACCGGGCGAATGACGCCCGTTCCTCCCGCCAACGCCGCCAGGAAGACCGAACGGGCGTCCGCACCTCTCCCCG
>CAZCUZ010000155.1:0-5178 GCA_964502085.1 uncultured Salinivenus sp. | reverse complement strand
ACCGAGTGGGTGACGGGCGTCGACCTCGTGGCCGAGCAGCTGCGCGTGGCGCAGGGCGAAGAACTGGGGTACGCGACCGAAGACCTGTCAATCGACGGGCACGCCGTCGAAAGTCGCGTCTACGCTGAGGACCCGACCTCGAACTTTTTGCCGGATCCGGGCCCGCTCAAGCGGCACGCGGCCCCGTCGGGGTTCGGGGTACGGGTGGACGCCGGGGTGGAGGAGGGGGGCGAGGTGCTCATTCACTACGATCCCATGATTTCGAAGCTCACGACCTGGGGCCGCGATCGCACCGCGGCCATCGATCGGATGATCCGGGCGCTCGACGAGTACGAGGTGGCCGGCATGGCCACGACCATTCCCTTCTGCCGCTTCGCGATGCAGCACGAGGGATTTCGGAACGGCGACGTCACGACCCACTTCGTGGACGACGAGTTCGACCCGGACGCCCTTCATCTCGACGATCCGCAGCGCGACGAATGGGCGGCCCTCGCGGCCACGCTCTACTACGCCCGGACGCAGGAGGACGAGGCGCCGAGTGTGACGTCGTCGGGCGACGGGCATTCCGGGCTCAGTCCGTGGCGCCGCCGACGGAAGCACACGTGAACTGTAGCGACGGATTCTACTCTTCGGATTCGGTGTCGCCGTGCGCACCGCCGAACGTTCTCATGACGCGGGTGGCCAGCTCGGTCGAGCGGTCGAGGTCCTCGGCGCTGCTGGTGTCGGCCGCGTCCTCTTTGTTTGACCGGTGGCGGGCGAAGAGCAGGGGATTGGTGGAGGTGGTTCGGTCTTCGATGCGCCGGACGTGCTGCTTGAGCCCCTCGTGCAGGGGGGAGGGGACCGAGACTGTGCGGGACTCGTCGTCATCGGGAATCGAGAGACGGACGCTTGCCTCGTCGAGCCGGATGTCCTCTCGGCGCAGGTGCAGCGCCTCAGTGAGCTGGATGTCGCAGCGCAGGAGCATTTTGGCGAAGAGGCTCTGCGTGGATTGAGGAACCGACGGGGAGTCGTCGTCCGATTCCTCGTCGTCCTGCCGGCGCTCGTGGACGTCCGTGATGTAGAACATGATGCCGTCGAGGGCCCGATTGCGCTCGGGGGACGAGACGTTCGGATGGGCGTCCAGGAAGTCCATGAAGTTCGACACGCTGCTCATCCACAGCCACGGAATGCGTTTTTCCTGGCAGTACCGGCGGAAGCAGATCGTCCACACCCCGTAGGTCTGGGCGAGCTTCGGATTGATGTGGTGCCTGGGGGCCGTTCGACGGATGGCGTCGAGAATGTCGAGTTCGTCCTGGTCGAGTGCAACTGTTTCTTTGTCGGGGATGGTCATAGAGACGAAGGAGAGCCGAGCAGAGGGAAGTGCGGGCCTACCGGGACAGAGTCGGCACTGCGGAGAACAGAAAGAGAATACGTGTTCATACGTAGGTAGAATACACGAGGCGGGACTGTGATTCAACGACCCGCTTTGGCTATGTATTTAGCCACGCCGTCACTTTGCGGGCAAGCGGGCGGGGCGTAAATCGCGTGAGAACCGCACCAATTTTGTTCGTCCAGCCCGGAATGACGAGGGCGTCTCCGGCGCGGAACCCATCGTACCCGGTTTGGGCGACGGCCTTCGGGGTCATGGGCGTGGTCCACTCGAAGAGGGACGTTCCCTCCACGTCGGCCGTCTCGACGAACGAGGTCTTCGTGGGGCCGGGGGCCAGGCAGGTGACGGTGACCCCGCGATCGGAGACCTCTTCGGCGAGGCCTTCTGTGAACGAGAGGACGTACGCCTTCGTCGCGTAATAGACGCTCATGTGGGGGCCGGGCTGAAACGCCGCCGTGGAGGCGACGTTGAGGACGCCGCCGCGGTTGCGCTCCAGCATGCCGGGCAGCAGGCGACGCGTGAGGTGCGTGAGGGCCGTGACGTTGATTCGGATGACGTCCCGTTGCCGCTCGGGGTCGAGTGTGGCGAAGGCACCGCGGGCTCCGACGCCGGCGTTGTTGACGAGCACGTCGACCGTAAGCCCGCGGGCCTCGAGCTCCACGTCGACGTTCTCGGCTGCGCCGGGCACGCTCAGATCCGCGGTCAGCACGTGAGCGTCGACGTCGTAAGTCGATTCGAGCGTGTCGCCCAGGGTGCGGAGACGGTCCTCGCGTCGGGCCAGCAGCACGCAGTCGCTTCCGTCTCGGGCGAAGCAGCGGGCCAGTTCGCGGCCGATGCCGGACGAGGCGCCGGTGACGAGAACCGTTTCGGAGGCGGACATGACGGTACACGAGGGGACCGTGGCAAGAAAAGGGGGGAACCCGTACTGGAGGCCGACGCAGCGGATCCGCTGCGTCGGTGGAGTTCGCGTCGGAGGGGGCATTTACACCGAGCGTCCGAAACACCACCCTTTCCCTCCCGTCGGACAGGCGCAGTTTCTTCGAGTCTTTTGAACCGACCCCGCCCCTTCTCATGGCCGACCATCCGCAATGGGACGCGCCCCCCGACATGCAGATTGATCCCGACGCCGCCTATGAGGCGACGATCGAGACGAGCAAAGGAACGATCGAGGCCGAACTCTACTCCGAGCACGCGCCTCGAACGGTGAACAACTTTGCGTTTCTGGCCGATGAGGGCTTCTACGACGAGACGGCTTTTCACCGCGTCATCGAAGGCTTCATGATTCAGGGCGGCGATCCCACCGGGACGGGCCGCGGGGGGCCGGGCTACCAGTTCGACGACGAGATTGAGGGCAACCCGCTCACCCACGAGACCGGTGTCCTCTCGATGGCCAACGCCGGCCCCAACACGAACGGGAGCCAGTTCTTCATTACGCGCGCTCCGCAGTCGCATCTCGACGGCAAGCACACCGTCTTCGGCGACGTCACCGCCGGACAGGACGTGGTCGACGCCATCGAGGAGGGCGACGCGATCGAGAACGTCACCGTCGAGACGAAGTAGCCCGTCGACGGCTGTGCACAGAGCCGTACTCTTCTCCATGCCCTTTCCCCTCCCATGGATGCTCGCGTCGCCCTCGTCATTATGGTGCTGATCACTGTGGCGTTGGCCCTCGTGCGCTTCTTCCAGCAGAACTGGATCCTCGGCACGACCGCCGCGATGGTCCTCGTGGGGACCGGTTTCGTGGGGGCGAGCCTGTATTTCTCCGAGGAGGACACCGGCGATCCGCGTCTCGCACAGATCGTCTCGAAGCTGCGGGCCATCGGCCTCATCGTGATTGGCCTCGGCACGCTCTTCGGTACGCTTATGCTGTTGCTGTGAAGAAAGTGCCCCCATGTTGGATCGAGTGGGGGCGGCTGTTGCGGATTCCGTATTCCGCTTTTGGCGTCACGTGTCTTCTGACGTGATACGCAACACGCAATACGCGGCACAACGCCGGCGAATGCCCAATCACGACGGAGCATTGGCGTCGCGGATCTCGCTCTTTCTCGGTGCCTACATCCAGAAGCGCACCCGTGGTCGACAACTACTACACCCTCCGGGCCCTCGTTCGCGAGTGGCGGTCCGATCTGCGGGATACGACCGTGCTGGACGTGTTTTCTCAGAACAAGAATGAGCTGAGCGTCGCCCTGGAGGCGGAGGAGCGCGACTGGATGGTGCGGGGCTCGGTGCAGCGGCCGTCCATCCACCTCTTCCGCGTCGAGGGCTACAGCAAGGCCCGTCGCAACGTGGCCACCCTCTTCGAGACCGTGCTGGGCCGAACGGTGACCGACGTCCGCATCGCCGACCGCGATCGCCTCGTTTATCTGGACCTGGACGATGAGACCACACTCCTCTGGCAGCTCTTCGGCGCGCGGGCCAATGCCTTCCACGTCGCCGCCGACGGGACGATCGAAGCGGCCTTTCAGAGCAATGATGAGCACGTCGGAACGGAAGCCCCCACGCCCGATCCGGCCCCGATGCCCGAAACGTTCGCGGACTTTGAGGATCGGTGGAAGGACACTCGCAACAAGACGCGGCAGGCGGTGCAGTCGGCCGTGCCGCTGTTTGGGCGTACCCTGGCGCGGGAGACGCTCCACCGGGCCGGTGTCGAGACGACGTCTCCAGGGGACTGTACCGAGGCGGGGCGCCGGGCCCTCTTCGACGCCGCCATGACGCTGTGCGAGGCCCTGGAGGATCCGGATCCGGTGATCTACGGCAAAGGCCAGTTTCCGGATGCCTTCTCGCTGATTCCCCTGCGCCACCGCGAGGGCGATCCGGCCGAGCGCTACGACACGGTCGACGTCGCCGTGCGCAGCTTTGTGCGGCGCCGGCTGGCCGAGCGCCACTTTCACCGCCTCTACGACCCGCTGGCGGAGGCGCTCGAACGGGCGGTCGAGCACCACCGCGAGAGCGCCGAGCGGATGCAGGAGGAGCTCGAGAGCGAGAGCCGGGCCGGGCGCTACGAACGCTGGGGGCACCTGCTCATGGCGCAGCAGGATGCGGTGCCGGAGGGGGCGGAAGAAGTGGAACTCCCCGATCTGTTTGAAGACGGGGCACCCGTTGCCATTCCCGTCGATCCTGCGAAGTCCCCCGTCGAGAACGCGCAGCACTACTATCAGCGGGCGCGCAGCACGCGCCGCTCGCGGGAGGAGGCCGAGCGGCGGCTCGACGAAACGATCGAGCGGGCCGGAACGGCGGAACAGCTCCTCGAGGAGCTTCGGCAGGTCGACACGCTCGACGAAATCAAGCAGTTTCGACAGGAGAAAGAGGCGGCCCTCGCCCCGTTCGTCGACCGGGAGGATGCGGGTGTGGACCGGTTTCCCTATCGCCGCTTCGACCTCGGCGACGGTTTCGAGGTGTGGGTCGGCAGGAACGCGCGGCAGAACCACGAGCTCACGTTCCATGCCGCGCAGAAGTACGACCTCTGGATGCACGCGCGGGAGGTGCCGGGCGCCCACACGGTGCTCCACCTGCCCAACCGCGACGCCGAGCCGGGCACGCCCCGCATCCGCACCGCCGCGGCCATCGCCGCCCACTTCAGCAAGGCAAAAGGCAGCGACCTCGTGCCCGTCATGGTGACGGAGCGCAAGTACGTGACCAGTCCCACGGGCGCCGATCCGGGCGCGGTGCGGGTGGACCGGGAGGAGGTCGTGCTCGTGGAGCCGGGGCTTCCGGAGTGAGGAATGATCTCAAAACGGTCGAATGATACGGGCTGTGATGCCGGTATCGCTCGACAGCGGTGAGCCTCGCCCATCGCCGATTCCTACAGT
>CAZCUZ010000154.1:0-5307 GCA_964502085.1 uncultured Salinivenus sp. | reverse complement strand
GCCCCGACGAAGTAGTCGACGTCCGGAACGAATGCCCCCGACTACTCCCATCGGACGGCAGTGCATCCAGTCTTTCCATTTTCTCCTCCCCTCCCAGTTCTGAGGCGAGGCTCCTCGTTTCGGGTTCGGCCGAGTCCCTCCATCGATCCTCCGCCGGTCTCGAGACCACGCGAACGACGCCACTGTTTGGCCGATCGGCCGTCCGGCGTGGACTCACTTCCAGCGGAATCGGCACCTCCCCTCTGCCGGACGGTCGGCTTCGGCAAATCGACGGCAGACGGGAACGGCCCGTCCGAGTCCCCGGACGCCGTCCCCGCTTTGGAACGCAGGTGTGTGTCCCAGAAGCCGGTTGGGAACTTCAGACCGTATCCGAGAGCCCGGTCCATGCCAATGTGGGCTGTCCAGATCAGTCCGACGGCTCCCAGGAGGTTGCTCCCAGAGAGAACGGCCCCGACCCCGATCCCAAAGGGCACGGCGTAGGTGTGGCCGAGGTTGTACAGGTGAGCGCCGAGGCGGGGCCCAATCAGGTACCCGACCATAAACAGGTCCGGGCCCAACAGCACCGCCAGGAAAAGCCACCAGGAGCCTCCCAAAAGAGCATATCCGGCAAGGGCCGAAAGAACGACGAAGCCTCCTTCGAGGCGGAGGAGGAAGAGGGGAGACATGGAACGAGGAGTCGAGAGGGAAAGGAGGGCGTCTGACTCCCGGAGCGGGTCTCCGTTCCAATCCGGAATGGTGAATTTTGGACGCGCGAACGTCGGACTCCCCTGAAGAAAGCGAGCCCCCTTTCTTCCGCCTCTCGATTCGTCTCCCCCGTTCGATCTGACGTGCCCTCTTCGATTGAGAATCGGACGGGCCCTCTCCCCTCAGATCCTTCCCGTTTCCACTGGGCCGACGAGACGGAAACACATTTCGGTTACATCCCCATAACGCCGAATTTATTTTCGTGCTTACCGAAAAGGGCTTTCACGTATTTCGGCAGGGGTCTCCTGTGAGCGCTTCCGGTGAAGGGTTCGCAGACACTGGGTGAATCGTCGTCGGAGGAAGCCTTTCCGGGTCGTTTTCCAGCGAACTTCGGTTCGAACGCCGGGATTGGACCACGCACAGTCGGGAACGAGGCTCCTTTCACAACTGCCCATCACCAGACGCTGGAGGCTACCGATGTTCAACATCCGCCGACTCAAGGAGCGAGCGCGGTCCTTCTCACAGGAACTTACGTCCTCGCTGAATCACTCCCCCCACACGACGACCATCGGCGAGTGCCCCACGTGCGGGGAGCGAACGCGGTGGGCCATCCGCCCGCTAAACGGCTTCTGCCGCTGCCACCGGTGCGGGACCGACCCGCTCTACGGAAAAACCACGCCCGAGTCGTCGCGCCCCGCCCAGGACCGCCCTCCGGTGCGGTAACGCCCGAAAGATTCAAATCGCATCCCTCCCCCAACCGACCTATTCCCCATGTCCCGATCGATCTCGAGACCCAAACAGACCGCCCGGCGCACAATTGCGCTCTCAAAGCGGACCTGGAAGAAGACACGCGACCTCCTGGCCCGCATCTTCTCCTCCCACGCCGCCTGGAGCGCACACACGTGGAGCGCCCTCTACGCGTCGTCGAGCATGGACGACACCCTCTAACCGGAACCGATCGATCCCCGGTCGGGCCGGACGGGGGCGAAGTCAAAACGAGGCCGCCCCCATTCTACCCATCCCGTGCGACCCAGGGCATGTCACTTTTCCCTCACAGCCGACCGTTCAGTCCCATGCGACAGATTGTTCTCCTTCTAACGTGCATCGCCTTCATAGGGTGTGGCGAGTCCCCGCTCACCGAGTCCCCGCCGGCGACGCTCGTCGGGAACGTCTCGTCTCCCCTCGATCAGACCGCTCACGCCGAGCGTCCGGAATCGGTGAGCGACGAGAGCGAGCAACCGACCCTCTCCGGATCTACGCTCTCCCGAGAGAGGAAGGCCCTCCATTCGACGCGGTATCACGTTCCGGGCCTCGCGCACCTGCCCCGAGGCGCAGGCAAATAGTGCCCTGCCTCCGGAGTCGGGGGGACGACGCCGCCTCTACTCCCGTCCGTAATAGACGAACGGCGCCCAGCGCAGGGGATCGGTGTTGCGTTCTCCAAAGACGCCGTCGATGAACGCCCGCTTGACCTGCGTCGTCGCCTCGGCGAAGGAGACGTCCTCCGTCGTGGCGCGCCGGTAGACCGCCGTCATGAACTGCTGGGTCGACCAGTCGAGCACGCGCCACTGCGAGACGAGCGTCGCGTTGGCCCCGGCCCGGAGGAAGGCCTGCGAGAGTCCCACCACGCCCTCTCCCGCCATGATGCGGCCCAGGCCCGACTGGCAGGCCGACAGCACCGCCACGTCGGCCTGCAGGCGGAGGTCGGCAATCTCCTGCATCGTCAGATAGCCGTCCTCAACCGCACGCTCGGCGGTGTCGTCCTGCGCAAGCACGAGGGCCGATAGCTGAGGCGCCTCCGGAACGGTGATGCCGTGAGTCGCAAAATGAACGTATTGGTAGCGCGAGAGTCCCCCCTCCTCGCTCATCCGTCGCATCCGCTCCTCGGTTGCCGCCGCCCCGGTGAGGATCCGCGTGCCCGCCCCGATCGCTCGCTTTAGCTTCCGGACCTCGATCTCTGTCCCGTGTAACTCCGACCATTCGGTGTACCCGAGCCGGCGATAGGCCGGACTCGGACTCTCCCCCCGCTCCAAGCGTCGCTCAGCCGCCCGGAGAAGCGTCGACGCCTGCTCTCCGCTGCGCAGGGTCGAGTCGCCGCGCGCGTCGGTGAGGAGAGGGGGATCCGCATCCGGCGACGGTCCTCCGTAGTCCGCTCCGCCGAGCGCAAGAAGGGGACGGCGAGATGCCGTCCACTCTCGCTCCTGGAGCCGTCGGAGGACCGTCATCGACTGGGCATATCGAACGTGTGCCCGTTCAACGACGTGCGCGCCCGTCGAGTCTCGAAGCACGTCCAGGGGAAGATAACTGAGCGCGCCGCTCGGAACGACGGTCCATCGCACCTTTGAGCGAAGGAGATCATCGAGCGGGGCCACGAGCAGATCGTGGAAGCGGCGGGCCAGGTCCGTTTGCACTGAATCCGGGCCCTCGACCTGGGTCAGCCGGTGGCGATAGAGGCGGATCGACGACGCCAGGCTCGGGGGCCCCTCGGGCCGCGAGACGGGCGCCGTGCCCAGGGCCTGCACGAGCGGCCCGCGCTCGTCCCGGAGCTGCTCCAAGAGTGCGGCGTGGCGCCGATCGATGGCCTCCAGAATCCCGGACTCGGGCAACTCCCGGGCGTAGGTGCTGTCTCGGGTCACGACCAGCGCCGTAAGCGGGAGCCTCGACTGGGTGTTCGTGTAGAGGAGGGCCGCCTCGGTGGAATCGACTCCTCGACGAAGGTGCGACACCGGAGGGACCGGTCGGGCGGTGTCGGCACGCACCGAGTCGGCCAGACGATCGGCGAGAAGGCGCGCCCGGGCCCGCTCGACGGACCGCAGCGCCGAGTCGGGCCGACCGGCCCGCACGTGGGCAGTGGTGAGCGACCGGTAGGACTCGATCTGTGTGGAGAGTAAAGACCGACGTGCCTCCGGCGAGGTCGCGTTTTGGCGAAGCTCTTCCGCCAGGCGCACGGCCCGCGTCAGCGTGTCGGTGGCCGAACGCAGGTCCCCCCGATCGAGGTGAATGGCCCCAATGGCTTCCAGGGCATCGGCGATTTCGGACTGCTCTCCCATTTCACGATGGAGCCGAAGGGCCCGCCGATAGTGCCGGAACGCGTCCTCGTGCCGATCCCGGCTTCGATGCACTTCTCCGATGCTCGCCAGCGACGCCGCTACTCCGTCTCGATCCCCAATTTCGCGCTGAACAGTCAGGGCCGCTCGGTGCCGTTCCAGAGCCGTCTCGTGCTCCCCCCGATTCCTGTGGATTATGCCGACGTTGGTTAGGGTCTTGGCGGCTCCCTCCCGGTCACCGATCTCTCGCTTGATCGCCAGCGACTCCTGATACCGTTCGAGGGCCTCCTCGTACTCTCCGCGACGCTCACGAATCGAGCCAATGTTGTTCAGCGTAGTGGCCGCCCCGTTCCGATCCCCAACGTCCTGCTTGATGGAGAGCGACTTTCGATAGTGCGCGAGGGCCTTTTCGTAGCGCCCCTGATTTTCGTAGACGCTTCCCACGTTGTTGAGGGTCGCAGCGACGCCGGTCTCATTTCCGCGGTCGCGATGAATGGAGAGTGACTCTCGATAGTGCGTGAGGGCCTTCTCGTACTGCCCCTGGTTCTTGTAGACGACCCCAATGTTGCCCAGCGTTTTGGCGAGGTCCCGCTGATTTCCCATCTCGCGCTGAAGAGAACGGGTCTCCCGGTAGCGATCGAGGGCCCGCTCGTAGTGGCCCTGATTTTTGTGGAGCAACCCCAGATTGCCGAGCGTCTGTGCGACGCCTTCCCGATCGCCGATCTCCCGCCGCACGGCCAGCGACTGGCGCCAGTGCTCCCGCGCCTCCTCGAACCGCCCGCGCCGCGCGTGAATGATGCCGATGTCGCTCAACGTCTGCGCCTCTCCCTCCTGCCATCCAATCTCGCGCGCAATTGACCGTGCGTCTCGGTGATGCGTCAGGGCCTCTTGGTAGCGGCCTCGGCGTCCCAAAATGAGCCCGAGGACGCTCAGGTTGTCTGCCAGGGCCCTTCGACGGTTCAGCGTGCGGTTGATCGACACTGCCCGGCGCAGATGCTCCAGCGCCGCGTCGTAGTGCGACTGATAGGCGTGGGTCTGTCCAATGCCGGCGAGACTCTCCGCCACCCGTCCGGAGTCCGCGAGCGCCCGGCCGGCCCGGAGCGTCGTCTGCAATACGGCCCGTGCGCTGTCGGGATGGGGGGAGACCAGCGAGTCGGCCCTCGCCAGCGCCGCGTCCACGCTCCGTCGCAGAACGGCACTGTCCGCCGCACTCGGGGCACGCGCCCCCTCAAACCGGGCAAGAACCCGCTGCACTGAATCGGTGGACACTGCCATCGTCTCGGACGGGGAGGACGACGACTGGCAGCCCCACCCCACCGCCAGAATCGTCAGCGCGAGGACACACGCACCGAGCAGGGAACGTCGAAAGAGCATGGGAACAACCGAAAGCTCGACGGAGACAGCGGATGGGGACGGCTGAGCGGCACCTTCTCTACGTGACCTGGATCACATCTTCCTTCGCAGAAGCCATCCAATTGTCCGTTCGTCGGCCGCATTCTCTGAGCGTTGGTGGTGGGACGAGCTCTCGCGGACCGATGAGTGTAAATGTTGCTCTCCTTCTCCCAAAATGCAAGAATGA
>CAZCUZ010000153.1:0-5357 GCA_964502085.1 uncultured Salinivenus sp. | reverse complement strand
TCTTCTTTGTGGTCGCCGGCCTGGGCGCGGGCGGCACCTACCTCACCGGTGAGGGGGCCGAGGAGATCGTCGAAGACCTGTCGGGGGTGACGCACTCGGCCATTGAAGCCCACGAGGAATTCGGGGGCTATGCACTCCTCGTAACCGCCGTGCTCGGCGTCCTGTCTCTTCTGTTTCTGTTCTGGTACCGGGGCCGATCAATTCCACGAGCGGTGAGCGTGGGCCTTCTCGTGCTGACCCTGATCGGTATTGGCGTCGTGGGATACACGGCCTACACGGGCGGTCAGATCAACCATCCCGAGCTTCGCGGGGAAACGGCTTCAACTACAGAATTCGTCTCGCCCAGAACGACCGCGAACCCCGCCAAAACCGGTCCGCTCCGCCTCCTGGAACCGACGCGTAACCGACAGTTCCGCATTCTCTGCTGAATACGAACCGAGGGAAATCTATTCTGCGGGAACGGCAGCCTCTACGTGTCCGACCAGACCGGAGAGGACATTGTGACGTGCGCTCGGGCCTGACAGAGGGATCGGACGCCAAATACGTCGGCCGCGTCGCTCAAGGCGAACCACGGCGCCCGTTCGACGGTGTTACTGGACGCCCCTTCATCCACGCCCTCCACGATTCTCCGCTCCTCATGCAAGCCTCCGACCTCCTCGTCGCCTGCCTCGAACGCGAGAACGTCGACCACGTCTTCGGTCTGCCCGGCGAGGAAATGGAAGACCTCCTCTTCTCACTCCGCGACTCGGACGTGACGTTCGTCCCCACGCGCCACGAGCAGGGCGCCGCCTTTATGGCCGACGTGCACGGGCGCCTCACGGGCGAGGCCGGCGTGTGCCTCGCCACCCTCGGCCCCGGCGCCACGAACCTCCTGACCGGCGTGGCCGACGCGCACCTCGACAAGAGCCCGCTCGTCGCCATCACCGCGCAGGGCAGCCTGGAACGGCTCCACCAGGAGAGCCACCAGGCCATCAACGTGCTCGGCATGTTCGACCCCGTGACGAAGTGGAATACGCAGCTCGACAGCCCGGACATCATCCACGAGTCGGTGCGCAAGGCCTTCAAGGTGGCCGAGTACGAAAAGCCGGGCGCTACGCACCTGGAGCTTCCCGAGGACGTGGCGGCCGAGGAGACGGAAATGCGGCCCCTCCCCGCCCGAAAAGAGGTCCAGTTCGCCGCTCCCAACACCGAGGCCCTCGACCGCGTGGAGGCCCTGCTCGCCGAGGCCGATCGTCCCCTCATCATCGCCGGGAACGGAGCCGTTCGTACCCACGCGTCCGCGCCGCTCCGCCGGCTCGTCGAGTGCACCGACCTGCCGGTCGTCTCGACGTACATGGGCAAGGGCGCCGTCTCGGACGCCGACCCGCACTCGCTGATGACGCTCGACTCGGGGGCCGAGGACGAGGCCGCGAGCGCCATCGCCGAGGCCGACCTCGTGATCACTGTGGGCTACGACATCGCCGAGCACGACCCCGCCGGCTGGGGGCGAGGCGACGCCGCCCTCGTCCACGTCGACAGCGAGCCCGCCGAGGTCTACGAGGCGTACACGCCCGAGGTGGAGGTGGTGGCCGACATCGGCCGCACGCTGGAAGAACTTGCCGACTGGTGCGGCGCCGCAAACCTCGACTTCGACCCCGACTGGTACGCCGGCCTCCGCGAGCAGATCGTGAACGACGTCGACCGCACACCGGCCGACGAGGCCCCGTTCGCTCTCCGCGACGTGCTCCCCCTCCTCCGCGAGGCGATGGCGCCGGAGGACGTGCTCATCTCGGACGTGGGGAGCCACAAAATGGCCATCGCGCAAAACTTCCCCACCTACGAGCCCAACACCTGCATCATCTCCAACGGCCTCGCCTCGATGGGCATCGCCGTGCCGGGCGGCCTCGCCGCCGACCTCGCCGTGGACGCCAACGTCGTAGCCGCCACCGGCGACGGCGGCTTTCTCATGAACGCCGCCGAGATCGAAACCGCCACCCGGCTCGGCGCCGCCTACACGATTATCGTCTTCAACGACGACGACTACGGCCTCATCTCCGAGAAGCAAAAGAACCACACCGGCGAGTCCTTCGGCACCGGCCTCACGAACCCGGACCTCCCGGCCTTCGCCGAGAGCTTCGGCATCGACGGCTACCGCCCCACCACGCCGGACGCGCTCCGAGACGCGTTCGACGCGGCGATTGGGAATGGCATGAGTGTCATCGAAGTGCCAGTGGCATGACGATCGACGTCTATTCGGGCGATCCTCCCCCGTACGACAGACTCCTTGAAAGGGCGCTACGAACCTGCGGCAGCTCTGGAGGTCGGCTCGTCCTCGTCGAGACCGTTTCGGTGTGACGTGTGTGCCTCGGCGAACAGACGGCCGTCCGATCCTTTCCTCTGGTGTGCCCCTCCTTCCCCCCCACACCCGTGCCATGTCCAACCATTCCTCCGGCGTCAACGTCGAGCGCCTCGATCTCTTTCAGGTCCCCCCGCGCTGGCTCTTCCTGAAGCTGACCACGGCCGACGGCACGGTCGGGTGGGGCGAGCCCGTCGTGGAGGGGCGGGCCGACACCGTCGCGGCGGCCGTCGAGGAACTGACGGACTACGTCGAGGGCCACCCCTCCAACCGCATCGAGGACCTGTGGCAGGTGCTGTACCGGGGCGGCTTCTACCGCGGCGGGCCCGTCCTGATGAGCGCCCTCGCAGGCATCGATCAGGCCCTCTGGGACATCAAGGGCACGCGGCTGGGCGTGCCCGTCTACGAGCTGCTCGGCGGGCCGGTGCGGGACCGGATGCAGGTGTACTGCTGGGTCGGAGGCGACAAGCCGGCCGGGGTGGCGGCCGCGGCCGCGGAAAAAGTGGAGGCGGGCTACGGGGCGATCAAGATGAATGCCTGCGCCGAGATGCGGTGGATCGACACGCCCGCGGCGGTCGACGAGGTGGCCCAGCGCGCCGCCGCCGTCCGCGAGGCCGTCGGAGACGAGGTGGGCATCGGCATTGACTTCCATGGTCGCGTGCGGCGCGGGATGGCAAAGCGCCTCGTCCGCGCGCTGGAGCCCTACGACCCGATGTTCGTGGAAGAACCGGTCCTTCCCGAAAACAATGAGGTTCTCCCCCTCCTCCAGCAGCAGACCTCCATCCCGATCGCGACCGGAGAGCGCATGTTCAGCCGGTGGGACTTCAAGACGGTGTTCGAGGACCGCAGCGTCGACGTCGTGCAGCCCGACCCCAGCCACGCCGGCGGCATCTCGGAGCTCAGGAAAATTGCGACGATGGCGGAGGCCTACGATGTGGCTCTGGCACCCCACTGCCCGCTCGGGCCCATCGCCTTCGCCGCGGCGCTCCAGGTCGACTTTGCCACCCTCAACGCCTTCATCCAGGAAACGAGCCTAGACATCCACTACAACGAAACGGACGACCTGCTCGACTACGTGGCCAACCCGGAGGTCTTTTCGTTCGACGAGGGCTTTGTAAACCGGCCCTCGGGGCCGGGCCTCGGGCTTCAGATCGACGAAGAGGCCGTGCGGTCCCGGGCCGAGGTCGGGCACAACTGGAAAAATCCGATCTGGCGCACCGACGACGGCGCAATTGCCGAATGGTGAGCACTCTGTGGGGCGTGCAGAGCCCTACAGCTCTTTCTGATCGGCGTGATCGATTTCGGCGTCCGGTGCGGCGTCGCTCTGACCGAGACGAAAATCGGTCACGTCGCGCAGCACGAATGCGGGCACGCCCTCGGCGCGGTCGGCGTCGATGTGAAAGAGGTCGGCTCCGGTCACGTCTTGCAGGATGAACGCCGGGCGCCGGTCGTCCTCCGCAAAGTGCACCTCCACGTTGTGCATCTCGATGTTCTCGGTGTGGCGGATGTAGAAGCCGTACGCGGGAAGAATGCCGAACATGCTGGGTTCGGGGTACGCGGCGGCCCGCTCGGGCACGTCGTACGGATCGCGCGGATCGGTGCCGGTTTCCTCGCCCACGAAGAAGGGGTTGACGAGATTCTCCGGCTGCTGGGCCGCTTCTTCCATCGAGAGGCCGCCCTGATAGTGAAAATGAATGTTGTTCAGCGTCACGTCTTCGATCGCGTGCTCCGGCAGCCCGCTGATGATGGCCGGGTAGCGCGGGTCGGCGTCGTAGACGATCACGTCACTAATCGTGACGCGCCGCAGTTTGCCTATGGGCACGCCCTCGGGGCCGCGCATTCGGCGTCCGAGGCGCAGGAAGAGGGGGGCGTTCGAGACGTTGCGCATGGTGATGTTGGAGATGGTGACATCCTCGAGGTGCCCTCCGTCCACCGTCTCCAGCGCCAGGCCGCGCGTCCGGTCGAAGGTAACGTTCGAGATGGTGATGTTCTTGAAGCCGCCGTTCGACTCGGTGCCGAACTTGATCCGTCCGGTCGGGCCGCCGCGGTCGGGGGCCTGCTTGGTGGTCGTCTGGTACGTGCCGTCGAGCATCGTGCCCAGGTCGTAGCCGCTGACGGTGCTGTTGGTGATGGTCACGTTCTGGGTGGGCCGCGCCTCCCCGAGCGCGTACGAGCTTTTGAGCACGATGGCATCGTCGTTGGGCGAATTGACGCTGACGTTCGAGATGTGCACGTTGCGGCAAATGTCGATGTCGATTCCGTCGCGGTTCGTGTCGATCCGCAGGTTGTCGATGGTCAAATTGTTGACGCCGGAGGCGAGGATGCCGAAGTGCCCGCCGCGGAAGATGGTAAAGTCGCGCAGGGTGACGTTCCGTGATTCCTTGAGTGCAATTGCGGTGTTGCCGGGATCGGGGTCCGGCGCGGGCCCCAGCGGCGGACGCAGGCCCTTCCACAGGCCCTTCCCGTCAATCCGACCGGGCCCGAGGATGGCCACGTCCTCCACGTTTTCGCCCCAGATGAGGCTGTTGCGCCAGTGGCTGTGGCCGAAGTCCTGGTACTCCAGCTCGTCACCCCACTTGTTTGGCGCGGGGTCGTCGTAGCCGCCCTCGCGCTCCCCGGAGTCAGCGGCGAGCAGCGTGGCGCCCGCGCCGAGGTAGAGCGTGACGTGGCTCCGGAGCTGGATGGAAAAGGACGCGTACGTGCCGGCGGGGAAGTACACCGTCCCACCCCCGGCGTCCGCGGCGGCCGCCACGGCCCGATCGATCGCGGGTGTATCGAGCGTCGTGCTGTCCCCGGCGGCGCCGAAGTCGCGGACGTTGAAGATCGGGCCGTCGGACGAGGCGGGCTGGGCGTGGCTCGGCGCAGAGAACAGGCCGCCTGCGAGGACGAGGAGAACAACGCCGAAGAGGGAAAAGCACCGCTTCATAAAAAGACGGAGTGCTGTGGAGGTCGAGGATCACTCAAAGTGAAAGACTTCCCGAAGGTCGGTGCTCTCGGGACTGTCGTCGGGATTGGTGGGCAT
>CAZCUZ010000152.1:0-5366 GCA_964502085.1 uncultured Salinivenus sp. | reverse complement strand
CGCAGCATGTCGACGAGGTAGCGGGCGGTGGTGCCCCGCACGATGGAGTCGTCGAGCACCACGACCGTTCGATCCTCGAGCAGGCCCTGCACGGTGTTGAACTTACAGCGGACCTTCATCTCGCGACGATCCTGGCCGGGGGCGATGAAGGTCCGACCCACGTAGTGATTGCGGATGAGGCCGAGGTCGAACCGGCAGCGGCGGCCCATCTCCTGGCATTCCTCCGCAAAGCCGAGCGTGGAGGTGTTGGCGGAGTCGGGCACCGGCACCACGATGGGCGTCTTTTCGTCCTCCGATGCCGCCTCCGGAATGGGCGCTTCCTGGGCCAGCTGCACGCCGAGCTGGCGCCGCACCTTGTCCACCATCTCGCCGAAGATCTGCGAGTCCGGCCGCGAGAAGTAGACGTACTCGAAGACGCACTGGCTGACGCCGTACTTCGTCGGAATCTCGTGGCTCTCAAAGTCGCCGCCGTTGGCACACCCCTCGCGGTCGATGACCAGGATCTCGCCGGGCTCGATGTCCCGCACGTACTCCGCGTCGATCATGTCGAAGGCGCACGTCTCGCTGGCGACGCAGTAGGCGGGCCCCTCGTGGGTCGAGGGCGTCTCCATGCGGCCGAGGGCGAGCGGACGGAACCCGTTCGGGTCGCGCACCGCAATCATGTGCTCGTCGGTCATCAGGAGCAGCGAGTACGCCCCCTCGATCTGCATGAGGGCGTCGATGATCTGGTCGAGGTGGTTCTGCCGCCGGCTCTGGGCCGCCAGGTGCAGGATGAGCTCGCTGTCGCTGGTGGTCTGGAAGAGGGTCCCGCGCTCGCTGAAGCTCTTCCGAAGCTCGCGGGCGTTGGAGAGGTTGCCGTTGTGGGAGAGCGCCAGGTTGCCCTTGCGGTGATGGACCACGAACGGCTGAATGTTGGCCCGATTGGTGGCCCCGCCGGTCGTCGAGTAGCGGTTGTGGCCGATCCCGGCGTCCCCGAGCAACTGCTTGTCGAAGAGGTCCGGGTCGTCGAAGACGTCGAGCACGAGCCCGAAGTCCTTGTGCGACGGCATCACGGGCTTCTCCTGCGCCTCGTCGTACGTCGACGTCACGATGCCGGCCGACTCCTGGCCGCGATGCTGAAGGGCGTGCAGCCCGTAGTACGTGTGGCGGGCAGCATCGGGGTGATTGAAAATGCCGAAGATGCCGCAATGGTCGTGGACGGCGTCGCTCATGGGCAACGGGGGCGGCGGCAAGCGCCGCGGTTCGGGGAACGAGGGCGGGACGACGGACCGGTACGCGTGCCTTCACAGTACCGAAACCGGATGCGCGCGCCGTTGATCCCGCTAAGCGTCGCCGCCCCTCTTCCCCGAGGCCCGGTTTACGAAATTCTCGCCCCTTGGAAGCGCTTCGCCCACTGCAAACGGGGAGTGTCAAGGGAATGACCAGGAAGGGAAAAGGTACCACGATGCATCGTGGCGCCGAGTTCTCGGACCGGCGTGTCGCCTTAACCGGGCCCCAGCCCCCCTCTCCCCTCGCCCATCGCCCCTCACCCCTGAGCGGAGGCATCCGCCTCTGGGTCGACCCCGATTTCCGCCTCCAGCGTCTCGCTGCTGAGGCCCAGCTTCACCTCCATCTCCTCCAGCGTCAGTCCTTTGGTCTCCGGCATGATGAGCCAGACGAACAGCAGCTGCAATCCCATCATCCCGGCAAAAAAGGCGAAGATCTGCGCGCCCGTAAAGGCACTCAGCACCGTCGGCGTGAGCAGCGTGATCAGCGCCGCCATCACCCAGTGCGTGCCCGCCCCCAGCGACATCCCGTAGTCGCGCACCACGTTGGGGAAGATCTCCGAAATGAACACCCAGATGACGGCCCCCTGCCCCACCGCGTGCGAGGCGATGAACGCGCATACGAAGACCACCACGACGACGCCCTCCGACCCGGAGAAAAACGCCCACGAGACCCCGAGCAGAGACGCAATGTAGCCGAAGGAGCCGACGTACAGCAGCTTCTTCCGACCGTACTGGTCGATCAAGTACATGCCCAGCAGGGTAAACAGCAGGTTGACGACGCCGATGGGCACCGAGGCCCCCAGCACCGCGTCTTCCGCAATGCCGGCCTGCTCGAAGATGCGCGGGGCGTAGTAGAGAATGAAATTGACTCCGGACATCTGGTTGAAAAACGCCACCAGGAAGGCCAGCAGGATCGGGAACCGGAAGGCCTTCGAAAAGAACGTCGAGAGCGACACCGCCCCGTCCTCCACCGACGTCTTGATGGCCGCCACGACCTCGTCGACGTTCGCTTCCGGGGTCAGCTCCCGAAGCAGGTCGCGCGCCTTCGACTCATTCTGTCGCTTGATGATCAGCCAGCGCGGGCTGTCCGGAATGCCGAACACGAACATGCAGAAAATCGCCGCCGGGATGATCTCCACGCCCATCATCCATCGCCACGCGTTCTCGCCCATCGTCGCGCCGATTGCGTAGTTGGACAGGTAGGCCACCAGAATGCCGAACACGATGTTGAACTGGTACAGCGCCCCCAGCTTCCCCCGATTGCGGGCCGGCGTAATCTCGGCAATGTAGACCGGCGCGGCCACCGACGACGCGCCCACCCCCAGGCCGCCGATAAAGCGGGACGCCGAAAAGACGACCGGATTCGGGGCCAGGGCCGACCCGAGGGCGGAGAGCAGGTACAGGATCCCGATGGCGATGAGCGTGTTGCGACGCCCAAACCGATCGCACGGAATGCCCCCGAAGAGCGCCCCGATCACCGTCCCCCACAGCGCCATCGACATGATGAAGGTGCCGTGGTAGAGGTCGCTCAGCCCCCACAGCTCCTGAATCGGCTGGTCGGCTCCGGAGATCACGATCGTGTCGAAGCCGAACAGAAACCCGGCCAGCGCGGCGGCGAACGTGCTAAAGTAGATGAGCCACTGTGAGCGATCCATGGTCGAGGGACGGATTCGTCGTGGAGAATTCGGGGTGCGTCGGGGGACAGCCTACGTAAAATTAAGCAGAATCTTGTGGTATACGGTCATTTCGAGCTTGGCAATCTATGGGTCTTTGCGAGATTAATTTCGGGACGACTGATTTCTCTTCTGCGATTCTTACTGCCGACAATGGATAATCCGCCTTTCCTGCGAGGAATGTTCATTTTTGGCTAGATCCAAAAACGAACCAAAAAGATCACGGCTGTGAAGAAAATGCCTGACTCTGCTCAAGGGAATCCCAGATTCCCAGCCTCACTGAAATTCTTCAAGCTCATTCGTGGCAATCTGGGATTGCCTTGCTCATTCAAACAAAGAAGAATTTCCGGGCGTTCGACCTCCGCAGCCGTCCGGACGGCATTTCCTTCAAGGCCGAAACAAATCTCTTTCGAGTGTCCGACGGAAAATCTCATAATCGCACACGGATTGCCCACGTCGAGATATCGTCCCTAATTAAGCGCAAACCCATTATCACGAGCACGTCATCCTGATGCCGAGACGTCGGCAGAAGGATCTCTTTGAACGAAGCGGAACCGATCCCGAAAGGCATGCCAGTCCATTGCGTTTCTGCCTGATTCGAAGAGATTCACTCCAAGAGTACTCGCGTTCGAAGCGTTTCGTCGCTGGCAGTCTATCTAGATTGCCTCGCTCCTCAAAATGACGGAAATACGATCGTTTGAAGATACTTCCGATTTATGTCGGGTACTATGCGATTGACGTCACTTAGGGGACCTCCGAAGCAGCGAGGGACAGATCGGGAATGTCGTCCAGCGCGTTGGCGGCGTAGTCGGGAAAGGCGCCCGAGTGCGACGCGACGTACGCCCCGAGCCGGTTGGCGCGGGCGAGCAGCTCGTCGCCGCCTCGCCCCGCGAGCAGGCCGCTGAGCAGGGCCGCCAGGAAGGCGTCGCCCGCCCCCACCGCGTCCGCCACCGTCACGTCGTAGCCGGAGTGATGCGAGTGCTCGTCGTCATGCCAGAGCCGGGCGCCGGCCTCCCCGGCCGTCACGCAGAGGGCCGAGCAGTCGAACATCGTCGCGAGGGCGCGCATGGCCGCCTCGGTCTCGTTCGGCAGGTCGAACCAGGGGCGGAGCCGGTCGAGCTCGTCGTCGTTCAGCTTCACGACGTCGGCCAGCAGAAGCGATTGTTCGATATGCTTCCGGTCCACGTAGGGCGGGCGCAGGTTGACGTCGAACACGCGGAGGGCGGCGGTCTCGCAGAGGGCCTGGATGGTCGTGCAGGCGGGAGAGGCCCGCTGGGCGAGGCTGCCGTAGACGACGGCGGCGGCCTCATTGGCCCGCGCCTGCAGCTTGTCGGTCCGGGCAATCGCGTCCCAGGCGGCCGGGGCCACGATCTCGTAGTCGGGCTCGCCGGAGGCATCCAGGTCCACCCGCACGAGCCCGGTGGGCCGCTCGTCGTCCACCTGAATCCACTCGGAATCGAGGCCGCGGGCCCGCACGCGCCGGAGCGCCTCGTCGCCGAGCACGTCGTCCCCGACTCGACTCACGAAGGCAACGTCCTCGCCGAGGGCGTGGAGGTGGCACGCCACGTTGAAGGGCGCCCCGCCCAGGAAGAGGCCCTCGGGAAGGGCGTCCCAGAGAATCTCGCCGACGCAGAGGATCTCGTCATTCATGACGTCAGTCGCGACCGTGGGGGATCATTGCCGGAACGACCAGACGGACCGCAGCGACCCGGCGTCGAGCCCGAGCCGCCGTCAGCTCGACGCCGCAGCCGGCCCTGCCAACAGGCGCCCCCCGCCCCCGACGATTCGACCCAGAGGCGGGAGGCGCACGGGAGCATGCGGAGCGGAGAATCGTCCAGGATCCGACGAGCGACCCGGGGCTGTCATCGCATACGCAAACCTCGGCATGCAGCGGCTCAGTCGCAAGCGCAGAGCAATTGTATTCAAAACGTCCAGTGTTTCGGATGGAGGCTCCAGTGCCGTACACGTGCCAACCCGATCGGAACGCGTGGGAGACAGAGCACATCCGCGACGGCTGCCGGGACACTGCCTCCTTTCACTCGGGGCGCAGCCCAGGACTGCTTCCTCACCCCGTTCGGGGCGCGTGGACGCACTCAAAAATCACTCCCCCCGACACTCGCTCCGCGTCGCCTCACTCCGTTCGGAATGATCACAGTGCCCTTCACTGGCGTCTCCGTTGCGCTCATCCCCCCGAAGGATGACAACCCCACCAGTCCCATGCACACTCGTCACTCCGAGCGAAGCGCAGCGGAGTCGAGGAGTCTCCTCGAAAACTAACAGAAACGCTCGTCCCGAACTCTTCCGATAGAATCGAAAAGGGATTTCCCCAAAACCCCCCTCCTCCAATTAGGACGAAGCCGAGGCGAGGCGTCTTATTGGGGGTTGCCCGCAAACAGGTGGGAATGTCCGTCTCCCACGACTCCGC
>CAZCUZ010000151.1:0-5379 GCA_964502085.1 uncultured Salinivenus sp. | reverse complement strand
CCTGCCGCCAGCGTTCGTCCTGAGCTAGGATCAAACTCTCCGTAGTAGGAAAGTTTGCTAGTTCGATCGCATTCGCTTTCCGCCGCTAGGCGCAAAGGAATCGACCAGGACTCGCTATGCTTCCAATTCCGTCAAAGAACAACTTTCTTGCCTCCCGCATCGATATTTCCACTTGACGCGGACTCACTAATTACGATGCTAGTGAGGACTTTGTCAAGCCGAATGTGGACTATTTCACAACACATCCACACCCAAGAGAAGGATTCTCCTTCTCCTCTCGCAAGGGGGAGACCGAAAAGACTAAAGAACGTCGCGTGATCTCAAGAGCCTTGCTCCCTCCCTCGTCATCACGCGCCTCCATTGGACTTGGCGAGCAGTGCTTGGTTTCCTCCTCAGCGTGAAGCACAATTAAATCGTCTTCCGCTCGCCCTTCCCCGATCTTCGGACGCTCTCTGAGGGTGCCGTCCATTGTCGGGAGCACCTTAGACACTCTCTTGCATGTGCTGTTCCCGCCACTCTCTTCAAGAACGTGTGGACCATCGGAACTTCACCTCCCCGGAGCACGCCGTCCTCGCTACCCGCTCGGAACCCCCCTCCATCCCGACACATTTCTCCCTCTCGACGTGGTGAAGAAAACGGCGGGCCCCACTGCTTCTCTCCTGACGACGATTCTCGACATGGCTTTTCGCGATTCGTTCCGGTCCGCACGCGCCTGGCTCCGCACCCTCGGACAAAACGTTTACTTCTGGGGAGGCGCTGGTGTGCTCTTCGTTTTGTGTTTTAGCATATATCTGGTCGTCGACGCCGTCATTATGCCGTCGTACACGCGACACGACGTGTCGACCCGCGTCCCCGAGGTCGAGACCCTTCCCTACGAAGAGGCCAAGACCCAACTTCAGGACCGGGACCTCCAAGTGGAACGTCAAGTCGGTCGCTACAATCCCAACGTGGATACGGGAATCGTCGTGGACCAGACGCCGCTCCCCTCCTCGAAGGTAAAACCCGGCCGTCGCGTCTACTTGACCGTCAATGCCGGAGAGATTCCCATGGTACAGATTCCCGACCTGAACGGCATGTCCGTCCGTGAGGCCAAGAACCGCATCTCGTCCCTCGGCCTACAGGTGGGCCGCGTTCAAGAGGATCCGATTCCCTCTCCCTACGCCCAAACCATCACCAAGCAAGACCCTCCACCGGACGACTCTCTTCAGGAAGGCCAAACCGTGCATCTCTGGTACAGCACCGGGTTGGGGGACTCGCAGGTCGAGGTCCCAAATGTCGTGGGGGAACAAATTGAAGCTGCCCGACAGCATCTCCTGGAGCGTGAACTGCGTCACGTCGTAGTTGACACCAGTACGTCAACGGATGCGTCTTCTCAAGGCGACGGGTCCGACTCTCTGGAAAGGGACCTGTTCGTGCTGAGACAGGGCCATACTCCCGGGAGCAGCGTTCCGGCCGGAACCGAGATTCGCCTCTTCACGACGAGGGACTCCACCCAAGCTGCGACCCAACGAGAGGCGGCGGACACGTCCGGGTCGCCTCCCGACAGTGCAGAGATCGAATAAGCCGACCGCTCGCCTCCTTCAGTCGTCGACGTAGACGACAAAGTCGTCGTCGCAGGCCACGACGACCTCCTCGCGGTGCTTGGTCTGGAGGAGGCGTCCCGTGCAGTCGGGCTGGATCGGATACTCGCGATGTCCTCGATCGACGAGAACCACCAGTTGGATAGAGCGGGGACGTCCGTACTGAAGCACGGCATCGAGGGCGGCACGGGCGGTCCGTCCAGTAAACAGAACGTCGTCGACGAGCACGACGTCGCGATCGGTGACGTCCACGTCGTGCGGGGGAGCCTCCGGCGGTTCGGGATCGGGCTCGTCGTCGCGGAAAGGCGTTACGTCCAGTGCATACGCTCGAAGCTCTGTGCCTTCGATCTCGTTGATTTCGTCCGCGATGGTTTGGGCAAGGGGGACCCCGCTTTCGCGGATTCCGAACAATTCGATGGATTCGGCGCCTTGATTTCGTTCGACAATCTCATAGGCAAGGCGCCGGAGCGTACGCCGGACGCGCGCCGGAGACATGATGAGCGTTCGGCCCATATCGTCGGGAATAGGTTCGTTTCGACGAGACTGCGTGTCCACACCGGCAGAAACTTATAGCGCGGCAAGCGAAAACGTGATGCTACTGTGCGGCCCCGCCCGGAGCCGACGGGGCGGGTGTCCTCGACGCTGCTTCATTCCGCTTCTGTCGTACGACATCTCTCGGATCTTCGAGTTCCCCTGCGATGGCTTCAAAGGCATCGGTGCTGGTGACGAGACCGCGTACGTGTCCCTCGTCCCAAACGATCGCAATCTCTTGCTGCTTCTTTTGAAGCCGATCGATGAGATCGCTCACGGGCAGTTCCGGCTCGACCCACACGACGGGCTCAGCCAGATCGGTGAGGGACGTCTCGCCCCGCCTCAGCTCCGGCAGGTGCCGAAAAACGGTCTTCATGTAGAGGGTGCCGAAGACATTTTCCCATCCCGCATCGAGGAGGGGATAACGGTCGTACGGATGGGCCCGCATCCGTCGGAGCGTTTCGGAGAGACCGTCACTGGTGCTGAGCGCTACGACCTCTGACCGCGGGACCATGATGGCCCGCACTGGAATCTGCTCGATGTCGACGGCCCGGAGGATCTCCCCCTGCCGCTCGCGGGACAGATTGGCCCGACTCAGCACCTGCCCAATTTCTCGCCGCACGGCACTAATGCTGGCCAGGGTCTCCTCGGTTGGTCTCTCCTCATCCGTCCATGAGCGCTGCACCTCAATGCCGAACAGGCGAAGCGTCCCCTTCGCGAGACCATCGCCTACAATAATGAAGGGATAGGCAACCGTCGTCCACGCCGAAAGCGCCCCGGCCGTTCGCCGAGCCACCTGACGCGGCCGCTCCACCCCGAGGTACGTAGGCGTTTGCTCTCCCCAAATCTTGTGAATCAGGTTGATTAGCACAATGCCCACGACCACCGAGATCGCGTGAGAAACGGCCGCAGAGGTGCCGAAGAGGTCGAACAGCGGTCGAAACAAATAGGTGAAGGCGGGCTCAGCAACGACGCCCAGGAGAATGCTAGACGCCGTAATGCCCAGCTGACACCCTGTGAGATAAATTTCCAGCTGCTCCGTAATCGTACGGGCTCGTTCCAGCCCCGGGGGATCGTCCGCCGGATCTAGCTGCGGAAGGCGCGTGATCGCAAATTCCGTAACGACAAAGAAGGCATTGGCTCCGGTAAGAACGACCCCTCCGACAAGCCGAAGGACAATTTCTAAGGACCCCATCAAGACGTTGGTGGCACGCTCGTGATAACGAGTGCTGGCTCCCTCCGCGTTCTAGGAAACTCCCCCCTCAGGAGACCATCGGCTCACGCAGTGCTCTCTTCGGCCTCCTCCGGCTCTTCCGGCCGATTGGGACAATCTTCCCGAATGCAGTGCCCGTACATGTTCAACGAGTGGTGCTTGATGTCGAACTCGTAAATGTCGGCCACCATCTCTTGAATGCTCTGCAGACGCGGATCGCAGAATTCGAAGAGCTCATTGCAATCCATGCAGATGAGGTGGTCGTGTTGCCAGTAACTGTAGGCTCGTTCGTACTTGGCCTGATTTTTTCCAAACTGGTGCCGAACCACGAGGTCGCACTCCAGGAGCAGCTCCAGTGTGTTGTAGACGGTTGCCCGGCTCACACGGGTGCCCTCCTGCTTGAGGCGGACGTACAGCTCGTCGGCGTCGACGTGATCGTCGGTCTGGTAGATTTCTTCCAGAACCGCGAAGCGCTCCGGCGTCTGGCGCTTGTTGCGCTTTTTTAAGAAGGCCTGGAAGATCGAGCGAACCTCGTCGAGCTTCTGTTGGGGCAGCGTCGACATGCGAGCCGGGGACAAATCGATGACACGAGAACGAAGCCCGCCGGGCGTACGCTACAGACACGTGTCCTTCACCCACCCCGCGGACCGGATGAACCGGTGCTCGAAACGGGGGTTCCAGCATCATCGTCGAGCAGCGTCTGCACGTCGGCCCGAATCGACTCGTGCAGGGCCTCGATAGATCGTCGTCCATCGAGACGATGGATGCGACCGGGATGCTCCTCGGCCAATTCAGCGTAGGCGTCAATTACGCGCCCGTAGAAGTCGCCCCCAGCAGCTTCCATTCGGTCGTTCTCGTCCCCGTCGGCTTTTCGTCGCGTTCTGGCCGTGTCGACGTCGACCTCCACGAGATAGGTCCGGTCGGGAACCAGGTTGTCGGTCACGCGGCGGTGAAACGACTGCAACCAGTCGGGCTCGGCGGCGCCACGCCCGGCGCCCTGATAGGCCGTCGTCGAGTCGTAAAACCGATCACAAATGACGATCCGCCCCTCGTCGAGGGCCGGGCGGATGCGCTCGTCCACAAGCTGGGATCGAGCCGCCGAGAACAGAAGCAACTCTGGAAAGGCTCGTACATTTAATGAGGGATCGAGAAGAAGAGACCGGACACGCTCGGAAAATTCGGTGCCGCCGGGCTCCCGAACCAGGAGCGTCTCGTACCCCTCCTCCCGGAGATACTCGTCGAGAAGGCGTGCCTGTGTGCTTTTCCCGCTTCCGTCAATGCCCTCGAACGTGAGTAGGAGCATGGTGGAGGCCTACGAGGCGGCCCGGCTTGCGGGAAAAGAAGCGAGTTGTTGCAGAAAACGAATCTCCGGCCTGGACTTCACTGTTGCAAGTGCATTCGGGCGGACTTTATAATATACGGACAGCTCCGCGGCATCCCGGCCGCACCCATTGACCGCACGTTTTGCCCAATCACGTACTGGAGCGAACATGAGCACGTTCGATTTCGGCTTCGACGACTTTGAGGACTCGCCCCAGGAGGGCCACCTCAGGGAACTCGTGGCCGCCTACGAGGAGGATCCCTCCTCGTACTTCGATTCCAGTGACCTCGAGGAGATTGCGTCCTTCTACTTCGAGGAGGGACGAATGGAGAAAGCGCTAGAGGTCATTGATCACCTCATTGAGCTCCATCCGTACCAGTCGGACGCGTGGATGCGGCGGGGCATCGTCCTGAACAATCTCGGACGCCACCGCGAGGCCCTGGAGGCCTACGACAAGGCCCTGGAGCTCAACCCGGTCGACGCCGAGGTCCTCATCAATCGGGGCATTACTCTCGATAGCCTCGGCCGGACGGAAGAGGCCCTCGAGGCCTACGAGGAGGCGCTGTCGGTCAATCCCTTTCACAGCGAGGCGCTCTTCAACCGGGGCGTGACGCTGGAGCGGGCCGACCGCCTCGAAGCGGCCGCCGAGGCCTTCGAGCAATGCGCCGAGGCCGACCCGGAGCACCCGGAGGTCTGGTACGAGCTCGGCTACTGCTACGACCGGCTCGGCCGCA
>CAZCUZ010000150.1:0-5389 GCA_964502085.1 uncultured Salinivenus sp. | reverse complement strand
GACGACGAGATCTACGGCGTGTCGGCGTAAATTCTACTATTGATCGGCCCTTCAAAAGCTGTTTGGTGGATTGATGTGTCGCCGAGACACAGTGGACGACGATGCAAAATGGTGCCCAAATGAACCTTGTAGCGGGGCTACCAGGTGAATGTAGAAGCCATTTTGCGCGAGATCCACGAAGTCGCAGGCAACAGAACGTCCGCCAAATAGCTTCTCAATTGCTCACCCGGCTCCCTCAACGCTGAACGCGCTACGCGCACCGTTCCCAATGTGCGATTGCCGTTAGGGAAAGCGGTTCCACTTGTCACTGCCCCCCTCCGTCCCGATGTTGTGTCTCGCATCGGTCCGTGTCGTAGGAGCACAAGCCATCTATGTCGGAGTCCACACCGTGGGTCGTCTGTAAGTTCGGGGGCACCAGCGTGTCGAGCCGGGCCCGCTGGGATACGATCGCAGAAGTCATCCGGCGCCATCGATCCGAGGGGCGGGCCCCGTTTCTGGTCTGTTCGGCCGTAGACGGCATTTCGGACCAGCTCGAAGTGCTTCTGGACGAGGCCGAGCACGGCGATCCGGCTCCGATCCTGCGGAACGTCCGAACGCGTCATCGCAACCTGGCCCGCGAGCTGGAGGTCGACTTCGACGCTACGCTCTCGGACGGGTTTGACCGCCTGGAGGCCCTCACAGAAGAAATCGCAGACGGAGACGGCCCCTCTCCCCGCCAGTGGGCCGCCGTCATGGCCTCGGGCGAGCTGCTGTCCACTCGCCTCGGGACGGCGTTCCTCTCGGCCCAGGGCCTCTCGGTCCAGTGGCTCGACGCCCGCGAATTCCTCCGGGCCACCGACGACCCCCACGTGCCGCCGCGCCGCCAGTACCTCGCGGCCACCTGCGCCTCGCACTCCGATCCGGTCCTGCAATCCCACCTCACCGACGCCCCGGACACCGTCTACCTCACGCAGGGCTTCATCGCGAGCAACGCCCTCGAGGAGACCGTCCTCCTGGGACGGGGCGGGTCGGACACCTCCGCCGCCCACTTCGCGGCCAAGCTCCAGGCCGAGCGGCTCGAGATCTGGACGGACGTGCCCGGCATGTTCACGGCCAATCCGAGTGAGGTTCCGTCCGCCCGTCTGCTCCGCCACCTCGACTACGACGAGGCGCAGGAGCTGGCCACCATGGGGGGCCGCGTCCTGCATCCGCGATGCCTCGGGCCCGTCCGGCGCCACCAGATCCCCCTCTACGTCCGCAGCACGGAGGACCCGACCCTCGACGGCACGACCGTCGGCCCCGGCGGCCCCGACGTCGGCCCGCAGGTGAAGGCCATCTCGGCCAAGACCGACGTCACCGTCGTGAGCATGGACACGCTCGGCATGTGGCAGGAGGTGGGCTTCCTGGCCGACGTCTTCCAGATCTTCAAGCACCACGGCCTGTCGGTAGACCTCGTCGCTACCTCCGAGGCCAACGTGACCGTGACGCTCGACCCCCAGGCCAACGCCCTGGACGCCGACGTCCTGGACCGCCTCCTCCACGACCTCAACCAGTACTGCCGGGCCGACCTCATCGGCTCGTGCGCCGTGGTCAGCCTCGTGGGCCGCCACATCCGGTCCCTGCTCAGCGAGCTCGGCCCGGCGTTCGAGGTCTTCGACGAGAAGAAGGTCCACCTCGTCACGCAGGCGGCCAGCGACCTCAACATGAGCTTCGTGGTCGACGAGGAGCAGGCCCCGCGGCTCGTCCGCGAGCTGCACGCCCAGTTCTTCGGCGCGAAGGCCTCCGACGCCGTCTTCGGCCCGCGCTGGCAGGAGCTGGTGGAGCCGGGCGACCCCGACGGCCACCCCCCGGACGTCTGGTGGCGCGACCGGCGCGACACGCTGCTCTCGCTGGCCGACGAGCAGTCGCCCCGGTACGTTTACGACGAGTCCACAATCTGGTCTCGGTGCGATACCGTCCAGACCCTGAATCCGATCGATCGGGTCTTCTACGCCATCAAGGCCAATCCGCACCCCGAGGTGCTGCGAACCGTCGCGGACCGGGGACTCGGGTTCGAGTGCGTCTCGCCCGGCGAGCTGGATCGGGTCTTTCAGGCCGTGCCCGGACTCGATCCGGAGCGGGTCCTCTTCCAACCCAACTTTGCGGAACCCGAGGAGTACGCCGATGCTTTCGACCGCGGCGTGCACGTCACGCTCGACAACGTACAGCCCCTCGCCGGGCACCCAGACGTGTTTGCCGACGAGGAGATCTTCGTGCGAGTAGACCCGGGACAGGGCCACGGGCACCATCGCCACGTCCGCACCGCGGGGGCGCAATCCAAGTTCGGCGTCGTCCCCGACGAGCTGGAGCGGCTTCGGGCGGCGGCCGATCGGGCCGGTACCTCCGTCGTGGGCCTGCACGTGCACGTCGGCAGCGGCATTACCGACGAGGACACGTGGGCCGACCTCGTCGACTTTCTGGCGTCGCTGGCGAGCGACTTCCCGGACGCCCACACCCTGAATCTGGGCGGCGGCCTCGGGGTGCCCGACCGCCCCGGCGCCGCGCCCGTCGACCTGGACGTGCTCAACGAGAAGCTCGACGAGGCCGCCGGACAGCATCCGCAGTACGACCTCTGGATGGAGCCGGGACGCTACCTCGTGGCCGAGGCCGGCGTCCTGCTCGCCCGCGTCACGCAGACGAAGGAGAAAGGGAACGTCCGATACGTGGGCCTCGACACCGGCATGAACAGCCTGCTCCGTCCGGCCCTGTACGGCGCCTACCACGAGATCGTGAACCTGTCGCGCCTCGACGAGCCCGCCTCCGTCATCGCCGACGTGGTGGGGCCCATCTGCGAGACCGGCGACGTGCTCGGGCACAACCGGCACCTGCCCCCCACCGACCCCGACGACGTCCTGCTCGTGGCCACGACGGGGGCCTACGGGGCGAGCATGGCCAATCACTACAACCTGCGCCGCCCGGCCGAAGAGATCCTGCTTGCTGCGGACCCCTCCTGACTCGAGTCCGACCCAGTTCAGAGCGACGGGCATTCCGGGGCACCGGGGCGTCGAGGACGGGACGACCGTGAGCGAAGAGGCCTGCACCGAGATGGTCCGGACTCGAACGGCGCAGGAGCACGACGAGATGATTCCAATCCGACGTACGACCGAGATCACTTTCGGCTCATCGGCATCCCGCTGGATCCGGCGGCCGACTACGGCGTCTCGAAGGAACAGTACCCCGAGTTCACGAAGAAGTACGGCATCGAGTGGCCCCAGTCTTCGACGACTACAACGTCGAGGTGCTCGGAGCGACTCTGCTTCTGGACCGGGACGGCACGCTCGTGTGGGTCGGGCGGGACAATCCCGCCGTCGCTATCGACTCCCTGGAGGGGCAGTCCCTGACGAAGACCGTGGCGTCCCTCGTCGAGTAGACCAACTCGCTCAGCTTGACTGCTCTTCCTTTTCCTCCTTGTACCGCTGTACGGCCATGTATTCCCGCAACACCTTGTTAATGCGGCTCTGATATCCGCTTCCACCGGCCCGGAAAAATTCGAGAATGTCTTTGTCCAGACGAATGGAGATCTGCTCCTTCTCCGCGGAAGGGGACACGAACATAGCATTCTCAAACCAATCGTCGTCCAGCAGAAACGCGTCTGGATCCTCCTCAACGGCACGGCGGATCTCTTCGTCGGGCAAATTCTCGACGTGCTCCCAGTCGGTCTTCCCCTCCAACTGATCAGCGTTCTCCAAGGTGACGGTCGTAACGTCGTCGCTCATCGGTAGAAGCCCTCCGTGCAGAAATAATTCGGATCGATTCGTTTCGTCGCGTAAAGACCACGACAATCAAATTCCCGGACCAGTGGTCTGGAACCACGTCGTTCGGGAGCGGCCCGATTGCCCCCTTCCGCATCTCTTCGTCTTCGGAACGCGTCCGATCCTCGACGAAGTGCGGGCCGCTAAACACGTGGATCGCATCCCGAAAGTCGACGCCATGTTTTTGTAGGTTTGCTTCTCGCTTTTCCTCATGCCATTCAAACTCCATTCGACCAAGGCGCGAGGAGGATCCCATTTCAGATGAACTGGAGACTCTCTTTGGAATGTATATACGTCAATACATACACATGGTTCGTCTCCTGACCGTTCTCTCCTCCCCGTCCCCCCCTGCAAAACTGAAGAACGCTCTCCTGATTCAGCCAACCGTCCACGGGGGATAAAAATTCTGAGCAGAGGGGAACCCGCGCCCATTACCCGTTTTTCAAGGGTGTCCTCGGTTCCAGCCATTGACTTTGGCCGGAGCGAGGGGTAGTGTATACGGTGATCGTGACATACGATTCCTGGTAGACCTACATTCATTCATCCAGAAGGGTGGAGGGAGCAGGCCCTGCGAAGCCCTGGCAACCGTCCCGATGCGTCAGTTGTGCTGATGCTTTGTCGGGAAAATGGTGCCCCGTCCTGCCCCGATGCATCGATGACGGACTCGTCCGCCGTTGATGCCATTGTCGGGGGAAGATGAGTGGGATCTTCGACCGTTCGTCCGGTTGTTGCTCCCCATCCGCTTCCCTCGCGGCTGGGGCTTTTCTTTTGCTTCGGCCGCGAACGGCACTGTGCTCGCCTCGCCTCTTCTGGATGGCGTCTTTCCCTCCCATCATCCAGAATGCCCTCTATGAGCACAGAAAACGGACAGTCGAGCCAAAATCAGGAGTCGCCCCGCTACGAGACGCTTCAGCTCCACGCGGGACAGGAGCCGGACCCGGCAACCAACGCCCGGGCCGTTCCCATCTACGCCACCACCTCCTACACCTTTGACGATGCGGAGCACGGGGCCGACCTCTTTGCCCTCAAAGAGTTCGGCAACATCTACACCCGCATCATGAACCCGACGAACGACGTCTTCGAGAACCGCATGGCGGCACTCGAAGGCGGCGTGGCGGCCGTAGCGACGGCCAGTGGGCAGTCGGCCCAGTTTCTCGCCCTCAACACGCTCTGCGAGCACGGGGACAACATCGTCTCGACGAGCTACCTCTACGGCGGGACCTACAACCAGTTCAAGAACTCCTTCCCCCGCCGCGGCCTCGACGTCCACATCGCCGACGGCGACGATCCGGACTCCATCGAGAGCCTGATCGACGAGAACACGAAGGCGGTGTACCTGGAGACGATCGGGAACCCGCGCTTCAATATTCCCGACTTCGAGCGGATCGCCGACATCGCGCACGACCACGGCGTGCCCCTCGTGGTGGACAACACGTTCGGTGCGGCGGGCTACCTGTGCCGCCCCATCGACTACGGCGCCGACATCGTGACGGCCAGCGCGACGAAGTGGATCGGCGGCCACGGCACCACCATCGGCGGCGTGATCGTGGACGCCGGCACCTTTCCCTGGGACAACGGCCGCTTCCCCGAGTTCACGGAGCCGAACCCCAACTACCACG
>CAZCUZ010000149.1:0-5513 GCA_964502085.1 uncultured Salinivenus sp. | reverse complement strand
CAGTTTCCGTGGGGCAACAACACGGGGGCCGAGTGGTGGCGCTTTCGGAACCGGCCGGCCATTCAACCGGCCCTCGCCCAGACCATTCGGGACCGCTCGCGGCACGCCGACGCCGTGGCTCCCATGACGAGCACGGATCAGTCGGCGCAGTACAAGGGACGGTCGCTCGAGGTCGAGATCGTGGGCTCGACGCCCGAGTACGGCCGCATTCGCGACGTGAACCTGGATCAGGGGCGCTTTTTGACGGAGGGAGACGAGCGCGGGGGGCGCAACGTTTGTGTGATCGGTGCATCGGTGGCCGACCAGCTGTTTCCCGTTGCGACACCGCAGGGGAAGACCGTTCGGGTGGGAGGCGTGCCGTGTCAGGTCGTCGGGGTGCAGGAGCGGGAGGGGGAAGGGCTGTTCGGGGGAGGGTCGGCCGACGAGCGCGTCATCATTCCCTTCAGTACGTACGACAAGCTGTTCGGGATTAGTCGGCGCTCGGGCGTGGAGATTATGGTGAAGGTGCCATCGGGAGTACCGATGGAGCGGGCCGAGGACGAGCTCACGGGCATCCTGCGCACGGCTCGGGACGTGGCTCCCGGCGAGGAAAACAATTTCGCCGTCAACGATCAGGAGCAGATTCGGGCCAGCTTCTCGGGGACGAAAGCCGCCATCTACGGCGTCGGGCTGTTTCTCACCGGACTGGCGCTGGTGGTGGGAGGCATTGGCGTCATGAACATCATGTTCGTGTCGGTGCGCGAGCGCACGAAGGAAATTGGCATTCGAAAGGCGGTGGGGGCCAAGAAGTACACCATCCTGCTCCAGTTTCTCATCGAGGCCGTGATCGTGTGTCTGATCGGAGGGATCATCGGGCTCGGGCTCTCGACGCTCGGGGCGATGGGGATCAGTGCCATGGGCTTTACCACGTCCCTTCCGATGCAGACGGTCGTGATTGCGTTCGTCATCTGTGTCGGCGTCGGGATCCTGTTTGGCATCGCACCGGCCTGGCAGGCGGCCACCGCCGACCCCATCGAGGCCCTTCGCTACGAATAGTTCGCCGTCTCTTTCACCCGTTTTCGCTGCGCCATGCGCTTCGTCGAAACCATACGGGAGGCCCTCAGCGCCCTGCGAGCGAACAAGCTGCGCTCGGCGCTCACGCTCCTGGGCATGGTCATCGGCGTCTTTGCGGTGATTGCCGCCGTGACGGCCGTCGACGTCATCGACCTGTACTTCAAGGACTCGCTCCAGATCTTTGGCCCCTCTACCTTTTCGGTGGAGCGGTACGCCGTGCAGATGGGAGGCGGCGATCGGGAGCGATACCATCCGCCCATCACATACGGGCAGGTGCAGCGCCTGGAGGATCAGGTGAGTGCGGACCTCGCGGTGAGCGTGCAGGAGGGCTTCGACTACAACATAGCCGTTCGGGGCGCCCAGCGAAAGACGAACCCCAACGTCAATCTCTACGGGACCGACGAGGCGTTTCTCGGCAACTTCGGATACGAGATGCAAGAAGGGCGGCCGCTGGCCCGGCCCGACGTCGAGAACGCGCGCCCGGTGGCGCTGCTCGGGGCCACCGTGGCCGACGAGCTGTTTCCCACCTCCTCGCCCGTGGGCAAGGAGGTGAGCGTCGGGCGAGTGCAACTGCGCGTGGTGGGCGTGCTCGCAGAGAAGGGCTCGTTTCTCGGGTTCGATCCGGACACTCGCGTCTTTGCCCCCGTCACGTACATGATGAGTACGTATGGGGGCGGCGGGCGAAACATCAACGACGTGAGCGTGCGGGCGCCCAGCTCGGACCGGATGGCGGCCGCCCAGGACGAGGTGCGCCAACACATGCGCGTGATCCGAGCGGTGGGGCCGGGCCAGCCGGACACCTTTTCGATGGAGACGAACGACTCCGTGCGGAGCACGCTGGATCAGTTCACGAGCATGCTCACGATTGGAGGGGCGCTCGTAGGCCTCATCTCGCTGCTTGCGGCGGGGGTGGGCATCATGAACATCATGCTCGTGTCGGTGACCGAGCGCACCCGCGAGATCGGCATTCGGAAGGCGGTGGGGGCCAAGTGGCGCGACGTGCTCGGCCAGTTTTTGCTGGAGGCCGTCGTGCTCTGCCAGATCGGCGGGCTGATCGGGATTGTGCTCGGGGGGCTCGGGGGCAACGCCACCGCGCTCTACTTCGACATTGCGCCGTCCTTTCCGTGGACGTGGGCGATCGTCGCGGTGGTGGGGGTCACCACGCTCGCGCTGATCTTTGGAGGGTATCCTGCATACAAAGCCGCTCGCCTCGACCCCATCGATTCGCTCCGGTACGAGTAATTCGGACGTCCTCCGCTGCGGAGGATGCCGGTCGACGGCGAGTTCTGTTTTTCGTTTCAGCAACACGACTTTCATTATGCCGCAACGCTTGTTTCTCTTCCGTTCCGTGTCCCGCTGCGCCGTGGCGGGCCTCCTCCTCGTCGGCCTCCTCGCGGGGAGGGCCTCTATCAGTCAAGCCCAGCAGGTTCCCGGGGCGTCCGGGGGGGACACGACCGAGGTCACGTTCGACGAGGCCGTCCAGACCGCCCTCGATCAGAATACTGATTTGAAGCGGGCTCAGGCGAGTGCCCGGCAGTCGAGCGCGGAGGCGCAGTCTGAGTGGATGGATTTCGCTCCCGATCTCAATCTGTCGGGGTCCTACTCCCGAGACTTCGGTCGCAATTTTAGCCAGGAGCAGGTTGGGTTCATCAACGAGTCGACCGACTACCTGAACACGAGTGGGCAGTCCAGCATCACGCTCTTCAACGGATTCGAAAACATTGCGTCCCTTCGTCAGGCGAAAGATCAGGTCCGGGCCAGTGAGATGGACCTGCAGCGGACCCAGCGCGAGGTGGCGTTCACGGTGATGGATCAGTTCATTGCGCTGGTCGAGAGCCGGGAGCAGGAACGGGTGCGTCGGGAGCAGCTCGAGGCCCTGCGGCAGCAGCTTCAGCAGACCGAGGAGTTCGTGGACGCGGGGGCCAGTCCGGTCTCGGACCTTTATCAGCAGCAGGCCGACGTGGCCGACGCGGAGCAGCAGCTCCTGCAGGCCCAGCGAGAGCGCGAGGTGAGCAAGACGCGACTCATTCAGACGCTCCAGCTGAATCCGCAGGGGGCGTACGACTTTCAGGTGCCCGAGCTGGAGGAAGACACCGAGGCGGCCGACACCTACGATCGGTCCACCCTCATCGAGGAGGCCTTTCAAAATCGATTGGACTTAGAGGTGGCAAAGTCGGAGAGGCAAGCCGCCGAGCACAACGTTCGGATGGCACGCTCTTCGTATTATCCGAGCCTTTCGCTGAGTGGGAATTACGGATCGAGGTGGACGAGCCGCCCCCAATCGCTTCCGGTGGAGGGGACGAGTCAACCGCCCAAAATTGGTGAAATTAATCCGGTAAACGGGGAGGATCCCGTTCAATTTACCATTCCGGGAACGGGGGGGGTAGAGACGCGAGAGCCGTCGTTCTCGGATCAGCTCGACAACAATCGGGGAGGGACGATCTCGTTGTCCCTGAGCTTCTCGATTTTTGATCGGTTTCAGCGCAACACGCAGGTCGAGCAGGCGCAGGTGCAGGCCCAGAATGCGGAGTACGCGCTGCAGGATCAGCGGCAGCAGGTGGCGCTCGAGGTTCGGCAGGCGCATCTCGACTACAAGAACGCCGTGCAGCAGCTCGAGGCGGCCAACAAGCGCCTGAAGGCGGCCGAGCAGGCACAGACGGCGACCCAGGAGCGGTACAACCTGGGGTCGGCCTCGATCGTGGAGCTCCGCAACGCGAACCGCGATTACGTGGACGCGGCCAGTCAGCAGATCCGGGCTCGCTACAATCTCCTCTTTCAGCAGAAGCAGATCGAATACCACGCCGGGCGGTTCGAGCCGCGGCAGCCGCTTCAGAGCGTTCGGATGGACCAGTAGGCGCTCCGTCCGTTCAGTTCACCGCTTTCTCTCACAGTTCTTACCGAGTTCGCTATGGCTTCGTCACGCAGCACGTTTCGTCGAATCCTGTATTGGGGAGGAGGACTCCTCGTTCTCGTTCTACTGCTCGCCGGCCTCGCAGGGGGCATGGGATGGATCGGCGGGGGCCCGTCCGGGACGTCGGTCGAAGCGGAGACGGCCGAGCGCCAGACCCTTACTCAGGTCGTTACGGCCTTTGGACGCGCGCAGCCGGAGGTGGAGGTCACGATCAGTCCCGACGTGTCGGGGGAGATCGTCGAGCTCTCGGTGCAGGAGGGGGACGTCGTGCAGGCGGGGGATCTGCTCGCGCGGCTGAAACCGGACGACTACCGTGCGGCGGTGGAGCGGAGCCAGGCGCAGGTCTCGCAGGCAAAGGCCACGCTGGCGCAGCGCCGCGCCGATTCGCTGCAGGCCCGTCGCACCTATGACCGACAAGAGAAGCTCTACGAAAAGGGCGTCGTACCGGAGAGCGAGTTCCAGAATGCGGAGTCGACGTATCAGCAGGCGGTGGCCCAGCTCCAGTCGGCGCGCTATCAGGTCCAGAGTGCCGAGGCCGACCTGCAGGACGCGCAGGAGCAGCTGCAGAAGACGCGCATCTACGCCCCGATGGGGGGGACGATTACGCGTCTCGAGGTGGAGCAGGGCGAGCGCGTCGTCGGGACCCAGCAGCGGGCGGGTACGGAGATGATGGGCGTGTCGCGCCTCGACCGGATGGAGCTGGAGGTGGACGTCAACGAGAGTGACGTCGTCAACGTTGCCAACGGGGACACCGCCGGGGTCGAATTCGACGCCTATCCGGACCGCTCCTTTCGGGGGGAGGTCACGGAGATTGCCAACTCGGCTCGCATCGAGAACGAGGGAAGCCAGAACGAGGTCACCAACTTTCCGGTCACGGTCCGCGTCCTCGACGATCCGAACGTGGGCCCGGCTCTCTCGCAATCGGAGGGCGGCGTGACCCGTCCGGAGGTGCCGGCGGGCCCGACGAGCGGCCCGGTGCTGCGTCCCGGCATGAGTGGGGCCGTGGACATCTACACCGAAACCGTGGAGGACGCCGTCGCCGTGCCGATTCAGGCCGTGACCGTTCGCGACTTTACCGAGGTCGGCCCGACGAGCGCGAGCGACACCAGCGAGTCGGCCCGGGCTCCGAAGGAGGACCTGCGCGAAGTGGTCTTCGTCGCCTCGGCCGACACGGCCCGCATGGTGGAGGTGAGCACGGGCATCGCCGACGACACGCACATGGAGATCCGCTCGGGGCTCGAGGGCGGGGAGCGCGTCATCACGGGCCCGTACAGCGCCGTGAGCCGACAGCTTTCTCCCGGTGCGAAGGTGCAGGTTGGGGACGGCGGTTCGGGCGGCGAGCAGGTGGTGGCCGCGTCGCAGTAAGGGCACGGAAAAGGAGGCCGAGAATCGAGAATGGGGGACGTTTCTTCCACGTTGGTCTCGGGCCCCCTCTTCAGAGTCCGTTTGTGGAGCCAGGGCGCATCGTCCTATTTAAGTAGACACACAAAAGAACCTTACCAATGAGTCATTCCGAGCGCAGCGAAGCAGGCAATCTCAGATTGCCAGA
>CAZCUZ010000148.1:0-5554 GCA_964502085.1 uncultured Salinivenus sp. | reverse complement strand
CGTAGAGGGCCGCCGCCGTCGTGAACGCCCCCGTGGCAATGGCCTGTCCCGTGCTCGCAAACGTCGTCTCGGCGGCGTCGATGATCGAAAGGCCCGTGGCGCGCTCTTCCGTGTACCGGGCGTAGAAGTGTATGCCGAAGTCGATGCCGAGGCCGAAGAGGATGAGCCCGAGCGTCGACGTCATGAGGTTGAGGTTCCCGAAGGCCAGCTCGGCCACGCCGCCCGTCCACGCCAGGCTCATAAAGAGCGGCGCCGCGATGACGAGGGCCAAAACGGGCGCCCGTGCCGTTTCGGTCAGAAGCACGCGCCCGTTCCAGGCCCCGCCGGTCCGCGTGCGGTAGGCCTTGTAGAGAAAGTAGAGCACCACCACCAGGATGACCGTCGCCACCCCCGCCGCGAACGAGCCGAGGACGTCGTTCGTGACGGCATCCACCTCGGCCTGCTGCCGAAGGAGGCGCCCCGCGAGCGTGACCTCCATGTCCGCATGGTACGATTCCGGCCCGATGCTGTCGACGAGGGTCCGGAGATCGCCGTACACGTCCTCGATGAAGCCGACGTTCGTCTGGGCCCCCGTCGGATAAAAACGGAGGACCATCGTCGTGCTGTCGTCCGAAATGGGATACTCCGTCCCCACGAGCCGATCGTACATCTGCTGAAGCTCCTGGGCGCTCGTGTCCGTCTCCGCCTCGTCCTCCTCAATGTCCACGAAGTACGGATTGGCCTCCCGCTTGGCCTCCTCAATCGTCTCGTCGAGAAACGACTCGACCTGCTGCAGCTCGTGATCGCTCGCGAAGTAGAGGGCATTGTCCTTCAAAAACCCGACCTCCCGACGGTACTCCACCCGCGAGAGGTAGGGCTCGTCGTAGCCCTCGCCCGTCAGCTCCAGCGCCCGCGGAATGAGGGCCTCGGCAAACGCCTTGTTCGCCTCGAACGACGGGCTCACAATGCCCACGGCCACCTCACTCTCCCCCCCGACCGTCTCTCGGAGCCGCTCCAGCGCCTGCACGCTCGGATAATCTTCCGGCAGCAGGTTGGCAAAGTCGGTGTCGATGGTCAGGTTCTGCGCCTGGTACACCCCGGCGCCCGACAGCAGCACGGCAAGCAGGAGCACCCACCCCGCCCGTCGCACGACGAACCGGATGACGGGACGGAGAGCAGCAAAAAGTGTGTCCATGGTGGATCCGCTCTATCGAGAAACGCGTGAACGAGAACAACGCAGAAATGGGCCGTCTGTTACCCGTCCGCTCCCTTCCGCCCGACCCCCCGTTTCCGTATGCCGCCCGGTGTCCGGCTCGGCGTAACGTGAATCGACTCAGAAGATCGTCGGATTCCCTCGTCGAAACGCCCCAGATCCCCCATGTTCTCGGAATCCGCGTTCAGACCAGTGCCGAAAGAGTGGGTTTTCCCCTTCGTTCTTCCTATACTTTTCCGAGCGGCCCCTTCGACGTTTACGACGTGCACTTCCGCAATTATTCGGTTCTTATGGCTCACACGTACCAGAGCATCGAGATCGGCGACTCCCACGAGTGGACGCGGGTGGTGACGAACGAACACGTTCAGAAGTTTGCCGAAATCACGGGCGACGACAATCCCATCCACGTCGACGAAGACTACGCCGCCGAGCATTCGCGCTACGGCCGTCCCATCGTCCACGGGGTGCTTCTCCTCGGCCTCATCTCCAAGGTGCTGGGCCGAGACTTTCCCGGGCACGGCAGTATCGCCGTCGGCATTTCGTGTCGGTTCCTCCGCCCCGTCCCCATCGGCTCGGAAGTCCGGGTCCAGATTAAGGTGTCCGAAAAGATCGAGGACAAGAAACACGTCAAGGTCCGCACCTACATCTACCGCGACAATCAGATGGTGGTCGGCGGCGAAGGCCGGGTCATCCCACCCACGGAAGAGGAGGAAGAACCCGTGATGCCCGGCGGAGAATAGCGCGGCCTCCAATCGGGAATCACCGCGGGAGCTTCAGCGGCCGGCCCTGTTCCACCGTATCGTCCAGCTCTACCTGATTGATGATGGCGAGGTCAGTGGAATTCATCTCCTCGGGCAGGGCTCCCTCGTCGACGAACGTGCGAAAGGCGTCGGCACGAGAAGCCGGGCGAACGGCGAGCCGCGTGGGCTGAACGGTTAATTTTTCCGAGTCGCGGAGAACGTCGAAGCCATTCATGGGCCGCTCCAGGGCCGCCCGATAGGTGTCGTAGCGCTGCGCGGGCGTCATGCCCTGAAAGACGTACACCTGACCGTCGTAGGCAATGAAGGTCGCCAGGGCGCGTACGGTCTGTCCGTCCTGCGACTTCCCTTCCGCCAGGACGCGCCGGGCGTCGTGTCCGCTCACCCTCTCCTGCCCGCGCTCGACGATGGAAATTCCGTCCTGCCCGGCAAACTCGTCGGCGGCGGCCGCCGGGGTGTCGGACTGAGAGATCCGGAAGACCACGTAGGCCTCCTGGTCGGGCTGCACCATCGCCACCTGACTGGCCTGGTTCTGCACCTGCCATCCGCTCGGCACCGGAAATTGAAACTCCATCTCCGGGTGGTAGAACACGCCGTTCTCGGTAAAGCCCTGCCGGGGATTCTGCCCGAGGACGACCTCGTCGATCGCGGCGTAGTAGGCCTCCTGGTTTCGCTCCGTGGGCGAGCCGTCCACCTTGGGCGCCCACTCCTGGGCGAGCTCAACGATCGTGTCCTCGCGCTGCCCCGGGTCCGGGTGGGTGGACTGCCACGTCGGAATGCTCTGCCCGCTCTGCTCCGACTGCCGCTTCAGGGAGGTGAAGAAGGCGGCCCCCTCCGCCGCGTCGTACCCGGCCCGACTGGCGTACTCCACCCCGAGCTGGTCGGACTCCCGCTCGTTGTCGCGGCTGTAGCTGAGCGAAAGAAGCTGGGTGGCCGTGCTCCCGAGGCCGAGCACGTTCTCCGCCACGTTGCCCCCGAAGGCCACCTGGCTCGCAACCGCGCCCCCCACCAGGACGCCCTGCATGAGCTGCTTCTTGGCCCCCTGCTTCGAGGCGTGCCGGCCGGCCACGTGCCCAATCTCGTGGCCCAGCACCACGGCCAGCTGCGCCTCGTTGTTGAGGTGAGCGAGCAACCCCCGCGTCACGTACACGTAGCCCCCCGGCAGGGCAAAGGCATTAATGATGGGACTGTCCAACACCCGAAAGTGAAAGTCGGTGTCGCGAAACCGCTCGGGCGTCTCCGGGCGCCGCATGTGACTCTCCTCCAGCACCTCTTGGGCGACGCGATCCACGTACTGCTGCAGATCCTCGTCGTCGTAGACCCCGTACTGCTGCTGGATCTGCTGGTCCGCCTCGGTTCCGAGCTTCACCTCTTCCTCCCACGAGTAGGCGTAGGCCCGGGTGTTGCCCGAGATCGGGTTCGTCCCGGTCGTGACGCATCCGGAGCCCGCCGTCGCAGCGACGAACAGAAGCGGCACAAGCAGGCGAAGAGAGAACCACCGAACCGAACGGAGTCGCCGAACTGCATCGGCCCTTGGACGTGCTCGCATGGCAAACGGACGTTATGATCGAAAATGAAAGACGGGACCGTCTCCTCAATACGTAACCACTGCGCCTCTCCTTTTCAGCCTTCCGTCCCGGATCGTCACAATTCTTCCCGGCGGATTGTCGACCGCTGCACCGTCGAGATCGATTTCGGCTTCCGTTCACGGGAGACAATCGCCACCGTAACATACTGTATTTTCAGAGGGTTGCGCACACTCAGTCAGTCGTCGATGGGGTCGGTGCTGACGTGGCGTGCTCCGGCGTGGCGTCGGTGACCTGCGCGGCTCCGTCGACCCGCTCGACGGCAAAGGCCCGGTGCGCCTCCGTCTCGAAATCGAGCGCGGCGTCGAACGACGTCCGGCTCGTGGCGGTGATGAGGCTCTGCCCCACGGCGTCGGAGCGCAGGAGATCGAGAAAGACATCGGTGCGACGGGCGTCGAGCTTGCCGAAGGCGTCGTCGAGGAGGAGCAGGGGCGCCGTGTCGCTCCGGTCGTCGAGGTAGAAGTACTGGGCGAGCTTCAGGGCCATGGCGAAGGTGCGGTGCTGGCCCTGGGAGCCGTAGCGACGCACCTCCAGGTCGTCGAGGCGAAAGACGAGCTCGTCGCGCTGGGGGCCCACGAGCGTCGTGCCCCGATCGCGCTCCTGCCCTTTCTTGCGGTCGAGGGCGGTGCGGAAGGTGGCCTCCACCTCCTCGTTCGTGGCGTCGGGGGCGAGGTCGTCGATCGTGTCGTACTCGATGCTCGGCCGCTCGGCCACCGCCTCGATCCGCTCGTAGGCCTCGGTCAGATACGCGTCGAAGGACTGCAGAAACTGCTGCCGACGGTGAACGACGCGACTGCCGAGCGTGACGAGCTCCTCGGTCCACGGCTCGATGAGCTCCGACGGCGGGGGATCGGGGCGCTTCTTGTAGCCGCGCAGGACCTCGTTGCGCTGGCGGCGCGCGCGCCGGTACTTCATGAGGTCGTCCATGTAGACGGGCCGCGCCTGACTCAGAATGTTGTTGACGAAGCGCCGTCGCTCGCTGGGACCGCCGGCGGTCAGGTCGTAGTCCCCCGGCGAGAAGATGACGACGGGCAGCACGCCCACGACGTCGGCGAGGCGGTCGAGCTCCGCCCCGTTCACGAACATCTTCTTCCCCTCCCCCGGCACGTACGCCAGCCGCACCTCCATGGGCCGCTGCCGTACGCCCTCGACCGTCCCCTCGACCTCGAAGTAGGGCGCACCTTTCCGCACCGCGTACCGGTCGCGCGAGGCCGTGAAGCTCTTGGTGAGACACAGGTAGTGCACGGCCTCCAGCACGTTGGTCTTGCCCACCCCGTTGGGCCCGTAGAACAGGTTGACGGACGGGGCCGGCGCAAGTTCGGTTTCGTCGTGGGCCCGAAACGACCGCAGACGAAGGGTGCGGAGAATCATGTCGGGTCGGCCCCGAGTCGCATTCGGAAAAACGGGCGGCGCGCCAGACGGCTTGTTTCTTTTCCCCGCTGGCGGCTACAATACGACGGGACAAGGCGCTTCGTTCGTGCCGCTCTCGGATTGCCCTGCCCGTTTCACGTGACACACCCGTCCTATGGCCGGCACTGGGGCCAAACGCTTTCGACTCACTTCGATCAGCAGCCCCTGAATCGGGCGCGCAGGTTGGCCGAGCAGGCGTATACTCTCTCAGAAACCGGAACGGAGCGCCGGCATCGGACCGACTCGGCCCTGACCCAGTCGCTCGAAATGGCGGACGCAATGAACGACTTCGATTATCAGCGGCGCATCCTTCACGCCCTCGGGCGTCTCCACGAAATGCACGGCGAGAGGGGCCCGGCCGAAGCGTACTACCGTCGCGGCATTCGGGTCGTCGAAAAATACCGGGAGTCGCTCATGGCCTCCAGTGGTCGATGACGGCCTTCGACCAGTGGCGCGACGTGCATCGCGGTCTGGTGCGATCGCTCCTCGCTCAGAATCAGCCCCGGGACGCCTTCACAGCCCTCGATCGGTCCCGCGCCCGCCACCTTCGAGACCTGCGCACACAAGCCCGCGTCGCCAACCAGATGCCCCCCGAGGAGCGTGCCCGG
>CAZCUZ010000147.1:0-5700 GCA_964502085.1 uncultured Salinivenus sp. | reverse complement strand
AGTACATCGGGCAGCAGGCCATCTACGACCTGCGCACCACCGTCTTCCGGCACGTGCAGGACCAGCCGCTCGCCTTTTTCGACCGGACGCCCATCGGGCGCCTCATCACGCGCACCACCAGCGACGTGGAGGCCCTCAGCGACGTTCTCTCGTCCGGCCTCATCGTGGCGCTGGGGGACCTGTTCAAGCTGTTCTTCATCGCCTACTTCATGTTTACGCTGAACTGGGAGCTGGCGGTGGTGACGCTCATGGTGATGCCGCTCATGGTGTGGGTCACGTTCTGGTTTCGCAACAACGTGCGCGAGCAGTACCGCGAGACGCGAAAGCAGGTCTCTCGCCTCAACTCCTTCATCCAGGAGCACGTGACGGGAATGCACATCGTCCAGCTCTTCAACCGGGAGGACGAGGAGATGGACCGGTTCGAGGGTATCAACGACGAGCATCGGGCCGCCCACCTTCAGACGATCTTCTACTACGCCATTTTCTGGCCCTCGGTCGAGTTTATCGCGAATGTGGCGCTGGCGGCGGTGCTGTGGTTCGGCGGGCTGCGGGCCATGGCCGGGTCGGCGCTCACGCTGGGCGTGCTCGTGGCCTTCATCCAGTACGCGCGCCAGTTCTTCGAGCCGATCCGCGACCTCTCGAACCAGTACGATACGCTCCAGCGGGCGATGGCGGGGGCGGAGCGCATCTTCGGGGTACTCGACGAGGATCATCGCCTGCCGGAGCCGGAGGCGCCGGTCGAGCTCGACGAGGTGGACGGCAAGATCGAGTTTCGGAACGTCTGGTTTGCCTACGAGGAGGACAACGAGGGGGAGCCCGACTGGGTCTTGAAGGACGTGTCCTTTACGGTCGAGCCGGGAGAGACGGCAGCGCTCGTCGGGGCCACCGGGGCCGGGAAGTCCACGGTGATGAACGTCCTGCTCCGGTTCTACGAGATCCAGCGGGGTCAGATCTTGGTGGACGGCGTCGACATTCGCGACTTTCGCCTGCGGGACCTGCGTCGGCACATCGGACTCGTGCTCCAGGACGTCTTTCTCTTCTCGGGCTCGGTGGAGCGCAATCTGACGCTCGGCGACCCCTCGATCGAGGAGGACGCGATGCGGCGGGCGGCCGAGGGGGTCCAGGCCGACCAGTTCATCGAGCGGTTGCCGGAGGGGTACCAGCAGGACGTGAAGGAGCGCGGCTCGTCGCTCTCGCACGGTCAGCGCCAGCTTTTGGCCTTCGTGCGGGCGCTGCTCTACGACCCGGACGTGATGGTGCTCGACGAGGCCACCTCCAGCGTCGACACCGAGACGGAAACCCTCATTCAGCAGGCCCTGGAGCGGCTCACGGAAGGGCGCACGACCCTCGCCATCGCGCACCGCCTCTCCACGATCCAGGACGCGGACACGATTCTCGTCATGCACAAAGGGGAGATTCGCGAGCGCGGGACGCACCAGGAGCTGCTGGCGCTCGACGGCCTCTACCGAAAGCTCTACGACCTGCAGTACGCCGATCAGTCTCGACACCTGTCGGGTCCGGCGTCCGGCGACGGAGAACCGCCCGAGCACGGCGTACGGACGTAGGAACGGGAGCCGAGCTCGGGAGTGCGGGGGAGAGGAGGTGGGGATTCGAGGGCTACTCGTCTTCGTCCCACAGGTCCTGGATGTCGTCGAGGGTCGTGTCCGACGGTTCTTCGGTCGTCCGGTCTTCTCGGACGAGGGCGAGGATGGCGGAGTGCTGCACGATCAGGTAGTGCGTGCTCTCGTACCGCAGGTCAATGGCCTCGTTGCGAAGGAAGAATGCGTGGTCGCCGGGGTTGGCCTGAAGCGGCAGATACCGCACCGGCGTGGTCGATTCCTTCCACGACTCCGTCTCCGTATACTCCGGATTTTGGGTGAGGTAGCCGGGACCCGTTTTGACGACACGGCCGCTCCGGACGTTTTCCTGTTCGGACACGGATGCCGGGAGGACGAGGCCGCTGTCGGTTTTCTCTTCGCTGGTCTGCGGGTTGATGAGCACGCGATCGCCGACGACGATGAGGTTCGCCATGACGCAAAGGCTCGTTGAGGAGCGAGTTTGAGGCAATTTCGGATAGACGGGCCTTACGAGACCGGCAGAAGCAGGGTCCGGCTCCGCCCGAAGTTTCCACAGAACGTACACATCTCCCCTGTGCGCGAGACGAGAAGTGTCGGTAGTAGAGGCCGACCGGGCTCAGAGAAGCTGGAACACGACGAATACGAGAAGGCTGACGACCCCTGCAGCGAGGGCCATCAGACGAATCGCACGGTCAATGGGATTTTCCATGGTGGTGGGAGAACCAATGGAAGCTATGAGGAAGGCACAAACCGGGAAAAGAATACACAATCCCGAGCTTTATTCAAAATTTCTGAATCCGCCGTTCATTATTACCGGCGAGAGGGGCGCAGTGCCGAGTTCGAGAGACATCCCCTCAAGGAACCATGTGAAGGCACAAAGAACGTACCATTTTCTCGCGAGACCCTGAGAATGCCTTCAAACGGAGGGTGAGTATTCAGGTCCGTGGGATTTCTGGGAGCTTACGAGCGGGGTTGGGTAAAAAGACCCTGTCTTGAATGATCGTCTTTATTTTTGGTCGGAGGAGGGGGATGCCTCGTCGTCGAGGAGCCAGAGGAGCCGTTCGCGTGGGTGGATGCGGGTGATGGGGAGGGAGGTGTCTTCTTCGTGGAGCGCGGCGTGGGCCGGGGCTTGCTTCGAGGCGCCGGAGGCGAGTACGAAGGCCTGGCGGGCGTCGTTGAGGACGGGCAGGGTGCAGGTGAGGCGCTGTGCAACGGCGTGCCGGGGGGGTGCCGAGACGGCGCGGACCCACTTCGGGTCGGTGGGGGAGGGGTCGTGCTCGGGAAAGAGGGAGGCGGTGTGTCCGTCTTCGCCCACGCCCAGCAGGACGAGATCGAACGTATGGGAACGATCGGCAAAGGCGTGGTGCAGGGTGTCGGCGTAGGCAGCCGCGGCGGCCTCGGGAGCGCCGGTGGTGGGCATCGGGTGTACGTTGGTGTCCGGGACGTCGATGGAATCGAGGAGGGTGTTGCGGACCAGACGAACGTTGCTCTGGGGATGGTCGTGTGGCACGAATCGTTCGTCGCCCCAGAAGAGGTGAATCTGGGTCCACGGGAGGGCGGCCTCGGCGAGCCGCTCGTACGTTTGGCGGGGCGTACTCCCACCGGACAGCGCGAGCGTGAACACCTCCTGATCGGTCAGCGTCGTTCGCACGAGCGTGCAAATCTGCTTCGCAGCGGTCCGGCTCAGGGTTTCGTGATCGGGGGACACGTCAACGTCCCGGACGGGCTCGCGGTCGGCGGGCGGCATGGGGAGACGGCCGTTTTCGGGGAGGAGAATGAGGAGACGGACGACTGGAGAGGCTCGGGTCTACGCCGACTCCAGGGAACGGAGAGGAGTGGTCGAGAGGCAAAAGTGGAAGGTAGAGCCTTCGCCCGGTGTGCTCTCGACGTACAGATCGCGGTCGTGCGCGCCCAAGACGTGTTTCACGATGGCCAGGCCGAGTCCGGTGCCGCCCTGGTTGCGCGAGCGGCTCTTGTCGACGCGGTAGAAGCGCTCGGTGAGGCGCGGCAGGTGCTCGGACGGAATCCCGATCCCGTCGTCCGCGACGCTGACTTCGACCTCCTCGGCGGAGTGGGACTGAGCGCGGAGGGTGACGGTGCCACCGGGCTCGTTGTACTTGATGGCATTGTCGGCGAGGTTGACGAGCACCCGTCGGATGCGGTCTCGGTCCCCGTACACGGCAGGGAGGTCGACGTCGACCTCGGAGTGGAGCGCAATCTCGTGTTCTCGGGCTTTCAGTTCCAGAGATTCGCGGACCTCCTGAAACACCTCGTCCAGGGAAAATGCCTCGTGCGACATCTCCATTTCCCCCGTTTCGATTTCCGTAATGGCCGAGAGGTCGCGGGCGAGGTTTTCGAGGCGACTGACGTTGTGGAGAATTTTTTCGAGGAACGTGCGGTTGACCTCTTCATCCTCGAGAGCTCCGTCGAGGAGCGTTTCGGCGAAGCCCCGGGCCGAGAAAATGGGGGTTTTCAGTTCGTGAGAGACGTTGCCGATGAACTCTCGCCGGTAGCTCTCTCGTTCTTTCAGCTCTTGGATCTCGGTTTCGAGTTTTTGGCCGGTGCGATAGACCTCCCGGGTGAGGACGCTCAGTTCGTCGCTGTGGGAGGGGGACGGGGCCGTGACCTCGTCAAACTCGTGCCGCCGAATGTGTTGGAGGGTGGAGTGCATCCGGCGGAGGCGTCGATGAAGGCAGAGGTGGGCCGTGGTGTACGCGACGGCTCCGAGTCCGAGGCCCGAGAGTATCGCGCCCGAAGGGGATCCCACCGGAAGGAGGACGCCCACCAGTGCGGCGACGACCGTCACTGGGCCGGCGATCTTCAGTGCGACGCGGTTGACGAAGGGGGGAAGCCAGGAGCGGCGGGGTGAGACAGGGCTCATGGCGCGGGGCCACCGAGAGTGAGAGGACGGGGGACGTCACTGATACGGGGAGAGGCCAGAACGCCGTTCCCGAGGGGGGACGGCGTGGCATTATGATATCGAAAACTGTAGGCTAGGTGGCGGAGGACGAGGGAGTGGAGTTCTCCACGGGCTCGAGGGCCTCGAGCAGGCTCGAGAGCGCAGGATCGTGGTGTTCGCCGAAGCACTCGAACGTCACGCCGTCGGCCACGGAGCGGAGGGGTTGTTGCTCGTCGATAACGGGGCGATACGTGACGTAGCAGTCGAGGGCTTCTCGGGCAGTGTCCAGGTCGGTGCTCGAGACCGACACGACGCAGTCGATGAGGGGAGAGGGGGAGTGCTGCAGGTGGGCCGGTCGGTCGGCGTCGCCGGGGGCAGGGGGAAGCGTGAAGAACGCGAGCCGGCTCGGGTACGAGACTCCGTCCCGTCGCAGGGTGCACACGGCGCGTTTGACGACCGCGTGCGTGACCAAGTGATCGGGGTGGCCGCTGACGCCGTGGACCGGATACGTCACCACCACGTCGGGCGCGACGTCGTGCATGTGGGCAGCCACGTTCTCTTCGAGCACGAGGGGATCCAGTTCCGCGAGCTCGCCGTCCGGGTATTCGTGGACGGTGAGGGACGTGAGGTCCAGCACCTCCGCCACGCCCTGCATTTCCCGGTACCGGGTCTCGGCCATCTGCTCCTTCGAGTAGCCGAGTCGCTCGCGTTGGGACGTGGCTTCCCCTCGCGTGAGGGTGAGGAGGTGTACGTCGTGCCCGTCACGCCGCTGGCGGGCGAGGACGGGAGCGGGCCCGAAGCATTCGTCGTCGGGGTGCGGAAAGACGTACAGAAGGGAGGCCATGGGACGGAGAACGGCTGGCAAAGGAGGGGGGACGTACCATACTCTATGCACGGGCGTGAGGTTTGGTCAGTCGCCCGACGGTCCCTCAGCAATGGCAACCCCTCGTGGTACGGAACGCGGACGGTCGGAGACGTCAGGTGCTGGGGAGTCGTATGGCGGGGCGGACCGTCGGGTTCTTGAGGAGGGAGTCCCCGACTTATACCAAATGCCAAGGTTGATTGTGCATTTTGCTTCGGGGTGCTGGGGACGAAAAGGTCGCGAGATGCATCTTGCGACGGTCTTTCCTTCCTGATCCAGGACAATCACGTGCACAACGATCCAAGGGAGCTGGTATTAGGAATGATCTCAAAGGACTTCAGCGCGTACCAGTTTTCGGTTGA
>CAZCUZ010000146.1:0-5711 GCA_964502085.1 uncultured Salinivenus sp. | reverse complement strand
TGAGTCAATGATCTACACGTGCTCCTCGGCGTGGTAGGAGGACCGCGTCAGCGGGCTGCTCTCGACGTGCTCGATGCCCTTCTCTTCGCCGACCTGCTTGTACCAGTCAAAGACCTCCGGTTCGATCCACTCCTCGACCGGCAGGTGGTGTTCGGTGGGCTGCATGTACTGCCCGATGGTCATCACGTCGAGGCCAATCTCGACGAAGTCGTCCATGATCTCCAGCACTTCCTCTTTCGTCTCGCCGAGGCCCACCATGATGCCGCTCTTGGTGCGCAGGCCTTCTTCTTTGGCCCACTTCAGCACCTTGAGGGAGCGCTCGTAGTCGGCCTGCGGGCGAACGCGGCGGTAGAGGCGGGGCACCGTCTCCACGTTGTGGTTGAAGATGTCCGGCTCCGCCTCGAAGACCGTTTCGCAGGGGTCGCGCATGCCGCGGAAGTCGGGCGTGAGCACCTCGCAGGTGGCCCCGAGGTCGTGGATGCGCTCGATGACCTCGGCGAAGATGGGCGCGCCCCCGTCCTCGCGCTCGTCGCGGTTGACGCTGGTGATGACGGCGTGGTCGAGATCCATCTTGTCGACGGCCTCGGCCACGCGGCGCGGTTCGTCCCAGTCGAGCCCGTCGTCCGGTCGGCCCGTCTTGACGGCGCAGAAGCCGCAGGAGCGGGTACAGACATCGCCGAGAATCATGAACGTGGCCGTGCCGCGGCTCCAGCACTCGCCCATGTTCGGGCAGTTGGCACTCTCGCACACCGTGTGCAGGTCGTGGTCGTCGACCGTCTCGCGCACGTCTTTGTACGAGTCGCCCTGCGGCAGTGACACGCGGAGCCACTCGGGCCGTTGGCCGCGCTTGTTTTTGTTGGTGTTCTCGACGACGGGCAGTTCGACGAAGCCGGGATCGCCGTCGCCCGAGGGCCCGATCGGCTCGGGCTCGATGCTTCCCAGCTCCACGTCGCCGGGCTGGGCAGGCTCGTTCTCGGGGGGCGAGTCGTCGGTCGCAGGGGTAGACATGCAGGAATAAAGGCAGCAAGTTGGTGGCCGACGCCGACGGCTCAACTCGTCGAAAATCTCGGCCTAAAACGCGGACGGATGGGTACGAAAGGACGAGTCCGCCGTTCCTCTAACGAGGGGATGGCTCAACGATGGAGATCGGCGTTGGCCTTCGATCTTGACATACCGGCTCGTCTCTCTGAGACTACGTCGCCCAGACGACAGCATTCTTTTTATCGTCGTTCTCCGTGTCGCTCATTCATTCTGCTGCCATGTCCAATCGTTCGTTTCTCACGCTTCTTCTCGGCGTCAGTCTTTTCGGTGTCGGCTGCACGACCGAGCCCACCGCCGACCTCGTGCTCCGGAACGGCACGATCGCAACGCTCGACGAGGAGCACGGGACCGTCGAGGCCCTCGCCGCGGCGGGCGATTCCATTGTGGCCGTCGGAGACACCGCAGACGTCGAAGCGTACGCGGACTCGGACACCCGCGTGATCGATCTGGACGGGCGGCTGGCCGTTCCCGGCTTCATCGAGGGGCACGGCCACTTTATGGGGATGGGCGAGGCGCAGATGCAGCTCGATCTCATGGACACGTCGTCCTGGGAGGACGTCGTGGCCCGGGTCGACTCGGCTGCCCAGGCCCGCGATCCCGGGACTTGGATCGAGGGACGCGGTTGGCACCAGGAGAAGTGGAGCGAGGAGCCGGCGCGGGTCGTCGATGGTTTCCAAACCAACGACCGCCTGAACGAAGCGGCCCCGGATCATCCGGTATACTTGACGCACGCGAGTGGCCACGCTGCCATCGCCAACGAGGCGGCCCTCGAGGCGGCCGGCATTGGCCCGGAGACCCCCGATCCGGACGGCGGCACCATCGTCCGGGATGCGCAGGGCCGGGCGACCGGCATTCTGCTGGAAAATGCCGAGGGGCTGGTACAGGAGGCGATCGGGCAGTCCCGCGCCGAGGTGAGCCCGGAGGAGCGGCGCGCCCGACGGAAGAAGCAGGTGCGTATGGCCGTCGAGGAGGCCCTCGGCCACGGCGTCACGAGCTTCCACGATCAGGGGGCTCCGTTTGAGACTCTCGAACTGTACCGCGACATGGCCGAGAACGACAATCTCGGCCTTCGGATGTATGCGATGGTGGCCCAGGACGAGGTGACGCCGGAGACGCAGGATTCGCTCGCCGCGCTCCGGACCGTCGGGGCGGCAGACCGACACCTGACGATTCGGGCGATCGGGGAGGTGACGGCGGACGGGGCGCTCGGGTCGCGCAGCGCGTGGATGCTGGAACCCTACGACGATGCCCCGACCGAGACGGGGATCAACGTGACGTCCATGGAGCGCATCCGCGAAATCGCCGAGATTGGGCTCGAAGAAGACTATCAGATTGCCGTGCACGCCATCGGGGATCGATCCAACAAGGAGACGCTGGATCTCTATGCCGAGTTATTCGAGACGCACGACGTGGACGGAGAAGACCTGCGCTGGCGCATCGAGCACGCCCAGCACCTGCACCCGGACGACGTTCCGCGCTTCGCGGACCTCGGCGTCATTGCCTCGATGCAGGCCATTCACGCCTGCTCGGACGCGCCCTACAACTACCAGCGGCTGGGGGCGGAGCGGGTCGAGCAGGGCGCGTACGTCTGGAAGACGCTCTGGGAGAGTGGGGCCGTCGTGGGCAACGGCACGGACGTGCCCGTCGAGAAAATCGATCCCCTCGCCAGCCTCCACTGCACCGTCACGCGGCAGGTGCCGGATGCCGACACGGCGTTCACGGCCGAGGAAACCCTCACGCAGCGGCAGGCCCTCCAGTCGTACACGACCAACAATGCGTACGCCGCTTTCGAGGAGGACGTCAAAGGAACGCTTACACCCGGTAAGCTCGCCGACATTGCGGTGCTTTCCGAAAATAGTCTCGACGCTCCGGCGACGGCGATTCGGGACGCCGCGGTCGACTACACGATCGTCGGCGGGAAGGTGGTGTATCGCCGGTCGGAGGAAGGGGAGTAGGAGAAAGAAGAGGCCTCGGCAGAGATGGGGCGGAAAAGGGGGAGAGGCATGGACGATGCCAAGGGGAATGTGGGATGGACGATGTCCGTCCACGGTCACTGCACAACGAAACGAGTTGACGTGTGGGGGCAAAGGATGGAAGGATTTCGGCACGTCCAGGGGGAGACACGAAACGACATTCGGCCCTGAGAATACCTCACCACCCCTCGTCGGTCTCCCCTCATCCAACTCCCACAGTGTAATGGAGGCGGTCTCGCCCAATACGATTCAGCCGTCGAAGGTTCGAGAGGTCCTGTCGCGGCACCTGCTCACGAAGGGCATGATGCCCCTCGTCCTCGACATGGAGGAGAGCCGGGGTGTGCGGCTCCGCGACGAAAAGACCGGGCGGACGTTCATCGACCTCTTCGGCTTCTATGCCTCCAGTCCGTTGGGCATGAACCATCCGAAGATGGCGGAGGAGGAGGCGTTCATGGAGCGGCTGACGGACGCCGCGCTCAACAAGGTGACCAACTCCGACGTCATGACCGGGCACATGGCGCGGTTCGTCGACACCTTCGACCGGGTGGGGATTCCGGAGTACCTTCCGTACACCTTCTTCATTTCGGGGGGCGCGCTGGCCGTGGAGAATGCCCTGAAGACGGCATTTGACTGGAAGGTGCGGAAAAATTACGAAAAGGGATACCGGCGCGAGGTGGGTCGTCAGGTGCTCCACCTCGATCAGGCCTTCCACGGGCGGACCGGCTACACGATGTCCCTCACCAACACCGATTCGAAAAAGACGAAACACTTCCCGCAGTTCGACTGGCCGCGCATTCACAACCCGGCCGTTCAGTTTCCCCTCGACGCCGAGGAGGTGGACCGCGTGGCCGTCGAGGAGCAGCGGGCTCTCGATCAGGCCAAGCGATATTTCCGCGAGCGCGAAGACCGGATCGCGGCGGTGATCCTCGAGCCCATCCAGGGGGAGGGTGGCGACAATCACTTTCGGCCCTCGTTCCTGCAGCGGCTAAAGAACCTGGCCCACGAGAACGATGCCCTGCTCGTCTTCGACGAGGTGCAGAGCGGCGTCGGCATCACGGGCGACTTCTGGGCGCACCAGACGCTCGGCGTGCGCCCGGACATCCTCGCCTTCGGCAAGAAGTCGCAGGTCTGCGGCATCCTGGCCGGGCGCAAGCTCGACGAGGTGGACGGACACGTGTTCGAGACGCCCAGCCGCATCAACTCCACCTGGGGCGGCAACATCGTGGACATGGTGCGCTTCGACCGCATCCTGGAGATTATGGAGGAGGACGAACTGGTCGACCACGCGGGCACGGTCGGGCGGCACCTCCAGGATCGCCTCCACGAGCTGGCCGATCAGTTTTCTATTGTCACGAATCCGCGCGGGCAGGGCCTGATGTGTGCGTTCGATCTTCCGAGCACACGGGTGCGGGATCGCGTGAAAGAGCAGACGTACGAGGAGGGAGCCATCATCCTCGGCTGCGGAGAGCGCTCCATTCGCTTCCGGACCCCGCTCACGATTGCCGAAGATGAGGTGGACGAGGGCGTCGACTGCCTCCGCCGGGCACTGGAGGCGGTCCCTCATTCGGACGGAGCCACGGCGTCGTCGGGCTAATTCCCACTACAGGATGACCAGGTCGCGGAGGGGCTTTGGGATGACGATGCAGTCGTATTCGTCGACAGTCACTTCCATGGTAGAGCCGGAGAGTGACGCCGATTGTTGCCATTCAACAACGAGAATTGGCAAATGGCCGTTTCCGCTATTTTTGTCCCGGGTGTTTTGTTTTCGTCCGCAAAAGGAAGGAATTCCTCTCACTCCTCCCGTTCCCCGGCGGCCATCAGTTCGCGGGCGTTCTCGAGGGCAGCGTCGGTGACCTCCTCGCCGCTGATGAGCGAGGCGACCTGCGTGGCCTGCTCCTCCTCATCGAGGCGGTGAATCGTGGTCTTCGTCGTGCCCTCTTCGACGACCTTTTCGACCTTGAAGTGACGGTCGCCCAGCGCGGCGATCTGCGGGAGGTGCGTGATCGTGATGATCTGGTGGTAGCGCGCGAGGTCGTGCATGCTCTCGCCCACGCGGCGGGCCATGTCGCCGGAGATCCCCACGTCGATCTCGTCGAACACGAGAATGGGCAATCGCTCGCTCTTGGCGAGAATGGTCTTGAGCGCGAGCATGATGCGGCTGATCTCTCCGCCGGACGCCACTTCGGTGAGCGGCATCGGCGGCACGCCCACGTTGGTCGAGATGTAAAATTCGACCTGGTCCACGCCCGTCTCGAAGGCCCGATAGCGCGTGTCTTCGTCGGGGCCGTGTCCTCGACTGCTGTCGGGGCGGATCCAGCCCTCCGGATCCGCCCGTCGTTCGAATCGCACCTCGAACTGACTGTCGGGCATGCCCAGCGTGGCCAGCTCGTCGAGGATGGCGTCCTCGATGCGTTCGGCCACCTCCTTTCGTTTTGAGGAGAGGCGAAGCGCCACGTCGGTGAGGTCGGCCTGGGCCGCCTCGATCTGAGCGTCGAGCCGCTCGAGATTGCCCTCGAAGTCTTTGGCCAGCTCGTACTGCTCGCCGATCTCCGTTCTGTGTTCGAGGACGGCCTCGAGGGTGCCGCCGTACTTGCGCTTCAGTTTTTCGAGCTCGGTGATGCGCTCCCGGATTTCCTCGAGCCGCTCGGGGTCGAACTCGATGTGGGCGTTGTAGTCCTGCAGGAAGTTGGCGAGCTC
>CAZCUZ010000145.1:0-5727 GCA_964502085.1 uncultured Salinivenus sp. | reverse complement strand
TCCGACTCCGGAAGCGACGCGTGTGGGTCGTCCATGATGGAGGCCGAGGCTGAAGGTGCGAGGAAGACATGCGGTCCCACGACGGGAACGGTGCAGGCTGGAAGCGGATCGCCGGCGATCCCGTATCGAGACTCGTAGACGTGACCGGTTCAAGTGACGCTTTTAAAGTGTTGCATGAGGTACGATAGGGAACAGTCCTCGGCAACTCAAGATCCACCCGGATACGTCGACGGATTTTCCGGGGAGAGGTGCGCGTCTCCTCCGTCTTTTCGAATGAGGTCCCGACCAACACGGCGGGACTCATCCGAAGAGCCACATCACCAGGAGGACGACCGCGATCAAGTAGAACGGATATTTCCAGCGTTCGGTCATGGGAGGCGGGGCGGGCTACTGTCGAAGAGAGGCGTCGTGTTCCCGATGTAGTGCGTCGACAATGGTCTCGATCTCTTCGTCGACCTCCTCGTCGGTCAGTGTGCGGTCGGCGCCGAAGCGGAGGGTGAAGGCCACGCTCTTGGCGTCTTCCTCGATGCCCTCGCCCTCGTAGACGTCGAACACGTCGACGCGGCGGAGGAGGGGCGCTCCGGTCTCGCGGATGGTGTCCTGCATCGGGCCGACGGGCTGGTCGCGGTGGACGAGCACGGCGAGGTCGCGATCCACGACGGGAAAGCGGCTGACCGGCTCGTACGTGCGGTGCCGTCCTGCCCGGGCCCGGTCGACGAGCCGGGGCCAGTGGAACTCGGCCACGAAGATAGGATGGTCGTCCAGGTCGAAGTCGGCGGCCACGTCGTCCTGTACCCGGGCGATTGTGCCGAGGGCGGTCTCCCCGGCGGTCACGTCGATGTGGTGTTGCGTAATTGCGACGCTGTTCTCCTCTGCCTTGCGGGGCGTAAGGCGGACGTCGGGAATGCGGAGGTCCTCGACGATCGTTTCCACGAGGCCTTTGAGCTCAAAGATGTCGGCGGAGCGCCGGTCGGTGTCCCAGCCGATGGGGGCGTGGGGGCCGCTCACGGCAACGAGCAGAGACGGGTGCTCGACGTAGCCGGGCACAATAGGGTCGTCGCCCTCGGTGGCACGGCGGTAGACGCGCCCGAACTCGAAGAGGCGGAGGGCCTCCTGTCCGTGGTTGCGGTTGTGCTGCATGACCGCCAGGGTACCGGGGAGGAGGCGGGGCCGGAGGGCCGCCATCTCCTCCGAGATGGGATTTTTCGTCGTCACGATCGGCCCCTTTTGACTGCCCGCGGGGGGCACGTTGAACCGCTCGGCGCGGTCCAGGGGCAGCATGCTGTTTGTATAGATCTCGCGGTAGCCGCGGCCGCGCAACAGCTCGCGCGTCTGTTTCTCCAGCGCCTCCTCGGGTCGCTGATTGGGCGCCCGACTGGGGACGGGGACGCGCTCCGGCTCGGGAATCCGGTCGTACCCGTGCAGGCGGACCACCTCCTCGATCAGGTCCTCCTCGATCGACACGTCGGGGCGCCAGGTGGGCACGGTACAGTGAAGCGCGTCGTTTCCGTCTTCGACCTCAAAGCCGATGGCGTCGAGCAGGCGCGTGATTTCTGAGGTCTGGACGTCCATGCCCAGTACGTCCCGGAGCCGGTCCGGTCGCAGTGCCACCGTGCGGGCCGATGGGGGGGCGGGGTGCTCGTCGACCATGCCGGGGACGACGGTGCCGTCGCCGAGGTCGGCGATGAGCCGGGCCGCGCGGGCCGCTGCCCACACCTGCCCGTCGCGGTCGACGCCGCGCTCGAAGCGGTACGACGAGTCGGTTTGCACGTCGAGCGCCTTGGCTGTCTTCCGGATGGTGGACGGATCGAAGTAGGCGCTCTCGATGAGGACGTCCGTCGTGTTTTTAGAGACCTCCGAGTTGGCGCCGCCCATCACGCCGGCCACGGCCACCGGCTTCTCGGGGTCGCAGATGAGGAGGGTGTCGTCGGGCAGCGCCCGCTCCTCGTCGTCGAGTGTCGTGAATTTTGTCTCTGCGTCGGTGCGGCGGACGACGATCGTGTCGTCGGCGATGTGGTCGCGGTCGAAGGCGTGGAGGGGCTGTCCGCACTCGTGGAGCACGAAGTTGGTGACGTCCACCACGTGGTTACGCGGCTGCAGGCCGATGGCGGAGAGGCGCCGCCGGAGCCAGAGGGGCGACTGGCGCACGTCCACGTCCCGCACGAGCATTGCCACGTAGCGGGGGCACCCGGCGTCGTCTTCGATCCGGACTGTTACCTCCTCGGCCGTCCGGCCACCGGGGGACGGCAGATCCACCTCGGGGTGCTGGAGCGACGAGTCTGCGAGGGCCGCCACGTCGCGGGCCACGCCGACGTGGCTGGCGGCGTCGGGGCGGTTGGGGGTCAGTTCAATGTCGAGCACGGCGTCGTCGGGCGTCACGTCGTGGCGTGCGAGGTAGTCGGCGAGCGGCCGGCCCACGGGCGCGTCGTCGTCGAGCACCATGATGCCGGAGTGGTCGTCGGAGAGGCCCAGCTCGTCCTCGGCGCAGATCATGCCGTGCGATGTTTCGCCGCGCATCTCGCGGGCCTCTACCTCGATCTCCTGTCTATCGTCGGGGTCGTCCGGGTCGGGCAGGGAGAGCGTCGTGCCGACGGTGGCGACGGGGGCCTTTTGGCCGGCGGCCACGTTGGGGGCGCCGCAGGCAATCTGGACGGGCTCGCCGTCGCCGAGATCCACGTCGCAGAGGACGAGGCGGTCGGCGTTCGGATGCTCGCGCACGGCCTCAATCTTTCCGACCACCACGCCGTCGAGGGACTGTCCGACCAGGTCGACCGTTTCGACCTCCAGCCCGGCCATCGTCAGCCGGTCGGCGAGTTCGTCCGGGTGCCAATCATGGTCGACGTAGCGTTCAAGCCAGCGATAACTGATCAGCATTTTCGAGTGTGGATTGTGGAATGTGGAGTGTGGAATGAGGACACGTTATGCCACCGTCTGCCCAGGTGTCTAGCTAGCGAGACAGGGTTTTCCTCATTCCGAGTCGATCAATGTCAGATCTTCGAACACGAACCAAGCAATTTGCAGTTGAGGTCTTTAAGCTTTGCGATTCACTGCCAAATACGCCTTCTTGCACGGTGATTCGAAGACAGCTCACACGCTCCGCCTCTTCAATAGGAGCAAACTACCGGGCGGCATGTCATGCTCGTTCAAAAGCCGAGTTTCTATCCAAGATGTCGATTGTGGAAGAGGAGGCCGACGAGACGGAATATTGGCTTGAACTGCTCGATGAAGTTGGAGCCGTTCCAAAAGAACGGATTGCCCAATTTCGCGATGAGGCCCATCAAATTACCTCGATGGTGATTGCATCAATTAAAACCGCTCGGCGAAAGCAGTAGGCAGCAATTGGAGGCAAACTGGGGGGCATCCATTCCAAATTCCCCACTCCGCATTCCACGTTCTAGAATTGGTCGAGGAAGCGAACGTCATTCTCGTAAAAGATGCGGATGTCGTCGATGCCGTGGCGCAGCATGGCCATGCGTTCCACGCCCATGCCGACGGCGTAGCCGGTGTAGCGCTCGGGGTCGACGTCGACGGCGTCGAAGACGTTGGGGTGCACCATGCCGCAGCCCAGGATCTCCATCCACTGGCCGTCACCCTCGTCCTCGGGGTCTTTCCACCACACGTCCACCTCGGCGCTCGGTTCGGTGAAGGGGAAGTAGCTGGGACGGAAGCGGAGCGTGACGTCCTCACCGAAAAGGGCACGGGCGAGGCTGTAGAGCACCTGCTTGAGCTGCGCCATCGTCACGCCCTCGTCCACGTACAGCAGCTCCACCTGATGAAACAGACAGAAGGACTTGTAGGAGAGGGCCTCGTTGCGATAGACCCGACCCGGCACCGCCACGCGAATGGGGGGCGTCTGCTCCTGCATGATACGGATTTGTCCCGGCGAGGTGTGGGTGCGGAGGACCGTCGGCTCGTCCGAGGGCGAGGAGTCCCCCCCGGGGGCGTCCTGCAGGAAGAAGGTGTCCTGCATGTCGCGCGCCGGGTGGTCGGGCGGAAAGTTGAGGGCCGCAAAGTTGTGCCAGTCCGTCTCGATCTCCGGCCCCTCGTAGGTCGAAAAGCCGAGGCCCCGGAGGATTCGGAGGATCTCCCCCATCGTTTGGGTGAGGGGGTGCGTTGATCCGCGGAAGTCGCGGCGGCCGGGGAGCGTGAGGTCGATGTCCGCGCCGCTCGCTCGCTGCTCCCGTTCGAGCCGGGCCTTGGCCTCTTCGAGCCGGTCCTCGGCGAGCGACTTGAGCGCGTTGACCCGCTTTCCGAACTCGGGACGTTCCTCCGGCGGCAGGTCGCCGATCCGGTCGAACAGTTCCGGAATGGCCCCTTGGTTGCGACCGAGGTATTTGATGCGGAACGCCTCGGCGTCGTCCTCACTCTCGATGGACTCGGATTCGATTTGCTCGCGGAGGGCATCGATGTCGTCGGGCATGGGGTCGGGCGTCGATGGGGGCGCAGTCGCAAGTGAGCCGCGGGGGCGACCGCGACATAGAAAAAGCCTGTCCGACGGCCGTCGGGACAGGCTGGGGGAAGAAAGGAAGGAGGGGGAAATCCGTTCCGGAACCCGGGAGGAGCTCCGTCGACCGCCGGCCGGCAGGACGTACTACTGGTCCATCACGTGGGACACAACCTGCTCGAACGCGTCCGGGTCGTGGACCGCGAGGTCGGCGAGCACTTTCCGGTTCATGTCCAGGTCGGACTTTCGGTACTGTCCCATGAACTGGGAGTAGCTCACTCCGTGTTGGCGCGTGGCGGCATTGATTCGGGTGATCCAGAGACGTCGAAACCGACGCTTCTTCTGCCGACGGTCGCGGTAGGCGTACTGCAGGCCCTTCTCGACCGCGTGCTTTGCCACCTTGTATACCTTGCTGCGGCGGCCCCAGTAGCCCTTCGCCTTGTTCAGCATTTTCTTCCGACGGCGACGGGTGGCCGGCTTGTTCGTTGCACGGGGCATAGGCGAAAACCGTAGTCGATTCGAGGACTCGAAGAAAGATAAACGTAGGAAGCGGACGGCGAGGCGTTCAACCTGCCGCCCGCGAAGACTGGAGAAACACTGTGTGGACACCTCGTGGAGGCGTCCAGGGCGCATCGGTCTAGGTCGACAGCATGCGCTTGATGCGTTTCTCGTTGGCCTTGTCGTCGATGACGACGCTCTTTCGGAGCTGGCGCTTGCGCTTCGCGTTCTTTTTGGTCAGCAGGTGGCCTTTGTTCGCCTTCTTGCGCTTGACCTTGCCGTTTCCGGTTTTCTTGAAGCGCTTCTTCGCGCCACTGTGAGATTTCATCTTAGGCATGGCGACAACACCCCGAGATTGGTTCGTGAGCACGGACAATCGGAGTCCCGTGTATGAGAGGGGCCCGAGCACGTTCCTTGAGCGGCGCCCCTTCACGGAGAACGGACCCCAGTGAACGCCAGGGGGCGGCCTGCGTCGGGAGACGATCGACGGGCGGCTTACTTGTTCTTGTGCGGAGCCAGGATGGTCGTCATCCGGCGTCCCTCCATCTGGGGCGACTGGTCGATACGGGCCACGTCCTGGAGCCGTTCGATGAGGCGGCGGAGCAGGTCCATGCCCTGGTCCTTGTAGACGATGTCCCGCCCGCGGAATTGGACGTAGGCCTTGACCTTGTTGCCGTCTTCCAGAAAGTCACGAGCGTGATCCGCCTTGAAGTCGAAGTCGTGGTCGTCCGTGCGGGGCCGGAAGCGAAGCTCCTTCATCTCCATGGACTTCGACTTCTTCCGGC
>CAZCUZ010000144.1:0-5900 GCA_964502085.1 uncultured Salinivenus sp. | reverse complement strand
TATGTCTCTACCGCGCCGACTTCGCCGTCTCCTTCGGGCCCACCTCGGTTCCCTGCGCGACGATCCGCTCGATTCCCGGGCAGAACCGGACGCGGGCAACGAGGCCCCCGCGTCGGACGCGACCGCGTCCGGCAATTCGGACCGGGACGTTCCGCCCGAGGTGGTGAAGGCGTATCGGGCCCTCGAGGTCCCGGTGGGCAGCGACCGCGAGACGGTCAAAAAGGGGTACCGGCGCATGATGAATCGCTATCACCAGGATCGCTTTCAGAACGACGACGAGAAACGAGCGGTTGCCGGCGAGGTCTCGAAGCGACTCAACCTTGCCTACGACCGCGTGCTCGAATATCTTGACGATCGAGGCGCATAGCCCGAGAGCGATCGACACCCGTATCATTTCCATTCACTGGTCCTTCTTTCCGATATGAGTACCGCGTCTACTGCTCGGCAAACCGACATCTTTCAGACCGTCTGCAACTGGGTCGGCGACATGGGTCTCGTCATCACGAAGAAGCGCGACGACGATGACCTGATCGTGGTGGAGGACGAGGAACGCGGCATCTCCAACATGGTGATCGACTGCGAGGACCCGATCCTCGAAATTCAGCAGTCCATTATGGCCGTTCCGGAGGGCGCCGACACGACGCGTCTCTTCGAGCGATTGCTCCAGATGAACGGCACGCTGGTCCACGGAGCCTTTATGCTGAGTGAGGAGGGCACGCAGGTGCGGTTTCGGGACACCCTTCGCCTCGCAACCCTGGACCTCGAAGAGCTGCGGGGCACGATAAACGCCTTGCACCTGGCCCTGGAAGAGTACGGCGACGAGCTCATCGACCTGCGCCGCAGCCTCGACTGAACGCTCCGTTCCGATCACTGCCGTTCTGTGACTCTAGCGGAAAATCTCTTGTGACTGATTCGTCACTCGTGGCGCATACCGTCTGATCGGCCGCGGGACGGGAGCAGGTCAAAAATGCACCTCCATTCTTGAACGCCTACTGACCAACTGTTCATACTCATGAGTCTATTCAAGCGCGCCATCGGCATTTTCAAGTCCGAAGCCAATGCAGCCCTCGACGAAGCAGAGGACCCCGAAAAGATGCTCAGGCAGGGCATTCGCGATTTACGGAGCGATCTTCGGGAGGCAAAGGAAGCCCTCGCGGAGACGAAGGCCACCGTCAACAAGCTGGAGCGGGACCGGAGCGAGGCGCAGAAGCGAGCCGAAAAGTACCAGAGCGACGCCAAGACGCTGCTTCGCAAGGGGGAGGACGGCGAGATGGAGGCCGAAAAAGCAGAGGAGCTGGCTCGGAAGGCCCTCGACGAGAAGCGCCAGGCCGAAAGCAAGGCCGAGCAGTTGGCGTCGAGCTACGAGGCCCAGAAGAAGCAGGCCGAGAAGCTGCAGCAACAGGTGAGCAAGCTGGACCAGAAGATCAGTCAGTATGAGAGTGAGCTGACCACGCTGCAGGCCCGTTCGAAGGCCGCCACGGCCACCCGCAAAGTGAACGAGGAGCTGGCCGAAAGCGACGGCGACGGGACCATCGCCATGATGGAGCGAATGAAGGAGAAGGTCGAGAAAGAGGAAGACATGGCAGCGGCCTACGGCGAGATGGCCGAGGAAAACAAGAGCGTCGACGAGGAGATCGACGAGGCGCTCGAGAGTCCCCGTTCGACCGACACCGACGAGGAGCTCGCCCAGCTGAAGGCCGAGCTCGACAGCGAGAAATAATCGGTTCTCCGTCCTCGGCACCGACCTCCAGTAGGATATGAGTGGTCCCGCACCAACGCATTCTTCTGCGGCTCCTGCTCCTGACTCGTGTCAGGGCCGACACCTGATTTGTGAGCTGTACGGGGCCGGTCCGCTCGATGACGTCGAGCACGTGACGCAGGTCCTGGAGCGGGCGGCCCGGGCGTGCGGGGCAACGATTCTGGACACCCGTCTTCATCCCTTCGAGGAAAATGGAGGCGTGACGGGCGTCGTCCTGCTGGCCGAATCGCACGTTACCATTCACACGTGGCCGGAGCACGACTACGCCGCCGTGGACGTGTTTCTGTGCGGCGACTGTCCCCCGGAGGAGGCCGTCCCGATTTTGGAAGATGCCTTTTCACCCGAGACGGTGCAGCAGGCGACCTTCGAGCGGGGAGGACCGACCGCCTCGAGATGAATGGGAGTCCCAGGGCAGTCCGAGTCAGGGGCAGTCCGTAACGGAACCGGTCGGAAACACACTTTTGACGTGCCCGCGAGCGGGCGAAAGGCTCTTTCACGCCCTGGATGAGGAGGGGGACTGCCATCGATCCGTGTTTTGCCCAATGTCTACCGACTACGACGTCATCGTCATCGGCGGAGGCGCCGGCGGCCTCTCCGCGGCCGGCATCGCCACGAATCTCGGGGCCCACACCGCTCTGATCGAGCGCGAGGCCCTCGGAGGAGATTGCACCTGGACCGGATGTGTGCCGAGCAAAACCTTGTTGAAGGCCGCCAAGGTGGCGCAGCAGGCCCGCACGGCCGGTACGTACGGGCTCACGGATCAAGAAATCGAGATCGACTTTCAGGGCGTCCTGGAGCACGTCCGGTCGGTCCGGGAGGAGGTGTATCACGACGCCGACCGGCCGGAGATTTTCGAAGACATGGAGATCGACGTGGAGAGTGGGGACGCACACTTCGTGGACGCGCACACCGTGGCCGTCGACCGGGCGGACGGTTCGAGTGATCAGTTGACGGGCCGGTACATCGTCGTTGCGACCGGTGCGCGACCGCTCGTCCCCCCGATCGACGGACTCGATGAGGTGGACTACTTGACGAGCGAAACGCTCTTCGGGCCGGACCAACTTTCGGAGCAGCCGGAGCGCCTCGCCATTGTCGGAGCCGGCCCGATCGGCAGCGAGATGGCCCAGGCCTTCTCGCGCCTCGGGACCGAGGTGACCGTGCTCGACGTGACCGATCGCATCCTCCCGAACGACGATCCGGAGCTGGCGGGGATGCTGCGCGAGCATCTTGAAGGGGAAGGCGTTCAGTACGTGCTCGGCGGGGCCGTCGAGCGGGTCGCGCAGGAGGACGGGACCGTGACCCTGACCACGGGCGGATCCGACCCCACCACGGTGACGGCCGACGCGGTGCTTCTCGCCACCGGACGCGCGGCCAACGTCGACGGGCTCAACCTGGAGGCGGCAGGCGTGGCGTACTCCCAACAGGGCATTTTCGTCGACGAGCACTGTCGCACGAGTCAGCGTCACATTTTTGCCGCGGGGGACGTGACGGGGCGTTATCAGTTCACGCACATGAGCAACCACATGGCGAAGGTGGCCGTCACGAACGCTCTCCTGAAGTGGCCGAGCGCAATCGACGAGGCGCACGTGCCGTGGGTGACCTACACGGATCCCGAGCTGGCCCACGTCGGGGCCACGGCCGCCGAACTCGACGAAACGGGCACCTCGTATGAGACGTATCGCTTTCCGTACAGCAAGCTGGACCGGGCCCTCACCGAGGGGGAGACGACGGGCCTCATCAAGGTGTACGCCACGTCCCTCACCGGCACGATCCTGGGTGCCGACGTGCTTGGGGCGCGAGCGGGTGAGCTGATCACGGCGTTCACCCTCGCCATGCGAAACGGCGTCAGTCTCCGCAACATCGGGGATACCATTCACCCATATCCCTCGTGGGGCGAGGGCGTGCGGCGCGTGGCGGACCAGTGGTTCGTGCAGAAGCAGTCGCCGACGTTTACGAAGTTGCTGCAGGGCGTCTTCGGGTATCGGGGGCCTCGGCTCGAATACGGACCGGACGACGTCGTGTAAACGATGAACGACGCCCCTGGTACCTACGCGCTCCTTCTCCGCGGCACGGACGAACGTACGGTTGAGGTGGGCGCCCTGGGAATGCTCCCCCTCCGACCGGGCGTGTACGTGTACGCTGGGAGTGCCTTCGGGCCCGGTGGGGTGCAGGCGCGTGTTCGGCGCCACGCGCGGGCCGACGGGGCGACGCACTGGCACGTCGATTACCTGCGCGCCGTCACGAGTCTCGACGCCGTCTGGTACACCCACGACCCCACCCGGCGCGAGTGTGCGTGGGCCTCCGTGCTGCGGGACCTGTCGACGGCCCGCATTCCTCTTTCGGGCTTCGGGGCGTCGGACTGTGCCTGTCCGGCCCACCTCGTGTTCTTGCCGGACCGCCCGTCCTTTTCTGCATTTCGGGAGCAGATGCGGGCCGATTGTCCCGACCATGCCCCTCTTTTTTGGGCAGAAGAGGGAGACGTACTCGACGCTTGATCTACCGTCGGAAAACCCCGGTACCGGGCTGAGCGTATGTGCATCCTACTCGGCCGAGCGTGGGTGCATCGTCGGTCGTCGATTCTCTGCCCAAATGTCTCGTACTCGTGGTGTTGGCTCGGATCTGTGTGTCACAGTGTCGTCGTATTCTGCTCGTGGGCCTAGTGCTCGGGGCCGTCGGACTGACGGTTCTGGCGCCGGCGCCGGCGTGGGCCGGCGAGCCCGTATCGACCGACACGTCCCGCTTCGTGGGCAATTGGGTCGGTACGTTGACCGTCGGCGGAACCGACATGCGGGTCGTCTTTCGCCTGCGCACCGACGCCGAGGACGAGCTCACGGGAACGATGGACAGTCCGGATCAGGGAGCGACCGACATTCCCATCGGCCGAGTGATCGTAGACGCGGACACGCTGCGGCTGGACGTGCCGTCGATTGCCGGGGCGTATGCAGGCGTCGCGACGGAGGACAGTCAGGCCCTCGACGGGGTCTGGATTCAGGGGGGGCAGCGGCTCCCGCTGCGGTTGGAGCGCACCGAGACGGCGCCGAGGGTGGAGCGCCCGCAGGAGCCCACGATGCCGTATCCGTACGAGAGCGAGACCGTCACCTTCCGCAACGACGAGGCGGGCGTTGCCCTCGAGGGGACGCTCACCCACCCGGAAACGGACACGCCGGTGCCCGGCGTCGTGCTCGTCGCGGGGTCGGGGCCGAGCGACCGCAACGCCTCGATTATGGGGCACCGGCCGTTCCTCGTGCTGGCCGACGCCCTCACGCGCCGCGGCTTTGCCGTCCTCCGCTTCGACGAGCGCGGAGTGGGGCAGTCGGAGGGCACGCAGGAGGGAGCCACGAGCGCCGACCTCGCACAGGACGTGAAGGCGGCCGTCGACGCCCTTGCCCGGCAGGAGGAGGTCGCCTCCGGCCGGATTGGGATCGTCGGCCACAGCGAAGGCGGGATCATCGCTCCCATGGTGGCCACCCAGAGCGGCGAGGTGTCCTTTCTCGTGTTGCTCGCTGCGCCGGGCCTGCCGGGCGACGCCATTCTCGCCGATCAGCTGAACCGGCGCATTCGGGAGCAGGGAGGGAACCGGCGCATTCGGGCCCTCCAGCGGGGGACCCAGGACCGCATCTTTGAGGTTTTGAAGCAGGACGCCGACTCGGCTACGATTGCGAGCGAACTGCGGAAGATCATGGTCCAGTCGCGGGGCATCGAGGGGGAAGAGACGATCGATCGGGAGATCGAGCGACTCATGGACCCGTGGCTGCGGTTTTACATTTCCCACGATCCGCGCCCGACGCTCCGCGAGGTGGACGTGCCGGTGCTGGCCCTGGCGGGGGCGAAGGATCAGCAGGTGGCTCCCGACACGAACCAGGCCGCCATCGCGGAGGCGCTGGACGCCTCGAACAATCCAAATGTGACCGTGCGTACGCTCGACAGGCTCAACCACCTCTTTCAGACGGCCGAGACGGGATCGCCGTCCGAGTACGGGCGGATCGAGGAGACCTTCGATCCGGAGGCCATCGACGTGATGGCCGACTGGATCGACGAGCAGGTGGGAAACTGAGGGACGTGGGCGAGTGGGAGCGTAGGGGCTGGGGGAAGAGAGGTCGGATGGGGGATCGGTTTGGGGCGGAATGCGTGTGAGCGGCCC
>CAZCUZ010000143.1:1855-6175 GCA_964502085.1 uncultured Salinivenus sp. | reverse complement strand
CGGGGACGAGACCGGCGCGCCGCTGTCGAGCGATACCGGCATCACAGCCCGTATCGTTCGACCGTTTTGAGATAATTCCCTAGAGTCTGTTTTGATTTTGAATCGTATCGCGAGAGCGAGGATCGATGCGGCGAAAATCGGTCGAGGAGGAGGCACGTAGTGGATCTACTTGTCGACGACGAGACCGATTTGCAGCCCATTCGAGACCGCTCGCAGCTCGAGGCATAAATTAAAACAGACTCTTAGACGGCATACTCGTTCTTATCCTCCCAATCGCAGCGACCAACCATGAAAGCAGTCTGCTGGCAGGGCACCAACGACGTGACGGTCGAGTCCGTCCCCGACCCGAAGCTGTTGAATCCGCACGACGCCATCGTCGACATCTCACTCACCGCCATCTGCGGCTCCGACCTGCATCTCTACGACGGGTACATTCCCACGATGGAGGCAGGAGACATTCTCGGCCACGAATTTATGGGGGAGATTGTCGATGTCGGCGACGAGGTCGACACCCTGGACGTGGGCGAGCGCGTCGTGGTGCCGTTCACCATTTCTTGCGGCCACTGTCATTACTGCAACACGGCCCAGCACAGCCTCTGCGACAACTCGAACCCGAACGCCTACGTGGCCGAGAACATGTACGGCTATTCGCCGGCCGGCCTCTTCGGATACTCGCACATGCTGGGCGGCTACGCCGGGGGCCAGGCGGAGTATGCCCGGGTGCCCTACGCCGACGTTGGCCCCATGAACGTTCCCGAGGGACTCTCCGACGAGCAGGTCCTGTTCCTCTCCGACATCTTTCCCACGGGATATCAGGCCGCGGCTGCATGCGACCTCGGGGGCGGCGAGGTCGTGGCCGTGTGGGGCTGCGGACCGGTCGGGCTCTTCAGTATCAAGAGCGCCTATCTGCTGGGAGCCGAGCGCGTGATTGCCATCGACCGGATTCCCGAGCGGCTGGACATGGCGGCGAATCAGACCGGGGCGGAGGTGCTCAACTACGAACACGAGGACGTCTTTGACGCGCTCAAGAGCATGACCGCGGGCCGGGGGCCGGACGCGTGTATTGACGCCGTCGGCATGGAAGCCCACGGGTTCGGCATTGCCGGCATGTTCGACAAGGCCAAGCAGACCGTTCGCCTCCAGACCGACCGGCCGACGGCTCTTCGGCAGGCCATCCAGTCCTGCGGAAAAGGAGGGACCGTCTCGATCCCCGGTGTCTACGGAGGCGTGATCGACAAGCTCAACATCGGAGCGGCGTTCAACAAGGGCCTCACCTTCAAAATGGGCCAGACGCACGTGCAGAAGTACATGCCGACCCTGATGGAGCACGTCCAAGACGGGGACCTCGACCTGTCCTTTCCCATCACTCATCGTCTCGATTTGCACGAGGCGCCATCCGCCTATGAAACGTTCAAGCACAAGCGAGACGGGTGCGTCAAAGTGGTTCTCGAACCGTAGGGAGGGCATCCTGCAGAAGAACACGGGGGGACTGCTCTGGGCGGCCGGCGCCTGCGCGGCTGGGCTCGGCCTCTGGCTATGGCAGCGGCAGAAGCCCCGCTTCGACGGCGCCTCCGTCCTCATCACGGGGGGCTCGCGCGGCCTCGGACTGGCGCTGGCGCGCCGCTTTGCTCGAGAGGGCGCCCGATTGACGCTCCTGGCACGCGACGGGGACGACCTCGAACGCGCCCGGGCGGAACTGGCGGCGACGGGGGCCGACGTGCTGGTCTACGAATGCGACGTGGGAGTCCCCGACCAGGTCGAGTCCGCCGTTCGGTTCGTCCGCGAGAAGCGCGGCCGGATTGACGTGCTCGTCAACAACGCCGGCGTCATTCAAGTCGGACCGGTCGAGACCATGACGCCGGCCGATTTCAAAGAGGCCCTGGACGTGCACACCTGGGGACCGCTCCGCCTGATGCGAGCCGTCATTCCACACATGAAGGCGCAGGGCGAAGGCCGGATTGTCAACATCTCCTCCATCGGCGGGCTGGTGGCCGTGCCGCACCTGCTTCCCTACGTGGTCAGCAAGTTCGCTCTCACTGGGCTGTCCGACGGCATGCGTTCGGAGCTGTCCAACGAGAACATCCAGGTCACCACGGTCTGTCCCGGCCTCATGCGCACCGGTTCGCACGTGAATGCACTCTTTAACGGAAAGCACCGACGGGAATTTACCTGGTTCGCGCTCTCGTCGGGGACCCCTCTGTCGTCGACGAGCGCCCAACGAGCGGCGCGCCGGATCGTCGAGGCCTGTCGGCGGGGAACGTCGCGGCTCATCATCACTCCACAGGCGCGGCTGCTTCACGGCCTCAACGCGCTCGCGCCCGGCCTCACGGCCACGCTCCTAAACACGATCGCGCGGCTGCTGCCCGCCGCCGAGGGAGAAGTCAACCAAGAACGCCATCCCGGCTGGGCCAGCGGAACGTCGCTCGTCCCCTCCCTCCTCACCCGGCTGGCCGACAAGGCCGCCCTTCGCAACAACGAGCTGGACGACGAGACAGCGGCCGTCTATTACGACCGACACGAATAGGACCGGCGTTTCAGTCGCGACTGTCTCCGCCCAACCGCTAACGCGCATGGAAATTGACCGCCAGTCCATCCGCACACGTCCCCCGGGCCGCCCCCTCATGCACCAGACCTGGGGCAAACTCCTCTTTATGCACTGGCCCGTGCCCAAAGCGGCCGTTCAGCCCCTCCTCCCCGACGACCTCACTCTCGACACGTTCAACGGCACCGCCTGGGTGGGGATTACGCCTTTCACCATGTGGAACGTGAGGCTGCGAGGACTGCCGCCCCTTCCGCTCGTGAGCACCTCCCACGAAATCAACGTTCGCACCTACGTTCATCACGAGGGCGTGCCCGGCGTCTGGTTTCTGTCTTTGGACGCGTCGAATCCGCTGGCCGTCCTGGGGGCTCGGCTGGGATTCGGCCTGCCGTATTTCCAGGCGCTGATGAGCCTCGACGACCCGGACCGGACCCTCCGCGTCTGCTCCCGACGCATTCATCCGGGGGGCCCGTCCGCCGACCTCGACGTGACGTGGCGGCGCGGCGCGTCGTTGTCGCCGCCCCCACCCGACTCACGGGCCTTTTTCCTGATCGAGCGGTACTGTCTCTACGCCGCCCGCGGAGGCTCCCTCTTCCGCACGCGCATCTTCCACGCCCCCTGGCCCCTCTGCCGCGCCGACCTGGAGGGGCTTCGGTCCACACTGTTGGCGGCCCACGACCTGCCCGTCCCGCAGGACGAGCCGCTGCTGCACGCGCAGGCCGCCCCGCTGAACGTAGGCGTCTGGGCCCCGAAGCGGGTGTGACCGAACGACGGGAATCGTCTCTTTCCGGGCGTACCGCCCTTCGTATCCGCTTCCTTCGTTCGAAGCAATTCTCCGAACCGGCGTCCTTTCCCACTGCCGTCCGCGACCGACATGGAATTTTCCGAAGCGTTCGAGGTCCTCAAGAGCTACCCCCTGTGGTTGTTCATCGTCGGTCTCGCGGTGCTGTCGACGACGGTGCTGCCCCGCGCGCTGGCCAAGTACCCGTTCTCGATGTCCATCGGCCTGCTCGGGGTCGGGTACGCCGCGATTGCGCTGCCGCTCGGCCTGGAGGCGCCGGATCCCCTTGCGCAGGGGCGTCTCGCCGAGCATCTGACCGAACTCGGGGTCACCGTTGCCCTCATGGGCGCCGGCCTCAAGATCGACCGCGTGCCGAACGTGTCGGACTGGGAGGGCGCGTGGCGGCCCCGCTGACCGAAAAGCTCGATGCGCTGCGGGAGCAGTCCTAATTCCAACCCTGAAGCTTTACATTCAATTAATCAGAACGGTTTATGGGGCGTCCGTTCCGAGCTCTCCTACGTGAAGTCTGTCCCGACTCCTGCCGGGGTGCACAATTCTCTTTGGTATCTGACAGAAGACGCTCCGCAGCAAGCCTGTTACATCTATCGCGCCCCCTGTCACAGATGTTCTATGTCCGTAAACGGGCGGGAAATGAGCGAACCCCCTGCCGAATTTGGGATTTGTCCAGGTCCATGTGATCCCGTGCAGGACACGTAGACGGCGGAGCGTCGACTCACGCCGCGCCGCTTCTTCGTCGCTGCAGGTGCTGCCTCTTTCCTCCCCCTCCTCTCCCTCAAATGGCTTCCGTATCGGAGATCCCCCGGGATGGAAGCCTCGACGGAACTCTGGCCCTGGTCTCAGAGGGCTACACCTTTGTTTCGGACCGGTGTCGGCGCCTGCAATCGGACGTCTTCCAAACCCGACTTTTGCTCCGGCCGGTCATCTGCATGCAGGGCGAGGCGGCCGCCGAGCTCTTTTATGACGACGATCGATTCCGGCG
>CAZCUZ010000143.1:0-1755 GCA_964502085.1 uncultured Salinivenus sp. | reverse complement strand
CCGGCGGCGGAAGCAGATGTTCATGTCGCTCATGACGCCCGACGGGATCGACGCACTCGTCACACTGGCCTCGGAGCAGTGGACCCGATATATCGAGACGTGGGAGGAGACGGGACGCGTTGTGCTGTTCGACGCGGTTCGAGAGCTCCTGTGTCGGGCGGTATGCAGCTGGACCGGCGTTCCGCTTCGGGAGTCGGAGGTCGAGCAGCGGACGGCCGACCTCGGGGCGATGATCGACGGCAGCGGCGCCATCGGGCTGCGGCACTGGCAGGGACGACGGGCCCGGACGAGGGCCGAACGGTGGCTCGAGGAGCGGATCACGCAGGTCCGGGACGGCACGCTTGAGACCGCGGAGGAGAGTGCCCTTCACGCCGTCTCGTGGCACCGTACGCCGGACGATGAGCTGCTGGATCCAAAAACCGCCGCGGTCGAACTGCTAAACGTACTGCGCCCAACCGTAGCCGTGGCCCGGTACGTGGTCTTTGCGGCCCACGCGCTTCACGAACACCCGGCGTCTCGTGCCCGGCTTCGGGCCGGTACCGACGACGAGGTCGAGCGGTTCGTTCAGGAAGTCCGCCGGCTCTATCCCTTTTTTCCGTTCGTCGGGGCCCGCGTTCGCACCCCTTTCACCTGGAACGGCTACCGCTTTCCGGACGGCCAACGAACCGTTCTGGATCTGTACGGCACGAACCACGACGCTCGGGTCTGGGACGCTCCCGACACGTTTCGTCCCACTCGATTTCAGCACTGGGACGAGCGTCCGTTCGACTTCATTCCGCAGGGGGGAGGCGACCACACCACGGGGCATCGCTGCCCCGGGGAGTGGATCACCATCGCTCTGATGAAACACGCACTGCACGTACTTACGGAAGAAATGAGATACACCGTCCCCGAACAGGACCTGCGAATTCCACTGTCGGACATGCCGGCCCTCCCCAACAGCCGGTTCGTAATCGATAACGTCCATTCACCCCCCAACACCGTCACGTACCCCATGGCCAACACCAACGACAAGCCCAAAGAGGTTCCCCCTCAGCATCAAGAGAAGCAGCCCGGGAGCGAGCAGGAGATGAGCCCCGAGCCGGACACCATTTACCCCGACTACCGCGGCAGCCGCAAGCTCGAAGGCAAGACGGCGATCGTCACCGGCGGCGACAGCGGCATCGGACGCGCCGCGGCCGTCATGTTTGCGCGCGAAGGGGCAGACGTGTCGATCGTCTACCTCGACGAGCACGACGACGCCGAAGAAACGAAGGACTGGATCGAGCAGGAGGGCCGGCAGTGTATTCTGATCGACGGCGACGTAGGCGACAAATCCTTCTGCGAGAAGGCCGTGGAGGAGACCGTGGATGCCTTCGGCGACCTCAACGTGGTCGTCAACAACGCCGCCGTGCAGTTTTACCGCGAGCAGGTCGAATCCATTTCGGAAGAACAGCTCGACCGCACGTTTCGCACGAACATCTACTCCATGTTCTTCCTCGTGCAGGCCGCACGCCCGCACCTCAGCGAGGGGGACTCCATCATCAACACGACCTCCATCACGGCCTTTCGGGGCAAGGCCAGCCTGCTGGATTACGCCTCGACCAAGGGTGCCATCCTGTCCTACACGCGGTCCCTCGCCGGAAACCTGGTCGAGGACGGCATCCGCGTCAACGCCGTGGCCCCCGGTCCCATCTGGACGCCCCTCATCCCGGCCTCCTTCCCGGACGAGTACGTGGACGACTTCGGAAAAAGCAGCCCGATGGGCCGGCCGGG
>CAZCUZ010000142.1:0-6244 GCA_964502085.1 uncultured Salinivenus sp. | reverse complement strand
GCAGACCGTGCGCAGCAGCATCTTCGTCTCGCTGGCCGACTGGGCCTCGAAGCAGGTGGCGCGCACGCAGGACGAGTCCAATGAGCGCTCGTGGAAGCCCGACCTGCTCGTGCCCGTCACTTCACGCGCACAGCTCGACGGCCTCTTCCGCTTCTTGCGCCTGCTGACCGAGCCGAAAGGATCGATCAAAATCGTGGGCGTCCGGCTGCCGGAAACCGAATCGGCGGCCGCGTCCAACGACCTCGACGAGATTGCGGAGGTGACGCGCACGTTTCAGAGCGAAGAGCTGTTGGCGACGTCGGCCGTCGTCGAGGCGCCGTCGCTGCTGACGGGCGTCCGAACGAGCGCCTCGGTACTGCGCGGAAGCGCCTTCCGCCCAAACGTCCTCTTCGGGCTGGCCCACCGCTACGACGCCGAGACCCTCCAGGGCTTCGTCGATGTGGCCGACCGGTTCGAGATGGGCGTGGCGCTGCTGTACGAGCATTCGGAGGCGGCCTTCAGCCAGGAGCGACGGATCAACGTATGGGTGACCGACCAGAGCCCCGAGTGGGAACTGGGCCTCCGCCTGCCGAACCTCGACCTGCCGCTGCTGCTGGCACTGCAGATCCGACAAACCTGGCAGGGCGCCTTCCGGCTCGTCACCGTGTGTCGGAAATCGGAAGACATGCCGGGCGCCGATGCATACCACGCCCGGCTCATCGAGGACGCGCGGCTGCCCGGTGCGACGGAATCGCACGTGCTACAAGGGGATTTTCAAGAGCAGCTCACCAATATTCCCGAAGCGGACCTCAACATTTTCGGACTTGCCCGCGACGTGGATCCGTCCTTCATGAACATGATCGTGCGGCGCACCCGCAGCTCGTGCCTCTTTGTCCGCGACTCGGGCCGGGAGAGCGCACTGGCGTAGCCGCGTTCACGCGGTCGTTTCGGCGTCCTCCGAGAAAATGTCGTGCGCCGTCTGGATGGCATCGCTCGGGCCGACGAAGACGACGTGGTCGCCGCCGCAGACCTCCGTTCGTCCGCGCGGCACCACGAAATCATCATCCCGGATGATGGCCGCCACCACGCACTGCTCCGGAATGTCGATGTCCTGAATCATCTGTCCCACGACGGCGCCGCCCTCGGGCACTTTCATGTCGATCAGGCTGGCGATGCCGCTCTCGATCTCGAAGAGGTCGGCCACACTGGGACGGTCGAGGTAATTCTCCACCATCGCCGCCGTGGCGTAGGGCGCGCTGATGCACACGATGCCGCTGTCCTCCAGGAGCGAGACGTAGTCCGGATCTCGCGCGACGGCGATTACACGCTCGATGCCCAGGCGCTTCGCTTGCAGCGCCACGATTGCATTGCGCTCGTCGTTGTTCGTAGCGGCAATGGCCACGTCCATCTTGTGGGGCTCTACCTGCTCCAGGAGGTCCTGCTTCGTCCCGTCGCCTTGAAAGATGGGCACGTTGTAGCGCTGTCCCAGCTCCTCGCAGCGCTCGGCGTCCTGCTCGACGAAGGTAATCTGATACTCCGAGGAGCGAAAGACCATGCGAAACTCGTCTTGCTTCAGGAGGCGGTCGGCAATGTTGGCACCCTGACTGCCGCCCCCGACGATGAGTACGTTCATGTGTGGCCTCCAGTAGGCTTGAATTCGAAGTTTTGCGTCATGCAGGAGCGCCGGGATGACGGACAGCTCCTCGCGGTTGTCCGGTTGCAACAGGTACAGCACGCAGCCGACGAGGGTCAGGCCCACGCCCAGCAGCAGGCTGCGCGGCTCCAGGGTGGGTACAAAAAACCAGCACGAAACCGCCCCGAGGACGGGGGCGAGCGGGTACAGCGCCACCTTGAACGGCCGACGCAGGTTGGGCATGCGGCGCCGCAGGCCGATCGCCGTGGTGTTCACGATCCCGATGGCCACCAGGTAGCCGAAGCTGCTGACCGAGGCGAGGAAGCGCACCACGCCCAGCCCGCTGAGCACGACCACGAGCCCGGCACAGATGTAAAGCGAAATGTGCGGCGTTTTGTAGGTCGAATGCAGACGGGCGAAGAACTCGGGAAAGTGCCCGTCTCGCCCCAGCGCGAACAGGACGCGCGAGCTGGCCCCCAGCGTCACGCTAAACGCCGACAGGCTGGCCATGATCGTGGCGACAATGCCCGCCCAGCGTCCCCACCCGCCGAACAGGTAGTCGGCGATGAAGATGAACGGCGTGCTCGTCTGAGCCAGTTCCTCGTACGACACGGCGCCCATCATCACCCAGAGGATTAGCACGTAGATGGAGATGCCCATCCCGAGCGTGATGAGGATGGCCCGGGGAATCGTCCGCGCCGGATCGACAATCTCCTCCGCCGCCACCGTGATGAGGTCGAAGCCCACGTACGAGATGTAGATGAGCCCCATCGTGGGAATGAGCGGCCCGAGGCCCATCGGCGCAAACGGCTCCAGATTGGCCGGCTCCACCTGGAACGCGCCCAGCACCCCCACCCCGATCAGGATGAGGAGCTCCACCACGTTCATCACCGTGATGACCCGGAGGGCCTCGGCCTGCCCCCGCACGTTGGTCGCGGTGAAGACGACCGTCGTCCCCAGCACGATCAGGAAGACGCTCGCCTCAGGCCAGAAGTACGTCTGAATCGTGAGCGCAAAGATGACCGCGTACAGTGCGCAGGCCAGCGTATTGCCGATCCAGAAGAACCAGCCCGTCAGAAAGGCGATCGGCGAGGGCAGAATCCGGTTGGCAAACGAGTACCCGCCGCCGGCGATGGGGATGGCGGCCCCGAGCTCACTGTAGGTCAGGGCCGTAAACAGCGTGAGGAGGCCCATCGCCAGGTACGCCACGATGCCGAGCGGTCCAATCGACCCGGCCACCTCGCTGGGCAATGCGAACACACCCGGCCCCATCATGGCCCCGATTCCGATCATCACGGCCATGAAGAGGCCGACGTTGCGCTTGAAACCGGACTGCTCCGCCACGACCTGGACTCGCCGATGAAAGAGAACTGCAGGAAATCGAAACCGGCGCTCCCGGCGGAGGATCCTCCGGCTGGAGCAGTGCAGGCGTTCATAGCGGCGTAGATAGGGCGTGGTGCGGGTGTCGATGTTCAGAGAACCTCGATCTCAAGGTCTCCCTCATATGCCGCCAAATCGCGGTCGGTCGTGACGATGTGACTCACGTCCTCGTCGAGAAACGCCTGTAGGATGAGGGCATTCGTCATCGACACCCCGTTCCCCCATCCGAGATGAGCCGCCCGCTGGATCGAGTCCATTGAGAGCGTATCGTGCACGACGCAGAGGATCGGAAGCTCCTCAAGAAATTCCTCCACGTCCTCCCGGACGAGCAGTCCCGGCAGGGCATTCCGCTGAAGCTCGTACGCGGTGACGCTGGAGACGACACCCTCCGCCGACGCCTCGACGATGTCCGTCCAGACGGCGCGCGTCCGATCGGTCCCTGCGAAGAGGCGAACGAAAAAGCCGGTGTCGAGACCGTAACGAGGCACGATTACGGAGACTGGGGAAAGGAGCGATCAGAGGCCTCACGCTCGCGGTGCAATTCCTCGACGGCCTCGGGCTGCACCGTGGTCCGCTCGAGAATGGACGCGACACGCTGGACCGCCTTCTGTCGGCGCTTTTCCCGAAGATGCGCCTCCACAGCTTCGGCGTACACCTCCGAGAGCGATTTGTCCTCCTCCTCCGCCCACTCGCGCACTCGGTCGTCAACCTCGTCGGGAATGCTGACGGTAACTCGCTTCATATCTCTTACATGCACTTACCTTATGAAGGGCACCGCTTACAATGACCTTCATCATACGGCCGTTCCCCGAATCGGACATTGGTTTGACACCGGTCCAGAGAGCATCCTGCTCCCAGTTGCGGAGAGAAAACCTCCGGAATCCGTGACGAACCGGCCCGCGCTCGTTGTACTTCCCCTCCGCAGACGCCATCTTTGAGACAGCATATTCCGGTCGAAACAAGCGAGGGACTAGGACGGCCGCCGCACGGCCCCGAGTCCTCCTTCTGATACCAAATGACAAGGTTGATTGTGCATTTTGCTTCGGGGTGCTGGGAACGAAAAGGTCGCGAGATGCATCTCGCGACGGTCTTTCCCTCCTGATCCAGGACAATCAAGTGCACAACGATCCAAGGTAGCTGGTATGAGCTGTTTCAGAGACGAACCCCACCTCCCCTGATGAAAATTGTCGTCATCGGCGTCGGACAGGTCGGCCGGAGCGTGGCCCACGCGCTGGCCAACGAACACGAAGTGATCGTGGTGGACAAGAATCCCGATCGGCTCGAATCGGTCCGGGCCGAGACGGACGTGCTGACCTACGAAGGAAACGGAGCGAAGGTAGAGGTTCTCAAGTCGGCCGAGATCCGGAGTGCCGACCTCGTGATTGGAAGCACGAGCGACGATCGGAGCAACATTCTGATCTGCAGCACGGCCCGGGCACTCAACAACGAGGCCTTCACAATCGCCCGCGTGGCCGAAACGGAGTACCTCGCCACCTGGTCGCAGCTGCGGGAAGCCTTCAACGTCGACTTCATGGTGGGGGCCGATCACCTCACGGCCCGCAACATCGTCGAGGTTGCGGGACTCTCCACCGCCCAGGACGTCGAGTACTTCGGAGACGGACGGGTCGTGATGGCCGAGTTCGGCATTCCCGAGGCGAGCCCGGTCGCCGGAAAGCGCGTTCAGGAACTGCGGCTGAACGACGGCGTCACCCTCGTGGCGACGTTCGACGACGAACAGATGGAGGTCGTACGGGGCACCACGCAGCTTCAGTCCGGGACCCGCCTCCTGGTCATCGGGCGGCCGAACCAGGTCGAGAAGTTCGGCGGAAAGCTCACCCCCGAGCTCCGCCTCAAGGAGGCCCGACACGTCATCATTCTGGGGGGGGGCGAGATCGGATTCCAGACGGCCCGTCTGCTCGAACAGCGAGGGCTCGAACCGCGCCTCGTCGAGCAGGACCCGGACCGGGCCCGCGCCCTGGCCCGGGAGCTCCCGGACACGATGGTGCTCCAAGATGACGCGACGAACCCGACGTTCTTGCGCCGGGTGGGCGTGCCGGACGCCGACCTCGTGGTGTCGGCGCTCACACCCGACGAGAGAAATCTCCTCTCGTCCGTCCTGAGCCGTGAACTGGGCGCCGGGCAGGTGCTTTCGGTCGTCCACAACGGCGTCTACGAATCGGTCTTCGCGTGCAGCGGCATCGACGCCACGGTCAATCCCCGCCGCGAGGTAATCGAAGAGATTCTGCGTCACACCCGGAAGCGAGGGGTCGAAAAAATCACGTTCGTCGAAAACGATCGAGGCGAGGTCGTGGAGGTGGAACTCGCTGCCGACAGTCCCCTCGTGGGTCGTCCCCTCGAACAGACTGCAGGGGAGGTTCCGCACAATTTTGTCGTCGGGGCAGTCCTTCGGGACGGGACCGTAATCACTCCCCGGGGCAAAACCACCCTGGACGCCGGCGATCGCCTCGTCCTGTTCGTCGACGCCGAAGAAGCCGAGGAGGTGTTGGCGGCGATCTAAGTGAGTCCAAGCTGATTCTTTAGGTATATGGTCATTTTGAGCGGAGCGCAGCCACGACAGTCGTCGGGATACTTCCTCCCTGGAGATCTGGGATCTCCTCGGTCAGAGCGAAGCGGAGTCGAAAAATCTCCCCGAATCCAGCAGAAACGGATTTTAACGAGTACATTCACTCGAATGCGGTCCCCTTGCTCGGATGGGGAGAACGATTGAAACCACAATCATACGCTTGATTGCACTTAGAACGCGCTGTGCTATATGTGGATGGTATATGCACCCTGCTCCGACTGTCAGAAATGGTCATCATCGTCGCTCCAAACTTGATTTGGAGCCCATCCAGCTGACAATTACAACCTCCTCGTTCGGTTGATAGGCTCTGAATCTAGTTTGGACATCTCAGATGTCCTAGAGCGACGAAGGTGCTGTTTTTCTTGGGAGCAGCTTACTTTTGCGGTATCACACATATTTCGCACCATAGCGCAAGCCGTACTTAGAGTCTGTTTTGATTTTGAATCGCATCGCGAGAGCGAGGATCGATGCGGCGAAAATCGGTCGAGGAGGAGGCACGTATCCCGAACGCCTTCGGGATTGTCGACGACGAGACCGATTTGCAGCCCATTCGAGACCGCTCGCAGCTCGAAGCATAAATTAAGTAGACACACAAAAGAACCGTAACAATGACTCATTCCGAGCGCAGCGAAGCAGGCAATCTCAGATTGCCAGAGTCGAGGCGCCCT
>CAZCUZ010000141.1:5349-6536 GCA_964502085.1 uncultured Salinivenus sp. | reverse complement strand
ATCCAGGACAATCAAGTGCACAACGATCCAAGGGAGCTGGTATTACTTCTGCCATTCGGCGGGCCGTCCCGGGGCAACGCAGGACGATGAGCGCGCCCGTGTGGGAGAAGAGGCTGAGGGATCGGTCCTGTTATTGGTACGTATATATACGTACCTTCGGGTTCGTCGAATCGACACCGGGGGGACCGGTTCTGATCGACGGATGGATTCTCAAAATGCATCATGGCCTCTTCTCTCGTCTATTTCGAAGGACTGTGGTCGGACGAGGAGGCGGCTGTCGTGGAGGCCGCCGCGGAGGACGCGGAGATGATGGCGTCAACGCGTGTGCCGGTCAGTCCCATTGCTCCCTGGGTTGCTCTCGCCTATCCGGGGAGGAAGGAGGGCACGTATCTCGCGTCGCGGCATGGGAGGCCAACGGTCCTACGGGCGGACAGTGCGGAGGCCCTCGCCGATAAGATTCGTCGATTCGGACGAGAGGAGCAGAACGCCGTTCAGTAGTGGTCGGGGCGACTGAGGGCGGGGAGGTCGGTTGTGCTCGTTGCGGGCGGTCGGACGGCGGAGGGGAACGCGTCGCCGGTTTTGTCCGAGGGGAGAACGGTGGGGAGGTGGCGGTCCAGGTTGCCGGTTGAGGGGGAGGGACGGGCGGTCGGGTCGGGTGCGTCGTCGGACGAGGCGGTGTCGGCTCCGTACGAGAAGTACTCGTCGACTCCACCGAGGGCGCCGAACAGGAACCCGAGGGCGTCCATTGCGTCGGCGAGTTCACGGCCGTCGGCCTTTGGGTGCTGGTGCAGTGCCCGCCAGAAGTCGCCGATGCGGGAGTGATTGATGCAGTGCGGAGCCGTCTTCAGGCACCACGACACGAAGACGAGGGTCCACGCCCGATACCGGTCGATTCTGCGTCCGGAAAAGTCGTTCTTCCGGCCAATCGTTTCAATGGCAGCGGTGAGCCGATTGAGGTCCTCGTCGGTTGGGAGGGCACGCGGAGGAGAGAGAAAGGCGGGGACCTCGGGGGCAGGCATGAGTCCGGGGGAGGAGTTTCGGTCAAGATCGTGCGGGGAGCCTCGTCGTTTCATCTACACAAAAAGCATTCCGGCTCAGTCGAACTTTTTGATTTTGATCGTTGGGTCGCTCGTCGTCGGGGGACATACGCTGGTAAAACCGGGACTTTGTACACGCCAATCGCCCCG
>CAZCUZ010000141.1:0-5249 GCA_964502085.1 uncultured Salinivenus sp. | reverse complement strand
GGACGCAGTAAATTTCCCTAATGAAGCCGTCAAGTTTCAAGGAGGCTTCTCGACTGGAAATCTGAGATTTCCGGGCTCGAAGCAATCTGCCTTGGGGATTTTGAGTCGCTCCAACACCACGTTTGAGATGCGATTGCCGTGATTCTCATATTCGTTCAGTGACCTCCTTACAAAAGGGGTGGGAATAGCACGAAGTCCTTTTTCTGACACACTGGACTCCGGATTTCCACTTCGCTGCGTCCGGAGTTGACGATGGTGCTGAGAGGATAGGGGGGCGAAACCGTCCGGCGATGCTGATCGGCAGCAAGAAAAGACACCATTGCTACACAAGTACTGATTTTTGCATCCACGGTAATTGCACTTTGGCACTGCTTGGCAAGGACCCCGCCTGGTCGGGGGAAATGCCGATACACCCACCCCGCCTCCGTACTCCTGTGCGTTTCTGGCAACGTTGCCGATTAGAGGCGGTAGATCCTCAATTCCATCAGAGAATTTGTTAACATACGATCGTCCCGGGATGCGAGAATCGAGGATTTGAGAACCACCCACCCGGATGTGTTCATTAGGTACTCCACGTTACGAGCAGTTTTCCCACCAGACTGCCCTTTGTTCTGTGACTCCCCCAATGATCGGCACGCCCGAGAGCGATTCGGAAGCGGAGCGTGATCGCCTGCGGGCGCTTCGACGGTTTAACATCGTAGATACGGCCCCGGAGGCAGACTTTGACCGCGTTGCGGAGCTGGCGGCTTCCCTCTTCGACGTCCCCATTGCGCTGGTTTCCTTCGTGGATGCCCGTCGGCAGTGGCACAAGGCCGCCGTGGGCACCGACCTCGACGAGGTGGCGCGGGAGCACTCTCTCTGCGCGACGGCGATACAGTCCGCGGGAACGACGGTGATCGAGGATCTGGAGGACGTGCCGTTGTTTCGGGAGAACCCGTTCGTGTCCGGGTCCGCTCGTGCCCGGTTTTATGCGGGCGCCCCGATCGAGACGTCCGACGGGTACCGCATTGGAACGGTTTGCGTGTTCGGGCCGGAGCCGCGGTCGGTGTCGGCGGCCGAGGCCCGTCAGCTCGAGCACTTGGCCGACCTCGCCTCCGAAGCCCTCGGCAAGCGGCAGTACGCCCTCGGGGGGCGAGCCGAGCTGAGCCAGACCGTGTTGGATTATCTTCCGGGCATCTTCTACGTGCTCGGTCCGGAGGGACGTCTCAAGCGGTGGAATGCCCGGTTTGAACGGCTGTCCGGATACGAGCCCGGCGAGCTCAGGGAGCGGGACGTAGCGTGTTTTTTCGAGGGAGAGGACCGGGTGCGAGTGGTGGAGGGGATCGAAGAGGTGTTTCGGGAGGGGTCCGCCACGGTCGAGGCGCACTGGGTCCCGAAGAATGGAGAGCCGATTCCCGTTCTGTTTACGGGGGTTCGAACCTACCTGGAGGGACGGCTTCACCTCGTGGGGATGGGGATCGACGTGTCCGAGCAGCGTCGGCAGGCACGCGAGCTGCGGAAGGCGAAGGAGGAGGCCGAAGAGGCCAGCCGCGTCAAGTCCGCCATGCTCAAGAACCTCAGTCACGAGATCCGGACGCCGTTGACGTCCATCATCGGCTTTGCCCGGGTGTTGAAAGAGGATTTGTCGGGCGAGAATGCTCGCATTGCCGGGCTCGTGCACGAGGGAGGCAAGCGGCTCAAAGGAACCGTCGATTCGGTGCTTCAGCTTTCGAAGCTGGAGACCGGCCGTCACAGCTTGAACCGAGAACACATCGATCTGAGTGAGGTGACCGAGCACGTGGCCGAGCGGCTTCGGCCCCAGGCCGAAGAGAACGGCCTGGATCTTACGGTGGACGTGCCCACCGGCTCGGTCACGGGACGGTGGAACGAGGGGGCGCTTCGACGCATCGTCGAGAATCTGCTGGAGAACGCAATAAAGTTTACACCGAGCGGAGGGCAGGTCGAGCTGCGGGTTCGGCGCGAGGGCGAAATCGGGGTGCTGGAGGTCGAGGACACGGGCATTGGGATCAGCGATGAGGCTCTGCCCGACATTTTCGATCCCTTCAAACAGGAGTCGGAGGGACTGGACCGGGAGTACGAGGGGAGTGGACTGGGGCTCTCGAACGTGCGGGAGCTCACCGAGCTGCTCGGCGGGGCCATTACGGTCGACAGCGAGAAGGGGGTAGGGACCTGTTTTACGGTGCGCCTCCCCCGAAGGGACGAGTAGGAGAAGCCTTTGTGCTTTCGCCCTCGTTCAAGAAAAGTCAGCCGATCCGGCGTCGGGGCGAGCTGGGGGGCGCGTCGTCCGGTCGCAAACGATCCGAGTGTGCAGCTCATCCTTTTCTGCGGGCTATTGGTGGAGGTTTGGTGAAGGTCCGGGGCCTCATCCCGAGATTCACGGCAGCGACGTGCGTTCTGTGACATTGGACGAATCCACGCGGTTCTGAACGCGATAGGACGCACCACAAGTTGTCCGCTTTCAGCGCACGTTCGTCTATGATTCGGTTTCCCAGGGGACTTTTTCTGATCACAATTCTGTTGTTTGTCACAGGAAGTCTCGCGCCTGCGGTTCTTGCGCAGGAGGAGGGGCGTCTCACCGGGACGGTCGTGTCCCAGGACGACGAGGAGCCGCTCGAGGGAGCGACCGTGGCCCTGTGGACCGAGACACCGGACGATTCGACCATGATCGCGGGTACTGCGACGGGGCCGGAGGGGGAGTTTGTGCTGGAGGGGGTTCCGGTTGACGAGTACGTTTTGCGCGTCAGCTACGTCGGCTTCTCGGAGCGACGCATTCCGGGAACGCGTCCCGCGCAGGGGGAAGAGGAGGCGGACCTGGGAACGATCGCGCTTGCCTCCGAGGCGACCCAGGCCGGGGAGGTCGAAGTCATGGCCGATCGGCCCGCTGCCCGTATGGAGACGGATCGAAACGTCTACGACACCTCCGAGGAGGCGCTGAGTACCGGGGGCACGGCCCGAACCGTGCTGGAGGGACTTCCCTCGATCCGCATCGACATGGACGGCAGCATCAGCTTTCGGGGGAGCGAGAGCGTGTCTCTGCACATCAACGGGGAGCCGGCCTCTCTGTCGGGCCAGTCGCTTTTGGGCTATCTGGAGAGTCTGTCGGCCGACGCCGTTCGGCGGGTGGAGACGATTCCAAACCCGTCAGCCAAGTACGACCCGACGGGCATGGCCGGGATCATTAACGTCGTGCTCCGTCACGACGTGGACGCCGGCTGGAACGGAGGCCTGACGCTCGGCTCGGAGCGGGATGCCAATGGGCGGTATGGAGGCAACGTGTCGGGAAATGCGGGCTATCAATCCGGCGGCTGGCGGGTCACGACCACGTACTCGCACCGGCGGGACAGCGAGGAGGACACCGACGGCCGATTTCTGGAACAGTTGAACGGGGATGGGGCCAACCGTCTCACCGAGCAGTCCGCCCGCGAGGAAGAGCAGGATCGCTCCCATTCGTTCAACACGCAGGTCGAGTACAACTTTTCAGAGGCCACGTCGCTGCGTCTGGAGTCGACCCTCAGCCATCGGGGCGACGAGGAAAACGGGGAGACCGAGTACTGGGAATATCTCGGTTCGGCCGCGACCGACAATCTGGAGGATCGCTACGCCCGGGTCACGGACAGTGAGAACCAAGACCAAAGTGTTGACGGCCGGCTCGGGTTTGATCACGACTTTGCCGAGGACCACGCCCTCAGCGCCCAGCTTCGCTACGACCGGGAAGTCGAGTCCGAGGAGGGGGCGTACGACGTCTACGGGTACGAGGGCGACACCCGGCGGTCGAGTCCCCGTGCCCAGGAATTTGAGACCATCAACGAGGACGAGCAGGACGGGTCTCTGAAACTCGACTACGAGCGGGTGTTGGGTGCGTACGACGTGGAGACCGGCTACAAGGGAACGCTTCGTCGGCTGGACAACGATCAGACCTTTGAGGGCGACGAGAGGATCTTCACGTTCGATGAGCAGATTCACGCGGCCTACGGGACCGTGAGCCGCGGCCTGGGCGACTTTACGTTGGAGACGGGCCTGCGGGCCGAGACCGTCGGGACGACGTTCGATCTGAGCGGGGAAGGGACGTCCGAAAGCTCGTACGTCAGTCTTTATCCGAGCGCGTTTCTGACCTACAAGCCGGGCCCGCGGCGTCAGGCGCGCCTCTCCTACAGCAAGCGGGTCGATCGGCCAAACCTCTGGCACATCAGCCCGCTGGAGGACAACGAGGACCCGACGTTCCGGCACGAGGGCAATCCGGGCCTCGATCCCGAATACATCCACTCCTTCGAGCTGAGCCTGACGCAGCGGTGGAACATTGGGTCCGTCACCCTTACCCCGTACGTGCGTCACACCGTCAACGAGATCGACCGCGTCCAGCGGGAGGAGACGAACGATCAGGGGGAGCGGATTGTGGTTCTTCGGGCCGAAAACCTGTCGTCCAGCACGTCCTACGGGACTGAGTTGGTCGGAACGGTGAACGTCGGGGATCGCCTCGAGGGCCGGCTCAACGGGAGCGTCTACCGGTCGGTGACCGACGGATCGAATCTGACGACGGACCGCAGTCAGAATGCACTTCTGTACTCGGGCCAGGCGAATCTCCAGGTGCAGTTGCGAGAGGGCCTGCAGTGGGAGATCAGTCAGTTTTACCGCCCGGGGCGGGACATTCCGCCGCAGGGCCGGATGGATGCCTTTTCGAGTACCGAGATTGCGCTTCGGCAGCAGCTGTTCGGGGGGGACGGAAGCCTGACCCTCCGGGTCGACGACCTCTTCGACCAGACGCAGATGAACATGTGGTACCAGGACGAGGACATCTACCAGGAGTCCAACTTCCAGTGGGGCAGCCGCGAGGCCTCGGTGACGTTCCAGTACACGTTCGGGTCCGGAGGGAACGACGACGGAGGGCGCGGCCGCCGGGGCCCTCGATAGCGGCTCCTCGCGGCGTCGGGTACAGCCCTGCGGTGTCGGAGCGAAGGGAGCGTGTGTTCCGGTCCATTTGAAGGGCCCGCCTGACGGGTTCTCATTTCTGATGTCCCGTCAGGCAGACAGAGTGTCGCGCAAGTGATGCAGGCGAAACTGGCTCTCGTGCCTGCGGCACGTGCGCACAATTGTCAACGATCGGGAGACAGGCCCGAGGCGATCGTTCTGGCTCCGGGCACCGTAGTCAACGTCGTCGAACAATTCCCTTGCGGCACGTCATTCCGCATCGGGGCTTTCAGAGTCTGTTTTAATTTATGCCTCGAGCTGCGAGCGGTCTCGAATGGGCTGCA
>CAZCUZ010000140.1:0-6690 GCA_964502085.1 uncultured Salinivenus sp. | reverse complement strand
TTGTCCCGAGCTCCTCCGATCGAATCGAGAAGGAGGCTTCGGATCGTCCCGTTGCCCCGGTTCGACGAGCCCGACTTGCATTTCTCCGTATTATTCTTGACTTAAATTACAGTGTAGACATCTCTTTCCCTCGCTTCATATCTGGCTCTTTTCCGCGCTTCTCCTTTTCCCATGGCCCAACCCGCAGCCCGACAAGGCGACCCGACCGCCCACGGCGGATCGATCGTGCAGGGCGACCCGACGGTTCTGATCAATGGAATGCCCGCCGCCCGCCAGGGCGACATGCACGTCTGTCCAATGTGCAACGGCACGGTCCCGCACGGGGGCGGTCCGATCGCGCAGGGATCGAGCACGGTCCTTATTAACGGCCAGCCCGCGGCCCGACAGGGAGACGTGTGTACCTGCAACGGCCCCCCGGACGCGATCGCAGCCGGCGACTCGACGGTGTTGATCGGCAGTGGGGGCAATCCGGTGATGATCGGCGGGAGCGGACCGGTGAAGATCGGGGGCTCGGGCCCGGTCCTCCTCGGCGGCGGAACGGCATCCGGGGGAGGCGGCGGGGACGGCCGCGCCGGCGTACACGGAGCAGTCGCGAGCGTCGAGGCGGCCGAGAGCCTAAGCCCGGAGGCGACCGTGCGGGAGACGCACTGGCTGGAGTTTCGATTCGAGGACGCGGCGGGGAATCCGGTGAGCGGGGTGCCCTACGAGCTGGGGGACCCGGACGGGAACGTCTCGGAGGAGTGGCTTCGGGGGGAGGGGCGGATCCGGCGGTCGGGCCTCTCGGAGGGACGCGGGGAGGTGACGCTCAAACAGGTGTTGGGGGCAGAGTGGTCGACGGAGGAGGCCGAGGTGGGGGAGGAGGTGACGGTGACCGCCCGGGCGAAGGGATTCGAGGACGGCACGCCCGCGACGGTACGGATCAAGGAGGTGCCGGTGGAGGGCGGGCCGCAGGTCGCGGTCGACGAGATCGAGACGGAGGTGACGGGAGAGGAGGTGGAGGCGACGTGGGCCTACACCTACGAGGCGACGAGTTCCAGATCAGAGGACGGGGCGAAACGGATGCCGGCCTACGGGGCGGAGATCGAGGTAGAGGGATATCCGCTGCCCTCACAGACGGGCCTTTTGACCTACGAAGACGAGCTCAGTATACAGCTACGCGATAAGGAGACCGGGGAGCCGCTCACGGGACATCCCTACCGGCTCCGGTTGTCGACCGGGGAGATTCGTTCCGGGACAACCGACGGGAACGGCCGCCTCAAGGAGGAGGACCTGCCGCCCGGCGAGGCCGAGCTGGTGTAGCGACGAACCGGTGACGGTGGACGCCACTTCGGTCCCTGCTCACTCTTTCTGATTCCCCCTCCTTCTACACATGAGTGCCTCGAGTCCTGGCAGCCGGTCCAAAAAGCGTCGCCGCACCGTAACGGATGCGCAATCGACGCGGGTCGACTCCAGATACGACGAGGAGGTTCTTGAGGTCACCCCCGCAGCGGCACTCGTCGAGATCTACGCGCGGTCGGGCTACGATGGGCCGGACACGCTCGTGTTGCGTTCGACGGACGGGAGAACGCCGTCGGCCTGCACGTACTGGAAGGAGATTTCGGTTCGAGAGCAGGCCGCCGAGGGCGAACTCATCGAGTGCGCGTTTACGCTTGCTGAGCAGGAGGGCACAGCCAAAACCAAAGGGGAGCTCTCCGACAGGACCTACACGCTCGGATGGCGCCCGACCGGAGAGGAGAAGCGCGAGTTCCTGCTGTTCGAGAGCACGCCCTACGACGACGTCTGGACCGTGGGCAAGAGCCGGTCGGTAGCGGCGACGATGGCGACGGTTCGGTTTCGGGAGTGTTCACAGATCACGTTTCCGGGGGAGGGAAGACTCGAGGTCGACCTGCCGGACCCGCTCGCAGGGGCATACGAACCGTTCCGGGAGCACGCGGGGAACCACTATCCCGTGCCGGACCCCAACACGAGCGTGCCCGTGAAGAGCCGGTCGTCGAGCGGCAATGCATCCGGGGAAGAGTCCGCAGACAGCACATCCTCAGGACGCGGCTCTTCAGCGGAGGGACCCGTTCCGGGGGTTCCGCCGCCGGAGACCGATCCGCCTCCCGGAGACCGGTGGATCGTCCTCTATAGCCTCGCGGAAAGTGAAGGGGACGGGGCGTATTCGAGCCCGTCGCTGCTGGGGACCTATCGGGCGACGACGGACGGGAAATACGAACGGGCTTCCCTGGAGGAAGAGACCCCGACCGCCACTGGGGACCCTCAGACGGCCGTGCTGGTCCCGACCGGGCACGTCGGGGCCGGGGAGATTGGGATGTACGCCCGCCTGGCCCTTGGCACCCCGTCGACCGAGCGTCTGAAGCAGGGCGGGAGGTTGCTCCAGCACCCGCCGATGGGTCGGCAGAGCCTGTCGCCGGCGACGACCCCGCTGTTTTACCACCAGCCGGTGCCGGGCACGCCCCCGACCCCGAAAACCCACGGTCCGCATCCGGTGGACCCGTCGACGTCTGTGCGCGTCGACGACGTGACCGCCCACCTGGGGCACGACGAGCCCGGTCGACCGGTGTACCTGATCAATCCCCTGTGGGTGGCTCAGCGGCGAGTCTCCGCCGTCGAGGCGGCCGCCGACGCCGAGCGGACGTGGCTCCAGAGGGTCGGGTGGGCGAGTGGCCCCTCCGGTATGGTGAGTGGGCTCTGCTACGAAGGCGTTCACGACCGGACGTACCTTGCCGACAATCTCAAGTCGGTGATGGAGGCGACCCCGGTGGCGGAGCGAGACGCGGACGACCGCTCCGGACGGCGCGTCAACCCGGCCTTCAACGTGAAGGCGCGGTGGGCGCCGTTTTCCCCGGACCAGGTCTACGGGACGGGCGAACAGGCCCTCGGGAGCGAGACAGAGAAGGACCTGCTGGGCCAGTTTCGGCGTGGGGTCGAGTCGAAGCGAGCGTTCTTGCTCTGGAACCGGCGGCGGGCGGCCCGGCGCGCTCGGACCCTGCTGGGGAGCGCCTACCTGTTCCAGACGGTCCTGGATCTCTACTCGGCGCCTTCGCCCAATGAGACTCTCACCAACCGTCTCCTGGACCTCTTTCCGCGGCACGCCCTCAGCGGCGGCGTGGCCCCATTCGAAGAGGCGGGCCCGGCGTTCGAGGACGCGGTGGCAGAGGACGGAGGCGAAGGGGCGGCGTCCCTGAGGGCGGTGGCGGGCCGTACGTTGTTCAACGTGCTCTTGAAGGTTGGAAAGAAGGGGGCCGCGCACAAGCTGGCGGTGGCCGCCGCGCCACAGGTCCTGGCCGAATGGTCCGGTGGGGAAAGCGGACCGCCGACCGGAATGGAGGCGCTGGCCGGCCTCCTGATGCGCAGTAGCCACGCGGACTACGAGGTGTCTCGGGAATCGGGTCGGATTCGATTTCGGAAGAATGGCACGACGGAGGTCGAGATCGCCAAGAAGACGGTGGACCCAGAGGGGGGCGGCGCACGCCGCTGGGTCCTGAGGGTCGACGGGACGGTGAAGCGTGAGGCAGAGGAGGCCACCGAGTCGATCTCCTCCACTACCCTCGGGAACGGCACTGCGGTGCTGCGGGTCGTCGAGATGGTGGCGACCGGAACCGGGGTGGTGCAGTCGTTGCAGGAGGGCGACTTCGGGGTGGAGGACGTGATCGCTACGGCCAAGGTGCCGGTCGACCTGGCGACGCTGGCGAGCGAAAGCACGACGTACACGGATCTGATGAAGGGACGCCTGCCGTCGGGGCTGAGCACGGCCTTGGGTGTGGTCGGACCGATGCTGGACACCATCGAAGGCATTGTAGGAGGCTACTTGAGCGCGACCGACACCGACCCGCGGGGACAGGCGACGGTCGACGACCCGAACTACCTCGGCACGATTGGAAACGCCGTGGGGCTGGGGACGGGCATCATCGCGACCGTGACCGAGGGGGCTCCGGCCGTCGTGATTGCGAGTGTCGGCGTCCTCGTGAGCAGTGCAACCTCCGCTGCGGACGAGGTCTGGGACCAGTGGAAGAAAGAGGCGGCCGATCCCCTTTCCGACTGGGTCGCCTATGGCAGCCTGTGGGGACAGGACTTTTCGGCGGGCGGGGCGGCCTCGAGCCGCGCGGCGCTGATGAAGGCGGTGCAGCCGGGGGGCTCCGACGGGACGGATCCGACCGAGCAGGTCCTCCGGGGCCAAACCGACCGGAAAACACTGCCGGAGGCACTGGTCGACGAGGCAAAGCTGATCGTCGAAGAAGGCTTTTCCTTCCCGACGAGCGTCACGGTGCGGCACGGGCCGGACGCATTTTCGAAGCAGGGGCCGCCGCAGGTGGTGAGCCTGCACGTAGGCTACGGCTATCTTCCCTCCTACGGCACGCTGATGGTGGACGCCAATCTAATTCCTGCGACGCAGGGAATGGTTGAGAAGTCAATTCAATGTGCGATTCACTACGTCGATGCTGACGGAGAGGTGCGCTACCGCGTTCGGTCGGTGGCCGACGGCCGCGCGCAGCCGATCGAGCCGCTGGGGCGGAACGAGACGCTTCTGGACCGGGCTCGGTCGACCGGATGGGCGCATGCGGGGGCGGGGACGTTCGAGGGACACGGGGGAGAGGCGCTGGAGGGTTCGCTCTTCTCGGTGCGGATTGGGACGGCGTGGTCGGCCTACGACCCCAGTGAAGACTCGGTGGCCCCGGCCGACGCGACAGGTCTAGCCCAGCCGGAGGTCGACGCGGCGGAGGGCGCGTTCCGGGCCGACCCGCAGGCCATTATCGAGGGGCCGAGTGGGTTGGAAGAAATTCTGGAAACCAGGCAGTTTCGGGTGACGGGGTATGTCTCGTTTCGTCCCCTACAACCATTCAATCTGAATCCGGATATTCCGGAAGGCACGCCCGATACGAGCGACCGAATGCTCGCATGGTCGCAAATCAAGTACGAACACCCCGAATGATCCTTTGACGATCTCGTTTGTCAGATCCGATTTGCTTCTTTGTGTCAATGATGGAAACAAAATTTTTATCTCTGAGACAAGGAGTAGTGCCGGTTCTTCTGCTTGCTTTTCTTTTGAGTGGATGCGGATCGGAGGCCAACCGCGGTGTGTCAGCAACGAAAGAGGTGGCTACTGACACCAGCACGTCGAATGCCTGTCAAGGAGAGGGTCCCGATTATGAAGCAAATCTCAAGATAGAGCGATTGCAGGGTCACTTTCTGATTGCGGTCAATGGGTTTCTAGTGGAGAGGCTGCCATTTATGGGAACGGCCACCGATCAGAGTGTGAGGGCCGATCTGAATACCGCGTTGATTGGGGAAAGGAATAAGGCGGAGGTGGAGGTAGTGCCGTTTTTAAGGGGAGCAGGAGGAAGACTTGATGTCGGGAAAGTGGAGATTCGAATGGAAGTCTTTTGCGAGGAGCAGCTGGTACCGGGAGGAGTAGTTACAGAATCACAGGTCGACAGCGCCTACGAGGCATGGGAGGGGCGGGCCCGGGAGCAGTGGGCCGAGTACCGGTCGGCCGTCGAGCGGGGCGCGCTCGATTCGATGCGAGCCTGGGCCGAGCGGCACCCGCTGACGGTATCGACGACGTTCGACAACGAGGCGGGACCGGACTTCAGCCGGATCTTCGAGGAGGCCCCGGTCTTGGAGGACACCCCGGCCACCCGAACGCGGCTGAAGGACTACGCGATGCGACTCCGGGACCTGATGGCCGAGAAGGACACATCGGCTCTTTTGCGAGAGACGAGACCGTTGTTTGCAGACCACGAGACCGGGAGGCCCTCCCGAAAACAACGGGTGCTCAAAATCATCGCCGAGAACTGGCTTGTGCAGGACTGGCGGCTGGATTTCACGAAGGAGGACATCGGAGTGCGTCCCTGGTCTGGAGGCCGAGTATGGGAGTTGTATAAGGAGTCGTCGGGAAAGGAATTGTTTGTGGCAGGCCAAGAGCGAGAGACCGGGACGTTGGATATTTACGTCGCGGAGCTGGAGGGGGCGTTGAAGGTGGTGCGATGAGGTAGAGGGAGGCCTCTCGCCCCTCGGTGCCCGGAAACAGGCCGTCTGGGGAAGAGGCCTCCCCCCTCTGCCGGAACCGGTGGAGAAACAGTCCCTCTCCTTCAAACACCCCGCCGAAGGAGGCTGACGTCGTCAGTTCCAGGCATGCTCGTCACCCCAAGCGGAGCCGAGACGCCTGACACCGACCGCTGCCGGGGTCTGCCTGTAAACGAGCGAGAACGATCGTCTCGTACGACTCCGCTCCCTCCAGGAAGATTCACTCTAAAAGCACTTCGTCACTCCGTTCAGGGCGCCTCAGCTCCGGTCGTCCGCCATCCAGGTGGACGCCCTCCGTTCGGAATGACCACAGTGCTCCTCACTGGTGCCTCCGCTACACCCGTCCCCCCGAAGGAAACCCGTCTCACCAGTTACAACCCCCATGTCACTCCGAGCGGATCCCGACGGTCGTCGGGAGGAGTCGAGGAGTCTGCCTGAACACTGGCGGGAACGTTTGTCCCAGACTCCTCCGCTAAAATCGAGAAGGGGTTTCCACAAAGTCCCCTCCTCCAATTAGAACGAAACGGAGCCGAGGCGCCTGACACCGACCGCTACCGGGGTCTGCCTGCAAACGGGCGAGAACGATCGTGGTGCACGTTCGCGCCAGTTCCAGGAAGATTCCTCCACTTCGCGCTGACTCTCGTCAGCGCTCCGGTCGGAATG
>CAZCUZ010000139.1:0-6765 GCA_964502085.1 uncultured Salinivenus sp. | reverse complement strand
TCAGTGTTTCGCGAGCGAGCGACGGTAGATCCGGAGCAGTTCCTGGGCGGCGGCAAACGAACTCAATCGTCCCTCTAGCACCTGCGCCTCCAGGTCAGGACGGGCTGCATCCACGTCAGTGTTCGCGAAGAAGTCCTCACGGAGCCGGTCCTCGATGGTTTGATGCATCCAGTGGCGGGCCTGTCGGCGCCGGCGCGTTTCAAAAACCCCGGTCTCTTTTGCGTGGTTCTCACACTTGAGGACCGAGTCCCACACGGCCTCCACGCCCTCGCCCGTCTCGGCCGAGCAGGTGTGGACGGGGGGCATCCAGCCCGATTCGGTTTCTCCCAGAAGCTGGAGGGCGTTTTCGTAGTCGGAGCGAGCCTCTTCGGCGGCCGATCGGTTCTCTCCATCGGCCTTGTTGATGGCGATGGCGTCGGCCATCTCGACGATGCCGCGTTTGATGCCTTGGAGTTGGTCGCCCGCCCCGGCGAGGGCGAGGAGGAGAAACACGTCGACCATGGAGTGGACCTTGACCTCGGACTGGCCCACGCCCACGGTTTCAACCAGGATCGTGTCGAAGCCCGCTGCCTCGCAGAGAAAAATCGTCTCGCGCGTCTTGCGGGCCACACCGCCCAGGCTGCCGGCGGTGGGAGAGGGGCGGATAAAGACGTCGTCGGAGGAGACCAGCGCCCCCATCCGCGTTTTGTCCCCGAGAATGCTTCCCTTCGAGCGCTCACTCGTTGGATCGATGGCGAGTACTGCGAGGCGACGTCCCTCCTCGAGAAGTTGCTGCCCGAGCGTTTCGATGAACGTGCTCTTCCCGACGCCGGGCACTCCCGTCACGGCCACGCGGAGCGAGTCTCCCGCCGCAGGAAGACACTCATTGACGATGGCCTGTGCCTTCTCTCTGTGGTCGGCGCGCGTACTCTCCAGAAGCGTGATGGCGCGACTCAGCAGGACCCGATTGCCCTCTCGAATTCCGGAGACGTACTCTTCTGCAGGCCGGGACGGTCGAACGGGGGAGTTCGTGTGATACTCGAGGTTCGGATTCAGGTTGGAAACGTCCCTCTGCTGTGAGTGGGACGTGCCGCGATCGTTGGACTGCTTGGACATGGGGTGCGCCGTGTGGCTTCTGAAAATCGGGGTCCAGGCTCCTGAGAATCAGTGATGGGGAAACAGGAGCCTACGAATCGGCGGAAATCTGGGACGGAGGGGATTCCAGAAGGACCTCCAGAATCTGGCTCGCGGCCCCGGCGATGTTCGTACCGGGGCCGAAGATGGCTGCGACGCCTTCGTCGTAGAGGGCCTCGTAGTCGCCATGGGGGATAACCCCTCCAACGACTACGAGAATGTCCCCGCGCCCGTACTCCTTCAGAGCATCGAGCACCTCGGGGACCAGGGTGTTGTGGCCGCCGGCGAGGCTCGACACCCCCAGAATGTGGACGTCATTCTCGACGGCCTGCCGAGCCACCTCGTCGGGCGTCTGAAAGAGAGGGCCGATGTCCACGTCGAACCCCATGTCGGCGAACGAGGTGGCAATGACCTTCGCCCCGCGATCGTGGCCGTCCTGTCCCATCTTGGCCACCATGAGACGAGGCCGTCGACCCGCCTGCCCGGCAAACTCGTCAGTCAGCCGTCGTGCTCGCTGAAACGCGTCGTTGTCCTTTGCCTCCGAAGCGTAGACTCCGGAGATGGACCCGGTGCGGGCGGTGTGTCGGCCGAACACCTTTTCCATGGCTTCCGAGATTTCGCCGAGCGTGGCCCGTGCCCGGGCCGCTTCTACGCAGCGGGCGAGGAGATTTCCGTTTCCCTGCTCGGCGCACTCTGTAATGGCGTCGAGGGCCGAGTGAACGTCGTCCTCGTTCCGGTCTTGCTTCACGTTCTTGAGCCGATCAATCTGGGTCCGTCGGACGGCCTCGTTGTCCACTTCGCGGGTCTCGATCGGTTCAATCTCATCCGGACGGAAGGCGTTTACGCCGACGATGGTTTCTTCACCGGTGTCGATGCGCGCCTGCTTGCGGGCCGCGGCTTCCTCGATGCGCCGCTTGGGAAGGCCCTCCTCGATGGCCTGCGTCATTCCGCCTTTCTCCTCGACTTCTTGAATGTGGGTCCAGGCGCGGCGCGCCAGCTCGCCAGTCAACCGCTCTACGTAATACGAGCCGGCCCACGGATCGATGGCCTCGGTAATGTCGGTTTCCTCCTGCAGGTAGAGCTGCGTGTTGCGGGCAATCCGGGCGGCAGACTCACTGGGGAGCGCAATCGCTTCATCGAGCGCGTTCGTGTGCATCGACTGTGTTCCACCAAAGGCTGCAGCCATCGCCTCTATCGTCGTGCGGGCCACATTGTTAAAGGGGTCCTGTTCGGCGAGACTGTAGCCGGAGGTCTGGCAGTGGGTCCGGAGGGCCATCGACTTTGGGTTCTCGGGCTCGAACTGCTTCACGATCTTTGCCCACAGCATCCGTCCGGCGCGCATCTTTGCGATCTCCATGAAGTGGTTCATTCCGATCGCCCAGAAGAAGGAGAATCGAGGGGCAAACTCGTCGATCTCCATTCCGGCGTCCAGTCCCGTTCGCAGATACTCCAGTCCGTCGGCAAGCGTGTAGGCCAGCTCCAGGTCCGCGGGGGCCCCGGCTTCGTGCATGTGGTATCCACTCACGGAGACCGGGTTGAATTTCGGCATCTCCTCGGCGCAGTAGGCAAAGACGTCGCCCACAATTCGCATTGAAGGCTTCGGGGGATAGATGTACGTGTTGCGCACCATGAACTCCTTCAGGATGTCATTTTGAATCGTCCCCGTCAGCGTCTCGTGGGACACGCCCTGTTCTTCCGCGGCGACGATGTAGAATGCCATTACGGGAAGCACGGCCCCGTTCATGGTCATCGAGACCGATACGTCGTTCAGGGGAATGCCTCGGAACAGAATCTTGGCGTCCTCGACGGTGTCCACCGCAACGCCGGCCTTGCCGACGTCCCCCCGCACCCGGTCGTGGTCGGAGTCGTATCCGCGGTGGGTGGGCAAATCGAACGCCACGGAGAGGCCTTTCTGACCGGACGCCAGGGCCTCTCGATAGAATGCGTTCGATTCCTCGGCCGTCGAGAACCCGGCGTACTGCCGGACGGTCCAGGGCCGGTATGCGTACATGGTCGAGTACGGCCCGCGGAGAAACGGGGGGAGGCCCGCTGCAAAATCCAGGTGGTCGAGATCCTCGACGTCAGTCGGGCCGTACGTGGGTGCCACGTCGATGCCTTCCGGGGCCGTCCACGTCTCGGCGAAGGAGGGAGGGGACTCCGTCGGCGGGTCGTATTCGATACTGTCGAAATTCGGGCGCATGGGGGCGGATGGTGACCGTTGAACGAGGGCGGAGGGAATGTGCCACTAGCGCTTTTCTCGTGGGGTGGTGTCGGACACGCCGAGCCGGTTCTGGAAACGTTCAAGGGTGTCGTAAAGAGGAGCCCCGCGGTGGATGAATTCGTCGGCCGAAACAGAGCCGTCGAGGTCGCTGGGCGGGGCGGCTACGACGAGGAGGGGATCGAGTCCTTTGTCGGTTAGGGCATTCCGGACCGCGGGGACGAGCGCAGGATATTCCGCATCGGCGCTGCAGACCACCAGCACGTCGGGGGCGACGTTCGCCGCAGTGTCCGCGACCTTCCGAGGCGTCTCGAATTTCAGGGGCTCGTGCACCTCGAATCCGGCGACGCCGAAGAAATTCCGGGCAAACGTGGCCCGCGCACTCCGGGGGCCGGGGGGGCCGAGGGGGGCCAAAAAGACGATCGGGGCCCCGTCGTTTTCCGCAGCAAAGCGTTCGGTTCGCAGGCGGAGCCGTTCGAAGCCCCGGGCCATCCGAATTCTGGGAAGCGGTTCGATGTCGGGCGAGGGGGCCTGCAGACCCTCAAGTACTTCAAACATGGCAGTTCCGCCGTCGAGTGCTGCCTGGAGACCCTCGAGAGAGAGATTTTCCAGTTGAATAGCACGCTTAGTTCCGTTATTGCAAGGCGAGGATACCTCGATGTCGTCCAGGCGGGTTTCCTCCAGGTTCGGATAGTGGTTCGTCCCGACGAGGACCCGGGCTCGATCATAGACGTTTTGACGGCGTTTCTCCCGCACCGACCGAATGTCGTTCTGGACGCGGTCGTCTTGAAGGTGCTGTAACAGTCCCCCTGCGTTTTCCAGACTCTGGAACTCCGACCAGGCGCGTTGTGCGAGCTGGTCGGTGGCCGCCTCGACGTAGTACGCGCCCGCCGCGGGATCGGCGACGCGGTCAAAGTGCGCCTCGTCCCGGAGAATCAGCTGCACGTTTCGGGCAATCCGATTCCCGAACGCGTCGGAGGGGCGCAGGGAGGCATCGTAGGGGCGAACGCTCAAAACGTCGCAGCCCCCGATGACCGCGGCCATTGCGGCGGAGGTTCCGCGCAGCATGTTCACGTGGGGATCGTAGAGGGTCTCCGTGCGACGCGAGGTTTCGGCCTGGACGAACAGATCGGAGGGGGCATACTCGAGCGCTTCGTCGGTGTCTGCCGCGTAGGCGTCGACGACCTGCGGGATGAGCAGGCGGAGGGCCCGGAGCTTCGCGATTTCGACGAAGTAGCTCGTGGAGCAGGAGACGAGGATCTGCAGGTGGGGGCAGATGGTGGACAGGGCGATGCCCCGCCGGGAAAGCTGAGCCAGTATTTCGCTGAGTGCGCCGAGTCCGTAGCACAGCTCCTGCACCGCCGAGGCCCCCGCGTCGTGGTAGGGACGGAGGTCCACGCTCACGGATCGAACCGACGGGGCCTCAAAAGAGGAGAGGAGGCTTTCCGTAAGATCGAAGGCGGTCGACGTCTCCCGGACGGTGCCGGTGGCCAGGGCGGCAACGGGATCGTAGCCGATCGTTCCGGACCACTCCGGTGAGCGCTCCCCCTGCTCGATCGCAGCGGCCAGGACGGCACTCCCCGGACCTCGATCGAGGTGGAGGGAGGTGGCGTTGAGAGAAATGGATTGGAAAATGCGGGAGAGATCCCCCGGAGATTCGAGTTGTAGGCCTTCGTTCGGTGTGCAGGGATCGAGCACGAGCCCCAGGTCCGAGCATCCGTTTTCGACGGCCGTTTGCGCGAGAGACGCCGCTTCGGTCGGGTCGGGATGACGGAGGTTCTGGCGGACCTGCCAGCCGTTTGGAGAGTCGTCCGTCGTGGAAGAGGGCGGGAGAAGGGCTCGGTCGGAGACGGGCGGAGCGGACTCGAGATCTTCCCGCTGTACGTAGGCCGGCAGGGTGACGCCGTCGACCGATTCCCACTGAAGGACATTTTCGACGTCTTCCGTTCCGAGATCGGCTTGAACTTTTTTCAGCCATTCCTGGGGAGACACGGACGGAAACTCGTCGAATAGAGGAGGGAGAGATCCGGAGGAGGACATGCCCGGCCGAGTGCCTGTGGAAGAGGGAGCGTCAGCCCTTTGTATGATCTTCGTTTCCGGGCGGTCCGAGGAGGGATCGGGCACGGCGGATCAGGTCGTACACGGCGATGCCGTAAGCGACTCCCACATTCATGGAGATCTTCGTGCCGTACTGAGGAAGTTCGAGGCCGAGGTCGGCCTGCTCGACTACCTCCTCGTCAATGCCCCGTACTTCGTTGCCGAGCACGAGACAAAGGGGAAATGCCTCCCGGGCTACCTGATTGGGGGGAATCGAAGCATCCGTTTGTTCGAGCGCGGCGATCGTATACCCCTGGTCGCGAAGGTCGGCGAGGAGGGGGAGGACCTTTTCGTGTTTGCTCCACGACACAGCATCCTGGGCCCCGAGGGCCGTTTTGTGGAGGTCTTTGTGCTCGGGCGTTCCGGTGAAGCCGGTGAGATGGACGTGTTCGATCCGTGCCGCATCCGACGTTCGAAAAATGGAACCCACGTTGTGGATGGATCGGACATTGTGGACGATGATTCGGATTGGGTGCTTCGGCAGATCGTGAACCTCCTCGGGTTCCGGGCGCTCGATTTCATCCCAACTCAGCTTGCGCATGTGGTGGCTAATGGAGACGTTTGGACGGAAGACGGTGAGAGCCGCGGTGGCTCCGGCGTTGCAATATGTGTTCTCTCGTGCTGTTTCTTTCTATACATGAGGTAAAATGAGAAACGAACCGGGCATCCAGTGGCTTCCTCCGGTTGTGCTGCTCCTCGTCGGTGGACTGCTGGTCTCGTGCCAGACCCTCCGGGAAGTAAGAAACCTAAAAGACGTTCAGTTCCGCATTGACCGGGCGACGGACGGCCGACTGGCGGGAATCGACCTCTCCGGGCTGCAGTCGTATCGGGATTTGAGCGGAGCCGACGTGACCCGACTCGGGGCGTCGCTTTCGCAGGGCGATCTGCCTCTCTCCTTTACGCTCCACGTCGAGGCGGAAAATCCGTCAGAGAACAGTGTGAATGCACGGCTTACCGAGATGGACTGGACGCTCCTCCTCGACGACAAGGAAACGATCTCCGGCGTGTCCGATCGAGAAGTCGTGCTTCCTCCGGGCACTCCCAAAGACGTTCCCGTTGGAATCGAGCTCGATCTGGTCGAGTTCTTCGACGAGAACCTGCGGGGCCTGGTGGATCTGGCGACGGCCGTCGGGGGAGAAGGGCCCCCGACGAACGTGCAGCTTCGAGTTCAACCGACCGTACGAACGCCCCTGGGCCCCATCAAGTATCCCAACCCCATTACCGTGGTGAGTAAGGACGTAGGTGAGGCCCCGTCTCAGCAAGAGGACGCGTCCTAAGTAGGCACGCAGAAATACGTTTATTCGAGAGTCATTCTGAGCGACCGACGACCGGAGGGA
>CAZCUZ010000138.1:2178-6873 GCA_964502085.1 uncultured Salinivenus sp. | reverse complement strand
GACATCCGCAAGGGCCTCGGCGTGATGCGCGACCAGGCCGAGCAGCTGAAGCGTCAGTTCGGCACCGCACTCATCGACCTGGCCGACCCGGGCGAGCAGATCGAGATCCCCGGCATCGGCGGGCGCTCCGAGAAGATGATCGGGCGCGACACGCTGGCCCAGGTCATCCAGCCGCGGCTCGAAGAGATTTTGGAGATCGCCGCGATGGAGATCAAGCGCAGCGGCTACGGCCGGCACCTGGGCGTGGGCTGCGTGCTCACCGGCGGCGGCTCGCTCATTCCGGGCACCGACGACCTGGCGGCCGACGTGCTGGGCATGGAGGCCCGCATCGGGCGCCCCATGGGCCTGAGCGGCGGCCTCGTCGAGGAGGTCTCGAATCCGAAGTACGCGACCGGTGTCGGGCTCGTGCTCTACGGCATGCGCCCCGAGATCATCGGCGGCACGACCCTGACCGAAGACGTGCAGGCCCAGAACGGCCGTGCGCCGAGCGGCGACACGCTCATGAACCGCATTGCCGGACGCATGAAGTCCTGGTTTGACGAACTGTAATCAGTGGCACGTTGAACGTGCAACGTTCAGCGTTTCAACTTTCCAACGCAACGCAGTCGATTGCTCGTACGAACCGCTCCGGGGCCGCTCACTCCGGAGGCGCGGGCAGTCCACTCTGAATTCGAACCACAGAATCAATTCTGGAGGGTTACTCATGAACGACTTTAGCTCGAAATTTTCGTTTGACGACTCGGCGAACGAGGAAGCCAAAATCTGCGTCGTGGGGGTCGGCGGCGGAGGGGGGAACGCCATCAACAACATGGTGGAGAAGGGCATCCGCGGCAACGTCGAATTCATCGCCATCAACACCGATTCCCAGGCCCTCAACGAGAACCGCGCGCCGCAGAAGATTCAGGCGGGCCGGAATTTGACGAGTGGGCTCGGGGCCGGTGCGCGTCCCAACGTGGGGGCGGAAGCCATCGAGGAGAGCAGCAACGAGATCAAGCAGGCCCTCGACGGCTACGACATGGCGTTCGTGACGGCCGGCATGGGCGGCGGCACCGGCACCGGCGGTGCACCCGTCGTGGCCTCCATCGCCCGTGACCTCGACATTCTGACGGTGGCCATCGTCACCAAGCCGTTCGAGTGCGAGGGCAAGCGACGCACGGACACGGCGCTCGAAGGCATCGAGCTGCTGCGCGAGAACGTCGACACGCTCATCGTCATCCCCAACGAGCGCCTGCTCGACATAGCCGACGACGACACGAGCCTCATCGAGGCGTTCGAGAAGGCCGACGAGGTGCTCTACAACGCCACCCGCGGCATCAGCGACCTGATTACGGTCCACGGCCTCATCAACCTCGACTTTGCCGACGTGCAGACGACGATGGAGGACGGCGGCACGGCGCTGATGGGCTCGGCCACGGCCACCGGCGAAAACCGCTCGGAGAAGGCCGCCATTCAGGCCATCAGCAGCCCGCTGCTCGACGGGCTCTCGATTGCGGGGGCGACCAACGTGCTCGTCAACATCACCAGCGGCCCGTCACTCGGCATCCGTGAAGCCACGCAGGCCACCAGCGTCATCCAGCAGGAGGCCGGCGAGGACGTGGAGGTCATCTTCGGCACGGTGATTGAAGAGGAGATGGAAGACAAACTCCGCGTTACGGTCATCGCCACCGGCTTCGACCGCGACGCGGACGAGGAGGTCGACGACGGCGCGTCGGGAGACGGGGACGACGACCGGCGCCGCACGGTGCCGCTCGACGAGCAGGACGACCCCACGTATCGATACAAGGGCGAGGACAACCTGCGCCAGCTCGATACGCCGGCCTACGAGCGGCGGAGCAGTCCGATGCGCTCGAACCAAACTCCGCAGCAGGAGTCGGGGCCGGACGAGGCCGAGAGCAGCGACGAAGCGATGCAGGAGTCGACGTCCGAGCAGCGCTCCAACATTCGTCGCCTGCGGGCCGACGACCGTCAGGATCGAGGCGGCTCCCCCTCCGACGACGACGCGTCCGACGGAGACGACACCGACACGCCCGCCTTCCTCCGCAAGATGATGGATTAGCGAATGTGGAGTTCGGAGTGGGGAATGTGGAGTAAGGCGCGAGTGCATTGAAGCCGACTCCGATTCCACATTTCCAATTCCCCGTTCCACACTCGAACAAAGAGGGCCCTCCAGCCCCACCACAGGCCGGAATCGACGGATGCTAAGCGACGCTCACAGACGATTCATTGCTCGTCGGACGGGTCGGTTTCCCCCCGGACACTCCCATCCGTGTACGTGGGGAGTGCCGACGGGACGGACCGCGTTCCCGAGCAGGGGCCTCGTTTGTGAGCGGGGCCGGCCTGCCCGCGGTGTTTGAGCAGCACAGTGGGACTGTGGTTCGGCGGCCCGTTCGGGAAAGATTCGGGCGGCCGCTTCGTCTACGAAAAGCCGCGCTCGTCGCGCCCGGCAGTCGTCGGGGCGGGAGCGCGGCTTTTTGTGTTTGGGAAGGACGACCGGCAGTTTGGTGGTCAGAGAACTATTGTAGACGACATCGGAGGTGACGGCACCGCTCGCGCCCCCACTCCCCCACGCGCCCGCTCACGGCCCATGATCCCCGACGCCCTCTTCGAAAAGATCCGTCGCCTCGAGGTGCGCACCCGGGGCGTGGTCGAGAACGTCTTCGGCGGCGAGTACCACTCGGCCTTCAAGGGGCGGGGCATCGAGTTTGCCGAGGTGCGGCCCTACCAGGTGGGCGACGACATTCGCAACATCGACTGGAACGTGTCGGCCCGCATGGACGACACCTACGTCAAGGTCTACGAGGAGGAGCGGGAGCAGACGGTGATGCTCTGCGTCGACGTGTCGGGGTCGCAGGACTTCGGGTCGGAGGGGAAATTCAAGCGCGAGGCGGCGGCCGAGATCTGTGCCGTCATGGCCTTCAGCGCCATCCGGAACAACGACCAGGTGGGGCTGCTCCTCTTCTCCGACGAGATCGAGCAGTTCGTGCGGCCCCGGAAGGGGCGGCGGCACGTCCTGCGGTGCATCCGCGAGCTCTTTACGACCGAGCCGCAGTCGCCCGGTACCGACGTCAAGGGCGCGCTGCAGCACGTCCTCCGAATCCTGCGTCGGCAGTCCATCCTCGTGCTGGTGAGCGACTTCTTCGACGACGGGTACGAGTCGATGCTGCGGGCGGCGGCCCAGCGCCACGACACGGTGGCGGTGGAGCTGCAGGATCCCCGGGAAGAGGAACTGCCCCCGCTGGGGCTGGTTGATCTGACCGACGCCGAGACGGGCGAGACGGTGACCCTCGACACCCGCGACCCGGCCGCCCGCCGGGCCTTTGCAGAACGGGCCCGAGCCCGGCGAGAGCGGACTGCGGCCCTTCTTCAGCGCACCGGGGTGGGGCACGTGCCGGTTCGCACGGACGCCGACTACGTGGAGCCGCTGATCGAGTTTTTCCGCGAGCGGACCCGACGAGGGTGAACGCGCAGGGGGGGGGGGGAGAGCGTGGGCATGAAGAACGTGGGGGAGGAGTGCGTGCTGACGTGTCGAATTGGAGTGGTCGAACGGATGGCAGTGTGGAAGCACGGGGACGAGTTGGACGGGGCCGAAGGGGCGTTCCCTCTGAGCACCGTCGTTCGGGTGAGCCTCGTGCTCGTGGGGCTGATGATGGCAGGCGGCGTGATTGGGACGACCGGTGCACAGTCGGTCCGACTCGACACCCACGTGTCCACCGACAGCGTCCGCATCGGTGAGCGGTTTACCGTGTCGCTCGTCGCCGAGCACGGAGACGAGACGGACGTCGCATTTCCCGCCGCGGATGCCGGATCCGTCGTTTTCGGAGACGTAGAAGTGTTCGAGCGAGGCGAGGTTCAGGATCGGGCGGGGACCCGGCAGGGCGACAGCGTGGCCTACGAGGTGGCGACGTTTGCGCTCGATTCGGTGCGGGTGCCCGCCGTGCCCGTCCAGGTCGTGTCCGGCGGCGACACGACGATCGCGAGTGCCCCCGCCCGTACCGTGACGGTTGCGTCCGTGGTGGGGGGCGACGCGAAACGAATTCACGACGTGGCGCCCCTCGCCCCGTTCCCGCGGCCGCTGTGGACGTGGCTCGTGCTCGGCCTCGCGGGCCTCGGGCTGGCGGCCGGCCTCGCCTACCTCTGGTGGCGGCGCCGGCGGCCGACGGAGGCCCCGCCCTCGCATCGGCGACCGGAGACGCCTCAGACGCCCTACGAGGCCGCCACCTCGTGGATTCGGCAGCTCGAGTCCTACGACCTCTCGGATCCCGACGCTGTCAAGCCGTTCTACGTCGAGCTCTCCAATGCCGTACGCGTCTACCTGGCGCGCGAGCTGGAGGTGGCGGCCCTCGAATGCACCACCCGGGAGGTCGCCGAGGCCCTGGACCATCGTCCCGACGTCCCGGAGGAGGCCGTGGCCCGCGTCCGGGCCGTGCTGGAGCTGGCCGACCTCGTAAAGTTCGCCGACGCCCGTCCCTCGGCCGACGATCACGAAAAGGTCCTTCGTGAGGCCCGCGCCGCCCTCGACACCATCGAGGCTGCGCCCCGACCGAGGGCGTCCGGGGAGCGGAACCCCAAAGAGGGAAGTACAGAAGGGGAGACGTCCCATCCGGAGGACGAACAGCAACGAGGAATTCCCCGACCGGAGGGCCTCAGCGGAAAAGCTGCGGCCGAGGACCCCGATCCGTCTGGTGGATTGAACGG
>CAZCUZ010000138.1:0-2078 GCA_964502085.1 uncultured Salinivenus sp. | reverse complement strand
CGCGTTCGTTTTTGCCGGTGAGGTTCGTCCTGCTTTTTCGTCAAGTTGTTTCTCGCATGTCCGACTTCAGCGACACGCTCGTCCACCGGCTGGCCGAGGCCGATTCGGTCGCCGTTCTCACCGGGGCCGGCATCAGCGCCGAGAGCGGCATTCCCACCTTCCGAGACCCGGACGGCCTGTGGGAAAAATTCGATCCGCAGGAGCTGGCCAACGTCGAAGCCTTTCTCGACAATCCCGAGCTCGTGCAGGGCTGGTACCGGCACCGGCGTCAGCTGGTCGAGGAGGCCGAGCCGAACGAGGGCCACCGGGCTCTGGCCGCCCTCGAAGATCCCGTGCCGGAGCTGACGGTCATCACGCAGAACGTGGACGACCTCCACAACCGGGCGGGGAGCAGCACCGTGATCGAGCTGCACGGCAACATCACGCACAACTACTGTATGGACTGCGAGCGCCCGGCCGAGGCCGAGACCGTGGACGCCGCCATCCAGGACGGGGAGCCCGCCCGCTGCTCGGAGTGCCAGGGCCTCATCCGGCCCGACGTTGTGTGGTTCGGGGAGATGCTGCCCCCGGACGCCGTCGAGCGCGCCGACGCGGCTACGAGCCGGGCCGACGTGTTTCTGAGCGTGGGGACGAGCGCCGTCGTCTATCCCGCCGCGCAGTTTCCGATGGAGGCCCGGGCCAACGGAGCGTACGTGGCCGAGGTGAATCCGGACACGACCGGCATTACCGAAGAGGTCGACGAGTCAATTCGGGGCCCGGCCGGAGAGGTGCTTCCGGCACTCCGTGAGGCCGTAGCGACGCACACGAAGTGATGAGTGAGCACGGAGGGGGCGCAAACGGGTGCAAGAATGACGCCCATCCCCCCGCACTCACACATTCATTGGGCTCAGGAACGGCAAACGAGCCCGTTACCGCTGTTCACGTATCGGCATTTTCTCCTCCGTGACCTTTGCCAACCCTCATCTGCTGTGGCTTCTTCTCGCCGTGCCGCTGGTGGGGGTGTGGACGTGGTGGCGAATGCGAGAGGAGGGCGGGCTGCGCTACAGTGACGTCGGCCCGGTACGGGGACTTCCGGCGTCGTGGGCGGTGCGCCTACGAGGGCTTCCAGCGGTGCTTCGGATGGGAGCCCTCGCCCTGGGCGTCGTGGCCCTGGCCCGGCCGCAGGTGCACGACGTCATCCGCACCCGGACGGCGGAAGGCATCGACGTCATGCTGGTGCTCGACACGTCGTCGTCGATGCAGGCGGAGGATTTTCAGCCCAATCGGTTCGAGGCCGCCCGCGACGTAGCGGGGTCCTTCGTCGAGGGGCGCGTGTCCGACCGGGTGGGGCTCATCGTGTTTGCGGCGCAGGCCTACACGCAGGTGCCCCTCACGCTCGACTACGACTTCCTGCAGCGCATGCTGGAGCGGGTTCGCATTGGCGTCGTGGAAGACGGCACTGCCGTCGGGACGGCCCTGGCTACCGCCACGAATCGGCTCCGCGAGACCGAGGCGGAGAGCAAGGTCGTGATTCTCCTCACCGACGGGCGCAACAACCGGGGGGAAATCGACCCGGCCACGGCGGCGGAGGTTGCGCGGAGCATGGGCGTCCGGGTGTACGCCATTGGGGTGGGAGCGGGGAACGAGGCGCCGTCCGTGCCGTCCGAAGGCGGGCAGTCCGGCGAGACGGGGGTCGACGAGGAGATGCTCCGCGCCGTGGCGTCTACCACCGGCGGCCGGTACTTCTCGGCGTCGAGCACCGAGGCCCTGCGGCGCATCTACGACGAGATCGACGAGATGGAGGCGACCGAGGTCGACGAGCGCGTCTACACCGACCGCGACGAGTGGTATCCCTGGTTTCTGGGACCGGCGCTCGCCCTCGTGCTCCTGGAGGTCGTGCTCTCGACCACCCTCTTTCGACGCTTTCCCTAGCGAGTGTGGAGTTTGGAATGTGGAATTGGGAGGTTGAGGAAGAAGACTCGCGAGGCGGCCGCATTCCACACTCCCCATTTTCCATTCCTCATTCGAGCCATGGACTGGTTGGATCCGACGTACGTATGGGCGCTGCTGGCCGTCCCCGTCGTGGCGTACTGCTTTTG
>CAZCUZ010000137.1:0-6962 GCA_964502085.1 uncultured Salinivenus sp. | reverse complement strand
GCGGAGATACGTTCACGGCCAACGCGGCCTACGACTTCGAACGCCTGGACCGCCCGTTCGACATTCTTCGGGACGGGAGCATCGTACTTCCGCCCGGGGAGTACCGCACACTCGGAACGGAATTCGGCGCCGGAACGGCCGAGTACCGTGTGGTCTCAACCGATGCCACATTCGAATACGGCGGATTCTGGTCGGGCACGCAGACGAGGATCGAACTCGGCGGCACAGCGCGGCCAATCCCCGGCCTCAACGTCGGAGTCGACTGGGTGCACAACCGTGTTCGCCTCGCCGAAGGAGACTTCAACACGCACGTCTTCCGGTTCGACGGCAACGTGGATCTGTCCCCCGACCTCAGCCTCACCTCTCAGGTCCAGTACGACAACCTCACAGAGCGGCTCGGTCTCTTCGCGCGCGTCCGGTGGATCGTGGAACCGGGCAGTGACCTCTACCTCGTGTACACGCACAACTGGCGGGCGTACGACTTCGACCGGTTCTCCCCCCGAAGTGCCGAGGTGGCCGCGAAGCTTACCTACACGATTCGGCTCTGACTCTGATGCAGTCCGCCGGAGCGAGGGCGTGAAAGAATCTCCTTCCGATCGTCGCTGCAAATAGAAAAGGGACGAACGGGAATAGCCCGTCCGTCCCTTTCGCTTGGCGGTACGAGATGCCGTTCGGTTAGGCAACCGCCGCAGGCTCCCGCACGTTTTCGGCGGCCTGCACCATGTTTTCGAGGGAGGGCTTGACCTCCACCCAGCGGCGCGTCTTGAGGCCGCAGTCCGGGTTGACCCACATCTGCTCCTCGTCGAGTACCTCGAGGGCCTTGCGGATGAGGGCTTCCATCTCCTCGACCGACGGCACGCGCGGCGAGTGAATGTCGTAGACACCCGGCCCAATCTCGTTCGGATAGTCGAACTCGTCGAACGAGTCGAGCAGCTCCATCTTCGAGCGGGACGCCTCCACGGAGATCACGTCCGCGTCCATGTCGGCAATCGCCTCGATGATGTCGTTGAACTCCGAGTAGCACATGTGGGTGTGGATCTGCGTCTCGTCCTGCACCCCACAGGAGGCGAGCCGGAAGCATTCGACCGCCCAGTCGAGATAATCGTCCCACTGGCTCTCTCGGAGCGGCAGACCCTCGCGGAAGGCGGGCTCGTCGATCTGGATGGCCTGAACGCCGGCCTCTTCGAGGTCGACCACCTCGTCGCGGATGGCGAGCGCAATCTGGCGGCACGTCTCGGCGCGCGGCTGATCGTCGCGCACGAACGACCACTGCAGCATCGTGACGGGGCCGGTCAGCATGCCCTTGACCGGCTTGTCGGTCTGGTCGTTGGCGTAGGAGAGCCAGCGCGTCGTCATCGGCTCGGGGCGGCTCACGTCGCCGGCGATGATGGGCGGCCGCACGCAGCGACTGCCGTAGCTCTGCACCCAGCCGTTTTCGGTGAAGAGGAAGCCGTCGAGCTGCCGGCCGAAGTACTCGACCATGTCGCCGCGCTCACTCTCGCCGTGCACGAGCACGTCGAGGCCGATTTCCTCCTGCGCGGCAATGGTGTCGGCAATCTGCTCTTCGATGAAGTCCTCGTACTCCTCCCGGGAGATGTCCTCCTTCTTGTACTTCGCGCGCATCCGGCGCACGTCGTCGGTCTGCGGGAAGGACCCGATCGTGGTGGTCGGAAACGTCGGCAGGTTGAGGGCGTCGCGCTGCACGGTGCGTCGCGTCGAGTGGGGAGAATTCCGCTCCGCCATCGAATCGTCGATGCCGGCCACGCGATCCTGCACGGTCGAATCGTTGATCCAGTCGGACTGCGCACGGGCCTCCCGGGCCTTGCGGCTCTTCTCGAAGAGTGCCTCGGTAGCCTCCTCGGTACCGTCCACGCGCTCGGCGAGGGCGACGATTTCCTCAATCTTCTGCGTGGCGAAGGCCAGCCACAGCTTCATTTCGTCGTCGAGGGCCGGTTCCGTGTCGAGGTCGACCGGCACGTGCAGCAGCGAGCAGGACGGCCCCACGAGCACGCGGTCGGAGCCGAGGGCGTCGACGGCCCGTTCCACAGTGTCCAGCAGACTATCGAGGTCGGCCCGCCACACGTTGCGGCCGTCGACGACGCCGAGGGAGAGCGACAGGTCGTCGGGGACGCCGTGGTCGAGGGCCTCGTCGAGCTGCTTCGGCGCACGGACGAGGTCGAGGTGCAACGCGTCGACCGGCAGGTCAAGGGCCGTGGGGAGATTGTCCTCCAGGCCGCCGAAGTAGGTGGCCACGTGCAGGTCGAGGTCGGCGGCGTCCGACAGGGCCGCGTATGCCTTTGTAAAGGCAGTGCGCTCCTCGTCACTCAGGTCGAGCACGAGGGTGGGCTCGTCGATCTGCACCGCTTCGGCGCCTGCGTCGGCCAGCGCCTGCAGCACCTCGGCGTAGACCGGCAGCAGGTCGTCGAGCAGGTCGAGCGCGTCGAGGTCCTCTTCCTGCGTCTTGCCGAGGAGCAGGAACGAGACCGGCCCGATGATCACCGGCCGCGTCTCGACGCCGTGCGTCTTCGCCTCCTGGTACTCGTCAATGACCTTCGTCGAGGAGAGCGAGAAGGTGGTGTCGCGCGAAAACTCGGGGACGATGTAGTGGTAGTTCGTGTCAAACCACTTGGTCATCTCCATGGCCTGCACGCCGGCGCCTTCGCCGTCCAGGTCCTTTTCCTGCAGGCCGCGGGCCATGGCAAAGTAGGTGTCGAGGTCCACCGACTCACCATCCCACGGGAACCGCTCGGGCACGGCTCCCACCATCGCGCAGGCGTCGAGCACCTGATCGTAGTAGGAGAAATCGTTGGAGGGTACGAGGTCGAGTCCCAGCTCCTGCTGCTCCGTCCAGTGCGATTCGCGGAGTGCGCGGGCTGCTTCGACCAGTTCGTCTTTCGTGAGATCCCCTTTCCAGTATCCTTCCACGGCGCGCTTGAGCTCGCGGTGCGCACCGATGCGGGGAAAGCCGAGGTTGGTTGCCTTCGCCATAGACGTACGGAGGAGTTTTCGTGCAGAAGAGATTCAGAAGCTACAACGTGTGGGCGAACGCCGAGAATTGCCACCCCCGTTCTTCCATTTCCCAAAACCTCCATATTACCCTGAGATTATGTGGCAATCGGTCAAGATTGCGGGAAAAGAGTATCCCTCCCTGTTGGGGTATGAGAGGAGGATGCGAATGTGAGAAGCAGGAACAGGCATTGAACGGGTGGGTGGATGAGCCGTTGACCCCGTGCAGTGTTCCTTCCCTTTACTGATCGTGCTCTCCCGATGTCCATCGACGTCGACCGCGTGCGTTCGGAGACGCCCGGTACCGCAAACGTTTTGCATTTTAACAATGCAGGCGCCGCCCTGCCGCCTCAGCCGGTCCTCGACGCCCAGGTCGAGCACCTGGAGCGCGAGGCGGCCATCGGGGGCTACGAGGCGGCGGACGAGGCCGAGCCCCGGCTTCGGCGCACGTACGAGGCCCTCGCCCGCATGCTGGGGAGCACCCCCGACGAGATTGCCCTCGTGGAAAATGCGACGCGGGCCTGGGACATGGCCTTCTACGGAATGCCCTTCGAGCCGGGCGATCGGATCCTCACGTCGCGGGCCGCTTACGCGAGCAACCACATCGCCTGTCTGCAGGTGGCCGAGCGGACGGGGGCCGAGGTGGAGGTGGTGCCCTCCGACGAGCACGGGCAGATCGACGTGGACGCCCTTCGGTCCCGGATGGACGACGACGTGGCCCTCATTGCCCTCACGCACGTCCCTACGAACGGGGGGCTCGTCAATCCGGCCGTCGAGGTCGGCACCGTGGCGGAGAACGCGGACGTGCCCTTCCTGCTTGACGCCTGCCAGTCGGCCGGGCAGATGCCCCTTCCGGTCGACGACCTCGGCTGCACGATGCTGTCGACCACCGGGCGCAAGTACCTGCGCGGCCCGCGGGGCACCGGCTTCCTGTACGTCCGCCGCGACTGGATCGAACGCCTGGAGCCCCCGCTGCTCGATCTGCACGCCGCCACCTGGACCGGCTCCGCCACCTATGAGATCCAGCCGGACGCCCGCCGGTTCGAGACGTGGGAAAGCCACGTGGCCGGGCAGGTCGGATTGGGAGTGGCCGTCGACTATGCGTTGAATCTGGGGCTGGACACGATCTTCGAGCGCGTTCAAATGCTCGCCAGCACGCTTCGATCGACGCTGTCCGAGCTCCCCGGCGTCACGGTGCACGACCTGGGACGCACGCGATGCGGAATCACCACCTTTAGCGCCGAGCAGAGGGACGCGACCTCGATCCAGGCGGCCCTGCGCGAACGGAACGTCAACGTCTCCGTCTCGACGCCGAACTCCACCCGCCTGGACGCCGAGGCCCGCTCCCTGCCCGACCTGGTCCGGGCGTCGGTGCACTACTACAACGCGGAAGACGAGGTAAAGCGCTTCGCTGCAACCCTTCGGGACGTGCTGTCCGCATAGCCAACAGCGCATCCGCTTTCTGCCGCGAACCACCGATCCAAGCCGTCGGAACCGAATGATGGACGAGCGGTGAAGATCCCGCGCACAGATGCTCGTCTCCGCCCCCGTCCATTGCCATGCCTCGTTCAGACCGCCCCCCACCTCGTATCGCCATGTGGTCGGGGCCCCGCAACATCTCGACGGCCCTGATGCGAAGCTGGGGAAGCCGCGAGGACACCGCCGTCGTCGACGAGCCGCTCTACGCACACTACCTGAAGGAGACCGGCCGTGCGCATCCGAGCCGGGACGAGGTGATTGCCCACTACGAGACGGACTGGCGGGCCGTCGTGGCCCGGATCACCGGTCCGATCCCCAACGGGGCGTCGATCTATTACCAGAAGCACATGGCCCACCACCTCCTCCCCGAGATGGATTGGGACTGGGTGCTCGATCTCCGCAACGCCTTCTTGATTCGGGAGCCGCGCGAGATGCTCACGTCGCTGATCGAGTTTCTCCCGGAACCCACGCTTTCCGACACGGGCCTTCCCCAGCAGTGGGCCCTCTTCCAGCGCCTCCACCAAGAACGAGGCACGCCCCCGCCCGTCATCGTCGCCCGCGACGTGCTCAAGGCCCCACGTCCCACGCTCGAGGCCCTCTGCGACGCGCTCGGCGTGCCGTTCCGCGACGTGATGCTATCGTGGCCCCCCGGCCCCCGCGAAACGGACGGCATCTGGGCCAAACACTGGTACGATTCGGTGTACGACTCGACCGGCTTCCAGCCCTACCAACCGAAGGACGACCCCGTCCCCGACCGCCTGTCGGACCTGCTCGACGAGTGCGAGGCCCTCTACGACCATCTCTACACCCACCGTCTCCGCCCGTAGTGTCAGCTCTACCGGGCAAGATCCCGCTCTCTGGTACTCTGACGTGGACCTGACCGTCGATTCGGAATCAACCTCACGCCCCCTGCTCGTAACACCGGGACGGCCCGCTGTCAGCGGCTGAGGCTTGATTTCTCTCAACACAATGCCCCCCTTCTCCCATGCCCTTCGGCGTGGGGGCACCGGGTCCGCCGTTCGCTCGAACAAGATTTTTCTTTCCGACAGTCCCAATGCGACAAACCTCCGACCCAAGAAACGAAGACCTCATCGTCTACGTGGACGGCGAGCTCGTACCCCGCGACGAAGCCGGCGTGAGCCCGTTCGACAGCGTGGTGCAGGGCGGCGACGGTGTGTGGGAGGGCCTGCGCCTCTACGAGGACACGATCTTCCGCCTACTCGACCATCTGGAGCGCCTCCGCAACTCGGCCAAAGCCCTGGCCTTCGACGAGATTCCGTCGACCGAGCACCTCCTCGAGGAACTGCGGCGCACCCTCGAGGCCAACGACATGCACGACGACGTGCACGTGCGCCTCACACTCACGCGAGGCGAGAAAGTAACCTCCGGCATGGACCCGCGCCTCAACACGATGGGGCCCACGCTCATCATCCTGCCCGAGTACAAGACGCCGGTCTACGACAAGAGCGGGCTGTCCTTCGTCACGAGCTCCATCCGCCGCTTCCCGCCCGACTGTCTGGATCCCAAAATTCACCACAACAACCTTCTCCAGTCCATTCTAGCGAAGATTGAGGCCAACCAGGCGGGGGCCGACGCCGCCCTCATGCTCGATCGCGACGGTTTCATTGCGGAGGGACACGGCACCCACGTCTTCATCGTCGACGATGGAACCGTGATCACGGGACCGGCCCACGCCTGCCCGGAGGGCATTACGCGGCAAACCGTGCTCGACCTCTGTGCGCGGCACGACATTCCCCACGCGGTGCGCCCGCTAACGGTCATGGAAGCCCATCGAGCCGACGAGATGTTTTGCTCCGGCACGATGGGCGAGCTGGCGGGCATCACGTCGCTGGACGGCCGCACGATCGGAACCGGCGCCATCGGCCCGATGACCCAGCGCCTCTCGTCCCTCTACACCGAGGAGACCGCAACGACGGGATACCCCATTTTTGAGGAGGGACCGTGAACGTGCGTCTATGACCTCAGCGTCCCCTCCGGGGTCTCTCACCATCGCCGGACCCAACTGTGGGAGCAACGCGGGTACTTTCACCTCTTAAATGGAGCTCATTCCGGAGTTCTGCACATATCGTCGCACAATAGCACCATTCGTGCTAATAGTACTACTCGTACTCACGTGTCCTGAAGTACAGGTTATACGTACTCTGTGCAACCGATTACACCGTCCGTTCTTAGTTCAAACCACATAATTATTTCCATCGTCTACTTTATATTTCCCGGTTGAGGTTTTCCTCTGGTAGGTGACAGAATCGCTGGGGTCATTGCACCGTACTGGGTGGCTCTATTTCACGTGCGAGGCCGTCCCCACAGCCTTGCTCCCGAGTGCATTCCGATCGACGGTCACACGCGATCACAGTCGGCCCCCACCTTTCTTCGAGCCACGGATCTCCACTCGTATCGAAACGCGGGTCGAGGCCTCGGTCAGTTTTGAGCAGCCCTGGGGCGGCGTGGACGCCGGG
>CAZCUZ010000136.1:3730-7113 GCA_964502085.1 uncultured Salinivenus sp. | reverse complement strand
GTCTTTCCGCTCCCCACGTCGCCCTGGATGAGACGGTTCATCTGCACGCCGGTCTGCGTGTCCTCGATGACGTCCGTCAGCGCGCGCTTCTGGGCGCCGGTGAGCTCGAACGGCAGCACCTCGCGGACGAACGCCTCCGTGTGCGTGTCCGGCGCGTCGAACGGCGGCCCGGCCACCTCCTCGCGCTGCCGGCGCATCTGGGCGAGCATGAGCTGGATGAGGAAGAGCTCCTCGAACTTGAGGCGCCGCTCCGCACGGGCCCGCTCGGCCTGATTCTTCGGAAAGTGAATGGCCCGCAGCGCCACGCGTCCCTCCATCAGATCGTACGCCTCCACGATGCGCTCGGGGAGCGTTTCCTCCAGCTTTAGGCCGTGCTCCTTGAAGAGGTTGTAGAGGATGCGGCGGATGGAGCGGCTCGTGAGGCCGACGTTGCTCATCGCTTCGCCGCCCGGGTAGAGGGCCACGATGCGACCGGTGTCGAGGATAGCCCCTTCGTCGTTGAGTTTGTCGAAGTCCGGGTGCGTCATCGAAAACCAGCGCCCGTACTTCTCCACCTTTCCATGCACGGCCAGCCGATCACCTTCTTCGAAGGCCTTCCGCACCCACCAGATGCCCTGGAACCACGTGCACTTCATGCGCCCGCCCTGCTCCCCCTGCAGGATGAGCTCGAATCGCTTCTGGCTCTTTCCCGGCACGATGCGACTGGACTGCACGGTGCCCACGACGGTCACGGGGTCGGGTCCTTCCTGCAGTCGCTCCACCGGCGTGATGGTGGAGCGGTCGAGGTAGCGGCGGGGGTAGAAGTGGAGGAGGTCGCGCACCGTGCGTACGCCGTGCGATTCGGCCCACACGTCGGCCCGCTTCTCGCCGACGCCCTTTACGTACCGTACGTCCTGTTCCAGAAACTCCTCACTCATGCCCACGATTGCGTTTAGGAGTGTGGGTGTATGTGTGGATGATGTGTACCCGCTTCCGGCTCATATCGCACATAAATAGGTCGGCGACGTTCCGGAAGCCCGTTCTTCTTTGAGCGTTTCGGGGTGGGCGGTTAGGGGATGGCGCGTTGCGTTATGGCTGGAGACGGATTCAGGGGAGATCGAGAACGTCGCGGGTATACCGGTAAATCCGATCAGCGGCCTCGACGAGCCGTTGAGCCTCCTCGATCGGTTCCGGGTTCTTGGGGCCGGGGTAGCGAGCGTCCACCGCGAAGGGCGTTAGGTCCTTGCACGGGTGTTCGAACTGTCCGAAATCAGGCTCAATATCGGTACACATCTCAAGGATGCCGTTCAAATCGTGCGTTTTTCGACGTGACGATCGTGAGCGGTGAGAAACCCCTTCAGGGCCTTCTCGACGCATTGTTGAGCGTGGAAACAGGCCATTTCCAGAATTGGGTCTCCCTCCATCAACCGGTCCATCGCTTGCCGATCCTCGTCGGCTTTTTCCAACCACTGTCGGACGTACTTCTCACGAGCGGTCATAAAGCACCTCCCCCTCCCGGGAGATTATGTAACCGAGCGTGTTTGCCACCTGCCGCTGCTCCCGCAATTCGTCTGGGCTCAGGACGAAGATGTCCATCGAAAATCCGCGAACGTCAAACAGGCTGTGGATTTGGCGGACGAGATCGCGGCGGTGTTCGTCGGGCTCCATGATCACACAGATGTCATAGTCGCTTTGAACCGTGGCGTCTCCTCGTGCCCGCGAGCCGAAGAGGAGGATTTGCTCGGGGTCCAACGCCTCGGCGATCGTGTCGACGATGCGGCGGAGGGTTGCGTCGTCGTCGAGATCGGGAGTGGAGGCGGGGGCTCCCTGCTCCTCGGGCGACGAGTGCGGAGACGGGACGGGACGCGTCATGGCGGGCGGGTAGCGATGGAGGCGCGAGCACTGTTCTCACATTGCATTTCCGTCGGCGTTCCGACGAGACGGGCGGTGGCGTTTTCGGAGCGTTGGGAAACGCGGTCTGCCGGTTCAGCCGGGCGGCTTGCTCTACGTCATGTAGCCCGTCGAGCCAGTGATAGACAAGGCTCGCTTCGATCCCAGGGCAGTCGGAAGGGAAGTAACTAGGATTCCTCTATTCGCCTCGCCGGCGTAGTTTCCTCTTCAAATCCTGCCAACTGTGAAGGATCGTGACGACTTCAATAGTTTCGTTTCGGACCTGATAGATTAATCGGTACCCTTCGATGATTCGTTCTCGAAGGGATTCGTGCTCGACTTCAGGCACCTGCCGGCCCATTCGAGGATATTCGGCGAGGGGCTCGACGGCAGTATAGAGCTCGTTGACGACGACGGATGCATATTCCGGAGAGGTGCGTTCAAATCGGAGAGCGCTTCGTCGGTCCAGACTATTTCAGCCATTGGCTCAATTCATCCCGTACGTCCTCGTGTGCAGTGACGCGTCCGTCCTCTGCGTCCTGACGCCCCCGCTCGATCTTCCGGAGGGCGTGCAGCTCATAGAGTATGTCTTCGAAGGTGACGTCGTCATCGAGCCGGTCGAGGAGTGCACGCGTAACCTCCTTGGCGGACTTGGCATCGGACATGGCGTGAAAGAATCGATTCGACGGAGCAAGAGAAATTGTATGACGGGACGCTCCGAAAGATGCACGCCGGCCACAAATAACGGCACAGCGAGCAAGCAAAGGAGGTAAAGCGTACATCTTCCTTTTACCACCACCTATCCACGGCAATCACATCTTGGCAATCGCAGACAAGCGGAGCCCTTGTTTGGGGCAAAACGCAATACGCCCATGCCCCCCTTTCTCCCACGCTTTCGTGGCGCCATCTGCAATTGGAGACAAGTGACCGTCCCTGCACTCGATCGGGATTTTAACATGCGATCGTCCTGCACCACCGATCGCCCTCCTTGCGAATCCGGGAGAGATTCTCCAGATTGCTCCCCCGAATGCTTTTACGTTTCAGCCGACTCCCATGTCCCTGCCCGTTTCCCTCAGCGAGGTCGTCGATCAGCTCCACATGCAGATGACGAAACCACTGTGTACCTCCACGAGGAGACGGGGGAAATGATCATGGTACAAGATCGGCAAGTGCGAAAGGCGGAATCCCTCTTGGAGGGGGAGATCGAGAAAGAGGATCTGCCCGAGTGGCAACAAGACCTCTTGCTGAAGGTCCACGAGGCCGTGCACGCGCCCGAATGGCTCGCCTTGCCGTCGCAGCGGGAGATCCACGACTACGAGATCATGGAGACGTTCTGCTACGCCGTCGACAATGACGATCACCGCGAGCAGCTTCTCCGAGCGATCCGCGGGCGCGGGGCCTTTCGCTACTTTCGCGACACGGCCGACCGGCTCGGACTGACGGAGGACTGGTATGCCTATCGCGATCAGGCATACGAAGACATTGCGATCGAGTGGCTGGAGGCGCACGACGTT
>CAZCUZ010000136.1:0-3630 GCA_964502085.1 uncultured Salinivenus sp. | reverse complement strand
GTGCAGAATCTGGAGTAAACGAGCAATAACGGTGAGGTGATGATTTTCTCCACCTCTGCATGCCATTTTGTACCTACGTCGACTCTCACCCCCTAATTTTCCCTGCGCTATGGCTCCGACCCGCCGCGACTTTCTGAAGCGCTTCGGCCTCGCCGGCACGGCCGCACTCGCCGCCCCCTGGGCCGCGACCGGCACGCCCCGCTCCCTCCGGCCTCCGCGCTCCCTCGAAATCACCGGCCGCGTCACCGACCCGAACGGCGGCGTGGACGGCGTGGCGGTCACCGACGGCGTCACCGTCACCCAAACCGACGCCGACGGCCGCTTCCGCCTCGGGTCGTCCACACGGCAGCCGTTCGTGTACCTCTCAGTGCCGGCCGGCTACCGCCTGCCCACCCACGACACCGGCACGACTCACGTCTACCGGTCCCTCGACTCCGACGGCAGCGACACCGTCGAGACCGAATTCCGGCTCCAGCCTCTCGACCACGACGATACCCGACACGCCTTCGCCTTCCTGGCCGATCCGCAGGCCCGGACCGAGGCCGAAATGCAGGAGTTTCGGGACGAGACGGTCCCGGACGTGCAGGCTACGGCGCAGGCCCTCGGCGACCGGCCGGTGTTCGGCGTCGGCGGGGGCGACCTCGTCTTCGACGACCTGTCCCTCTTCTCCAGCTACGAGAAGGCCGTCCGGCAGATGGGCCTCCCGTTCGTGCAGGTGGTGGGCAACCACGACCTCAACTTCGACGCGCCCGCCGACCCCGGCTCGACGGCTACCTTTCGCCGCCACTTCGGCCCGGAGTACTACTCGTTCGACCGCGGCGCCGTCCACTACGTCGTCCTCGACGACGTGTACTGGCCCGGCAACGACGGCTTCGGAAGCGAGACCGACGGCTACATCGGCCACGTCGACGCCACACAGCTCCGGTGGCTGGAGCAAGACCTCGCCCTCGTCGAAGAGGGCCGCCCCGTCGTCGTCCTGACCCACATCCCCGCCCTCAGCACCCTGTCCGACCGGCGCGGCGAGGACGCCCCGCCCCCGAGCGGAATGATCGTCAATCGGGCCGCCCTCTACGAGCTCCTCGATCCGTTCGACGCCCACATCGTGAGCGGCCACGTCCACGACAACGAACACCGCTACGAGGCAGGCCCGCACGAGCACGTCGTGGGCACGACCTGCGGTGCGTGGTGGACCGGGCCCATCTGCCACGACGGCACGCCCCGCGGCTATGCCGTCTACGAGGTCAACGGTGAAACTGTCCGCTGGCGCTACAAGAGCACCGGCCGCGACGCCGACCACCAGATGCGCCTCTATCCCTCGGGAACCGACCCCGACGCCTCGGACCGCTTCCTCGCCAACGTGTGGAACGCCGACGACGAGTGGACGGTGACCTGGTACGAGGACGGCATCCAGACCGGAAACATGGAGCAATACACTGGCCTCGACCCCCTGGCCGAGTCCCTGTACGCGGGCGAGAACCAGCCCGAGAAGCACAACTGGGTGGAGCCGCAGCCCACCGCCCACCTGTTCTCCGCCCCGTTCAACGCCGACGCCAACCGCATCCGGGTCGAGGCCACCGACCGCTTCGACCGGACCTACACGAAAACCCTCGACCCGGACGCCGAGCTCCCCGGTCGGTCGGGCTGAGCTCCGCGTGCCTCCGTCACTTCCCCCTTCCCCTATCGTGCGTACCTCTCTCGCCCTCGTCCTGGCCGTCGTGCTCCCCCTGATCGGGGGCGGATGCTCGGAGCCCGAGTCGACCTCCCCGATCGAGTCGACGGCCTCTCACACCGACACGACCCTCACCCGCATCGCCTTCGGATCCTGCAACCGCCAGGATGAGGACCAGCCCCTCTGGGCCCCCATCCGGGCCACGAATCCCGACCTCTGGATCTGGCTCGGAGACAACATCTACGCGGACACCGAAGACATGGGGGCGATGGACTCGATGTACGCCCATCAGAAACAGGTGTCCGGCTATCAGTCCCTGCGCGAGGACGCGCACGTTCTCGGCACGTGGGACGACCACGACTACGGGGCCAACGACGCCGGCCGCTCCTATCCGAAGCGGGACAGCAGCCAGCAGCTGTTCCTCGACTTTCTGGAGGTGCCCGACGACGATCCCCGCCGAAAGCGCGACGGCGTCTACAGCGCCCACACGTTCGGCTCGCCCGGAAAGCAGGTCAAAGTCATCCTGCTGGACACGCGCTACCATCGCGACCCCCTCACCCGCGATCCCCTCTCCGAGCAGCGCTACTATCCCAACACGCAGGGCGACGTGCTGGGCGAAGAGCAGTGGGCGTGGCTGGAGCAGGAACTGAAGGCCAGCGAGGCCCAGATCCACCTCATCGGCACCAGCATCCAGGCCGTCTCCGAACAGCATCCGTGGGAGAAGTGGGCAAACTTTCCGGAGGCCCACGAACGCCTCTACGACGTGATCCAACGAAGTGAGGCCCCCGGCGTCGTCCTGCTGAGCGGCGACCGACACAAGGGCGAACTGTCTCGCCACGACGAGGCCGTCGACTATCCCCTCTACGACCTAACCTCGAGCGGCCTCACTCACTACGTTTCGCCCGACGAGGAAGCCAACCGACACCGCGTCGACTCATTCGTCGCCGCACTTCACTTTGGGCTGATCACAATCGACTGGGACGCCGACCCCGTCACCGTCCGCCTCGAGCTTCGCGGCACAGACAACGAGCCTCGCCTCGACCACACCGTCCGCCTCTCGGACCTCAGAGCGGAGGAGGACTAATCCTCGGCGGCCTCCCTTACTGTCCGCTCCCCGTTACCTCCACCGTCGCCGTCACGTCCGCCCCCTCCGTCTGCGGCACCTCGAGGGTGAGCGTCCCCGATTCGAACGGCGGATCCGCGCGGTACGTCTCCTCGAGCGGCACGATGGCCATGGTACACACCGTGTCCTCGCCGCCGCGGTACTGCACCCGCGGCGTGATCGTCAGCTGACTCCCCCGCCGGGCCGTCTCGAACCCGTCGAACGAGTAGCAGCCGTTCGGCCCAACGGTCCCGTACAACTGCACGGTCAGCGTGTCGGTCGAGGCGATCTGCACCGGAGCGTCGATGCTGTCCACCTCCGCAATGCCGGTCCTCGATCCGTCGTCCGAACCCGACTCGGCGTTCGAAAGCAGCGAGCAGCCGGCGCCGCCCCCGACGAGCGCAACGAGTCCGGCGAACGTGGCAATCAGGACAAAACGGAACGATTTCATGGCGTCGTCGAGAGGTGAATGATACAAATCAAACTGATCGATTCGTCCTGCCCTGACATCTGCCCTCCCGCACACAGAACGACCACAGACGGCGTGCCCGGGAAGCGGTTGGGCGTGGGGAGTGTATGATTCTCCCCCGTTCAGGTTCGGTTCTTCCCGACCCCTGAGCCCGACGAGTCGGTCCAAGGGAGTCCGTCGTCTCGTGCGCACGCGCGTGTACTCCCTTCTGCAATGCGCCCCCTATCGCTCGATCGAAAAGGGGAGAGCCGATACGTGACGGTCACGCCGCAACAGCTCGCCGTTCTCGCCGTGCGGCCGCGAGCGCTCCTCCTGATGGGCCAGCACGCACGTGTGCCCCACATAGCTCGTCCAGAGGACGATGCCGATCAACTTGCTTCCGTCTTCGGC
>CAZCUZ010000135.1:0-7138 GCA_964502085.1 uncultured Salinivenus sp. | reverse complement strand
CCCTGGGACAACGGCCGCTTCCCCGAGTTCACGGAGCCGAACCCCAACTACCACGGCCTCAAGTTCTGGGAGACGTTCGGTCCGGACGGTGTGCTCGACACCAACGTCGCATTCGCGATGCGGGCCCGCGTGGAGGGCCTCCGCGACTTCGGCCCGGCCCAGAATCCGTTCGGCTCGTTCCTCCTGCTGCAGGGGCTCGAAACGCTCTCCCTGCGCGTGCAGCGGAGCTGCGACAACGCACTCGACCTGGCGACGTGGCTTCGGGACCGGGACGAAGTCTCGTGGGTCAGCTATCCGGGCCTGGAGAATCACCCCTACCACGAACGCGCCAACAAGTACCTGGAAAACGGCTACGGCGCGGTACTCGCCTTCGGTGTCGAGGGCGGCAAGGAAGGCGGCCAGGCCTTCGTCGAGAACGTGGAGCTGGCCAGCCACCTCGCCAACGTGGGCGACGCCAAGACGCTCGTCATCCACCCCGCCTCCACCACCCACCAGCAGTTGACCGAGGAGGAGCAGAAAGCCTCCGGCGTGGAACCGGACATGGTGCGCGTGTCCGTGGGCATCGAGCACATTGACGACATCAAGGCCGACTTCGAGCAGGCCTTTTCGTCGCTGCCGTCGCCGGCTGCCACGTAATTAATATTGCGTATTTCGTATTGCGTATTTCGTGGTGAGAGGCACCTTCGGATACGCAATACGGAATACGTAATACGTGGACCTGCCTCTGCCGGCCGGCTCTGTTTCTCCTCCCTCCGAACTCGTCTCCACGTTCCGATGCCCCAGACCCTCACCCTTCCCCGGTTTACCTTCGAAGACGGGACGACCCTCTGCGACGTGCCCGTGGCGTACCAGACGTGGGGCACGCTCAACGCAGCGGCTGACAATGCCGTCCTCGTGTGCCACGCCCTCACCGGCGACACCGACGTGGCCGACTGGTGGGACGGGCTCCTGGGCCCGGACCGGGCACTCGATCCCACGGAGGACTTCGTCGTCGCCCTCAACGTGCCGGGCTCCCCGTACGGATCCGTGTCCCCCGTCACCGACGATCCGGAGACGGGAACCCCGTACGGCCCCGACTTTCCCTCCGTCACCACCCGAGACACGGTGCGGCTGCATCGCCGCGCCCTGGAGCAGATGGGCGTCCGCGAGGTGGCCTGTGCCATCGGGGGATCGATGGGCGGCATGCACGTGCTGGAGTGGGCCTTCGAGACGACCGACGCCGGTACACCGTTCGTGCGGTCCCTCGTCCCCATCGCCGTGGGCGGCCGCCACACCGCGTGGCAGATTGGCTGGAGCGAGGCGCAGCGACAGGCCATCTATTCGGATCCGAAATGGCGCAACGGACGGTACCCCCCGGACGACCCGCCGACCGAGGGCCTGTCGACGGCCCGCATGATGGCGATGGTGTCCTACCGCTCGCAGCCCTCCTTCGAGGGACGGTTCGGACGAGAGGTGATGGAGAAGCAACATGATCGGCCCTACGCTATCGAGAGCTACCTGCGCCACCAGGGCGAGAAGCTCGTTGACCGCTTCGACGCAAACTGCTACGTCCACCTCACGAAGCAGATGGACACGCACGACGTGGCGCGCGGCCGCGGTGCGTACGAGTCCGTGCTCGCCTCCATTCAGCAGCCCACCCTCGTGGTGGGCATCGACTCCGACGTGCTCTACCCCCTCTCCGAACAGCGGGAGTTGGCCGATCACCTGCCCCACGCCACGTTGGACATCCTGTCGTCGCCCCACGGACACGACTCGTTCCTCCTCGAACTCGACGCCCTCGACGAGCTGGTTGCCGGATGGCGCGCCGAGGAGGCGGTGGCCACACCGTCCGTGACGGCCTGACCTCCATTCCTACCAACCTGCAGGCCCCTCTCGGGAAGACCGTCAATACGGAACACGCCATACTCATGTCTAACCCTCCTTCTTCCTCGCGTCCCCCCCATCGTCCGATTCGCATCCTGAAGTTTGGAGGCACCTCCGTCGGAGCGGCCGATCCACTGCGCAAGACCGCTCGCATCATCGGAGAGGCAGCGACCGCCTGTCAACCGGTCGTCGTGGTGTCGGCCGCATCGGGCGTGACGGACGACCTCGTGCGCGCCGCCGGCGACACGCGGGCGGACCGGGCCACGGCTGAGGCGTGGGCCCGCCACGTCGGCCGACGCTACCGCCGGCTCGCCACCAACGTCCTCGGTGACGATCCGGTGTGTACACGCTACGAGACCGTGCTGCAAACGGAGCTGGCCGAACTGCGTCGGGCACTTCAGACCATCACAGGGGCGGAGGCTCCTGCTGCCCGCGATGCCGTACTGGCTGCCGGGGAGCGCCTGATGGCCCCGCTCTTGTCCGCCGTTCTCGTCGCGGACGGCCGGCCTGCCCAAGCCGTCGACGCTGCTTCGCTCATCCGCACCGATGCCACTCACGGCGACGCGTCCGTCCAATGGGCTTCCACGCGGCAACAGGTCCGGGAGTGGTATCAGGCAACGGTGGCGAACACGCCGAAAATGCCGATCCCTGTAATCACGGGCTTCATCGGCGGCACCGCGGACGGCGCCACCACGACGCTCGGGCGCGGGGGCAGTGATCTCTCGGCCGCACTCTTCGCCCGTGCCCTGGACGCCGAGCGGCTGGAGCGCTGGACCGACGTGGACGGCCTCTACACCCGCGACCCCGACACCTACGACGACGCACGTCGTCTCGATCGGCTCGACTTCGAGCAGGCCCGCACCTGGACGAAAGCCGGACGGCTGGGCATGCACCCGTGCACCCTCGATCCCCTGGCGGTCGCCGACATTCCCCTCCACGTCCGCTGCACCCACCGGCCCGAGGCGCCCGGCACACGCATCGTCCCGTCCGTCCCGACCCCCGCCGGGTAATCGGCTGCCCCGCATCGGGAACGACCGGCTTCGACGCCCGGTACGTTTCACTGACATTTGACTCACTCACCACTGCTGGGGGCGTCCCGGTTCGGCATTCCACCGCATCGGGGCTGAGACTGCACCCTTCGAACCTGATCCGGTTCACACCGGCGTAGGGAGAAGCAGGCGACGTTCGGGCCCTCACAGCCCGGCTCGTTTGCTGATGCCGCCCCCATCCGTGTCGATGGAGGCGGCTTTTTTTGGTTGCCCCCATCGGCGCGCCGCTCGCTCGATCTCCTGCATCACGCCCGGCGCGACGATGCCCACTCTCCGGTCTGAACTCGCCCTCGTCTTCGTCCTTCTTCTTGGCGCAGGCACCCCGTTTCCAAGCCTCGCCCAACCCGAGCCGGCCACAGTCACCGGCCGCGTCACGCAGGATGCTCCCTCCGCTCCGCTTCCCGGCGCAAACGTCGTGCTCCGAGACGAAAACACCGGGCAACACCGTTACGGCACCTCGACGGACTCGACCGGTGCCTTCACCCTGCGCGACGTGGCTCCGGATGAATACCGGCTCGTCGTGAGCTTCGTGGGGTACGATCGCCGCGTCGAGCCGCTTCCGCTCGCCCCCGGCCAGACGGTGCGTGACACCATCGCCCTCCGGGCCCGCGCGCTCGCACAGAACGAGGTCCTCGTGACCACGCGGCGGGCCCAAAAGCGCGTGAATCCCGTCACGGCAACCAACCTGACGGCCGAGGAGATCGACCGGCGTCTCGGGGTGCAGGACCTCCCCGCGCTCCTAAAGGAGGCCCCGTCCACGACCTCGTACTCCGAGAACGGAAACGGCATCGGCTACTCGACCCTCTCCATTCGCGGGTTCGATCAACGTCGAATTGCGGTCTCGATCAACGGGGTGCCCCAAAACGACCCGGAGGACTTCAACGTCTTCTGGGCAAACCTCTACGGCATGGAGCCCTCGATCGAGGACGTGCAGGTGCAGCGGGGCGCCGGATCGTCGCTGTACGGGTCCGTCGGCATCGGCGGGGCCATCAGCGTCGTCACCGATCCCTTCGAGCCGGAGGCGTACGCGCACGTCCGCCTCGGCACCGGCTCGTTCAACACGCGACGGTACTCCGCAACCGCCAACAGCGGCCTGCTGGGCGACCGCTACGTCCTCAACGCCCGCATCAGTCGCGTCACGTCGGATGGCTACCGCCGGAATGCCTGGACCGAGTTCGATCGCTTCTTCGGAGGACTCGCCCGGTACGGCGACCGCTCGACCCTCAAAATTCAGGCGTTCGGCGGCCTCCAAAAGGACGGACTGGCGTTCAGCGGGATCCCGAAATCCGCAAACGACGACGAAGAGGCCCGCCGGCAAAATTCAAGTGCCGCGTCAAGCGATCAGGAGCGGTTCAATCCACCGCAGGTCCACCTCAACCACGACTGGCAGGTTTCTCCGACTTGGGCGCTCCACCAGACGGCCTTCTGGATCAAGGGCGAGGGCTACTTCGACTACGGCGCCAACTACCGCTCCGCCGACTACCTCCGCCTGCCGGACGATTTCGCGATCGACGGTGACGTGCTGAGTGATCCCGAGCGACAGCAGCCCCTCCTGGCATTCGGCGTGGCTCCCGAGGACGTCGTCCTCCGCGGCACCCTCGACCAGAATCAGGTCGGTTGGATCCCGACGATGGTCTACGAGAACGGCACGACGGAGACGACGCTGGGCGTAGCGGCCCGTCTGCATCGCTCGCTGCGACGGGGCCGCATTCAGGAGGCAAACCCACCCATTCCCGCGTCGGTCGTGGGCCCCGACGCCGACCACCGACTCTGGCAGTACCGCGGCGAAAAGATCGTCACCTCCGTCTTTGGCTCCCACCTCTTTCGCCCCGTCGATCCCCTGGCCGTGCAGGCCGATCTCCAGCTCACCTGGCGCCGCTACCGCTTCTACGACGAAAAAGTGTTCGACCGCGAGACCTTTCAGTCGCACGACTTTACGGTGCCCTATTTCTTTGCCAACCCGCGTCTCGGGGCTACGCTGTACCCCGACCGGCCCGTGAGCGCCTACGCGAGTGTCGCCCTCGCCAATCGGGAGCCCCGTCGTACTCAGCTCTACGACGGCGGCGAAGGGCCGGCCGGGGCCGCGCCGCAGTTTGAGCGGCAGGAAAACGGGTCTTTTGACTACAATCATCCCCTCGTCGAGCCCGAGCACCTCGTGGACGTGGAGGTGGGCGGCTCGGTGGAGCGGCGGCGCTACCGCCTCTCGGCCAATCTCTTCTGGATGCGCTTCTGGGACGAAATCGTGCCGAGCGGGGCCGTCGACCCGTTCGGCGTTCCGCGCACCGGCAACGCCGACCGCACGCGTCACGCCGGACTCGAACTGGAGGGCAGTGTGCAGCTTCTGCCTGGATGGATGCTGTCCGGAAACGCCATGATCGCCCGCACCCGGTTCGTCGACTTCACGGAATACCGGACGCTGGGCGACACGACGGTGGCACTGGAACGCGACGGGAATCCGATTGCCGCCTCGCCCGAGCAGTTGGCCAACCTCCGTACGTCGTACACGTGGCGCGGCCTCACAGCGGCGATCGACGTCCAGGCGGTCGGCCGACAATACGTCGACAACGCGGGCGGCCGGACGGCCTCGCTCCACAACGGAACGGTCGCATTCGAGGAAACCGACGTCCTTACGATCGATCCCCACGCCCTGCTCGGGGCCTCGATCACCTACGAGGCACCGCCCACGTCCCCGCTGGAGGGCCTTCAGCTCCAGTTGAACGCCGACAACCTGCTCGACGCCCACGTGCTCCAGCACGGCTTTCAGGGAACGGGCGGCCCCCGTTTCTATCCCGCCACCACCCGCAATGTCTTCGTCGAGTTGCGCTACACCCTCCGCTGATGCGCATCCCCCTGACAGCGTTTCCGTCAGGCAACGTCCCTCCTCGATCCTCGATTCTCGTCTCCCCACCATGCTCCTTGCCCTCCTCGTCTGTGCCGGTCTCTTTGCTCTGGCGGGCCTCGTGTATGCCGTTCGAACGAGCGAGGAGCAAACTGTGGAGGACTACGTGGCGGCGCGGGGGCAGTTCGGGGCAGGGACCACGACGGCCACCCTGTTCGCCTCGGCAATGGGCTCCTGGATCCTGTTCGGCCCGCCGGAGGCGGCTACCTGGGGCGGACTGCCGGCCATTGTGGGCTACGCCCTGGGCTCGGCGCTGCCGTCGCTTCTCTACATTCCCCTGAGTCGGCGCCTGCGCACCCTCATGCCGGAGGGGCACGCCCTCACCGAGTACGTGCGGCATCGCTACGGACGTGTCATGCACGTCTTTACGCTGACGATCATGATCTTCTACCTCTTCATTGCCCTCACGGCCCAGGTGACGGGCATGGCCTTCATTATGCAACTGGTGGCCGACGTGCCGCTGTCGGTGACGACGGGCGTCGTCCTGGTGGCCACCGTCGCCTACACGGCACTCGGGGGCCTGGGCGCGTCCATCTTTACCGACGGCGTGCAATCGCTGCTTCTGCTGCCTATGATGGCGGGGGGAGCCGTCCTGGCCGTGGTCACGGTCGGCGGCGCGGCACCGCTGGTCGACGGCGTGACCGACCGGGCCCCCGACCTCCTGCTGTGGACCCACGGACCGGGGATGAAAGGCGGCCTGGCGCTCGTCATCGGCATCGCAGCGGCGAGCATGTTCAATCAGGGGACGTGGCAGCGCGTCTACGCGGCCGACAGTACGGCGTCCCTCCGCATGGGCTTTGCCACGGTGGCCGGGGCCATGGCTGTGACCGTGGTGGGCACAGGCCTGCTCGGACTGGCGGCGGTGGGAGCCGATGCCGCCGATCCCCCGTCGGCCGCCCTCTTTGGCCTGCTCCTCGAGGCTACTCCTCCCGGCGTGGGACTCGGGCTCGTCCTCCTCGGCCTCACGCTCGTCATGAGCAGCGCCGACACCGTCCTCAACGCCCTCGCCAGCCTCGTGGCCGTCGACCTGCGCCAGGTCATTCCCTCCCTCTCCCCCAACACGCTGCTAACGGTGGCGCGCTGGACAACTGCCGGTCTTGCCGTGCCCGTCTTCGCCATCGCGGCGCAGGGCTACAGCGTGCTCTACCTCTTCTTGGTGGCCGATCTCGTGTGTGCCGCCGCGATCGTGCCCGTTTTCGGCGGCCTCATCAGTCCCCACCTCACGAACCGGGCTGCCCTGCTCGGCACCTGCGCCGGACTCGTCACTGGGGGGCTCCTGTTCCCCGCCCCCGGCGCCGCCCAGCCCGCCCTGCTGCCCGCATTTGCC
>CAZCUZ010000134.1:0-7160 GCA_964502085.1 uncultured Salinivenus sp. | reverse complement strand
GCTTCGAGCCGCGACCGGTGGAGGTGGAGCACCCGCGGCCCCACACCGATGTGTTCGAGCCGGTGCCCGTGGCAGAAGACAAGGAGGGGGAATCCGCTGCCTCGGAACAGGAGGAGACGCCTGCCCCAATCGGAGAAGACTGAGCAACATGACCTGACCCGCCGCGGAATTCGGCAACCAACGCTGCCTTTTACCAGCGGGCGACGAGTCCGAGCGAGGCCCCCAGCCGTCGGCGGGTCTTCTCGCTATACGTCGCAGCGACGGAAGCCCCCACGTGCGAGGTAAAGAAGTGGTGGAGGCGGACGGATCCGAAATACGAATGCGCCACCCTCAGGGGATCATTCGAACTCGCCTCGACGAACTCAACGGTTCGGCCGTAGCCCACCTGCCCGTCGACGTAGGAATCCGGAGACCCCAGGTAGTATCGAGCGCCCGCCCGCTGCGTAGCGAACCATTGCCCCCCTTGCTTCAGGACAGACGTGCCGAGCCGGAGGTACCAGTTCCCGAGGTACCAGCCGATTTGAGGCCCCGTCATGTGAATGCGGGTGCCCGCGTACCGGCGCCATTCGTACTTGCCGGTGACTTCCCAGGAACCGAAGACTGCGTAGAGGTCCCCTCCGATGCGGAAGCGAGGCACGATGAGCGCGTTCGGGGCTGCGGAGACGTGCACGTGTCCGTAGGAGTCGCCCCACAGGTCGGCCCAGTAGTGCGCCCCACCCGAAATCTCGTTTCGACCGAACCGGCGCTTCTGGACAATATTTCCCACAACCGTTCCGATCGGAAGCGGCATCTCCAGGGAGAGCTCTCGGTTGTGCCAGGCCGAAATGCCGGACACGTGCTCGTACGTGTACCGGGTGGAAAGAACATAGTCCCCGGAGTCCGGGGGAGCCTGGTTCTCTTCCGCCTTGAGGGTGTCAGGGTCTCCGGGGTCGGCGGCGCGAGGCACTGGTTCCCCTCCAGCGAGACCGGGGAGAAGAAGAAGGGCGAGCAGGAAAGGCATGCGTCAGGAGGAAGATGTATTGAAGCCAGTGCGTTCTATTACGCCCCAGGTATCCACGTTTCGAAGATAATTCCACAGCCCCCGTAGGCGGTACCACGCGATGAGCTGGCGGTAGCCGAACGTTTCAATCAGGGGGAGGACGAAGAGCTGCAGGAGATCCGTTGTCTTTTCGTAGCGCCGAAACCAGAGCTCTTCGAGTGCGACTGCGCCGAATGAGAGTGCCAGCCCGAGCCCAAACGCCACGGCAAAGAAGGCCCCCGCCATGAGGGGGGAAAGGAGGCCGAGCCCGAAGGAAACGAAAAATGCGAGGTATCCGACGAGTTCAATGGCCGGCCCGATCATCTCCAGAAAATAGTAGTAGGGATACGCGAGGAGCCCGATGCGGCCGTACCGGGGGTTGAGGAGCATCCGCTGGTGCCGAACGAGCGTTTCGGTGAGGCCGCGCTGCCAGCGATCGCGCTGGCGCCCGAGGCTCCGAAACGTCGCCGGGCACTCCGTCCAGGCAGCCGGGTCCGCGCTGAACTGAATCCGGTACGGCTCGTCCTTTTCTAGCATGTGACGGTGGAGGCGTACGACGAGCTCTATGTCTTCGCCGACGGTGTCTTGGCTGTACCCTCCTGCGGCCACGACCGCCTCTCGCCGAAACAGCCCGAAGGCCCCCGAGATGATGAAGAGAGCTCCCATGCCGGCCCAGCCTACCCGTCCGAACAGAAACGCCCGGAGGTATTCGAGCACCTGCAGCTTTGGCAACCAGCGCCTCGGAAGGCGGGCAGACTGAATTTTTCCAGCGCTCACCTCACAGCCGTTTGCAATGCGAACGACCCCACCCACGGCGACGGTTGAATCGTCCCCCAGAAACGGCCGCGCCATGCGGAGGAGCCCTTCCCCTTCGATGAGGGTATCGGCGTCGACGGCACAGAACAGCGGGGTGCGGCTGTAGTTGAGTCCGGCATTGAGGGCATCGGACTTCCCCCCGTTTTCTTTGTCCAGGACCCAGAGATTCGGGTGAATCTGGCTGCGGTAGACGGTCTGAACCGAAGCAGTGGGCAGCTCGGCGGAGGGAGTGCGCGCCGCGACTTCCAGGTCGAACGCTGCTTTGAGGCGACCGAGGGTTTCGTCGGTCGACCCGTCGTTTACCACCATGACCTCAAAGTTGGGATACTGCAGACTCAGAAAGGCCCGTGTTGACTCCACACAGGTGACGCCCTCGTTGTAGGCCGGGGCAATGAGCGTAATGGGGGGAAGGGCCTCCGACGAGAGGGTATCGTCGGGGAGATAGGCCGTGAGGCGTTGCCCGTGCTGTCGCAGGGTCCACCAGGCCCACCCCCCCATCACCAGATACGTGCCGTTGAGGAGGACGAAGTAGCCGAGCGACAGATACGTGAGCCACTTTAGGAAACTAATCATCATTGAGGCTCTGCGAGTATGCTTTCCGCAAGGGGGGCGCGGTCGTGAGAACTCCGGCTCAGGCGACGCAGTGGGGCCGTTTGGTCGAGCTCAGTGAGGCTCTTGGCTGCGTTGAGGGCCACCCATCGGGAGTCGGCCCCGGCCACGAGGTCGTGGAGGAGCGACTGGTCGAGGTCGGGATGGCCAATCTGGCCGAGGGCTCGCGCCGCGTGGATTTGGACGAAGTGCACGTCGCTGGCGCAGTATGAACGCACGAGGAAGGCTTGGTTGGGGCCTCCCACCCGTCGGAGCAGCCGCAGCAGGGCCGCCGCGAGTTCGGGGGGAGGCTCACCGGCGAGAAGCTGGGTGGCGAGTGCGGCCGCATCGCCATCGCCCATCCACCGGAGCGTTTCGGCACAGACGACCCGCACAAAGGTCGTCTGCTCGGAGTCACGCAGGTATTCTCGGAGGCCGGGAGCAGCGTCCGCTCCGAGCTGAAGGAGCCACGACGACAGCTGACTGCGGTTGACGTGTGCGAGGGTGTCGAGGTGATCGAGGAGGAGGTCGAGGTCCTCGGGGGTCCCGCGGCGGCAGAGCCAGCGGAAGGCCGTATACGCAACGAGGGGGGAGGGATCGTCGAGGCTCCGTCGTAGGAGGCCTCGGCACGAGGCATCGCCCAGAAGGCCGAACAGCTGGACGGCCTGGGCCCGGTGCCCGGGCTGCGGTCGGTCGAGGTCCTCCTCCAACTGACTCTGGGCCGGAATGGCGATTTTTCGAATCAGGTGCAGAGCCCGCCCCTTCACCCGAAAGGCGTACGGGACGAGAAACTTCAGAAATGCCCGCTCCTGGGCGGGCGAGACCTGGTCGAGGAGAGACTGGGGATCCGCATCACCGGCGAGCACGTCGAGGAGAATTGTCTTCCAGGTTGCGGTGACCTGTTCCCGCCGTCGTTCTTGGAGCCGAGTGTGGACGTGCAGAATGCCAGCAATCGCAGCGAAAAACACCGCCAGGAGCAGCAGAAGAGCCGTCCCGCCGATCATGAGAGAAAGAGGGTCGACGGCATCGGAAACAGGAACCGGAAGCAGACCAAGGCTCGCGTGCGAGATCTGGTCAGTACCGGTCCTCAGGAACCGAAGGAGGCGGGCGAGGGCTACCTTCGGAGCGAACGGTCGCGAAATGTATTCGGCGGCGCCGAGCTCAAACGCCCGCACCACCTCTTCGTCGTTGCCGCTCTGGCCGAGCAGGACGACGCTGGGGGTTCCCAGGACGTCCTCCGTAGGCACGCGCCGCAGCAATTCGAGGCCCGTGAGCCCGGAAAGCCGGCTCTGAATGACGACGAGGTCGAACCGGGTGCGCCGGAGCTTCGATCGGGTCTCGCCTCCATCGGTGGCCCGGACCGGGTCCAGGCCCTGACGCGACATCCGGTGCTCGATCAGATCGGCACTTACGTCGTCCGCAATGGCGAGGAGGACGTTATCGTCACTACTTATGGGAATGGAGAGCGTCTGTGTGCTCATAACGATTGCTTCTCAGGTGTGCCAGAAGCGATCTGAAATGGTTCTTCGAGAAGAGCGTCGAGCTCGGAGGCCGGCACCGGACGAGCGAAGAGAAAGCCCTGTCCGTAGGAGCAGCCCATCTCTCGGAGGGCCTCCAGGTGAGCTTCTGTTTCGACCCCCTCGGCGGTCACGGTCTGGTCGAGCGTATGTCCCATCTGGACGATCAGATCGAGAAGGTCCCGGTCCCACGGCTTTCCTTGCGTATCCGCGAGAAGATCCTTGTCGATTTTGAGGCCGTCCACTGGGAGACGGCGGAGCGATTGAAGGGACGAGAATCCGGTCCCAAAATCATCGAGAATGATCGGTACCCCGAGGTCTTTGAGGGCATGAAACGCGGCCAAGTCCTCCTCCGAAATGCCCGCAACGGTGCGCTCGCTAATTTCCATCGTGAAGTTCTGTGGCGCGATGTCGTGGGTTTGAAAGAGGTCCCGCAGAAACGCGTGCGTCTCGGTCTCGAAGAACTCTTGTCGGGAAAAATTGGCCGTGAGAGAGATCGGGCGTTCGGTGGGGACCTCCTCCCGAACGCTACCGACCACGGCGCAGGCCTTGCGAATGACCTGGTGGCCGATCGGGGTGATGAGACCCGTCTTCTCGGCGAAATCGAGGAAGACACTGGGGGGAAGGATGCCCCGCTCGGGATGTTGCCAGCGGGCGAGAACCTCAAACCCGTGGATCCGGCCTTCTTCTAGAGCAACGATCGGCTGGAAGAACGGGACGAACTCGCGCCGCTTTAGGGCCTGCCGAAGTTCCGTATCCATGACCAATTCTTCCTCGACCCGACGGGTCATGGATGCCTCGTAGACCGCGAAGGACTGGTGAGGCTCCTCCTTGGCCTCGCGCATGGCCGTGCCGGCCATACGTAGCACCTCGTCGGCGGTGTCGTTCGGGGACAGCTCCGCGACGACGCCAATGCTTGCCGGGGCGAAGACGGTGTGCTCACCGAGTTGGAAGGGGGCACGGAGGCGTTCGAACAGTTCGGCGGCAATGGCGGTCGCGTCTTCGGGAGCGTCGAGCCCGTTGAGGTGTACGGCGAATTCGTCCCCGCCAATTCTGGCCACTCGGTCTCGACTTCGGGTCGTCGTTTGGAGTACCTGGGCAACCTGTACCAGCAACTCGTCGCCGTAACGGCGTCCGAGGCTGTCGTTCACGCGCCCAAAGCGGTCGAGGTCGAGGCACAGCAATGCAGATGGATCGGGATCGGGAGCATCCAGGAGTGCCTGGAGTTCCATCCGGAGGGCGTCGCGGACGAGGAGACTCGTCAGCGGATCCCGTTCTTTGGACGACCGTGAGGACCTGGAAGCCTCGGGATGCCCTTTGTCGGGGATTCGAAGGGCTGGGGCCGCGGAGGGAGAAGGAGGTGCGCGCTTCCAGATCCGTGCGGACGGCAGCGTGTAGGGAGCGGGCGGGAATAGCGAGAACGAGGAGTGGGCCACAGAGGGAAGAGATAGGGAAAAAATTACCGGGCGGAGTCCGCCGCGGCGGAGGAGGAAGACTGTTCGGGTCGGGCTGATTGATGGTCCCAGAGAATTACCTTCTGGTCGGGGGCGTCTTTGGCCTTGTACATAGCCATGTCGGCCACGTGGAGGGCATCGTCGACGGTGTCGTAGTCGGAGAGCCGGAGGGTGCCGCCGATGCTGGCCTCCACCTGTAGCTCGTGCGGGCCGACCTGAATCGGCTCACAGAGCGCGTCGTGGAGCCGCTCGGCAATCTCTTGAGCCTCGTCGCGGGCCCTCAGGTCCGGGAGGCAGACCACAAACTCGTCGCCCCCGATTCGGCCGAGCACGTCCTGGCGACGGACGGTGTTGCGCAGCACCTCGGCCGTGCGAATGAGCACCTCGTCGCCCACCTGATGGCCGTATTCGTCATTGACGGGCTTGAAGTGGTCGAGGTCGATGTATAGAAGGCCGCCGACCGGACGGTCGGCGGTGTCGGCGATCAGTTCCTGGAGGTGCTCGCGGAAGGCGTGCCGGTTGGGAAGACCCGTCATGGAGTCGTGGGTGGCCTCGTGACGGAGCCGTTCCTGGCGCCGCTGCTGATTGGTGACGTCGCGCTGGATGGACACCCAGTGCGTGAGCGTACCCGTGTCGTCGTGCACGGGGGCAATGCGCCAGTCGGCGACGTAGGGCGTGTCGTCCTTTCGGTAGTTGATGCTTTCCGCGTGGACGGCGCGCTTATTTTGGAGGGCGCTCCGCACCTTGTTGAGGACTGACTGGTCGGTCTCGGGCCCCTGCAGGATCCGAGGCGTTTTGCCGACGAGGTCCTCCGGCTCGTAGCCGCTCATGCGAGTGAAGGCCTCGTTTGACCAGACGATGCGGGGTCCGGGCGGATCCAGAGGAGCGGCTTCGGTAATGAGGACCGCATCCTGAGCTTCCTCCAGGGCCGACGTGAGGTAGTTCATTCGGCGGGTCATCCGCCTCGTCTCGAGCAGATCCACGACGATGTCGGCGAGCGTGGACAGGCGCTCCTGTTCTTGGGGGCTGAACGAACGGGGTCGATCGTCAATCAGGCAGAGCGTGCCGAGCCGAAGGTCGTCGCCGACGATGAGGGGGGCCCCTGCATAGAACTGCAGGTGATCGTCGATCACAAGCGCACTATTTTCAAACCGGCGATCTTCCGTAGCATCTTCGACCACCGTCACGCCGTCATTGAGAATGGCGTATGTGCAGAACGAAGTCTCACGGTTCGTTTCCTCTATGTCCCACCCACACGTTGACTTGAACCATCGGCGATCACGGTCGACCAGTGACACCGCCGCACTCGATACGTCAAAGATGTCTTGGGCCAGAGCCGTAATTCGGTCAAAGGAGGCGTCGGGCTCGGTGTCGAGGATGCCGAGTTGATTCAGAGCCGCCAGCCGTTCGTTCTCATTCGGCGGAACTGGATAATCCATTGGACACAGCGTTCATGCAAAATAACTTTCGTTCCTCTTTACGGCGCAAGGAATAAGCCAGCTTTCATTAATCTTCGCTCCAAGAAGAGGTGAAAAGAAGAAATTTTGCGGTCTAGACACCAAAACACGTGTATGTACGTAGTGATGGATCGGAAGAATGGTGCGTCGTTTCTGTGAGGATGGCCGCGAATGGCCAACACTCCTCATAGGGGCTCGTATAGAATGATCCGAAGGAATCCGAACGAGAGGTCTCGTTTTGTTATGACCGACGCTCGTTCCACGACGCCGACCAATCCGACGCCTCGTCGGCGGCGCACCCCGCGACGTA
>CAZCUZ010000133.1:0-7205 GCA_964502085.1 uncultured Salinivenus sp. | reverse complement strand
TGGCCCTCTACTCGGGCGGCCTCGGCGTCCTGGCCGGGGACCACACGAAGGCGGCCTCCGACCTCGGGCTGCCGTTCACGGCCATTGGGTTGTTTCTGAAAGAGGGGTACTTCGAGCAGTCCTTCAACGCCAACGGATGGCAGCAGTCCACGTATCCGGTGCTCGATCCGGCCAAGCACCCCCTCTCGCTCGTGACGGGGACGGGGGGGAGCGATCCGCTGACGGTTTCCGTTCACGTCGGCACGCAGCCGGTGCAGGTGCGGGCGTGGAAGCTGGCGCTCGGCCACACGGACCTCTACCTGCTCGACACGGACTTCGACGCCAACCCGGAGGCCTACCGGCCCCTCACGCGGCGCCTCTATCAGGGGGGAGACCAGAAGCGCATTCGGCAGGAGCTGGTGCTCGGCATCGGGGGGCTTCGGTTCCTTCGGGCGCTGGACGTCACCCCCGACGTGTACCACGCCAACGAGGGGCACTGTGCGTTCCTGATGCTCGAGTTGCTGCGTGAGCGGCTCGACGCGGGGGACGACCGAGCCACGGCCGAGGCCGCGGTCCGCGACCGCAGCGTCTTCACGACGCACACCCCGGTCATGGCCGGCCACGATCACTTTCATCCGGATCTCTTTACGGAGGCAATGGCGGGCTTTCGGGACGAGATCGACCTCGCCGATCAGGAGCTCCTCAGCTACGGGCGCGTCGATCCGCACGATCCCGAGGAAACCTTCACGATGACGGTGCTGGGCCTCAGGCTCTCGCGGGCGGCCAACGGCGTGTCGAAGCTCAACGGGCACGTCGCCCGCCAGCAGTGGGAGGACCTGTATCCCGACCGGTCGCTCGACGGGGTGCCCATCGACGCGATTACCAATGGGGTGCACCTGTCCACGTGGACGGCCGGTCCGGCCCGCGACTTTTTGGCCGAGCACCTCGACGGCGACTTTACGGAGCGCCACGACCCGGACGTCTGGGACGGGCTTGCGGACGTGAGCGACGAGACGCTCTGGGAATATCGGGCCTCCCTTCGCCGCCGCCTCGTCGACTTCGCCGAGGCCAAGCTGCACGAGCAAAGCCTGCCGGTCCAGTCCGCCCTCGATCCCGAGGCGCTCACCATCGGCTTTGCGCGCCGCTTCGCCACCTACAAGCGCGCGCCCCTCATCTTTCGGGATCTCGAACGCGCTCGGGCCCTGTTTGCGGACGAGGAGCGGCCCCTTCAGATCCTCTACGCCGGAAAGGCGCACCCGGCCGACGACGCCGGCAAGGACTTCATTCAGCGCATCTACGAAATCAGCCAGATGGAGGGCTTCGAGGGGAAGGTCGTTTTTCTCGAAGGATACGACATGGAAATGGGACGCATGCTCACCTCCGGCTGCGACGTGTGGCTCAACAATCCCCGCCGTCCCCTCGAGGCGTCGGGCACCAGCGGGCAGAAGGTGGCCGCGCACGGCGGACTCAATCTGAGCGTCCTCGACGGCTGGTGGCCCGAGGGCTACAACGGAGACAACGGATGGGCCATCGGCCCGGAGCCGACCGGCGATTACGGCGAGGCCGAGGCCGAGGACCAGGACGAGCAGGACGCCGCCTCACTCTACCATCAGCTCGAGGAGGAGGTCATCCCGACCTTCTACGACCGCAACGAGAACGACGTGCCCACCGGGTGGGTTGCCATGATGCGCGAGGCCATGACGGGCCTGCCCGCGCCGTTTAGCGCGAAGCGCATGGTGACCGACTACGTCGAGCAGATGTACCGGAACGACGGGTAGGGCCGCACAACGGGGGAGGAGCAGGCCTTCAGGTGTGCTTCAACCTCATTTGAGGGGGATTCGTGCCTCTTCCTCGACCGACGGGGAGTAACGCGCCGGTCCAGCATCAGGGCCCGTGATGGAGCAGGTGTCCATAACCGATCGTGCCGTGACCGGCGGTGTCCTCATACGGTTTTGGGCGGAATCTTTCAAAATCAGCCCATCTCCAATGCTCTGTCGCTCGCTGAATGAGGACCTGAGCTGTATCCAGTTGCCGCCAGCGCCCGCAGCACGGTCACCGGATGGTAGTGCCACACCTTCGCGTCGCCGGGCAGGTTGGCGCTGGGAAGCTCCTCGACCTCCTTCCAGAACTGAAAGGCCTCAAAGTCGGCTTTGTCCCGCTCCGGGTCGTGGACCGGGCTTTCCTCGAGGGCCTTCTTTATGCCATCGGCGCCCAGGCCCCACTCGCTGGCGTACTTGACCGCGTAGGTCCGCAGCTTCTTTCCCGTGTCCAGATAGTGGAGGCTCTTCTTTTCGCCCATCGAGAGGGTGGCATAGTCGTCCGGGTCCGGCAGGTCCGGGGCCTCCGCCCGCACCTTCTTAATGAGGGAGAAGGCGTCGGACTCCTCCTGATTAAACGTGAGGGCCGTGCCGGAGTCTTCTTTCGCGGTCCAGTTCGGCATCGAGAGCCCGCCGGTCTCCTCGTCGGGGGCAGGCGCGCGTCCCGAGCCGTTCTCCTCCAGGCCGAAGGCCTTCTCGAACGAGAACACTTCCCAGTGCAGGGTTGGGGCCCGTTCGATCGGCTCGGCGAGCCCAAACAGCTCGGCAAACAGTTCGTCGTCGATTGCCCAGTCCCCGAGGTCCTGGCCGAAGTGCCCGCTCCACCAGAGCATCTCCCCGGCATCAATGGGCATGTCGAGCGCCGCGACGTTCCCCGATTCGAGCGTCCCGACCAGGTCGCTGCCGCCGGGCGGAGGGGCCTCCTCCGTCCACTGTTCCCGGAGGTCGCCCCGTTCCCCGAGGGGACCGAGGGCCACGTATCCTTCGAGGTCCTGCCGGAGCACCTCGACCTCCTGCCAGCGGTAGCCGTTCTGTTCGGTCGGCTCTCCGAGGGGCTTCACGAGGCGGCCGTGGGGAACTGCGCCCTCGGCGTCCTTCTTCCCGAGACGCGGGCGGTAACGCACGGCAAGGCCGCTCTCGGCGGTCACGCGACGTAGGGGCTTTTCCGTGAGCCAGGGAACCGCCCCGGCCGTCTGGGCCACCGCCTCCAGGGGGCGGGGCGCCAAGTGCATGTACAGCATGTAGTAGGGGGTTCCGTCTTCTTTCGTGGTCTGGGGCGGCCAGGTGTGCTTCGTGAGGATGAAGTTGGTGTGCCCGTACGTGCAGGTGGCCCGTTCGGGGTCGGGGTCCAGCCGGGCGGCCACGATGCGTCCGGGCGCGGAAGCGTAAACGGGGGGCTCCTCGCCGAGAGACAGGTGCACGCCTCCGTGCCAGAGGTTGTTGGCGCCGACCGGGTACATGCCGCCGGTGGGGGCCCCGGCCGCAAGGATGTACAACTGATCGAGGGCGTCGGCCGTGACCGCCGGTTCGTTGACGTTGAGTGGGAAAGAGACCATGAGGTGGCGATGCGAAAACGAAATGCATAAAATGAGGCCAGCATGGCGGGCAGGCCCGTCCGAGATCGGGACGCACTGCCCGCAGGTCAGACAGATAGTGCGGCCGGCCGGTGAGCGACCCACAGGTAACACGTCGGTCCGGTGGCGATCGTCGCGGTCGGCGCTCCCTCCGGCGAGGGCCTGGCGGCCGCCTCCCGGGCGCCCGCGGGAACCTCTATCGGTTCGGCCTCCTCGTTCGGGACGTCCAGGTCCGGGAGTTTCACCCTTGCCGGCCCCGGCGGGATCTCGTTGAGGTCCACCGTGCCGGATCCATTAGTGGTTTCCGTCTTCGTCGACCCGTCCGCCAGCGTCAGTTCCACCTCCTGCTCTGGATAGGGCCCCCCATTTTTGGCATCCACCACGTGCACGACCAGATCGTCAACGAACGTGAGAAGGCCCCGCGCCTTTGCGTTCTGCGAGTCGGCAATCACCCCGCTCACGTTCACCGTATAGAAAAACTGCGGCTGCACGTAGCCGTCGGAAGCCTCCCACTCGGGCACAATCGTCGAGGTCTCGTTCGGGTACTGGAACTGATACATTCCCTCTACGGCCCCGCCCTCCACCCGCGGGCGAAGGCGCGTGACCGGATTGTGGGCGCCCCCGTCCGGATCCTGTTCGAAGATGCGGACCCGCGCCCGGCGCCCGTCCGGCGCACCGTTCGCCTCGGCGGTCACAGTCACGACGTCGCCCCGCTTCACGGTCTCCTTCGACCATCGCGGCCCGCGGACCCGCACCGGCGCGGTGAGCGGCAGCGCCTCCGACTCGGCCGACAGGCCGTGATTGGGTAGCTGGACCTTTGCCATGACGGCCCCTTCCGCCGCCTCGGGGATGCGGAGGCCCACCGAAAGGTGGGTGCTCACGAGTTCCCCGCTCAACGTCGCGTGGGACGTTCCCCGTGCGTCGACGAGTTCGACGTCAATCTGGGAGCCGGTTCCGCAGAAGACGGTCTGGACCTCGAGGCGGGCGACGCCCCCGGGCGCGACCTGCCGACGCGACCACCGGACCGTCTCGATCGCCGAGGGGAGGGTGACGACGTGGACCTCGTCGGTTTTGCCCGTATACGTCGGCATATGCAATATTTCGGTAATTAAAAATTAAGGTAGTTGACATAAAGGTTATTAGGGCGGGCGGAGAGGTGCAAGCGCGACCGTCATTCGGCGGCCGAATTATCGGGAGGAGTACGAGGTCGTGATCCGCAGTGCAGAGGGCGTTTCTCTCGGCTCGCCCACGAATCACACGCCACTGCCGCGGATCGCATCGAGCGGGGGCCGGTGAATTTGAGGAACGCCTGCCGTGCCCTTTCTTGTTTATTGCATTAGACGATCCACCTTTGTGATTTATGTCGGTGCGTTTACAGTTCCAGGGAAGACCTCCTGCCGAACGTCGTAAAGGGAACTGCTAGGAGATGGACCTCATCCGCACCGGGGGCTGTGCATCCGACGAGCACACCTTTTTTAGGACGACTCTCGGGGTCCACGTTCGCGAATGACGGCCCCGCTCGATCATCATGCATACGGACGCACCTATGCCTCGAGGCTTTTCGCTCATCCTGGTCGTGGCCCTGGGCGCTGCCGTCCCTCTGGGCCTGATCGGGTGCACGTCCCAGATGGAAACGACTGCACCTCCGGTGGACGCCCCGGAGCAATTTTCCAATTCGGGTACGCCGGAGGTGCCCGATCGATGGTGGACGACCTTCGAGAACGAGCAGTTGAACGCCCTGGTCGACAGCGCGACGGCCTCGAACTTTACACTGAAAAGCGCCTGGGAGCGACTGCAGGCCGCGCAGGCCGTGGTAGATCGGGAATCCTCGGGTCTTTTTCCGACCCTCGACGCGTCCGGACGGGGAGAGGTGCGTCGCTCGGAGGGCACCGCCGAGCCCACGGAGGCTCTGGAGCTCGGGCTCGACGCGTCGTACGAGGTGGATCTCTGGGGGCGCATTCGGGCCTCCGCCGAGGCCGAGCGGTTTCGCGCACAGGCCACTCGTGCCGAGTATCAGACGGCTGCGCTCTCCGTCTCGTCCGAGGTCGTGCGCACCTGGTATCAGTTGGCGGCGGCGCAGAGCCAACTCCGGCTCGTCAACGACCAGATCGAGACCAACGAGACTGTCCTCGAACTCCTGCAGAACCGCCTCGAAACCGGGCAGATCCAGAGCGTGGACGTTTTGCGGCAGCGCCAGCTCGTGCGGTCGACCCGCGAGCAGCGATCGGTCGTGGAGTCGCGGGCGCAGGTGCTGGAGCATCAGCTCGCCGTGCTTCTCGGAGCGGCCCCGCAGGCGGGAGTGGACCCCGCGCCCGACACGCTGCCGGGCCTTCCGCCTCTGCCGGAGACGGGCGTGCCGATGGATCTGGTGCAGCGGCGCCCCGACGTACGTCAGGCCTTCAATCAGCTCCGGGCGGCCGATCGCGACCTGGCCGCGGCCGTCAGCAACCAGTATCCCCGCCTCACCCTGTCGGCGTCGGCGTCGTCGGCCGCCGACAATGCGGCGAACCTGTTTCAGGAGTGGGCGACGTCCTTTGCCGGCAACCTGCTGGCGCCGATCTTTCGGGGCGGCGAGCTCCGCGCCGAGGTCGACCGAACCGAGTCCGTCAAGCAGCAGCGCCTGTACGAGTACGCGCAGACGACCCTCACGGCCTTTCAGGACGTGGAGGACGCGCTCGTTCGCGAGCAGAAGCAGCGGGAGCAGATTCGTGAGCTCGACGAACAGGTGGAGCTGGGGCAACAGGCGTACGAGCAGCTTCGCCTCCAGTACCTGAACGGAACCAGCGGATACCTCGACGTTCTCACCGCGCTCGATGAGCTGCAACAGCTGCGACGGGACCTCCTGTCGGCCCGGCTCACCCTCGTAGAGGACCGAATTGCCCTCTATCGAGCCCTTGCCGGGTCGTTTAGAACCTCCAGGGAGAGTGACGGGTAACTACGGATTCCCGCGGGTGAACCGCGTTCGATGCACCACGCGAATGATTTCGGGCCTATGGACTGGAAAACGACGCTCCTCATTTGTCTCGGCATCCTGCTCGTCGGCGGCGGCGTCACGACGCTCATTTTTTCCACCGAGCCAACGGCTCAGCGGACGGGAGCGACGCAGGAGACGCCCATGCTCGTCGACGTGACGACCGTTCAGCGCGACACGGTCCAGCCCACCATCGAGGCCATGGGCACCGTCCGGCCGTCGCAGGACATCGTGCTGAGTCCGCAGGTCAGCGGCAAGATTCTCCGGCGCGCGGACGCTTTTACGCCCGGGGAGTACGTGGAAGAGGGGGAGGTTCTGCTCCAGATTGATCCGTCCGATTACGAAAACACCCTGCAGCAGCGGCAAAGCGAGCTGCGGCAGGCCCGCGCGGACCTCAAGCTGGAGATGGGGCGGCAGGACGTGGCCCGCCAGGACTATCAGCTGCTCGGCGATTCGCTGTCGGAAGAGGACCGGGCCCTCGTGCTCCGCGTGCCCCAGCTCAACACGGCGCGGTCGCAGGTGGAGTCGGCCCAGGCCGCCGTCGAGCAGGCTGAGCTGGACCTGGAGCGCACCACCATCCGGGCCCCCTTCGACGCCCACATTCTGAGCCGGAACGCAAACGTCGGCTCCCAGGTCGGGCCGGGCGACGAGCTCGGACGGCTCGTGGGATTGGACGAGTACTGGGTGGAGGCCACCGTGCCGGTGTCGAAGCTTCGTCACTTGCGTGTTCCGGAGGAGAGCGCGCAGGGGTCGTCCGTTCGCATACAGAACCGCTCGGAGTGGGGAGAGGGGGCCTCGCGCGAGGGGCGCATGTTCCGGGTCATCGGGTCGCTGGAGGGGGAGACGCGCATGGCCCGCGTGCTG
>CAZCUZ010000132.1:0-7328 GCA_964502085.1 uncultured Salinivenus sp. | reverse complement strand
GTCTTTCTGACACTTCGCCCACTGTGTCTCGGCATCGTATCCATCCACCAAACAGGTTCTGATTGGGAAACATCCGTCCCAATGAGTGCCCCTTTTGAAACGCTCTCGACCTCGTTTCTGGGCAACTTGGTCGTTTTGAAATAATTCCTTACTGCGAGTCTGCGCGCTCGCGGATCGAGTCCATTCCGATGAGACCGCGTCCCGATTTTTCGAGCCGTCCCTCCCGGTGCAGGTCCATGAGGACGGCGTCGAGGACGCCGTTGACGAAGGGCCCGCTGTCGGTGGTGCTGTAGCTCTTTGCGATTTCGATTGCCTCGTCAATAGACACCTTCGGCGGAATTTCCTCGAACTCGAGGAGCTCGGCCGTAGCCATTCGGAGGAGGGCCCGATCGATCGCGGTGATGCGGTGGAGATCCCAGTTCGTTGCGTGTGCCCGGATGACGTCGTCTGCCTCGTCTATCACGTCCAGCGTCGTCCGAAACAGCCGCTCGGCAAAGTCGCACGTCTGGGGATCGTCTTCGAACTCCGGCGTGATCAGGGTGTGGACGAAGTGATCCGCACGGCCTCCGGCCTGTTCGTGCGCGTACAGAGCCTGCATCACACGTTTGCGGGCTTCGCGTCGGGTGCTCATGGGGAGAGGGAGCCTGAGCTCTAGAAGCAGAGTACACGCTCGCGCGACGCGCTGCCGAGGACGCTGCGCACGAAAAGCTTTGTTCGTATCTCCGAGGGTGGTGGAGGTTCAGCGTGGAAATCGGATTCCCTCAATCTTGGATCGCACGGAATCCGTCGTCCGGGGGGTTATGCGCCGGGGGCTCGACGTGTCTACGGTACGAACGGTCGTTGCTCAGGCGTGGTCTCCCATGCGCTCCGACTCCACGATTCACTGGTCTGCCTACCCGGCGCTCCTCCTCTCTGCGGTGTTTGCAGGCGGAATCCTTTTGGAGGGGGCGGTGGGACGTGCTTCTCTTTTCGAGTGGGGAATGGGGGTTGTAGGAGCAGGCCTCATCTCCGCAGCTGCAGAGTGGAGGGCCCGCCGGCGGTTGGTGTCGCTAGCTCCTCTCGCCCGGGTCGCAGCGATCGGGCTGATGGTTCTGTGTGCCGGCGGGGTGAGGCACGCGGACTATCGGGTGTCGTCTCCTCGGGCCCTGGCGAGAGTGGCAACAGCCGTTCAAGAGACCGAACGGGAGGCGACGGTCGTAGGACGAATCCAGACGGCTCCGGAGCGGGCGGAAGACGCGACTCGGTTTACGATCGACGTAGACTCGGTACGAGGGTCTCCGTTCTCAATCGGAGTCGACGGACAGGCACGGGTCACGCTCCGGCCGTCGCCGTGGGAGGACTCCCCGGATCCCTTTCCGACCGTGTACCAGGGAGATCGGGTTCGTCTCCGGGGCCAACTCCAGTCCGCTCCGGGACAGCGCAATCCCGGAGGATTCGACTACGCGGCGTACCTGTCGCGCCGGGGCACCTGCTGTACGATGTACGTGGGAACGCCCGACGCGATCGTCGTTGCAGAACGAAATCCCGGCCTCGTTACGACCGTCGTGACCAAAGCCCGCCAATACGTTCGCGGGCAGATTGCCCGATACGTACCGAGCGAAGACGGGCGGGCCGTCCTTCGGGCTCTTCTGCTCGGGGATCGGAGTCGGATCACAGACGCGCAACGGGACCGGTTTGCTCAGACGGGCCTCATGCACCTCCTCGCCGTGTCCGGGCTCCACGTATTTCTGGTTGGAATGGTGCTGTACATGCTGCTTCGTCCGCTGCTGATGCGCCTCCGGCTCGAATGGCAGGCGGTAGAGATTGGTCGGGCAGCGCTGACGATCGTGGTTCTCTGCCTCTACATGATGCTGACGGGAGCTCGTCCCTCGGTTGTCCGAGCGGTCATCATGTCCAGTCTTTTCATTGGCGGCATTCTCTTTCAGCGATCCTCGTATCCGTTGAACACGCTCGGGGTTGCGGCGCTCGTTCTTCTCGCGGTGCGGCCGCCGGCCCTTTTCGACGTCGGGTTTCAGCTTTCGATGGCGGCAGTGGCAGCCCTGCTCGGCGTCCATCCCCGACTCATGGAGTGGGTGCCGGAGTCCTGGGTCGAGTCGGACGGAAAGGAGTGGCTCGTTTCGACGGTGTCTGCCTCTGCGGCGGCGACGGTGGGAACGGCTCCCGTTCTCCTCCTGCATTTCGGGTGGGTATCCGGAGCGGGACTTCTGCTCAACGTCGTCGGAATTCCGGTCACGGGCCTCGGGCTCTCGGCCGCCGTGGGAATGCTCGTGTTGGGCGGCCCGTGGTCGGTCGCGGGAGCTGCGTTCGGAAGTGTGGCCGACGTGTTTGTGCAGGGACTTCTTCTCACCTCCCGGGAGGGGGTGGAGTGGCTTGGGTGGATGGGCGTTCGGATGGGGGAGCCCAATCTCTGGGTCCTGGGAGCACTCGTGGCTGGAACGGTGGCCCTCGCCCAGTGGCCGCGTCCTCGGCATCGATGGCGGTGTGTCGTGTGTGGACTTTTTCTGTTGGGGGGAAGCGTCTGGACGAGCGTGTTCGGTCCGGGGGCAGAGCCCACGCTCAACGTGCTCTTCTTCGACGTAGGGCAGGGAGATGCAATCCTCGTGACTGCGCCCGACGACCGTAGAATGCTGGTGGACACGGGCCCCCGATCGTCTCCGGAACGAGCGGCCGCGTCGTATTCGATTTTGCCATTTCTGGAGCGAAGAGGAATTGACTCCCTGGAAACCGTCGTCGTCACGCATCCCGACGAGGATCACCTCGGGGGACTCCCCGAGATTTTAGAGGAGGTGTCCGTTGGTGAGGTTCTCCACAGCGGACAAGAGGTGGAGACATCGCTTTACCGACGCACACGCCGTCTCTTTCGTCGTCGGGAAATTTCGCACCGGTCCGTTCAACGAGGAGAGGTCTTCACCCTCGGGTCGAGTGTCCAGGTCCGCGTTTTGGGGCCGCCGTCTCGACCGTCCCGTCGGGGAATCGAGAGTGAAAATGGTCAGTCGGTTGTGCTCCACCTGGCGTACGGAGGAACCGACGCACTTCTTTCCGGAGACGTGGAGGAAAGTGCCGAACGAGATTTGATTCGTTCGTATGGAAGCCAGCTCGAAAGTTGGATCGTGAAGGTGCCCCATCACGGATCAGAGACGAGCAGTAGCCAGGCGTTCGTGGACCGGGTGGTTGGTGCTCCTGAACGCACGAATGCAGTTGTGAGCGTGGGCCGGTCGAATCAGTTTGGCATGCCGAGTGCAGCGGTTCTCCGCCGCTGGGATGCAGAAGGAGCACAGGTTTGGACGACAGCTCGGCACGGGGCAGTGTGGCTGCGAAGCAACGGAGACGAAATATGGAAGAGGCAGTGGAATCAGTAACTAGGAGTCTTCCCATCGAATTACTTCGAAGGAATATATCCACTTACGTACTGATATACACAGGTGTATCGGTCTATGCACCGTATTCGGGTGTATATCGATTTTCGAATGGAGAGATCACTCTGAAGTCAAGTTATCCACACGCCCTAGTATGAATGAGGCACTCTGGGAATTTTTAAAAAGATGTGGTTGTTGTTGTTAGGAGTGTGGAAATGTGGAAAAGCGAACTACCCACATTAGACGGTCGTCAATGTGGACAGGAGGGACGCTCATTCACAGGGTTATACACAATTATCCGCTCTCAGAAGTCGGTATGCGTCGAAAAACGGCAATATTGGGGGAGTTTTCCACGTTTCCACAGCTATCCACGGCGAAAAGCGGAATTTTCGAACGAGGTTATGCACGTTCATCCACAGTGTGGAGAACACGATGACGGCTGTGGACAGCCCCGTGAGTTATGCACCGGCGCCGAGGTCGGATGGATCGGGGGCCGGTTATCCAGATGTTATGGACCACTTTTCCACGGGTTATCCACAAAATTGTGGAAAAGTCCACAGCCCCCGTTCGTGCCCCCGCTGGCGGGGATCAGTGGTATATTCAGCGTCCCAGTCGGTCGTACATTTCGCGTTTGTAATCTTCGACGCCCGGCTGATTGAAGGGGTTTACGTCCAGGAGATAGCCGCTGACCGCGACGGCGTGCTCGAAGAAGTAGAGGAGTTCGCCGAGGGGTTCGGGGGCGATCTCGTCGAACCGGATCGTAAGGTTCGGGACGCCGCCGTCGGCGTGGGCCTGGGCCGTGCCGTCGTACGCGGCTCGGGTGACGTCGGCCATCGTTTTTCCGGCGACGTAATTGAGCCCGTCGACGTCGTCGTCCGTTTTGGGAATGGAGAGGTGCCCGGGATCCTCCTCCGGAAGCAGGAACGTTTCGATGAGGGTTCGTTGCCCCTGCTGCATGTACTGACCGATCGAGTGGAGGTCGGTGGTGTACTGGGCGACGGTGGGGAACAGACCGGTGTCCTCTTTTCCTTCGCTTTCCCCGAACAGCTGTTGCCACCAGCGTCCAACTCTGCGGAGCTTCGGCTCGAGGACTGCGAGGACCTCGACGTCGTAGCCGTCTTCGAGGAGCAGGTACCGAAGAGCGGCGTATCGAAGGGCGTCGTGGTCGCTCGTGATTTCTGTCAGTTCCTCGCACGCGGACGCGGCCCCGTAAAAGAAGGACCGTATGTCGATGCCGGCAGCGGCGATGGGAAACAGGCCGACGGGCGTCATCACCGAGAACCGACCGCCCACGTCTCGGGGGATGACGTACTTTTTGTAGAAGCCGTGGGCGTCGTGGAGGGCGTTGAGGGCCCCTTCGTCCCGATCGGTCGTGATGATGATGCGCTCGGAGGGAGCGTCGAACTGCTCGTTCATCCACGCTCGCACCACGCGGAACGAGAGGGCCGTTTCGAGGGTGGTGCCGCTCTTGGAGATGACGTTGACGAAGACCGACCGGCCCTCCAGATCGTCGAGAAGATCGCGGAGGTAGGCCCCGCTCGTGTGGTGGCCCGCGAACCGGATCTCGGGCGGTCGGTCGGGGTGGCGGCTCTGTCCGTCGGGCGACGCCCCCGAGGGGGACGTGTCCGACTGTCGGGCCTCGAGGTACGGCGTCAGGGCCCCGATGACGGCCCGGGCGCCGAGGTAGGACCCCCCGATGCCGAGGCACAGGAGGACGTCGGCGTCGCGGCGGAGGCGAGCCGCGGTGGCTTCGATGTCTTCGAGCAGTGCGTCGTCGGGGTTGAGGAGAAGGTCGCGCCAGCCCAGCATGTCGCTTCCCGGTCCGGTTTCGTTGAGGACGGCCTCGTGGGCCTCCGTCACCTGGGGCTGGAGGGCGTCGAGGGCCTCCTCGTCGAGAAAGGCACGGGCGTGGCGGTCGTCGAGTCGAACCATGATAGGGGGCTATTCTTTGTCAGGGGGAGTGGGAGGCAAAAGCAAAGAGGAAGCGGTACAATTGCCGATCGTCCGATGACTGCAACCTACAAAATGATGCCTCCATCCGTGAAACGAGTTCGGTTGTCGGAAGGGGGACTCGCATTTCACTGTCTATTTCGAAGGAGGGCGGGATGAAAAGCAGTCTGTGCATTTACGTGAGAACAATCGGAATGATATCTGTTTTTCGAAGCCCGACACGATGCATGGTATCGGCCGTCGTGCTCTCCCCACCTCCGTCAACACACCGGCTGGGATCGGTTCTCGGCGTTTATTTCGATCATCCTGCGTTTGCAACATCATGAGGAAAAAGAGCAGGACGCGGATTTCAGGTGGTTTCGCGTCGGGAGCCGGTTTCTATACGCATCATGACGGAGTGGAGCTCGTACGGGGAGACATCAGTGAGAATCGATTCTTTATTGGTCGTCGTGTGCCGCGTATCTCTGAATTGGGCGTCGAAATCGTCTCCTTTTGATTTGGAACTCGTACCGATTGTCTCGGCTTCGGTGCGCTCAGAGGGGGAGCGTTCACGGGCGGCCGGAGGTGAACGGTTGCGCTTGTCCCGAGTCGGTCGAATTTGATTCATTTTCCGCCTCTCGCTTCAAAATCGATCCATGGCCCCGAGCTCTCGTCGTGTTTAAGGGCGTTGGTCCCCGGTCGAGATCGATTTCCGTTTCCTCCGAATGTGTGATTCGGGACGCTCTTCTTTGCGTGCGTTTGGTGCGCATTTTCCCCTACTCATCTACTGAGAACCCGGGCCGCTGCCCATGCAATTACTCCTGTACATTGGCTACGTGGTAGGGGGAACTGCAATCTGCTGGGTGGGAAGCGGGATGCTGGAGCGCGCCTCTCGTCGCCTCTCGATGTACCATCAGCTTCCGGCCGTCGTGCAGGGGGCGGTGATCACGGCCATTGGCTCGAGCTTTCCCGAGTTGTCGAGTACGGTCCTCGCCACGCTTCTGCACGGGACGTTTGATCTCGGCGTTGCGTCCGTCGTGGGGTCGGCTCTCTTCAACATTCTCGTGATTCCGGGGGTCTCCGGCTTGGTGGGAGGGCGGCTCACGTCCAGCCGTCTTCTCGTGTTCAAGGACGTGCAGTTTTACATTACCTCGGTGGCGGTGCTGATGCTCACCTTTGCGCTGGCGGCTATTTACAATCCGGTCCCCGATCCGGCCCGAATCGGAGTCGTGACGCGCCCGCTTGCCCTCCTGCCGGTACTGTTTTACGGGCTGTACGTGTATCTGCAGGTCCTGGCTACGCGGGATCACGCAGGGGGAGAGGCGCCGCCCGCCCACCTCGAGCCGGTTCGGGAATGGGGGCGACTGATTGTGAGCCTCGGCCTCATTTTGGTAGGTACGGAGGGGCTGGTCGGGGCGGCCGTAGGCTTCGGGGATTGGTTCGGAACGCCGTCGTTCCTGTGGGGACTCACCGTGGTGGCCGCCGGGACGAGCCTGCCGGACATGTTCGTAAGCGTGCGCGCCGCGCACGAGGGACGCGGGACCGTGAGCCTGGCCAACGTTTTGGGCAGTAACATTTTTGATCTCCTCATCGCTGTACCGGTCGGCATCCTCATCGCGGGCGCGTCGACCGTCAACTTTTCGGCGGCGATGCCGATGATGGGCATTCTGGCCGTTGCTACCATCGTGCTCTTCGTCATTCTTCGCACAAATGAGTCCCTGGAGCCGGAAGAGGCGGTTCTCCTCCTGGGACTGTACGGGGCGTTTTTGATCCTCGTGGGGGTTGAAACGGCGGGATGGATCAACGTCATGACCTGAGAGCCCGGATTCACACGGGAGGGGAGGGGCTGAAAATGGTCCTGCACGCCGTCTTCGGCGTTCCGCTGTATCGACGATGGGCAGTCCTCATTTTCGCCTGACGTCCGTCGATTGAATACAGGCTAAGTAGACACACAAAAGAACCGTAACAATGAGTCATTCCGAGCGTATCGAAGCAGGCAATCTCAGATTGCCAGAGTCGAGGCGCCCTGAGCGAAGCGAGGAA
>CAZCUZ010000131.1:4155-7362 GCA_964502085.1 uncultured Salinivenus sp. | reverse complement strand
ACGAATAAAAGAAGTCCCAAAACAGGTCCTCCTCCAACCCAGAAGGTGCGACGAAGGGACGCGGACTGATCGGAACGGGAGGACGACATGAATACAGCAGATCACGGACGTAACGGGAAGAAGAAAAGCCCCGTCAAGATCCCCCACCCGGACGTCCTCTCCCTTCACCTTCGGCAATGGGGGCTCCAACTTTCGGCGCACACTGTCGTGCACCAGTCCCCGCGAGCCCCCCCACCAGTGCTCTATTCCTCCCGGATCGTCGCCCGCTTCACCGCCCGCCGAAGACGCGGATGATGCAGGCGCACCGGTTCGGCCTCCTCCTCTTCGTCTCGGACGGCGCGAAGATTGAGCATCTCGACGAGCAGGGAAAAGGCCATGGCCGAATAGATGTATCCCTTCGGAATGTGCTGCCCGAACCCTTCGGCCACGAGCGTCACTCCGATGAGAAGCAAAAAGCTCAGCGCCAGCATCTTGACCGTCGGGTGAGCCTCTACGAACGACGAGATGCGTTCCGCCGACACCATCATGATGACAATGGCAATCGTGACGGCAATAATCATGACCATGAGGTGGTCCGCCATGCCCACGGCCGTCACGACTGAATCGATCGAAAAGACGACGTCGAGCAGAAAAATCTGGGCAATGACGCTGGCAAAACTCACGGGGAGTGCCGACTCCATTTCTCCCTCCTCCCCCTCCAGCTTTTCGTGGATCTCCGTCGTCGCCTTGCCGATCAGAAACAGTCCCCCGGCCACCAGAATCAGGTCGCGGCCGCTGAACGCGTGGGACAGCACCGAGAAGAGCGGCGCCGTGAGCCCCATCACCCAGCTAATGGACAGAAGCAACAAGATGCGCCCCACCAGGGCCATCCCCAATCCCACCCGTCGGGCCAGCGGCCGCTGATCTTCGGGCAGCTTGTTCGAGAGAATCGAGATAAAGACGATGTTGTCGATGCCCAGCACAATCTCGAGGAGCGTGAGGGCCCCGAGCGCGATCCACGCTTCCGGGCTCGAAATCCATTCCATAGCGGACGTTCGTCTGGTTCAATTTGACGTGGGTGCCCCCCGGTGTCCCGACCCGTACGACCCGTCCTACACGACCGGAGGAATGCGTTCGAGAAACGCACATCCGAGCCCAGACGGTCGGGGAAGCGAATCCTCCTATTGAAGCGGCTCGGCAAGAAACGCCGTGAGGTCGTCGTCCGCGACGCTGTGAACGGAGTGAACGAGTGCCCCTCGGGGGATCGGCCGTCTTCATATTGTATATGCCCTCGCAAAAATGGATTCCGCGCTCGTCCCCCGTTGTTCCATCATACCGACGTGGTTCCCTCTGCGAACAGGTTGTTTTTCGCCCGATCGAGGGAGACCCCAGACCTTCAGGACGGAAGTATCCGCGACGGATCGACCGGTGACGGCGACCGGTATAGGAAAACGTGGAACGTTCGTTGCATTCCACAGGCCCAACGGTCCTCGTCGCCTTCGATGAAACTGTCGATTCGGACGAGGCCCCCCGGAGCTCCCATTTCCTCTCACGACTCGACGGATGCCGATGCCCGACGACGCAGCCGATCCGGACTCTTCGCCCGACCCATCGTCCACCGACGACGACCGAGACCGGTACGTCCAACAGTGGAACGCGCTCTGTGAGGAGCTCGGCACCTCGGACCCGAACGAGGTACTGGCCCGGGTGCAAACCCTCAAGCGCCGGATGGAGCGTACGGGCGAGCAGGAACGCAGTACGGAAGGCCTCGTGACCATCAGCGAGGTCGAGGAGGTTTTTCGGGACATGAACGAGAAACTCGAAAAGCTCCGCGAACGCAACGCCGCCCTTGCCCAACGCCTGGAAGAAGGCAGCGAGGGCAACGACGCCTACCGCGAGCTCTACCAGAAAACCGAACAGCTTCTCGAGTCTCTCGACGCCACCACGATAGACGAGGCTCACGAGCGCATCCGCCACCTCGACCGCCGCCTCGAATCCCTCTATCGGGAAAAAGAACAGCTCGTGCAGGCGGGACTGTCGGACGCAGAGGAAGCCCTCGACACCGTCGAGCGCCTCGAAACGGAACGAAACACACTCCGGCGTGAGCGCGACCAGCTGCAAGAGGAGCTCGAAGCGACGACCGAACCGTCGAGCTCCTCGTCGGTCGACCCGGACACCTCCGTGCTCGAAGCCGCCGTCGTGATTCGCGACCGGATCGGGGTCTCATCGCCCGCCGAAGCGGAATCCTTCGCGCAGGTTACGAATGACCTCTACGACCGCGTCCAGGCGTGGGCGGCCTCCTACGGCGTCGTGAGTGACGAGTCCCCGGACGACGTGGTGGACATACTCCACAGCATGGCCTCTCACCTCGACGCCCTGCCCGCCCCCAATGCCCTTCCCCCGGACGCTGCCGAGGTCCTCGGGGTCACGACGACGTCGGAAGCCCACACGCTGGCCACCACCGCCCGCCGCGTGGGGCGCCGCATCCTCGAACACTACGACGCCGTCGAGCTCGAGGCGGTCGACCCGGAGGCCGACGACGCCCTTTCGCTCCTGCACGCCATCGAGGACCAGCTGCAAGCCCTTCCCCCGTCCGCCTCCCCCGACGGACTTCCCCCGGAAGCCGGCGACATTCTCGGCATCCGCACCGTGGACGACGCCCGCGAGTTGGAAGACCTCATCGAGGACCTCTCCTCCCGGCTCAACCGGCTCCGGGAGAAACACGAGCCGCTGGAGGAGGCCGGCCTCTCGGCCAAGGGCGCCCTCACGATGATCGAGAACATGGAGGCCCAGCTGGCCGACCTCTACCACCACGCCGAGTCGTCCGCAAACGGCCGCGCCCAACCGACCGAGGAGACCGGCCTCGCGGCCCTGGACGATGCGCTCGCCCATCGCATCCACACTCTCATCGACCTGCCCGAAGAGGCAGAAGAGGACCTCGTCCCCCTGCTGCGGGCGCTCGTGGATCGGCTCGACGAACGCTCCGCCGCCCGGCCCCCCCTGCGCGAGGCCGACATCGACCCGACGGAGGCTGTCGCTCTCATCGAAAGCATGGAGGCCCAACTCAACGACCTCTATCGGCAAAAGGAGGAACAGCAAGACGCCGCCGACCGGCTGGTCGCAGTTGAGGAGGTCCTCGACCTCTCCTCCATCGAGGACGCCGACGACATGATCCGGAGTATGGAGGATCAGCTCGCCGACCTCTACAAAGACAAAGAATCCCTCCAC
>CAZCUZ010000131.1:0-4055 GCA_964502085.1 uncultured Salinivenus sp. | reverse complement strand
CGACAGGCAGAAGCTGCAGCGTACCCTCGGGATCTCCTCGGCCGACGACGTCATCGAGATGATCGAGAGTCTCAACTCCCAGCTCGAGGACGTGTACACGGGTCGCGACGCCGAGGTCGACCCCGCCGAACGTCACGACGCCCGACTCTGGGCCCCGGAATCGCCGCCTCCCGAACCGGCGGACGCCCCTGCCGAGGAATCGGCGTCGAGCGAAACGGACACGCTCACAATGAACAGCATGGAGCACCAGCTCGAAGCCCTCTACCGGGAGCGGGAAACCCTGCTCCACCACGGCCTCAGCAGTGCCGAAGAGGCCGTCCACCGCCTCCAAACCCAGCAGCGGCAAATTGACGCGCTTCAGCGCGAAACCCACACCTACGAACAACAGCTCGACCGCCTCGAATCGGAGCTCGGCACGCGACGCGTGCCCCGCATCGTGGAGCTGGTTCGGGCGCTCGAATCCGACGCCGACACCTCCCTCGACGACCTCCGGCCCGAGCCCGCTGCCTCGCCCGAGTCGACAAACTACGGCGTGGACATCGGGGCCACTTCTCCGTTCGTGGACGCGGATACCCTGGACCGCCTCGACGACATGACGGCCGAGGAGCTGGCCGAGCTCGACGTGGGTGCCGTGCGCCTGCGCGAGGACGGAACGGTCGAGGACCTCAACGAGACGGCCCTCCAGCTCCCGGGCCTGCGGAGCGTCGAGGACCCGACGGAGGTCATCGGTAAAAACTTCTTCCTCGACCTGGCGCCGAGCACCAACAACAACCTCTTCTTCGGCCGCTTCCGAAAGGGGCAGCGCCGCGGCGACATGGACGCCCGGTTCCCGTACACGTTCACCAGTCCGGAAGAAGGGCCCCAATCGTTTGCAGTGCACCTCTACCGCCCCGCCGACAGCGACGCCACCTGGCTCCTGTTCCGTCCCGCGTAGCTGCTGTCACGGCGCCGATGACACCTCCTCCCGATGACGGGAACGGCGAACGCGGCGAGGTCGGTGAACCCTGAATCCTCATTCACACGCGCTAGACGATCGGGGCAGCCCCGCGCGAGCGCCAACCTCGATCGCAGAAACGCCCCCTCCCGTACGGGGGAGGCGAGGACGGACGCATCCCGAAGAGGGCGGAATTCGTCGATCGGACAGAGGGGACGTTCGGGAGCATCCCCGCTCCCGGTGCGGCCTCTCCTCGCCTCCTGCCGCACTGCCGAGGCCTCCCGCCCCCTGGCAAACGGCGTCCGGTGGGACGACGGACACCGCTGCACACGACATTCGGCTGAAGACCCCTTACAGACGTTCAGGAACGCGAGTCATTCTTCCCCGTCCTCGACCATGAGCCGGTAGCCGACACCCCGAACGGTTTCGAGGCGCATGTCCTCGCTTTCGCCGTTTTTCGCGTTCTCGAGCTTCTTTCGAAGCCCCGACACCGTCACGTCGATCGAGTTGTCCGACACGAACTCCGATCCCCACACGCGCTCGGCAATCACACTGCGGGACACGACGTTCGGCTCCCGGTCGGCCAACAGGCGAAGGAGGTCAAACTCCTTCTTGCGAAGGTCGAGCAGCTCCCCGGACACGCGTGCCTCCTGCGTCGCCGAGTTCACCTCGAGGGGCCCCACCGTGATCTCGTCGAGCTGCGTCCACTCGGCCGGGCGGCGGAGCAGGGCTCGAACCCGGGCCTGCACCTCCTCCATCGAAAAGGGCTTCGTGAGGTAGTCGTCCGCTCCACTTTCGAGTCCTTTGATTCGATCCTCGACACTGTCTCGGACCGTGAGCATAAGAATCGGGGTCGAGTACCCCTCGCCGCGAAGATCCTCAATCAGCTCCGGTCCATTCATCTCCGGCAGCAGCCAATCGACGACCATGGCGTCGTACCGGTGTTCGGCCGTCTTTTCGAGGGCTTCCTCGGCACTGGTGACGTGGTGAATCCGATAGGGACCATCCCGCTTCAGTCCTTTCTCGAGGGTCCGCGCCAGTTTCGGTTCGTCTTCGACCAATAGTATAAGCTTCATCTCCGTTTACAAATTATATGGGACAACACACGAATAACCGTATTCCCCCCTCATCGTAGAAGTACGGTGGCGAACGACGTACACAGGGGAGTTTCAGTTACGTTAAAACGTTACAATGACCTTACCCGACGACTTGCCGGTGGGAAGAGGTCGCGGCGCTTCAACGGGTGCTGCAGCGCCCAGACCCCGCACTCTGCCCGACAGCCTCGTCGTCACGGGACTGTCGCAGTGCGAACGTTTTCTAACACTTATTTTATCGGTTCGACAAGTAATATACCAATGTCCTTTCAGTAAAAAACAAGTTCGTGTCAATTGTTACCGACGCGACGGATTAGGGATTCGTAAAGGCGTATGTTTTCTCGAAAAAGGTACTCGTGTACTTTCTTCCTCATCCACCACTCGCTCCTCGTGCGAATTGCAGTCATTTCCGACGTCCATTCGAACGTAGAAGCCCTGAAGCGCGCCCTTGACGGCATCGAGAGTGCCGGTGTCGACGCCGTCTACTGTCTAGGCGACGTCGTTGGCTACAACGCCGATCCCGCTGCCTGCATCGAACTGGTCCGCAAACACTGCACCGGGGTTGTGCTCGGCAACCACGACGCAGCGGTGGTCCGGGAGCACGCCCTCGACGCGCTTCCGGCCGACGGGCAGGAGGCGGCCCGCCACAACCGGCGCTGCCTCTCGAACGACCAGCTGGCGTACCTCGCGAATCTGCCCCTCACGCTGAGCACCGAGACCTGCACGTTCGTGCACGCCACGCCGGACGCCCCGACGGCCTGGAAGCGCCTCACGACGTACCCGGCCGCCCAGGAGCAGTTCGCACACTTCGACACCGACCTGTGTTTTATCGGTCACACCCACGTCCCCGCCGTCATGGCCGACCAGCTGGGCGTACTTCGCGTGCGACGGGGCCACCGCTTTCTCGTGAACGTGGGCAGCGTGGGCCAGCCCCGCGACCAGAACCCGAAGCTGAGTTTCGGCCTGTTCGACACCGACACGTTCGAGTATCACAACGTCCGACTCAGCTACGACGTCGACGGCGCCGCCGAAAAGATTCGGACTGCCGACGACCTCCCCAACCGCCTGGCCGCTCGGCTCTACGAAGGCCGATAGCGATCGTGGAATGGGCGGAATTCGGATGCTGGATTGGAGAATGGGGTCCCCTCACCCTCTTGCGCCCCCTCCGCTCCCACGCTCCCGTGCTCCCCTGCCCTCGCACCCCTGCTGCCGCTCCTTCCAGTCCAGGTAGAGGGCCCGCGCACACATGAACGCCGCCTCGGCCGTTTCGCTCGTAAACCAGTAGTTCACACCGGCCCCGACCGCGGCCCCGGCCAGCGGCACCGTCTGTCCCAGCTTCCGCTCCACGAGGCCCTTCGCAATCTCGCGGGGGAGGTGGCGGTTCTGGTCCCGGAAGGTGCCGGACACGCGTCCCTCGTAGTCGTGGTCGCCGGCAAACGCGGCGGCGGCCACGCTCACTTCGCGCAGGGCCTCGTTGCGGGCCTCGGACCCGCCCGACGCCGCAACGTTGAAGACGGAGAGGACGAGCGGCCGGAACCGCGGACCCCGCAGCGGAAAGCCGTAGCAGGCCCCGATCTGCTGGATGAGACGCAGGTTGATGGTAAAGAGGAGGGGAATGTCGGCCGCGAGGAAGGCTGTGCCGATGAGGCCGGTGCCTCCGCCCTCAAGGGCCGCCATGATCGTGTTTTGCCGGAAGCGGCTACGGGCCAAGGGATCGAGCTCCTCGATGGGGCGATCGCGCAGATCCTCGATTGACTGGACCGGCAGGTCCCGCTTCTCCGCGGCGGCGAGGATGTCGTCGTCCTCGAACGTCCACTCCGACGCGTCGGTGAGCGTCGACAGAAACTGGTGGATGCGGTCCACGACGTGATCCATCGTCTCGGGTGCCACGGTCCGGTCGACGGCCCAGTCCACCGGTCGCATGGCCCAGTCCATGGCCTGGGCGGCAATGGATGCGTCGGCGTGCTGCCAGTCCTCAATCTCGCGGCGCACGGCCTTTTCTTCGTCGGTCAGTCGCATGGCGTCGG
>CAZCUZ010000130.1:5228-7466 GCA_964502085.1 uncultured Salinivenus sp. | reverse complement strand
TCGGGCGTGTGAAGACGCTTCCGGATTTTGTCGTGTCCCATGGGATCGATCATCGATTCCCCGGTCGACCTGGATTTTCCCATTCGATTGCCCTAGACTCGTATGTCTTCCTCCGATTTTTCTCTCGACGCTCCTGCGGATCTCGACCGTCGCGCTCTCTACCGGGCGCTGGTCGAGCCCCGCATCATCGAGGAAAAGATGCTCAGCCTCATCCGACAGGGCCGCCTCGCGAAGTGGTTTAGCGGGATTGGACAGGAGGCCATTGCGGTGGGGACGGCCTGGGCGCTGGCGGAGCGCGACTATTTACTCCCCATGCACCGCAATCTGGGGGTGTGGACCACGCGCGACGTCGACCGGGAGCGTCTCTTCTGCCAGCTGATGGGAAAGGAAGGCGGCTTCACGAACGGGCGCGACCGCACCTTCCACTTCGGGTTGCCCGAGAAGAACATCGTGGGCATGATCTCGCACATGGCGGCCATGCTCCCGGTGGCGTGCGGTCTGGGACAGGCCGTTCGCTACCGCGACGAGGACCGCGTGGCCTGTGCCTTTTGCGGCGACGGGGGGACGCGCGAGGGCGATTTCCACGAGGCGCTCAACCTCGCGGCCGTGTGGGGCTTGCCCGTCGTCTTTCTGGTGGAAAACAATGGCTACGGGCTGTCGACGCCCACCGACGAGGCGGTGGCGACCGAGAATATCGCTGACGCGGCCGCCGCCTACGACGTGCCCGGTGAGGTGGTGGACGGAAACGACGTGATGGACGTGATCGACGCCGTGCGAGCGGCGCGCGCCTACGCCCGGGCGGAAGGCCCCGTCCTGCTGGAAATGAAGACCTTCCGTGTGCGGGGGCACGAGGAGGCCTCCGGGACGGCCTACGTCCCCGACGAGCGGATCGAGACGTGGAAGGACAAGGACCCGATCGATCGTTTTTCTGCGACCCTGCGGGACGAGGGTGCGCTCGATCCGGAGGAGATGGAGGCGATCCGGACCGAGTTGGAGACGGAGGTCGATCGTCTGGCCGAGTGGGCGCTGAAGCAGCCCGAGGTGACGAGCACGCCCGAGGCGGAGCGCGACGCCGTCTTTGCGCCCGGTCCCGAGAGCGGTCCGGCGCCCTCCGACGCCGAGACGGAGGAGGCCCGCTTCGTCGACGCTGTGCAGGCGGCGCTGTGGGAGGCGATGCAGGCCGACGAGGACGTGATCGTGATGGGACAGGACGTGGCCGAGTACGGCGGTGTCTTCAAGGTGACCGAGGGCTTCGTCGAGGAATTCGGTCGGGAGCGCGTCCGCAACACGCCCATCGTCGAGAGCGGGGCCCTCGGGGCGGGCATGGGGCTGGCTGTGGAGGGGCTGACCCCGGTCGTGGAGATGCAGTACGCGGACTTTATCTCGTGCGGCTTCAATCAGATCGTCAACAACCTCGCGACGACCCACTACCGCTGGGGCCAGCCCGTCAACGTGACCATCCGCGCGCCCTTTGGCGGGGGCATCGGGGCCGGGCCGTTCCACTCGCAGTCAAGGGAGGCCTGGTTCTGCCACGTGCCGGGGTTGAAGGTCGTCGTGCCCGCCACGCCGCGGGACGCGAAGGGACTTTTGCACCACGCTCTCGCCGATCCGAATCCGGTGCTCTTCTTCGAGCACAAGAAGCTCTATCGTTCGGTCCGCGGCGAGGTGCCCGCGGAGCCGTATCGTCTTCCGTTTGGCGAGGCGCGCGTAGCGCGAGAGGGAACCGACGCCACGGTCGTCACCTACGGCGTGGGCGTGCACTGGGCGCTGGAGGAGGCCGCGCATCAGGCCGAGGCGAACGGGGTGGAGCTGGAGGTCCTCGACCTGCGGACCCTGGTGCCGTGGGACCGCGAGACGGTGCGGGATTCGCTGGAGAAGACGAACCGGCTGCTCGTGCTCCACGAGGCGACGCGCACCGCCGGCTTCGGGGCCGAGGTTGCGGCAGAGCTGGGAGAAACGGCGTTCGAGCTTCTCGATGCCCCCATCACGCGAGTGGCCGCCGAAGACCTGCCGGTGCCCTTCGCCAAGCCGCTGGAGGACGAGGTCTTTTCGGCGAGGCGAAAGCTGCGGCCAAAGGTGGAGGCGTTAATGGCATTTTGAGAACGGGTCTCAGGGCTCAAAGAAATGTTCAAAACCCTGCTTCTGCAATCCGGACTTCAGGTGTTCATCGCCGGTTCAGAGGAGACCGTCTAGTTCGATCGTGATGGCGACGTGAGGGGCGTCCGTCTCGTCAATATT
>CAZCUZ010000130.1:0-5128 GCA_964502085.1 uncultured Salinivenus sp. | reverse complement strand
GCGAGTTCATTGACGACGAATTTCCGCTCGTCGCTCAAGAGTACCTCGGTGAATGGGGATCCGCTTTTAAGCAGTGCCGAGAACAAAATGTTGGTATCGACCACAATTGGGCGCACGGCCTACTGTGGATTTGTCCAGTCTCGTTCTTCAGGTACCGTTGCGAACTCAACGTTTCCCGGGCGAGTCGCTTCGTCCCGACGGTCGGCGGAGTGACGTGTTAATTTTGTCGAGGGGGGAGTTCGCATGGATCCGTACGACGACGATTGGCGCTGCACTACGAAGTATATTTCTCTTGGACTTTTTCCCAGACGGCCGCGTCGATCTCGTCGGAAAGTGCGTCGGCCTGCTCGGACGTCAATTCACTTTTCTGGCGGAGCGAAGATAACTCCACGTAGTTGAGCAATCGGGACAGGGACGCCGGGTCAACGAGATCTCGGTTGAACCGCAGGATGATGTCCTCTTGATCACTTTCAATCTGAAAACATTTCGGCATGGGATTGGATTGGGAGGTGGAAAATTGCTTTACGTGTTTTCACGGGCAAACGGGGTCCCGGTTCGGTATCCCGCAAAGAACTTTCGTGAGGACAAGCGCACGTTTCCAGTTGCTTTTTAGACCTCTCATCCCTGGAACGCTTCCGAAAGCCGCGTCAGGCTCTTCCGGACGGACGGGGCCGGGTCGGCCGTGCCCTCGAACTCGAGTGTCACGTAGCCCTGGAAGTCGGCGTCGCGGAAGATTTGGGCGATGCGCTCGTAGTCGAGGTCGAGCGAGTACCACTCGCCGCCGCCGTAGTACGTCTTTGCAGACACGAGAATCGTGTGGGGAGCCAACGTCTCCAGCTGATCGTACGTCTGATTGGGGAAATTGCCGGTGTCGGCGAGCACCTGCAGCCACGGGGAGTCGACGGCCTCCACGATGCGGAGCACGCCTTCGGCAGAGCTCGTGAGGCCCCAGTGGTTTTCGAGGGCCATCACGACGCCCTTCTCCCGCGCGACGGGCACGCATTTTTTGAAGGCCTCGATGCACCACTGGTAGGCATCGTCCTCAGAGTATCCCTCCAGCGGAGGCTCTTTGCCCTCCGCCTCCATGAGTTTGTCGAACGAGTCGATGGTGCCCCAGCGGCCCGAGTTGACGCGGATGCAGGGGATGCCCATTTGACTGGCGAGCTCGAGGGTGTGCTTCGTGTGGTTGACGTGATGCTGGCGCTCCCGCTCGTCGGGCGTCACGAAGTCCTGGTGGATGGAGAGGCAGATCAGGTCGACACCCTGTGCAAACGCGTACCGGCGCAGCTCTCGGGCGTATTCGGGCGTTTCGCGGGGCATCTGCCGGTGCAGCACGTCGACGCCGCCCACCCCGATGACGGAAGCCTCGTCAATCACGTGTTTGATGGGCACGGGCTCGCCGTCGAAGTGCCAGTACGAATACGTGGAGATGCCGAGCTTTGAGCCGCGGGCCCATCCGTTTTCTGCTGGGGCTCGGTCGGACGAGAAAAGCGGACTGCCGGATGCACCGGCCCCGAGCACGCCGCCGGCCGACCACGCACCGGCGTTTTTGAGGAAGTCTCGTCGAGAAGGCATGGTACGTCGTCTCGTCGATGAAGGGAGGTTGAATGGCGACGGGTCGAACCTACGCCCCCCGCCGCTGTTTCTCCCGAAGTGGAGGGGGAAGGGCGCGCAAAGAGGGAAAGGGGACCATCGGGAAAACGAAATGCGTTGGGATCCACGCAGTGCGTCGTGCGGGTCTTTTTCTCCCTTTTCGAGGTCCGCGATGAGACGTGCGGGTGTCCTTGATCTCGTTCCGTCGCATCCGGACCTTAAACGAACAGGCCAGAAAACCGGAGCTACCCCCTCTTTTTTGCAGAGACGATCCGTCCGTTTCCTTTCATCGTCGCCACGTCCTATGCTCGGCACTTTACAACGGCAAAAAGCCGCCTACTACTTCGACCTCATCGACGAGGACGACAACGGGCTCATCGAGGCCGACGACTTTCGGATGCGAGCGGATCGACTGGCCGAATCGCTCGACGTGACCGACGAAGAGAAGCGAGAGCAGTTGCGCCGGCGCGTGATGCAGTGGTGGGAGCACCTCTCCAGCCTCGCCGACGCGAACGACGACGGCCAGATCACGCGCGAGGAGTGGCGACAGTACTGGGCCCGCTTCAAGGTGGCCGTGAGCATGGGCGACGGCAGCCGCTCCATCGAGAACCTGGAGCGGGCCGCCCGCCACACGTTCCGCGCCATCGATCGGAACGGGGACGGGGAGATTTCCGAGGAGGAGTTTTTGAACTGGCTGGCCGCCTGGGGCGTGGACGCCGATCCGTCGGTCTTTCGCCGGCTCGATCGGGAGGATACGGGCGTCCTCACGGAGGAGGACCTGGCGAAGGCGACGACGGAGTTCTACCTCTCGAACGATCCGGACGTCCCCGGGAACGTCCTGTACGGCGAGCTGCCGGAGGAGGTCGAGGCGCTATAGTGAACCGCCCGAATTGTTCGGGATGATCGTCCGGTGGGGGCCCCTATTCCTCGTCGCTGAAGTCGCGGTGCCCGAAGTAGTGGAGGACGTACTTGATTTTGGAGGCCTTCGCCGGGCCGAAGCCGGGCAGCTCCTGCAAGCGCTTCTCGATGGTATCGAGGTCGGTGCCGTCGTTCCACATGTTGGCGGCGTTGCCGTCGTACTCCTCGGCAATGAGGCCCGCCACCTCCTGGGTGGTTTCCGCCATCTTGTTGGTGAAGCGGTGCACGGCGGGGGATTCGGCGAAGTGGTCCTGGAACTCGTCGAAGTCCATCGCCGCGATTTTCTCCATGTCGAGGTGCCCGAGGCGGTCCTCGAGGCGGAGGGGGCCGGTGAAGGCCGACTCGGCGCGGACGCGCTGGTCGTAGAGGAGACCGAGGAGCGCCGCGTTCGGGTCCTCGCGCAGGCGGTCGTCCTGCTCGATCTCGCCGGTGAGGGTGCCTTCTTCCTTGAACCGGTCCATCATGCGGACGAGGCCGCCGGAGAGGTCGCTGTAGTCGATGTGGGAAACTTCAATAGCCATTTTGGAATGTCGAGTTTTGAATGTCGAGTGGATTGGTCTATTCCCTGTTGGGGTCAACCTCATAACGAGTCATGAGAACGCCCTCTCCAACAGAGAAGTCAAGCTCTCGAATGTCATTTCTAACGCGATGAAAAGAGGCTCGTATGCGGGGGGGGAGAACGTACAGAGAACGGCAGCGAATTCGAAATTCGCAACTCGGAGGTCGCCATTGCTGATTACCGTCCGAAGATGTAGGCCACGCCCGCGTTGAGGCCGACGTAGGATTGCTCGTCGGGGTCCTGGAGGATGACCTCGTACGTGGCGTTCAGGTCGACGTCGACGCCGGAGGCAATGGGGAGACGAAAGCCGAATTTCGGGGCGACGCCGAACTCGGATGAATCGGATCCTCCGTTGGGGCGCAACAGGTAGAAGCCGCCGTCGACGCCCACGTAGGGTTGGAGGCCCGTGAGGGTGAAGTTGAGTTTGGAGGCGAACTGGAGGGGGATGACGTTCAGTTCGGCAGTGCCGGTCTGGGCTTGAAAGCGATGGTAGCCCCCGCGCAGGCCGAAGAAGAAGTAAGAGGAGGGGCGGGAATAGTAGGTGACGGCGAGTCCACTGCCAGTTTTCCACGTGTCTTCGAAGGGACCCGTGGTGATCTGCGGGCCTCCCGTGACGCTAATCTGATTTTGCCAGGAGGGCTGGGCGGTGGCGGAAAGGGATAGGCTCGTGAGAGCAAGGAGGACGAGAGCGGTGAGGGAGGTGCGCATGTGGAGAAGGAGGGTTCGAGGAGCGAGTAATTGGTGCGGAGTCGAGGCAGAGGTCGGATCGGTTCAGGCGTCGAGCCAGTGGGCGGCGTCCTCGGCAAAGTAGGTGAGAATGAGGTCGGCGCCAGCCCGACGGATGCCGGTGAGGGCTTCGAGGGCACACTTCTTCTCGTCGAGCCAGCCATTTTGGCCGGCGGCCTTGATCATGGCGTACTCCCCGCTCACGTTGTAGGCGGCCACGGGCACGTCGCTGTGCTGTTTGACGCGGTGGATGACGTCGAGGTAGGGGAGGGCGGGCTTCACCATTACCATGTCGGTACCTTCGTCGAGGTCGAGCATGAGCTCGCGGACGGCCTCCTCGCCGTTGGCCGGGTCCATCTGGTAGGTGTCCTTGTTTTCGGGGATGTCTTTGTCGGAGGATGCCTGGTCGGCCTTCGGGGCCGAGTCGAGGGCGTCGCGGAACGGGCCGTAGTAGGAGGAGGAGTACTTGGCGGTGTAGGAGAGGAGGGCCACGTCGGTGTGCCCGGCGGCGTCGAGGGCGTCGCGGATCGCGCCTATGCGTCCGTCCATCATGTCGGACGGCGCTACAATGTCGGCGCCGGCCTCGGCGTGGAGGACGGCCATTTCGCACATGACGGCAATCGTGGCGTCGTTGTCGATGGTGCCGTCGTGCACGATGCCGTCGTGACCGTCGGAATTGTAGGGGTCGAGGGCCGTGTCCGTGATCACCATCAGCCCCGGCACCGCGTCCTTGAGGGCCCGCACCGCGTTGGGATACAGGTGGTCCGGGTCGAGAGCGTGCGATGCATCCGGCGTCTTCAGGGAATCGGGGATGGCCGGAAAGAGAGCGACGGCGGGGATGCCGATCTCATACAGCGTCTCGGCGTGGGCGACGAGCCGGTCGATCGTGTGGCGGTACGTGTCCGGCATGGACGAGACCTCCTCCCGATCGTTTTCCCCGCCCATCACGAACAGCGGGGCGATCAGGTTGTCCGTCGACAGCCGCGTTTCCCGCGCCATGCGGCGGATGTTCGGGGTTTGGCGAAGTCGCCTCGGACGAATGGGTATGTTGTATTCAGGGGATGGGGCCATGAGGGTAGGCGTGTTGCGTATTTCGTATTACGTACTGCGTCAGGGTCGAGAGGGGAAGGAGGAGAGCCGAAGAGGAGGGGGGACGATCGAGGGTCGAAGGCTAGACCCCCCCTCCGTCTGGGGACGAAGCGACGGGCGCGTATTTTGGGGCGCTTTGTTTGATGAGGAGCGATACGCAATACGCACTACGAAATTTTCGTCACAGCTCCACCTTCCGTCGCCACTCGGGGCCGTCGGGGCGATCCATGATCTCAATACCGA
>CAZCUZ010000129.1:1812-7544 GCA_964502085.1 uncultured Salinivenus sp. | reverse complement strand
CCGAGGCCGTACTGAAGTAGTTTCCAGTCGACTGAATGGGCGCGGAGACGTCGGATCTCGTGTCTCCTTCTTCCTGCCAGGAATCGTAGAGTGCGGTTTCGTTCTTCATCCCGTTGAACGTTCCCCGAAAGTCGGTCCACCACTTCGTTTGATTCCAGATTTCCTTCCCCTGCTCGCCGTACAACTGCATTGAAAAGTCAACGTTGCTGTACGTGAAGTTGAGGTTCAGTCCGTAGGTGAAGTCCGGATGCGGACTTCCGAGGTGCGTCCGGTCGGCATCCGTAATCTGACCGTCGTCGTTCACGTCGCGGTACCGGAACCGACCGACCCCGGCGTCTTCCATGTACTCCGCATCGGAGTCGCCGGTGGCCTGCTGGGCCTCCTGGTTTGCCTGCTCAATCTCGTCCTCGTTCTGCCAAAAACCGGCGATGTCGTATCCGTAAAACGAGGAGATGGGATGGCCGACCTCATTGCGGATGATCGGAAGCCCAAAGCGACGGTTGTCCATGCTGAACTGCTCGACCCCCTGCGCAATGGACTGAATCTCGTTGTCGTACGTCGTGAGGGTGAGACGCCCGCTCAGCTCCGCATCGTCGGAGAACGACTGAGCGCCGCGGAGCGATACGTCGATGCCCCGGTTGCGCATGCTCGCCACGTTCCGAAACGGGGGGTCCGCCGCACCCGCGGTGGCCGGCAGGGCCGGGTTGTAGAGTAGATCTTCAACGTTCTTCTGATAGAAGTCCACCGTTCCCTCGACCTGCCCGTTGAGCACAGCGAAGTCAACCCCAACGTTAATGTCCTCGTTGCGCTCCCACTGTGCGCCCGGGTTCCCGATTCGCACCTGTCGAAAGCCCTGCTGGGGACTGCTGTTTGATCCGTCAAGGGGATAATAGGAATTCCCGATCGTCCCCCCATAAAGGGTATAAGCGTTGTTCGGATCGACGTTGAGTTGATTCCCCATTACGCCGTATCCGCCTCGAACCTTGAGGTCCGTAAGCCAGCCGATATCCTGAAGGGGCCCCATGTTCGACACCCGAACACCGGCCGTCGCAGACGGGAACGTTCCCCACTGATTGTTCAGGAACTTGGACGACCCGTCTCGGCGAATCGTAAAGCTGAGAAGGTACGTGCTATCGTAGTTGTAGTCCACATTCCCGATGACGGAGAGCAGCTGATTCTCCGCTCGATTAGAGGAGTTTATGACGGGAGATCCCGACCCAGTTTCCAGCTGCGTGAAGTCGGGGTTGAAGCTGAAGTACCCCTGTCGCGCCACGTCGTCGAAGCGGACCACGTCCTGGACCGCCTCCGCCGCCGCGAGAACCGTGAGATTGTGATCCTCGGCGATCGTGGCGTCGTAGGTCAACTCGTTGGACCACGTCCAGCTCCGATCATTGTAGACCTGCTCGGTGTACGAATTCGTGGTGATGTTCTCCGAGTTCTCGTACTCCGGATATCCGAACGTCTTAAAGTACCCCGAACTGATGTCGGCTCCAAAGCTCGAACGGGCGTTAAAGTCTTCCAGGAAGTCATACTCCACGAACACGTTTCCGAAGAGCCGACGATCTTCGTCGTCATCCGTTCGCGACCGATAGCGAAAGGCAACCGGATTCTTGGCGTTTCCGAGCGAGTTTTCCGCAACCGAGGTACCGGCAAAGTTTCCGCGGATGTCGCGGACGGGAATGACGGTGTGTTGCCGGTACGCCATTCCCAGGGCCTGTCCCTCCTGCAGCGTCCCGTCCTGAAGATTCTCACTGACCGTAAAGGTCATATTCTCTCCAATCCGGAGATTGTCCGTCACGTTGAACACCGTGTTGGCCCGCACGGAATACCGCTCATAGGAGGTGTTGAGGAGCGTTCCCTCCTGGTTCGTGTAGTTGACCGAGGTGTAAAAATTCCCCAGATCCCCCCCTCCCCCTACGCTCAGGCCATGCGTGGTTTGCATTGCCGGTTCGGTGATTTCGTCATACCAATTTGTGCCCTCCGGATTCGACCGAACGTACTGCGTGAAGTCCCCCGGCGACTCCTCCGTATATTCCGGATTCACATAGTAATCGTCGGTGTTTGGATCCTGGGCTCCTACGGGCTCGAGCCACGTCGGGACCTGCGGCTCCTCCCCGTCGCCCCACACGGTGTGAGACGGATCATTGTCCGCATTCCTCTGCGCCCGCCATTCGAGCTCCCCCTGCTCCTGAGGATCGAGTGCATTGTACACGTTGCCCGACTCGGGGACTTGGTACCCCACGCTGGCGTTGTAATTGACGGAAATGCCGTCGTCGTCGCCCTGATTGGTGCTGATCACGACGACCCCGTTGGAGGCACGCGCCCCGTACTGCGAGGCAGCCCCGGCGTCCTTCAACACCTGCAGCGACTCGATGTCGCGGGAATTCAGGAACGAGATGTTCTGCGTCGGCACCCCGTCGACGACGAAGAGCGGCTGGTTATTCCCGAAGGTGTTGAACCCTCGAATGTTGATCTGCGGCTCGTCGCCGGGCTGGCCGGAGGTTCGAACCGTCACGCCGGCAAGCTGTCCCTGAAGCTGCTCGGTCACCTGAGCGGAGGACAACTCCTGCAAGTCGTCAACGTCGGCCACGTCCACCGAGCCCGTCAGGTCGGCGCGGCGCTGCTCGCTGTACCCGACGACCACCACCTCTTCGCCGGTCAGCGTCTCCGGCTCCAGCGTCACGTCGATCGCCGTGCGACCCTGTACGTCGACCGTTTGACTCTGATACCCGACGAACGAAAACTGAAGCGTCGACTCGTCGCTGGGCACCGTCAGTTCATACGTGCCGTCCGCACCCGTGGTGGTTCCGATCTGGGTACCGACCACCTGAATGTTCACCCCCGGGAGCGTCTCGTCGGTCGTTCCGTCCGTGACCGTCCCCGAGACTGTGGGGCCGTCCTGAGCGTTCACGGTTCCCGGCAGTCCGCAAAAAACAAAAAGAAGCATAATCCCAAAGAGAAGCGTTCCCATCCTCTCTGGGACGCGAAAAGAGGGAGGGTGTAGTAATTTTTGCATGTCGTTTCGTGCAAGTAGCGAAAACCAGCGGTGAGGAATTTCGATTGGCCACGGAGACGACGACTGCTCGTGCAACCGTTTTCAACCGTACCCTAGAAGCAAGATTACGTGAACGGTAAAGTCAATCCAGTTCGAAAATTAAATGTAAAGAAAATGTTAATACAAACAGGTAAGGTGACTTTATTTTATGTGTCTACCCTACCATAAAAACACTGGATACACCTCTGAGAGTGCCCCTCTTCCAGCCAATTGTGACCGTGTGCACTCCTCTGCCGTCCCCTGCCGTACACACGGTGTGTCTCCCACCCCCCCCCCCCCGTCTCCGCACAGACATGACCCAAGAACAACGGAGAAAATGAGAAAAACATTGGTGTATTAAATCACCGACGCAAATACCCTACGTTGCGACCTCCGTGCTACCGTTCGAACCACCGGCGGACCGAAGGCTTTCGGTCCACAGACCGCCGAATGTGGCGCTTGAGGCGGTCCGTCGTCCGCGGCGCTGTGAAGTACTCCCCGGGGTGTCGGCCGTCCTCCGTGGCACAACCTCTGTGCCCCGCAACTCGGGTTAACGATATTTGGCCGATAAACCAAAGAGGGGAGACTCTCCAAACCCGTTGTCGCCACCACCGCGCGTTAAAACGAGCCGTCGCTCCAGTCGCCCGGTGTACGTGGGCACGCGAGTTCGCCTCCCAACCCCGCCCGACGCGGACGCACTCCATTTGCGGAAGAGATCCTCGTCCGGCATTATGAAGCAGACGTGGTGGAGCATCTCTCGACGTCACTCACTCGAATTTCCGTTGTACGGGACGCCTCCTTCCCCTCACGCCGACATTCTGATCGCCCCCGGAACGACGCCCGTCCGAACGCTCGTCGCCTCCCTTCTCCCTCTTCCGGTCCACCTCCCCCTCCATGTCTTTCTCCTCCGCGAGCCGGCTCCCCAGCCCCTCTCAGTTTCTGCTCGTTTCCTCGATCGCGCTCGTCGTCACGACGATAATCACCTTGAGCTGCACCGAGGGGGAGCGGGCACCGTCGTCCGACGCAGACCCTGTCGTGCAGAAGGGGCGTCAACTCGCCGGCGAGCACTGCGGCACCTGCCACGCCCCGGTGGCCCCCTCCTCGCTCGACCGCGAGACGTGGACCCAGGGCGTCCTGCCGGCCATGGCCCCGCGGATGGGCATCCAGGTGATGTGGGACGATCACTACTTCAAGGAGGAGGGTGCACGCCCCGCGAGCTCAGACACGACCGTCACGCTTTCGGAGTGGCGGGCCATCGTCGAATATTTCGAGTCGCGAGCCCCGGACTCTCTCCTCCTGCCGCCCCCCGACCCCCATCTCCAGCGCGATCTGCCGGGCTTTTCCGTGCGCGAACCGCCCGCCCGCGACCGGCGCGCTCCGGCAACTGCAATGGTGGAAATCGACTCCCTCCGCCGTCACATTTACACGGGCCACGTCACCTCGGAACGAACGTACCGGTGGACGCCGAACCTGGAACGCTCCGCCGTCGAGGTTCCCCCGATGAAAGGGGTCGAGACGCAGTTCGTCCGGGATTCGACGGGAGACCGTCACGCCGTGTTCACGGACATCGGCACGATGCGGGCCGTCAACGACTCGAGCGGCGCCGTCCGAGACCTGAATCTGGAGACGGGCGCCCAGACCGCCCTCGTCGAAAATGTGCCCCGCCCCGTGTGCGCCCGTCCGGGCGACTTCGACGACGACGGACGCCGCGACTGGGTGGTCTGTGGCTTCGGCCACACCGTCGGCGGCCTCTACCTGTTCGAGCAGCAGCCCGACGGAACGTACCGAAAAACCGTTCTCCGCGACGTCCCCGGGGCCGTCGACGCCGAGGTCGGCGACTTCAACGGCGACGGATGGCTCGACGTGATGGCTCTCTTCGGGCACTCCCGCGAGGGCGTCTGGCTCTTTCTGAACGACCAACAGGGCGGGTTCGAGCAGAAACAGCTCCTCGAGTTTCCCCCGCACTACGGGTCGTCGAGCTTTCAGGTCACCGACTTCAACGACGACGGTCGGCCCGACATTTTATACACCAGCGGGGACAATGCGGATTACTCCCCCATCCTCAAGCCCTTCCACGGCGCGTACGTGTACCTCAATCAGGGGGATTTTCAGTACGAAAAACGTTACTTCTACCACCTCAACGGGGCCACGGACGCGATTGCCCGGGACTTCGACGGGGACGGCGACCTGGACATTGCCATGATCGGCTTCTTCGCCGACATTCGCGACCCGTCGGGGCAGGACTTCGTGTACCTGGAGCAGACGGAGGAGATGACGTTCGTGCCGCACGCCCCGCCCATCGAGGATCGGGGCCGATGGATTCGCATGGACGCCGGGGACTACGACGGGGACGGGGATGCGGACCTCGTCCTCGGCAACTTTGCACAGCGCTACTCGGGGGACGGGGGGGAGCCGAACTCAACGCTCCCGTTTCTCGTCCTCGAAAACGACCGTCGCTAAGTGCAGTCAAGCGTATGGGTATGGATTCAATCGTTCTCCTCATCCGAGCAAGAGGACCGCATTCGAGAGAATATGCTCGTTAGAATGCGTTTCCGCTGGATTCGAAGAGATTTCTCCACTCCGAGCGCCTATTCGGCGCTCTCCGGTCGAAATGACTGCATACTCCAAGAAGCTGCTTGAACTCACTCAGCAACCGATCGAGGCACCACTGGGGCTGCCTCGATTGCTACTCGTCCGA
>CAZCUZ010000129.1:0-1712 GCA_964502085.1 uncultured Salinivenus sp. | reverse complement strand
CCCGCAGCGAGCGCGAGGCCCCCAATCTCCCGAGCCGCTTCCGCAAGCCCCATCATCTGTTCGGCTCGGAACGGAGACGACGCCCACACCCGGGGAAGGAGAGCGACGATTCCGAGGACGTACCCGCCGCACAGGATCACCGCCGGGCGTCGCGGGAACGCACCGCCGGCGTACAACGCGGACCCGACGGCCGCGGCGCCGTAGGCGAGGACCCAAACGTACGGGTCCGGATCGTTGATCTGAACCGCCGCCATGAGCCCAAACAAAATCGCCGCTCCTCCGCTGACGTATCTCATCGCGCGTCTCTCTGAATTCGATCGCCGACCGAGGCAAAAACGCATTCGGTTCCTTACGTCCGGGTCCGTCTTCCATCCCGGGCGCCTTTCGGAGGACGATCGGTGGACGCTCGCACCTGAAGACGGGGCTCGAGCTGGTTGACGCGACGCTCCGCCGACCGGTCCTCCGCCAACTCCAACAGCATCGAGATCGCCTCGGTGCCGAGATCCACCATGCGGGCGTCGATCGTGGTGAGAGACGGCGTAAAGTGCCGCGCACTCGGCAGATCGTCGAAGCCGACGATGGACACGTCCGCGGGCACCTCGTGCCCGGTCTTTCGCAGCACACGGATGGCGCCCATCGCCATGTAGTCGTTCGACGCAAAGACGGCGGTGGGAGGGGGCGTCACGTCCAGGAGTTCACGCATCGCCTCTTCGCCGGAGGTCCGGGTGAACGCGCCCTCCACAATCCAGTCGTCGGAGGGCTCACGCCCGGCTTCCTCCAGGGCCCTGCGGTAGCCGTCCAGGCGCTCCTCAGCTTCGTGATTGGCGAGATTTCCGGTAATGATCCCAATCCGCTCGTGCCCCTGCTCAACGAGGTGTTGCGTCGCGAGGCGCCCGCCTTCGCGATTGTCGACCGACAGCACACTGTAGTCGTGCCCCTCCGGCTTGGAGTTGAGCAGCACCACGGGCACCTCTTCCGGCAGATGCTCCTCGTAGTCCGTAGGGAGCAGCTGCGGCAGCATGAGGACGAGGCCGTCAATGCGCCCGTGCATGGACGCGAGGGCCCGCCGCAGGTCGTCCGGCGTGTGGTGGGAACTGGAGAGCATGAGCAGCCGATTGTGCTCGCGAGCGGCCTGGTCGAGCCCGCGAATGACCTCCGGAAAGTATTCTCCGGTCAGAAAGGGAAGAAGCACCCCAAACGTCTGGGTCTCCTTCAGGCTCAGGCTGCGGGCAGTGGCGTTCGGCACATAGCCGAGCCGGTCGGCCGCTTCCAAAATGCGCTCACGGGTCGACTCTTCGACCGGAGCCGTGTCGTTGAAGACGCGGGACACCGTTGCCGGAGACACGTCAGCTTCGTCCGCAACGGTTCGGATGGTGACGGACATGAGAAACGGAAGCTGTAAGAATCGGGACGAGAACGAGGAGACCGAAGCGAACCACGGGCCTCTCTGCGTACGGAAGCACTTTTAAACTACTGAAACCGGTTTTACAGTATTGACGGACGTTCATTATGTTCGGATTCCCATTTTAAAATTCGTCGTTCCCCCCTGTCCTCCGGAAAATCCCGCCGTATTCGCACGATGCCGAAGCGACCTGTTGCGGGATTTTTGAGACTGCGTTTGCCCACAAGAAAACGACGTGTATCCGTTCGTCTAAGAGTCTTCACACGCCCGAATTTCTGTCATTTTGAGGAGCGAGGCAAGAGGAACGCCC
>CAZCUZ010000128.1:0-7592 GCA_964502085.1 uncultured Salinivenus sp. | reverse complement strand
TCGTCGGAGCGGCGGTAGCGGAGGCGGTCGTGGAGGCGGTTGGGGCGGCCCTGCCAGAACTCGACGGCGGAGGGCCGGACGACGTAGCCGCCCCAGTGGGGGGGGCGGGGGATCGCGTCTTCGTGTTCGGCCGTGACGTCTTCGAGCTTCGCCTCCAGCGCTGCGCGGCTCTCGACGACGCGGCTCTGCGGGGAGACCCACGCCCCGAGCTGACTGCCCCGCGGGCGGCTGTGGAAGTACTCGGTCGACTCGGCGTCGGGGAGGCGCTCGACCGTGCCCTCCACGCGCACCTGCCGCTCCAGCGGCGCCCACCAGAAGACGAGCGCCGCGTGCGGGTTTTGGGCGAGCTCGGTGCCCTTGCGGCTGTCGTAGTTCGTGAAGAAGCGGAAGCCCCGGTCGTCGACGCCCTTCAAGAGCACGATGCGGGCGGAGGGCGAGCCGTCGGGGGCGGCGGTGGCCAGGGTCATGGCGTTCGGCTCCCGGACCTCGGCGTCGAGGACCTCGTCGAACCAGGCGCGAAACTGCTCGATCGGATCGTCGGCGACGTGGTCGTGGGTGAGCTCGGCCTGTGCGTATTCCCGGCGGAGGTCGGCGAGGTCGGACATGCGACGGGCGGTTGGTGAGCGGAGGATGCGTGGTGTCGGCTACGACTGCTCTCGGCCCCTCGTTTCCGGGGGGCAATTTGTTGCGAGAGTAAACTGCCCCCGTTCCTCCGAGACGGCGCGGTGCGGGCACCGGTGGTCAACTTCTTTCGGTGTCGGATGTTGGTGTGGATGGTAGCGCTTTCGACTCCGATTTTCTTTCGACCAAGCATGAAGCTCCCCTTCTTTTTGGCCCGCCGGTTCGTCGCGGGCGAAACGCTGGAAGAGGCTCTTCCCGTCGTCGACACGTTGAACGCCGACGGGCTCCACGTGGCCCTCGACAAGCTCGGCGAGCACGTCCACGACCGCGAGGTGGCCGCGGCGGCCCGCGACACGTACGTCGACCTCGTGCAGACCCTCGCCCAGCGCGACGACCACGACCTCCGCAATCGCATTTCCGTCAAGCTCTCGATGATGGGGCAGCTGATCGACGAGGACTTCTGCCTCGACAACCTGCGGCAGCTGCTGCAGGTGGCCGCCGAACACGACATTTTCGTGCGACTGGACATGGAGGGAAGCGACCTCACCCAGTCCACGCTCGACCTCTTCGAAGCGGCCTACGAAGACTTTCCCGAGCACGTGGGGCCGGTCCTGCAGGCCATGCTGCGCCGCACCGATCGGGACGTGGATCGCATGTGTGAGATCGGGGCCAGCGTGCGCCTCTGCAAGGGGGCCTACGCCGAGCCGGAGGCCATTGCCTACCAGGACATGGGAACGATCCGGGAGCGGTATCTCGACTACACGGAACGGTTGCTCCAGCATACCGACTACTCCGGCATCGCCACGCACGACGACAAGATCATCGATGCCACGAAGGACTTCGCCGACCGACACGACGTCGGCACCGACGAGTTCGAGTTTCAGATGCTCTACGGCCTCCGGCGGACCACCCAGCGCGAGATGGTGCAGGAGGGCTACAACATGATGGTGTACGTGCCCTACGGCACCGACTGGCTTCCCTACTTTACGCGCCGGCTGCGGGAAAAGAAGGAGAACGTCTGGTTCGTGCTCAAGACGCTCTTTCAGTCGTAGGCGCGGGGGACGGGGGAGCGAAGAGAGTGGGAGAACGGGAGCACGGGCGAAGAGAGCGTCCAATCCGGATCAGAAGGCGAGGTCCATCCCCGCCGGGAGACGTTTCATCACGTGAAGGCGAAGTACCGATCGTGGTGGGCGGTGCAGCCGGGGTTGAAGTCCGCCCCGCAGTGGGGACACGTGTGGTCGGCCTGGAGGTAGGCGGCGGCGCTCATCGTCTCGCAGCACGCGCCGCAGAGCACCGCGGGCTCGTGTTGCCGGTCGCGGGGCCAGCGGGTCGGCTCGTGCTCGGTTGCAGCCCGGTGGCACGCGGCGCACGGATAGAATACGTCGCAGCACGGGAATCGGATCGCAATGATGTCGCGCGGGCCGTCGTAGTGGGCACAGCGCGTCTCCGGGCCGACCTGGACGCCCCGTAGCGGGACAGGGAAGCGGTCGTCTATGTCGGGGGCGTGGGTCGTGGGGGTGGAGGCGTGGGACACCGGTCTGTAGGCGGAGGAAGCGAAAACGGGCTGAGAGTCTGTTTTAACTTATGCCTTGAGCTGCGAGCGGTCTCGAATGGGCTGCAAATCGGTCTCTTCGTCGGCAAGTAGACCCACTACGTACCTCCTCCTCGACCGATTTTCGCCACATCGATCCTCGCTCTCGCGATACAACTCAAAATCAAAACAGACTCTGAGAAGGGCGTGTCCGGATTCTCTCCGGCCGACGAGGTCGTCGATCTCCGTACCCGGGCGTCTGGATTCACTCGATAGCGCCGCTACTAAAATCATTAGGGCATCAGTATGGGTCATCGCCCCACTGTGTCCCCGTGCCTCACCATTCCCCCGAGCGGCGTCTGAGATCTGTACGAGAGGAAGACCGGCAGGTTTGAGCGTCGAGAGGACGACTGTATGCGTGGTCTTTCTTCCCGTCCGATTTGTTCATTTCCCGGGAGCGATGCCGGCCGAAACGGCGAACGTGGCCGATACAGCGAAGAGTGAAGTTCCGTTTAAGTTAGAGTCGGTACCCCGGATCAAAATTGTGTGTAATGGGGCTGGCTTGCGTGCCTCTGCTCCGAACGCGGCGCGGGGTTTGTCCGTCGGATCACGACGTCCCAATCCATTCGCGCATTCCATTCACTCGATGTTCCGGTCATGTCCGTTCCTCCCGCTGCGAAGCTCGCGATCAAAACGGACTACCGTCCCATCGAGCACTACGGCCTGATCGGGGACATGCACACGGTGGCCCTCGTGAGTAAGGGCGGGGCGATCGACTGGTGCTGTCTCCCGCGGTTCGACGGTCCGAGCGTCTTTGCCCGTCTTCTCGACGCCGAGAAGGGCGGGCATTTTCAGATTAAGCTTCGGACCGATACGATGACGACGAAGCAGTTCTATTGGCCGGAGACCAACGTTCTGGTCACCCGGTTCCTCTCGGCCGACGGGGTCGGGGAGGTCCGCGACTTTATGCCCGTGGCCGGACGGGCCTACGACCCCCGGCAGCGCCAGATCATCCGCACGGTGCGGGCCGTGCGCGGAACGGTCACGTTTCACATTGAGTGCGATCCGGCGTTCAACTACGCGCGAGACGACCACGACACGGAGCTCATCCGTGAGGGGGCGTGCTTCCATACGGCCGACGATGCCCTGAACCTGGCGACCGCCGTGGATCTGGAGGAGACCCGTGACGGCGTCGAGGCCGACGTGACGCTCAGTGAAGGGGAAAGCACGACCCTCATCCTCCGCGACATCGAGCCCGGCGACCGCTGCGTGCGCACCCTCAGCCCGGAGGAGGCCGAGCAGGCCTTCCGCGACACCGTGCAGTACTGGCGCGACTGGCTCTCGCAGAGCACCTACACCGGCCGCTGGCGCGAGATGGTACACCGCTCGGCCCTCACCCTCAAGATGCTGACGTACGAGCCGACCGGCGCCATCGTGGCGGCGCCCACCTGCAGCCTGCCCGAGGACATCGGCGGGGTGCGCAACTGGGACTACCGCTACACCTGGATCCGCGACGCGACGTTTACGCTCTACGCCTTCCTCCGCATCGGCTTTACGGAGGAAGCGCGCAACTTCATCGATTTCCTGTCGCGCCTCTACACGGAGGAGACGTCCGGGGAGGGCCCGCTCCAGGTCATGTACGGCATCGACGGGGAGACCGACCTCACGGAGGAATCCCTCGATCATTTGGAGGGCTACCGCGGCTCCGCGCCGGTTCGCATCGGCAACGGGGCCCACGACCAGCTTCAGCTCGACATCTACGGCGAGCTGATCGACGCCATCTACCTGCACGACAAGTACGGTGTGCCCCTCACCTACGAGACCTGGCAGTCGGTGCGGGCGTTCGTCGACTGGGTCTGTGCAAACTGGCAGCGGGCCGACGAAGGGGTGTGGGAGGTGCGAGGCGGGCAGCAGCACTTCGTCTACTCGAAGCTGATGTGCTGGGTCGCGGTGGACCGGGGGCTGCGCCTGGCCCGCAAGCGGTCGCTGCCGGCCGACGTGGCTCGCTGGCGGGGATGCCGCAACGAAATCTACGAGGCGATCATGGAGGAGGGATGGAATGAGGAGCGGCAGGCCTTCACCCAGCAGTTCGGCGGCAATACCCTCGATGCCGCCAATCTCATGATGCCGATGGTCCACTTCATTTCCGCGGGGGACGATCGGTTGCTGAAGACCCTCGACGCCACGCTGCAGTCGCCGGAGGAGGGCGGGCTCGTGTCCAACGGGCTCGCTCACCGATACAACGTCGACGAGACGCGCGACGGGCTGGCGGGGGAGGAGGGGACGTTCAACATTTGCACGTTCTGGCTGGTGGAGGCGCTCACCCGCGCCAGCGAGGCGGAGCCGGAGCGGCTGGAGGATGCACGCCTCATCTTTGAGCAGATGCTCGGCTACGCGAACCACCTGGGGCTGTACGCGGAGGAGACGGGGACGCACGGGGAGGCGCTGGGCAATTTTCCGCAGGCGTTCACGCACCTGGCCCTCATCAGCGCGGCCTACAACCTCGACCGGACGCTGGACGGAGAGTAGTTCCGAGTTGGGAATGTTTTTGTCCCGATTGAGCCGTGGGGAGTGCTCTGATTGGGGGGGGCTTCTACATGTCTTTTTTCGGCGATCCACCGGAGTGCAACTGACGGGCTGATTTCCACGAGGACGCGCTTCACGTCTCTGTGATTCCGAGAGACACGGTCCTCTTTTTTCGTTTCTGTGCCGCTGTAACGTCGGCGCGGCCCCGCACACGGGGAGAGGCTCCTCCGCGGCGTTCGGCTCCCGTCCCGAGCGCCTGAGCGGTCGAGCAACGGCGGACGCAGTGATCCGTAGAACCGTCGGTGCACGGAGTCTCACGCTGCCGCGGGGCCTCGACAGCTCTTTTCTGAACGACACAGACACGCCATGCAACTCGGAATGGTTGGACTCGGCAAGATGGGCGCGAACATGTCGCGCCGGCTCATGAACGACGGGCACGAGGTCGTGGGCTTTGACCTGGACGACGAGGCCGTTCGGGAGCTGGAGGCCGACGGGGCGGCGGGCGCATCGTCGCTGGAGGGGCTCGTCCGTCAGCTCGATCCGCCGTCCGTTTGCTGGATGATGGTGCCGGCCGGGGATCCCGTCGACGCCACGATCGACGCCCTGCTGCCGCAGCTCGGGGAGGACGACGTGCTCGTCGACGGCGGCAACTCGAACTACAAGGACACGCTCCGCCGTGCCGAGCGCGTGCAGGAGACGGGCGTGCACTACGTGGACGTGGGCACCTCCGGCGGCGTGTGGGGGCTCGAGGAAGGCTACAGCATGATGGTGGGCGGTTCCGAGGCGGCCGTCGACCAGCTGCGCCCCGCCTTCGAGACGCTCGCGCCCGGTCCGGACGAGGGGTGGGGACACATGGGTGAGGTCGGGTCCGGCCACTTCGTCAAGATGGTGCACAACGGCATCGAGTACGGCGTGATGCAGGCCTACGCCGAGGGCTTCGACATTATGCACGCGAAGGACGAGTTCGACCTGGATCTCAAGCAGGTGGCCGAGACGTGGCGCTTCGGCAGCGTCGTGCGCTCGTGGCTGCTCGACCTGACGGCGCGGGCGCTGGCGGAGGATCGGGAGTTGTCCGACGTCGCCCCGTGGGTCGACGACTCCGGCGAGGGGCGCTGGACGGTGAAAGAGGCGATCGACCTCGACGTGCCGGCCCCCGTCATCACCGACGCGCTCCTCTCGCGCCTCGACTCTCGGGTGGAAGACTCCTACACCCACAAGCTTCTCGCCGCCATGCGCAACCAGTTCGGTGGCCACGACGTCAAGTCGAGTGAGGAATGAGGAATTTGGAATGACGAATTGCGAAGCACGCTCAATATCTTGGAGGCCGGTCCTCCGCACTCCCCATTCTGCATTCCCAATTCGCCAATGCCCGAGATTCAGCCGCATCTGTTCGTCATCTTCGGGGCCACGGGGGATCTCACGAAGCGCAAGCTCATCCCGGCCCTCTACCACCTGATGCAGGACGCGGACGTGGCCCGGCGCTGCGTGGTCCTGGGGGCGGCCCGGTCCGACTGGTCGGACGCGCAGTTTCGGGAGGAGGCCCGCACGGCGCTTCGGGAGGACGGCTACTCGGAGGAGGCCGTCTCGACGTGGTGCACCCGCAATCTCTTCTACCAGTCGCTCGGGGAGGAGGGGGACGACTACGAGACCCTCCGCGACCGCATCGAGCAGCTGGAACGACGCCTCGACCTGCCCGGCAACCGCGCCTTCTACCTGTCGCTGCCGCCCAGCGTCTACGGCCCGGCCATCGAGGGCCTCGGGGAGGCGGGGCTCAGCGAGAGCCCGGGCTGGGCACGCGTCGTGGTCGAGAAGCCTTTTGGGGACGATCTGGAGTCGGCCCGTGCGCTGAACGAGTGCGTGCACCAGTACTTCGACGAGGATCAGGTGTATCGGATCGATCACTATCTGGGCAAGGAGACGGTTCAAAACCTGATGGCCTTCCGGTTCGGCAATGCCATCTTCGAGTCGCTCTGGACGCGGGAGCACATCGAGCGCATCGAGGTTACGGTGGCCGAGGACCTGGGTGTGGGCGGGCGCGGTAGGTACTACGACCAGTCCGGGCACGTGCGCGACATGCTGCAGAACCACCTCACCCAGCTGCTGACGCTCGTGGCCATGGAGCCGCCGGCCCGCATGGACGCCGACGCGATTCGACAGGAGAAGGTGAAGGTCCTGAATGCCGTGCAACAGCCCACGCCCGAGACCGACGTCGTCTTCGGACAGTACGAGGCCGGGACCGTCGACGGCGAGCCAGTGCCTGCCTACCGCGAGGAGCCGGACGTGCCCTCCGACTCCGACACCGAAACGTTCGTGGCCCTTCGGCTCAACGTGGCCAACTGGCGGTGGCAGGGCGTGCCCTTCTACCTGCGCACCGGCAAGCGCCTCCCGACGAAGGTCACGCAGATCGCCGTGCGGTTCGAAGGGGCGCCCGTCTCCCTCTTTCAAACCGACGGGGAACCCTGCCTTCCCCAGGACGCCGACGCCGAGGCCCGCTCCAACGAGCTGCTCATCACGCTGCAGCCGGACGAGGGGTTCGACCTGCGTTTCGAGGTGAAGGCGCCCGGCAACAGCGACGACGGAAGCATGACGCTGGAAACGCAGCACCTCAGCTTCTCCTACGAGGATGCCTTCGGCCCCGTCCCCGACGCCTACGAGACCCTCCTCCGCGACGTCATCGTGGGCGACCCGACGCTCTTCGTGCGCGCCGACGAGGTGGAGGCGTCGTGGACGCTCTACGCCCCCCTCCTCGACGCCGACGGACCGGTGCATCCGTACGAGGCCGGCACCTGGGGGCCCGACGCCGTGGAGCCGTTGCTTCCCGCCTGGACCTCGGGGACGCGCGACCGGGCACCCCGCTCGACGGCCACGACTGCGTGATTCATCCCGGGCGAACCTTTCCGAGCGTTACTTTCTA
>CAZCUZ010000127.1:0-7603 GCA_964502085.1 uncultured Salinivenus sp. | reverse complement strand
CTTCGTACCGCGCCCCTCCCCGCACCGTTAGCCGATCCGTCACCGGAAGGCGGAGCTGCACGAACGGGGCCGCACTCGTCTGCGTCATCTCCGGGGCAAAGGTGCGCCCGTCGACCAGCGGCTGAGCGGTCTGATCGCGGAGCGCATCGACGCCCCAGAGCAGTTGGCTTCCGTCCGTCAGCGCGAGGGGCGTGGTCGCATCGAGGCGCAGCCCCCCCTTCGTCGACTCGACGAAGCTCTGTGCACCGTCGGGAAAGACGCTCCCACTGTATCCGAAGTACGTCTCGAAGTCCTGCACGTAGGCCTGCGCCGACACCTCACTACCGAGCAGGTCGCTGTGCTCGTAGCGAAGCTGCCCGACGAGGTTGTCGCTACCCGGATCCTCTGGGGGACGAGCACCGGTCGACGTCGTAGCGGAAGTCGGTGTTTCGCCGTATTCACCGGGTTGGCGCCCGTACTCTAGCTCCTGGCGGAAGGAGTAGTAGTTGACGGAGGCCGACACGCGCTGCGACGAAGCAACCGGCACGTCCACCTTTCCGAACAAGCTTCCCTCGTCGGCCCCCGCGAGGCCCCCCTGTCCGCGTGGATCCTGGGGAATCAGGTTGTCGCGGCCGTCATAGAACTGGCCCCACTGCTCGTAACTGCCGCTGGCAACGAAGCCGACGCCGCCCGCTCGTCCGGACACCGACTGGTGAAGGCGACCGGTAAAGCTCTCCTGGACGTCGGCCGAGGAGCCGCGGATGCCGACCTCGGTGGTGGCCTCCAGGCCGGGCGTCGGTTCGTTGGTGATGACGTTGATGGCACCGCCCGTGGCACCGTAGCCGTAGAGCGCGCTCGCCCCGCGCACCACCTCGATCCGCTCAATGGTTTCGGGGCTGGAGGTGCGCAGGGAGCGCGCACCGTCCCGCAGCGGCGTGTTCTGGGGCACCCCGTCGATCATGACGAACGGCGAGCGCCCGCGCATCGTCTGCCCGAAGTTGCTGAGCGAGCCGTTGCTGGGGGCCAGACCCGGGACGGTCTGCGCCAGCACGTCGCCGAGGTCGCTCGTCACTGCACTCTGCGACTCCAGGTCTTCTGAGTTCAAGACGGAGACGGAAGACGCCACACTGCCAAGATCCTGCCGGGCTCGTGCGGCACTCACGACCACCTCGTCGAGGCCGTACCGCTTCTTCTCGAGGCGCAGCGACACCTGCCGCGAACCGCTCTCCAGCGTGAGGGTAGTGGTCGCTTTCGTGTAACCGACCGCCGTGGCCGCGAGTCGATACGTACCGGTCTCGACCTTCCCGATGGAGAAGGTGCCGTCGGCGTCGGTGCTCGTCCCCGCCACCCGGGTGCCGTCGTCGGAGCGGATCAGAACGACGTTGATGCTCGGCAGCGGCTGCTCCTGGGCGTCCGTCACGGTGCCGTGTACACGAGCGGTCTGGGCCTCTGCCGCGGGAGGGAGGAGCAGAACCGTGAGAAGCAAGAAACTGGCAGTGGAGAAAAGAGTGCGGAGAGACATGTTCAGGAAAACGTTGGTCGTCGAATCGGTAATTGATTTATCTGGACTGGTTTTAAATAAGACCTCCGCACTTCGGTCTCAATCGCCTCATCGACGATTCATAGAGCCGACGATCATTCCACTTCCCTCGTCCCGTCCGTTCCTTCGGGAGAGGCGTATACGAGAGACGAGCCCCATGCCTCACCCCGACCGGCGGCTCCTCCGCCGCTACGTTGCTCCGGACGCGCACCGTTCTCACGACCCTCGCAGGCTGTTGCGCATAGACTCCATCTTTACACTTCCCTTTTAAATCGGAAAATAAATTTGCGCACACGAATCAATCGGGGGCAAAATTCGACCGATAGAGCAGACGTGTCGACAATAAATCGTCCGAGCAAGCACTCAAACACCAATGCGCAACAGGTTGCTAACGCAGTCTCAAGCAATCCTTTTGGGAAACAGTCACTCCGAGCGGAGCGCATCCCCGACGGCCGTCGGGATACCTCCTCCCTGGAGATCTGGGATCCTGGTGTGATCTGTGATCACCCCGGTCAGGGTGCAGTCTGAAACTACTTCCTCTCTTCGGTCAGGGCGAAGCGGAATCGAGGCGCCCCGAGCGAAATGAGGCAACGGGAAGCGGGTGCTGCTTGCAGTGAAGTGCTCTTGGAGTGACTCTCTTTGACTCCGGCGACGTCCAGAACACAGAAGCAGCTTTTCTGACAACCGCTCTTTCCGTCGGATGCGGAAACCGTTCGAACCCAGAGAGACCGACTGAGGGTGCACTAGAAAATCAGGGCGACCCCGGTCCACGCTCCTCCTGATCGTCAATGTCCTCGAGCCCCGTCATCTCCAGACTCAGGCGCCAGAGCCGGGCGGCGGCTTTCTCGTCGAACGCCTCTGGAGACGGATTGACGGACTCGGTCTCCTTAAAGTAGTGCCCCGACATGGTCTCGACCTCCCGCGAGGCGGCGACGTAGAGCACGCTCTCGGCCCCTTCCTCCGGACTCTTGTAGAGCCACGTAAAGAGCTGAGCGAGGCGCGAGAGCCAGTCCGATCCCCGCCACATGTTGGTGGCCACCACCCCCGGATGGACGCAGTTGGCCGTGACGCCCGTGTCGTGCAGGCGGCGGGCCAGCTCGTGCGTGAACAGAATGTTGGCGAGCTTCGACTGGCCGTAGGCCTGTACCATGCCGTAGCTGTCCTCGGCGTTCAGGTCGTCGAAGTCCATGCTGGTGCCGCGATGCGCTTCGGAGCTGACGGTGACGACGCGGGCCTCGCCGACACGACCGGCGGCCTCCTTCAGGAGTGGTAGCACCAGGTGGGTGAGGAGGAACGGCGCGAGGTGGTTGACGGCAAACGTCGTCTCGATGTCGTCGGGGGTCTCTTCGCGGGAGCCGAGGAGGACGCCCGCGTTGTTGACGAGTACGTCGACCCGGTCGTAGTCTGCCCGCAGCGTCTCCCCAAGGTGGTACACCTCCTCTTGAACTGCGAGGTCTGCGACGTGCAGGTCCGTCGCGTCCGCGTGGCTGGGCTGCGCCTTCTGGGCCACGGCCTGGATTTCGGCCTGGGCCTCTCGGCCGCGCTCGGGATCCCGGCACACCATGACGACGTGCGCTCCGAGTCGAGCGAGCCCTTTCGCCGTCTCTTTGCCGATGCCGGAGTTGGCTCCGGTGACGACACAGACCGTCCCCTCCATGTCTTTCAAATTCAAACGGTCCTCCATAAACCCCGGGAATCGGTGAACGGCACGCGTAGATCAGGGGGGGCGCAGTCTCTTCTGTTCCGTTCGAGCGCAAGAGCCATCAGACCTTGAGCGTGAGGGCGCTCCGAAAGGCCTCGACGTTGTCGGCGACGGATTGGTCCCCTCCGAAGATGGCACTGCCGGCCACCAGCACGTCGGCCCCGGCGCGGATGAGGTCCATGGCGTTGCCGGGGTGCACGCCGCCGTCCACCTCGAGGTGAGCATTGGAGCCGAGCGCGTTGAGCTGGCGGCGCAGGTGCTGAATCTTTCCCGTCGACTGCGGGATGAAGGACTGGCCGCCGAAGCCGGGATTGACCGACATGACGAGCACGAGGTCGACGAGGGGAAGGACGCTGTCGAGATGCCCGGGGGGCGTAGCGGGGTTGAGAGCGACGCCCACTTCGCACCCGGCATTCCAGATCTGCTGGGCCACGCGGTGCAGGTGCGGGCAGGCCTCCACGTGGACGGTGAGCACGTCGGCCCCGGCCTCGGCAAAGGGCTCGACGTAGTCCTGCGGATTCTCGATCATGAGGTGGACGTCGATCCGGGCGTCGTACTCGCGGGCCACGGGCTTGAGGGCGCGGATGACGTCGGGGCCGAACGTGATGTTGGGGACGAAGTGCCCGTCCATCACGTCGAGATGGAGCCAGTCGGGACCGGCCTCGAAGGCCTCCCGGGCACAGGCGGCGTACCGGCCCGGATCGGCGGCGAGAATGGAAGGCGCGAGGATCGGCATCGTGGGCGGAGCAGGCATAAACACCGAGAGGCGGCGACGGGGATGTGTGTGGTTCTAAATAAAGGGGCCGCTCCGGTGAAGAAAAAGTCTCACGCCTGCCTTCACGACAATCGGACGGGTAGAACTCCCCATTCCCGTACAGAAACGCAGAAGCACGCGCGAACTGACCCCGTTCGTCCCTGCTTCGGGGCTGCTTGCGGCCCGCCTCTTTCCGGCGGTGCCCCCCACTCGTTACAGCCCGATGCCATCGAAGATCATGACGCCGAGCGCAATGAGGATCGTGTTCGCAATCGCAATGGGCAGCAGGTAGCGCCACCCCACGTTCATCAGCTGGTTGTACTTGAAGCGCGGGAACGTCCACCGCACCCAGATAAAGAGGAAGGCAAAGAAGGCCACCTTCAGCATCAGAGAGACGAACTGGAGCACTCCCAGCAGCACGGAGCCCTCTAGGGCCGGGATGAGGTCGAGCAGCAGCGGCTGGAACGGCACCAGATAGCCGCCGAAGAAGAGGGTGACGATAAAGAAGGAGGCGACGAACCAGTTGACGTACTCGGCGAGGAAGAACATGCCGAACTTCATGCCGCTGTACTCGGTGTGGTACCCGGCCACCAGTTCCTCCTCGGCCTCCGGCAGGTCGAAGGGCGCGCGGTTCGTTTCGGCAAACGCCGTGATGATAAAGATGAGACCGCCGATGGGATTCCGGATCATGTTCCAGCCCAGAAGCGCCTGACCGGACGCCTGATTTTCGACGACGGCCATGAAGTTGAGCGAGCCCGCAATGAGGACGACGGAGATGACGGCCAGGCCCATCGACAACTCGTAGCTCACCATCTGCGCCGCCGAGCGGAGGCCCCCGAGCAGGGAATACTTGCTGTTCGAACTCCACCCCGCGAGGGTGACGCCGTACACGCTAATCGAGGTGAGGGCCAGCAGCATGATGACCCCCACATTCAGGTCCGCCACCACCACCCCCTCGGCAAAGGGAATGAGGGCCGCCGTCGTCATGGCAATGACGACCATGAGGACCGGCGCCATCGAATGGATGAAGGGGTTGGACTTTTTCGGTTGGACGTCCTCTTTCAGGACGAATTTGAGTACGTCGGCAAAGGGCTGGAGGATGCCGAGCGGGCCCACCCGATTCGGCCCGGGCCGGTTCTGCATGAACCCTGCCACGCGCCGCTCCGCGTACACCAGCAGAGACGCCGAGAGCAACATCCCGTTGATAACGAGAAAAGCAACGATGGCCGTCAGGTACAGCGGCAGATCCATGTCCGTACCAACAATTGGGACGAAGCGTCGAACGGAGCGCGAGGCAAAACCATACGCCGCGCAGGATGCAAACGTAGCCGTTTCGAGGGAGGGGCGCAACTCGCCCGTCGGACTCTGGGACGCAACCGGGTCGCCGCACGTTTATTTTTGGCGAGGATTCACCGATCGGCACCCGGGAGGAAGAGAACGAGAGACCGCTCCGTCCGGGGCCCCTTCACCGTCCCAGAGAGTCGGGGACCCGGTCGGGAACCGTCCAGAGATACAGTGTGCTCCCGTCCATTTTTTCGACCCGCTCGGGCGTCCACGCTCCCATGTTGAAGTCGTGCGACACGACGCGGTCCCCGGGATCGAGCTGGAAAAACAGCTTGGGACGCAGCCGCAGGTTGAGTTCGGGTTCGAGGTAGAGCGTCACGACCGACGCCTCGTGCAGGTCGACGTCAAAGAGGTCGCCCTGTCGGAATTCGACGCGATCCGACACCCCGGCCACGCGGGCCCGCGAACGGGCCTGTCGCACGAGCTCCGGGTCAATTTCGACGCCCACGCCCCGGGCACCGAACTTCTGAGCGGCGGTAATGACGAACCGGCCGTCCCCGCTGCCGAGATCGTAGACCACGTCGTCCTCCGACACGTCGGCCATCTCAAGTAACCGCTCCACGGCGCGCTGAGGCGTGGTCACGTAGGGCACCTCCTTGTCCGACGCAGCGGAGTCGGGCGACGCCTCCGGTCCGGGGGCACCCGGGCGCTGAGCGTAGCCGGACAGGGGAGCGGCCGCTCCGACGAGGAGCACACAACCGAGAACCGCGAAAAACAGGGAGGGTCGGGACATGAGACGTCAGTACAGGATGAAAAAAATACACCGGGTTCAACGAGAAGACCCCGAACGGAGTTGCCTCGTCGGGCATGCCTGCAGGGCAGTTCTCGCCATTTTGGAGTCCCTCCCCCACCTCCACGCCTTCTGCCCTCGTCGACGACACCGACCCGAGTGCCACCGATGCGTACGGCACAGGGCCCAACCTCTTTGAAAACACCAATCAGTAGGGAGGTCGGCGTACGGGGCCGGTGCTCGGCAAGAGGGATTTGGGAGGGGAATTTTCGAGTTTCGAATTGCGACGGGCGAATTGGAGATATCAGGAGCTGAGGGGTTCAAGGGATTCAAGTTGGTTTATCCAACTGTTGAAATGGGGGCACTCAGCCCGGATGCGGTTGAGGCCAATGTCGTGGGCGATCATTTCTCCGTGGACGACTTTGTCGTAGCGGGGAAAAAGGTCCTGGAGACGCTTCGACGGCGCCGTCTCTTCTCCGTCATCGATCCATTCGGGGGTTTCGAAGTGATCGATAATCGATTGGAGATCGTCGAGGCGACTTTCAGCAGCACTCTGGAGTCCAGGCGCCCGATCAATCACGTTCACATCTGCAAACAGGAGGGCCTCAAACTCGTGGTCCTGGAGGTACGGAAGGAACCGATGCGTGTCGCCGATCTCTTGAACCAATCGCTTCTCCAGAAACTCGATCCGATCGTACAACCGAGTCGACGGTGGGCAGTCCTCTGAATCCAGGCCTGGGTAGTCCGCAGGAAGGCCGTAGTAATCGAACATTGTCGTGCAGTACGCCGACCGGTCCTTCTTCAACGCATCCCGAATGGTTCGGAGGGCTTTTCCGAAGCTACCCCCACCCCCCCTGTGACCTTGAGATTGGCGCGTCCGAGCAGCAGAAACCACGATCGGGTGTAGGTAGACCTCATGCCCGCTCAGGTGAGGAGCCAGCACCTGCTTGGCGAACGCTTCCTCAGTTTGACCTTCAACGACGACATTGATGCGAGTCATGGGCGGCCTCCGAGCACGTTCATCTCCCAGAGGTCGCCGAGGGTGTAGTCATCGAGCCAGTTTTCAAGCTCTTTCTGGTCGGAGACGCGCCGAAACGTGGAGTGCGACCGCGGAGCGGATACAGGCGCATCCGGATCCTCTTCTCGATCCACGACAACAACGTCTTCGGGCGCAAACTGGTTGAGGAGCGTTACCGACTGCGTAGAAAGAATCACTTGCACATCGGCCGCCACGCTCCGCACCATTCCCGCCAACACCCCGAGCGCGTGGGGATGGAGGCCCAGCTCCGGTTCGTCCACGATGATTGTTGATGGCGGCTCCGGTTGCAGGAAAAGCGTAGTGAGGCAGATGAAGCGAAGGGTGCCGTCCGACAGCTGATGAGCCCCAAAGACGTATTCCTCCCCCTTCTCCCGCCACTGAAGACGGATCGTATCCTCGTTGTGCGTGTCGGGACGCAGGACGAAGTCGCCGAACTGCGGAAAGACGCGCTGGACGGTGCGGCGGATGAGGCGGTATGCGTCCGCGTGTTTTTCCTGCAGGCGGTAGAGGACGGC
>CAZCUZ010000126.1:0-7632 GCA_964502085.1 uncultured Salinivenus sp. | reverse complement strand
AGAGCAGTTCGACTTTCCTGACCGAAAGTGACGACGCGAACGAAGGGGGGACTTCGCCATGCGTTGCAGTTCATACGGCAAAGGTTGTAGTTGAATGTTTTCCATCCCGGGTCAGGTGAGCGTCCACGTTATATTGACGGATTCGACGAATTGATAGAGGAAGGCGACCGTGATTTCGTCTCGTCGGGCCTGAAGACGTCGAGCGTGATTCGAATCAGTCGTCTCGCCGTCGTTGAAGGGCAGATCCTGGAGGGCGCCATTGGACAGATCAGTTCCAATCGAATGCAGCGGATTCGAAGGAGACTCGCGGAGGGGATCGAGGGAGGCAAGAGCTCCTGAACGGAAGAGCTGTGGCCATATCCTCCGCTCTCATTACGTCAAGGGCAAATAGAAGGAGCAATTCCACCTGACCCCGAGCTGCTGCAACATCGGACCCCCGACGGCTGCTCTTATTTTTCGAGCGTGCACTTCATTTTGCCTTTTCGGCTGCGGCCCGAGGGACTGACGACGAGGACCCCGTCTCTCCTCACCACCCGATCACGGGCTGGGGGAGGGGCGGCCAGGGATCGTCCCGATCGGGCCCGCGGGCGGCCGGGATGATCTCCTCCCCGAGCAGGCGAAGGATCCGCGTGTTGTGGCCGTCGCTGCCGGGCGGGCGGTTGGCGAGGGACGACGTGACGGCTACGACCAGATCGAGCCGGGGAACGACGAAGACGTACTGCCCCCCGTACCCCCACGCAAAGGCCACGCGCTCCCCGCCGAATCGGTGCGTGAACCAGAGGTATCCGTACTGGTGATTACGGTACGTCGAGAGCACGTAGGTCTTCCACGAGAGCGTGATCCAGTCGGGCGAGAGCACCTGCTGCCCTCGAAACGCTCCGTCGTGCAGGTAGAGCTGCCCGACCCGCAGCAGCCCGCGCGGCGTGAGCGACAGGTTGTTGCCGCCGAAGTAGCGGCCCGTGGGGGCCTGCTGCCAGCTCTGGATGCGCGTGCCGAGCGGGTCGAAGAGCCGGTCCTGCGCGTAGGCGCGAAGCGACTGTCCCGTGGCGGCCGAGACGACGGCCCCCAGAATGTGCGTGTTGCCGGTGCTGTAGATCATCTCCCCCCCGCGCCGCCCCTCCATCGGTCGGCGCAGCGCATTGGCCACCCAGTTCGTGCTCGACACCCAGGCGCCGTAGTTCCCGAAGCTCGTCGACTCGAGGCCCGCCTGCTGCGTGAGGAGGTTGCGAATCGTAATGCGCTGCTTGCGGGGCGCGTCGGCCAGCAGGTCCGGAAAGAAGGGGCCGATGGGCTGGTCGAGGCCGTCGAGGTGCCCCTCCTCGATCGCGATGCCGACGAGGGTGCTCAGCACGCTCTTGCTGGCGGACTTGAGGTTGGCCCCCTGGCCGGGCTGCATGCCCTGAAAGTAGACCTCGGCCACCGTCGTCGTGCCCCGGGCCACGAGCAGGCTGGTGAGGGGCGGGCTCAGGGACGCGGCCCGGTCGACCGCTCCGGCGAGCGCAATGGAATCGAACCCGTGAGCGGAGGGGGGATGGGCCTCCCACGTCACCGTCCGGGCCTCCTGTCCCCACGCCGGCCCCGCCAGCCCGAAGAAGCTGAGCCCCACGAGTCCGGCGACCGTTAGGAAACGAATGCAGAGCATCCTCAAGGCAGACACAGCACGAGGCGCGTCGGTGAACGGAACCAGCGATGAGAGCGTACTTCTCGTCCGAAGTCGTGTTCGTTTTCCGGTCCGTGCGCGCTGTGGAAGAATCGCCGCCCGATCTTCTCGGAGCGGTCTGCGCCGGGGCCGAAATCAGTCCGGAGCTGTGGCTCCTCCTCCGAAGCGACGGGCAGATCCCCTATCTCAAAAGACGTAGACGTGTGAGCGCCGACGTCGCGCCCTACTCGGACCGGTCGCCTCCCTCTCCAAATCGTTCGCGGCCGGAGGCTCATCCCCAACAAAAAAACGCTCGGCCCCACCAAGGCCGAGCGTTGAGATGCTACAGGAAGAGATGACGCGTCACTGCAAGGACGCACTCGAAGGTCACTACCGAACCGGGAGTTCGTTATGCTCTTTTGGATGAGTCTGGGGTTACACACGTAATCTATGTGTTATTCTCCGATTCGTCCGCCGACCCAATCCCTTCCTCTGTCGTCCACAGGCATCTTCGAGAATCCTTCTCCGAACGGCCCCTCTCTCTACGACCTTGTTCGTATCGCCTCTTTGGCCGACACCGGCGTTCTTTACGATCCGACACTCACCATTCTCTCCAATACCCCCCCTCTCACCATGAGTGCAGTACACACGCGCGGGCCGAGCAAGGTCCTTATCGATGGAACGGATCCCCACGTATCGGCCGAGCAGATTGAAGATGGGGAGCCGTCGATACTCCGCGTGACGATTCGTCCCGTGCCCAAAACGATCAAGGACCTCTTTCTCGAGATCCAGGAGAAGACCCTTCTCTACAGCGGCCCAATTGACGGAACGGACGTACGGGCCGTGCCCCTCAACTACAAGAGTGCGTGGCTCGCCCCCGACGGGGACCTGGAGCGACTCGTCTTGACCGGACCGTTCCCCGAGACGCCGAGCGACCGGCAGCGCCCCCCGGCCGTTGCCGATCACGCGCAGACGCCGTCGCCTGCACTCCAATAGAGAGACCTGTTTCAGACCACCAACGGGACGTATACAATGGCACCATCCGAGTCTTTCTCCAGTCCTGCGGAAACCGCTGCACTCGCAGTGCTGATTGTGGCAGGCGCCCTCGCCATTGGCGGAGGGCATCTCGCGAGTTCCTCGCCGCCCCCGCCCAAGGTCGCGCCCGCCGGGCTGTTCCTCCAGACCCCGTCGTCGGAGCAGCTCGAAGCCCTCTCCACCGGACTGGACTCAGACCTGAAGATCGAGGATGCCTACGCCATCAAATCGACGCGGCACAGCCGGGCCTGGTACGTCGGGGTCCACCTCAAACGGACGGGCCGGACCGCCAACGTCGCCGTCTGGCTGGTTACCGGCCCGAGGAGCCACCCGAGGCACCTCTATTCGGTCGATCGCGAGGCCCGGGACGCGAGCGCCTGGCCGGCCGGCTCGACCCACCGGGCGTCGACGTCCTCCGTCGACCAAGAGGCCGTTGCACTGAGGCGCGCGCTGGAGTCTCGATAACCCAAGGGCACCGCATTCTCTAGGTACGGTCAAGCAGCATCCTGTGGTACACGGTCATTTCGAGCGGAGCAAAGCAGGCAATCTCTGTACCTTTATGAGATTAATTCCCGGAGGCGGTCGCCCGTGATAACTGCGTCTCTGGTCCGAAAGTAGGTCCCTTCCGGCCTCGAAGAAACGACCGCCCGGACGGTCCCCGGAGCAAATCGGCCGAAATTTCTCATGTTTGATCCCGAAAGCATTCGGGAGAGTTTGAGAAATTTCAGCGCAGCGGAGGGGAACGTCAGGTCGTTTCTTCACAGCCGTGATCTTTTTTGTGCATTTTTGGATCCAAGCCAAAAATGCACACCTATTCTCAAAAAGGGCACCGCTCCACGAGGAGAGTGCAGTGTACTGCGATTAATCTTATAACTCCTCACAGATTGCCAGAGTCGAGACACGAGCGAAGCGACTGATGAAATAAATCTCTCCTCGCCCCCAGCGGAAACGCATTCAAACGAGCACATTCTCTCGAATGCGGTCCTCTTGCTCGAATGGGGAGAACGATCGAATCTACAATCATATGCTTGATTGCACACAGTGCAGTCTCAAGCAATCCTTTTGGGAAACAGTCATTCCGAGCGTACGCAATTGACCGGACCGTACGACCGGCCGCCTCCGCTCCAACGCAAGGACGTGACCGTCGTGCGGCCTGATTGCCATTGAGGGCCGAACTTTCTACCATGGGGACGACGCTGATCTTCGCTCCAGTTTTCCCCGACCAAATGTCTACGTTTCCGACGGAACGCGCCCTCGGCCTCGCGCTCCTCCTCGCCCTCGCGAGCGTAAGCCTGACAGCCTGGACGCCCGAGCCCGCCGCACCGCAGACCGACCGGGCCGCCGCCCCGTCTACTGCCGCCCCCGCCCCCGAGTACGCCGAAAACGGGATGGTCGTCGCCGCCAAGCGCCGGGCGTCCGAGGCCGGCGTCGCGATGCTCGAAAAGGGCGGCAACGCCGTCGACGCCGCCGTCGCCACCGGCTTTGCGCTGGCCGTCGTACATCCCTGGGCCGGCAACATCGGAGGCGGCGGGTTCATGGTCGTCCGCCAGCCCGACGGATCGGTCACGACCATCGACCACCGGGAAGACGCCCCCAGCGGGGCCACGCAGGACGTGTACCTCGACTCGGACAGCAACGCCGTGCGCGAGCGCAGCCGGCGCGGCTACCTCGCGTCCGGCGTGCCCGGCACCGTGGCGGGCCTCCTGGACGCACTCGACAAATACGGCACGCTCGACCGAGCCACGGTCATGGCCCCGGCCGTTCGCCTCGCCCGCGAGGGCTTTCCGCTGCCGCACGCCCTCGCCGAGGACCTGAACGACGCGTACGAGGACTTCGCCGAGTTTCCGGCGACGAAAACATACTTCACCAAGGGCGACTCGACGAACCGGTATCGGGCCGGCGAACGGTTCGTCCAGTCGGACCTCGCGGAAACGCTCGTTCGAATTCGCAATCAGGGCAAGGCCGGCTTCTACGAGGGCGAGACGGCCGAGCTGATCGTCGAGCAGTTCGAAGAAAACGGGGGGCTCATCGACGAACAGGACCTGGCCGAGTACGAGGCCGTCGAGCGTGAGCCGGTGACCACCACCTACCGGGGCTACGAGGTGCACTCGATGGGCCCGCCCTCCTCCGGCGGCGTCGCCATCGCGCAGCTGCTGAACGCCGCCGAGAGAAAGCCGATCGGGGAGATGGGCTTCAACTCGAGCGCCACGGTCCACTACCTCGCCGAGGCCATGCGCCGCACGTACGCCGACCGCGCAAAGTGGCTCGGCGACCCCGACCACGTCGAGGTCCCGACCGAGGGCCTCATCGAAAAGGAGTACTCGCGGGAGCGCATGGCGTCCTTCGATTCGCTCCGCATCACGCCCAGCGACTCGGTGAACGCCGGGCAGCCGCGGATGGGCACCGAGTCGATGGAGACGAGCCACTACTCCGTGGCCGACAGCAGCGGCATGGCCGTGAGCGTTACGACCACCCTCAACAGCGGCTACGGCTCGAAGGTCGTCATCGACGGGGCCGGCTTCTTCATGAACAACGAGATGAACGACTTCGTGCTGAAGCCGGGCGTCCCGAACCTGTACGGCCTCTCGGGCACGAAGCGGAATCTGGTGGCCCCGGACCGGCGGATGGTGTCGTCCATGTCCCCCACGATCGTCGAGGATCCGGAGGACCGCCTCTTTTTCGTGATCGGCGCCCCGGGCGGCTCGACCATTATCACGACGACGACGCAGGTCATCATGAACGTGATCGACCACGGCATGGACGTCGAGCAGGCCGTGACCGCCGGACGCATCCATCACCAGTGGAAGCCGCGGCACCTGAGCTACGAGGAGCACGCCCTGCCGAAGGACGTGGTCTGGAACCTGCGCGCCCGGGGCTGGACGGTGCGCGAGGGGGTGTTCGGGGGCATTCCGCAATGGGGGCGTGCGCAGGGCCTTCGCGCCAAGTATCCCGATCGCTCGGCCCCCTCCCCCGTCTTCTACGGCGGCTCGGACCCGCGGGGCACGGGCGCGGCCGTCGGACTGTAGACGCGGGGCCGGGGGAGGCTCCCGGGAAGCCCCTGCATTCCAACCTGTTACGATGATGAGAGGACCGGAACCGGGCCCCTGAACGCCTTTGTGTATGCGTGCATTCGCACAGCGGACCCACAGAGAGGGCCCCATGAACGTCCTCATCATCAACGGCCATCCCCGCCCCGAAAGCCTGTCCGATTCGTTCGAGCAGGCGTACGCCGACGGGGCCGGCACTACGGCCCACGAGGTGCGCCGTCTGCAGATCCGAGCCCTCTCCTTTCGTCCGAACGTGGAGACGCCGTCGCCCCGCAATCAGTCCTTCGAGGACGACCTGCGCCGGGCCCAATCGTCGATCGGCTGGGCCGACCACGTGGTCTTCGTCTATCCGACCTGGTGGGGCACCGTGCCTGCCCTTCTCAAAGGATTTCTGGACCGGGTGCTCACGTCGGGCTTTGCGTTCAGAGAAGTGAAGGGCGGGACCGGATACGAGGGCCTTCTCACCGACACGTCGGCCCACCTCATTACGAGCATGGACACCCCGCAGTGGGTGTACCGATGGATCTACGGAAGTCCGGGCCACAACGCCATGCGACGGGCGACCCTGGGGTTTTGCGGGGTCTGGCCCGTACACGTGTCGGCGTTCGGGCCCGTCCGGGGATCTACAGTCGATGAGCGACGGGAGTGGCTTGACGAGGTGCGCCGAGAGGGACGACGACTGGACGACGGGGTTCGCACGACCTGGGACACGATTCGCCAACAGGGGTACGCCTGGCTGAAGGCGATCCGGCTCCAGTTCTACCCCATGACCTGGATCGCCTATACCGTCGGCGCACTCGGGGCGTCCGCATCGACGGAACCGTTTTCACGTCCCACCTACTGGATCGGCTATCTCGTTCTCTTCTTTCTCGAGGTCGCCACGGTCCTCAGCAACGATCTGTTCGATTACGAAAGCGACCGGCAAAACGAGTACTACAGCCCGTTTACGGGCGGCTCGCGCGTGCTCGTCGAACAACTCCTCACGCGTCGGGAGGTGCGGTGGGGCATCGCTGCGGCCCTCGCCCTGGCCGGAACGGCAATGGGGGTCCTGCTCACGACCGCCTCGGCGGCCGCGGGCGCCCTCCTCGTCCCGGTGCTGGTGCTCGCGGTGCTGGCTCTGGGCTACACCGTGCCGCCGCTCAAACTCTCCCATCGGGGGCTGGGCGAACTCGACGTCGCCCTCACGCACAGCACGGCCGTGATCCTGTGTGGGTACCTGTTTCAGGGCGGCGCCTGGCACGACGCGTTTCCGTGGCTGGTGAGCGTGCCGTTTTTCCTCGCCGTGTTGCCCGCCATCCTGCTCGCCGGAATTCCGGACTACGAGGCGGACCGGGCCGCCGGCAAAGAGACGCTGGTCGTGAAGGTGGGCCCCCGCCCGGCCCTCCTCCTGGCCATGAGCTGCACGGCCCTTGCCGGACTCACCGGGGTGGCCTGGCACCTGCTCGAATGGGCCCACGGCGCGTACAGCTCTTTTATCTACCTGTCCCTCCCGCATGGGGCGCTGCTGCTCTGGATGCTCTACGACTGCCGGCGACACGTCGAGCGTCCGGAGCGCATCGATCGGCTCATTGCCGTGGCCCTCGCCTACATCCTCTGGTTCGGGGCCGTCCCCCTCGGAACCCTGCTATAACGAGCGGCCTGCCTCCTTCCCGGGGGGGGGGGGGGCTGCACACAATCTACACATCCAAGAAGGCCGTTTTCCCACAGGTAATACTCCCGGGAAGGCCGGGGCACTCCCGAACCCCGGACGGTGTCTTCTCAATACCTTAGTGCGCTGCCGGGCTGCAGACAGAGAACAGGGACCCCGAGCGGGGGACGGACCCCGGTTCCTGTGTCTTTCCCCTTCTCATCGCCCCATGCCTCTATGTTTTTTCACGACAGCCAGCTCCAGTACGAGGTCACCGTGGACAC
>CAZCUZ010000125.1:0-7659 GCA_964502085.1 uncultured Salinivenus sp. | reverse complement strand
AGGTGTACAAACAGGACAACAACGACCATCCGGAAGCGACCTGGGAGCAGGACGAGACCGGGGTGACGCGCAGCGGCAACGAGGTCGACGTTCACATGATCTCGCAGCGAAGCCAGTTCTTCCCGGACAAGATCGAAGTGCAGCAGGGCGACGAGGTCACGATTCACCTGACGAACGTCGAGCAGGTGTCGGACATGATCCACGGCTTCGGCATCGCCGAGCACAACATGAGCGGGGTCATCGCGCCCGGTGAGACGAAGACGTTCGAGTTTACCGCCGAGAAGTCGGGCGTCTTCCCGTTCTACTGCACCAACTTCTGCTCGGCACTCCACCAGGAGATGCAGGGCTATCTGGAAGTGCAGCCGAGTTAAGTGTGTGAGGATGGACGTATGGACGCGTGGAGGAGGGTCTGTTCCTCCGCGCGCCCATCCTTCCACACATCCATACATCCACACCTACAGCCATGTTTGACTTTCTCGACCGCGTTCCCGAACTGACGGACCGGTCCGTTCCCGACCGCGGACGACTCCTGCTCACGGCAGGCGCGGTCCTGCTTGCAATCTCCATCTTTCTCCCCCTGTGGCAGATTCACCTCGTGGCGCCGCAGTACCAGGAGGGCCTCAACCTGTACATCTACAGCCACAAGCTGGAGGCCGGCAACGAGGGTCAGGACCTCAAGGAGATCAACAATCTGAACCACTACATCGGCATGGCGCCGATCGAGGAGGAAGACTTTGCGGAGATGACGTTCATCCCGTTCCTCCTGGGAGGCTTTTCCCTGCTGGCCCTGCGAGCCGCCTTCTTTGGGAAGGTGGGAGCGGCCATCGATACGCTCGTCCTGTTCGTGTACTTTGGGGCCTTTTCGATGTGGCGCTTCTACTACCAGTTGTACACCTACGCTCACAATCTGGACCCGAAGGCCCCGATGGACATCGATCCCTTTACCCCGATCCTGATTGGCTGGAAACAGATTGCCAACTTCACGCAGTACAGCTACCCGCGCGAGGGATCGGCCCTCCTCGGCCTTGCCACACTGTGCTTTGCCGGCGCCATCTGGCTGGGCGTCCGGTCGGGAGCGGACGCGGAGGAAACGGAAGAGCAGAACCCCAAATCGGCGACGACATAACCACTCCCTTTACGTCATCCTCGTTGAACGCTAGACGTTCAACGTTCCAACCTGCAACGAACATGAGATTTATCTGGGCGCTCACGTTCGGACTCCTGCTCAGCCTGTTTCCCGAAAACAGCCCGGCCCAGTCCTCCCTGCAGACCCGGATCGACGCGGCTGCGCCCGGCGACACCGTGGTGGTGGACGGCGGCACCCATTCCGGCCCGTTCGTGATCGACACGACCCTCGTGCTCATAGGTCGGAGTCGCCCCCACCTCGAGGGCCTCGACTCGACCCACGTCGTCACGGTCGAGGCGAACGACGTGACCGTGGAGGGCTTTCGCATCACCGACTCGGGAAAGGACCTGTCGCACGACCACGCGGGCATTCTCGTGAAGGGCTCTCGCGTCACACTCCGGGACAACCGGCTCGCCGACGTGCTCCACGGCATTTACGTGAAGGGCCGCAACCGGGCCGTCATCACCGAAAACGTGATCGAAGGCCCGCCGACCGTGCCCCGAGAATTGTCCGCCGACGAGGTGCAACGATCCGACTGCTCGACGCCCCCGACAAACGGGGCCTGCGAGGTCCCGCTCGTCCCCGCTCAGCGCGGCAACGGCATTCACCTGTGGAGCGCAAACCACAACACGGTGACCCACAACACGGTTCATCACACGCGGGACGGCGTTTACGTCTCGCACACCGACCACACCTACGCGGCCCACAACACGATCCACGACGTGCGCTACGGGCTGCACTTCATGTACTCGGACGACAATACGTTCGAGCACAACCGCTTCTTCGACAATGCCTCCGGATCGGCGCTGATGTTCTCGTTTCGCCTGACGGCCCGGCACAACACGTTCCACAGCAATCGATCGCAGAGAGGCTACGGCCTGCTGCTGCAAACGATGGACGAGAGCCGGTTCGTCAATAATCGCCTGACGGAGAACGGCACGGGCATCTACATCGAGAACAGTACGCGCAACACCTTTCGGAAAAACGTCGTGGCGGCGAACTACCGCGGACTCCGGTTCACGGGAAGCGCGATGGAAAACACGTTTGGCCGCAACCTCATCCGGGGAAACCTGAACACGGCCGCCGTCGCAGGGGCAAGTGCAACGAATGAATGGGAGATCGACGGAAGGGGCAACTACTGGGGGCCGCGCGGGCTCCTGGACCTGAACTCGGACGGCGTCAGTGAACTCCCGTACCGCACGGTCGACCTCCTCGGCGACCGCCGCGAGAACTTCGCCTACGTCGACCTGCTGGCGGCCAGCCCGGGCCTCCAGCTGCTGGAAGAGGCCCTCCGGCGCGTGTCGTCGCTCGACGTGCCGACCATCACGGACGAGCATCCCCTCATGCGCCCCCCGCCCGGCCTCTCGGCCACCTCCGGCAGCGGACGAGCGTCCATTCTCGCGCTCTTTTTTACCCTACTCGCAGTTGGCCTCACCGCCCTGTGGAGGAATCGCTATGATTGATTGCACCGCCCTACACAAGAGCTTCGGGAACCACACGGTCCTGGCCGACGCGTCCTTTTCGGTGGACGCCGGCACGATCGCCGCGCTCGTCGGCCCGAACGGCTCGGGCAAAACGACGACACTGCACGTGCTGGCCGGCCTCGCCACGCCGGACGCCGGCACGGCCTCGGTGGCCGGCGTGGACGTCACGACCGACCGGTCCGCCGCCCAGGAGCACCTCGCATTTCTACCGCAGGACGTGCGATTCCACTCGGCCCTCACCCCGCGACAGGTGCTCCGGTTCTACGCCGGCCTCCGCACCGCCCCCCCGGACCGCATCGACGCGCTCCTGGCGGACGTGGCCCTCGCCGACGCCGCCGACCGGGCGTGCAGAGCCCTCTCCGGAGGCATGCGACAACGGCTGGGCATTGCGGTCCTGGAGCTGGCCGACGCCTCCGTCCTCTTGCTCGACGAGCCGGCCCTGAGCCTCGACCCCGAGTGGCGATCGTTCCTCATGGACCGGCTCCGGGCCCGTGCGGACGACGGTGACGCCGTGTTGCTCGCCACGCACCTGCTCGACGTGTGGACGCCCATCGTGGACCGCGTTCTCCGCTGCGACGACGGGCACATTCGGGCGACCGGGGACCCGGGCACCCCGACCGCCGAGCCCACCAATGTCTCAGCAGTGCCCAATTCGTAAGGCGTGGTGCGTATTGCGTATTTCGCGTCCTTCAACCTGACCAATACGCAACACGCACTACGCAATACAAATCGATCCTCGAATTCCCAATGTCTCTTCCCCAACTGCCTGTCTCCACCTACCGGGCCGTCCTTCGCCGCGAAGCCACGACGACGTTCCACAACCGGTTCGTTCAGATTTTTGCCGTCATCGTGCTGGGGGGAAGCGTCGCCGTCGGCGTCCTCAGCGGACGACCCTCGGCCATTCCGTTCGGCCTGCTGCTCTTGTTCTTGTACGTCGTGCCCCTCTTCGGCCTGCTCATCGGCGTCAGCGCAGCCCACGAGGAGCACGACGAGCGGGCGTTTCTGTGGAGTCAGCCGGTGCCGCGGTCCGTGTACGTCCTGGGCAAGACGGCGACCCTCGTCGTGGCGCTGGCCGGGGTCCTTCTCGTCGCCCTCGTGGCAGCGGCCGTCGGCGGAGCCGGCGCGGGCTCGCTGGCCCTGCTGTGGGGGCTGGGGGTGGCGCTCGTGCTCGTGAGCGTGAGTGCCGGCGTGGCCGTCGGTCAGTACACCGCGGGCCGCGCCCGAGGCCTCATGATGGCACTGACGCTCTGGTTCGGCGCCTTCGCCCTCTACGACGCCGTCGCGCTGGCCCTGTCGGGGCTCGACCTCATACAGAGCCTGCCCGCCTTCTGGGTCGGGCTTCTCCTGCTGAATCCCGTCGACGCGGTCCGGCTCACCGGCCTCTTCGGCCTGGAAAACGTGCCGTTCTCCGCACCGGGCGACGCCGCCTGGATGGCCGACCTCACGGCGTGGCTGCCCGCCTGGGTGGCCGTGCTCACCGTCGCGTGGACGGCTCTCCTGCTCGGCCTCGCCTGCCGCCGCCTCCACCGGCTGGACCTGTAGCGACTGGCCCGTGTCGGGGGCCCCCGCTCCCCGTTTCATTGAACACCTCCCGAAAACGCATCCCCAGAACCATGCACTCCTTCGAACAGCTCCCCTAACACCCTCAGATCGCCATCCCCCAACGCAAACCCTCCACCCCGCTCTCGTCCTCAAGGAGGCCCACACTCCGACGAGTCTACAGCGAAGACTCAATGCTCGTGACTCAACTGTCGCAGCCCCCGTACGTCCGTCAGGGCGATCTCGGATGCCTCGCTCCGGATGAGCTCCTTCTCCTCGAGGGTCCGAAGCGCGCGAGAAAGCGTCTCGGGCACCGTGCCCAGCTCGGCCGCGAGGATCGACTTGGGAATGTCCAGCTTGACGACCGGAGGCGTCTCCGGATCGTCGGGAACGGTGGGTACCTGCTCCACGAGATGACGCGCCAGCCGCTCCTGAACCCCCTGCAGCGACACCGCATCGAGCTGGCGAACGGTCTCGCGGAGGCGCTTGGCCATGTGGCCGAGCATCTTCAGGGCCGTCCGGGAATGCGCGTCAATGAAGGAGAGAAACGCGTCGGCCGGAAAAAAGAGCAGGGTGCTGTCTTCGAGCGTCTCGGCGGTGGCCGGATAGGTGGGGTTCTCCTGCTCCTCGAAGAGAGGAACCTCGGCAAACGACTCGCCGGGCCGAATGACGTGAAGCACGAGCATCCGCCCCTCCGGACTCAACCGGTAGACGTGGACGGCTCCCTCCACCAGCAAGTAGAATCCGTTGCATCGATCCCCATGCTGAAATAGAATCGATCCCGACTCGACCCGTTGAACCCGCCCCATGTCAATGAGCGCGTCCCGGGCCTCCGGGGACACTCCCCCGAAGAAGTCGTGCTCCTCCATGGCAGCCTCGATCCGCTCGCGGGGAAGGGTCATCGTACTCCATCACGGGAGTTTGGAAGCGGCCAGTTTCGTACTCGATAGTATGAAATTCACGACGCGACCACAACTCCGCTCCCTGGTTTCGAACTGGTTGTTCTGCCATGTCTACCTCTGCCCCCAACGCCCTCGACATTCGTCCGCTGCCGCCGCCCCGAAAGGCCGACACGGTCCTGGCCACCTTTGACCGGCTCGAAGTGGGCGAGTCGTTCGTCCTCGTGGACGACCGGGATCCTGCAGCCCTTCAGTCGCGCCTCGAAACCGAACGACCGGGACAGGGACAGTGGTGCTATCTGCAACGGGGGCCGTACGTCTGGCACGTGCGCGTGGAACGCCGGCCCCCCTCTTGCTAATCCCCCTTCTTCCCAGCCAAAAAAAGTCTCCGAACACATCCGTGGACGCCGGTATTCGTCGACGCTGCCATACCGAGCCTCATGAAATCTGGCCCGACAGGGATTCGTCCCCTTCGGTAAACGGCGTGAGGCGCACGTCCGGCACCTCCGCAAGGGTCGTATTCCGAAACATCGTCTCCAGCTGTTCCCGCTTCTCTTTCCACTGGTCGTGGAGCGGGCACGGCTCGGCCTCGCCGCACCCCGGTAGCCCCAGCACGCACTCCTCAAAGAGATCGTCCCCGTCGATGGCCACGACGATGTCGTAGAGATGAATCTGCTCCGGTGGATGGATGAGCGCCACGCCCCCCCCGGGCCCTCGCTTCGAGGTGAGGAGCCCGGCGTCGTTGAGCTGCTGAAAGACCTTCGTCAGGAAGGAAAAGCCGATGTCGAGCTCGTCGCTCACGGTCCGAATTGAAACGTACTCCCGCGTCGGATCGGGGCTCGTCCGTCCCGCCTCTGCGTCGCTCCCCTCGTCCTCCCCGAGCGTTCCGAGGTAGAGCATCGCGCGTAGGCCGTATTCGCAGCTTTTCGAGAGAAGCATTCGTGCGGGAGCAGCCATCCGAAGAGGACGCGAAGGCCGGACCGGCGACTCCTCCGACCGGCACAGGATACACCGGCCCTCCCCGGGAGCGTTCCGGAGGGACCGATCTTCTAAAGGCGCGATTGAACTCCAATCTGAGCGAAGGCACGGCGCATCGTCCCTCCCATTTCCCCTCCCCACGACAGCGCCCCGTTCTCCCCCTCTCCCTACTCCACTGTCGGCGACTGCGCACCCGCGGTCGCCTCCGCGGACGGCCGGACGGCGCTGTAGAGATAGTCGATCACGTCGTTGGCGTCGTAGCGGGGCTCCTCCACCGAGCCCAGGGGCAACTCGTCCAGCGCGTCGCCGCCCGTAAAGAGAGCCGGCTCGGCGGTGTCTCCGCGCTGCTGTCCGTGCCCGATGTTGGCCATCAGGGCGTTGCACAGACAGGCCCGTCCCTTCGTCTCCTCCTCGTCCCCGCCCCGGCTCACGTACGTCTGGACGGGCTCGGCCGGGCACCGCCCCAGGAGGCGCCCCTTTTCGTCGAGATACGGCTCGCGCAGATAGCCGAGGTCGCAGATGCGGGACCGCCGTTCGTAGACCTCCTCCTCCGCCAGCGTCCCCTCGGCGTCCAGCACCTTGAACGGAAATCCCGTGGAGGAGGCGCGCCCGTCGGTCTGCACCGAAATGTCACCGCTGTGCAACCCGCGAATGAGGCGGCGCGTCGTCTCGGGCGGATAGCCGGACTCCTCGGTGAGCGAAAAGAGCGAGCCCACCTGAATGCCCTCCGCCCCCACCTCGTGCGCGTAGCGGAGTCCCTCCGGCGTGCCGAAGCCCCCGGCGAGGTAGAAGGGTTTGCCGAGGGCCCGGAGCGCCTCCAGATCCGGCTCGTCTCGGTCGTCGTAGAGGGGCCGGTCGTTGTCGTCGTAGTTCTTGTTGCGGGGCGGAGCGTTGTGCCCGCCGGCGGTGTGCCGCTCCAGCACGAATCCGTCTACCGCCTCACCGGGAAGCTTGGTGTCGAGAATGCGAGCCAGCACGTCCGAGGACACAATGGGAAAGAAGGCGGGCGCGTCGAGCGTCGGCGGCGGATCCAGGACGACCGCAGGATCGAACCGGTACACGTAGGTCTCGTCCACCGCCGCCTCCTCGGCCTGGCTCGTGTCCACGTCCAGCCGCAGCTCCGCCTCCTCCCCCGCCGCCAGCACCCGCAGCTGCCGGGCCTCCTCCATCGGAATGCCCGCCCCGATGGACACCACGTCGACCCCGGCCAGCATGGCCCCGTAGATGCAGGGAAGCGTGTAGCGCTTCAGCTTGGCGAGCAGGTTGAGCCCGACGAGCCCTTCGTGCCCTTCCTTCGCGAGCCGGACCTCCGAGTACGTGGCCGCGGCCAGGATGCGCTGCGACCGCGGCGTCGGATCAAACTCGTGCATCTTCAGCAGGTCGTAGGGCTCGCCCTCCGGCACTCCGTCCGGTCGATAGTACCGATCGAGCAGGTGGTCGACGATCTCCTCGTCGGGATAGTCGGCCCACCCCCGGCGCCGCTCGTGGGGATCGCCCTCCTGGAGCTCCCGCACCACGACGCTGTCGATGCCCGTGCCGGAGACGACGCCCATCTCGCCGCGCTGGGCCACCCGGCGCGCCAGGCGCCAGGACGAAACCCCGATGCCCATCCCGCCCTGAATGATGTTGGGCA
>CAZCUZ010000124.1:0-7959 GCA_964502085.1 uncultured Salinivenus sp. | reverse complement strand
GATGCGGCGAAAATCGGTCGAGGAGGAGGCACGTAGTGGATCTACTTGTCGACGAAGAGACCGATTTGCAGCCCATTCGAGACCGCTCGCAGCTCGAGGCATACATTAAAACAGACTCTTAAACTTTCGACCTGGCGTAGGGAGGATCGCCTGCCTCGAATTACGAATACCGCTTCTTGAAAGCTCCGTTTCAGACGTGCCGGGAAGGGGGGCGAAAACGGAAGCGGTCCCACCCCGAGTCCTCCAAAATTCGGAACCATTTTGCGGATCCCAATTTAAGAACGGCCTGCGGAGACGAGGCGCCCCGTCTACACGAAATTCCACCCGATCCATCGACCGCTTGGCTCCCGACACAACCGACACAGACGCGCCGGTGACGGCCACCGTCGACCTGGCGGCGCTCCGGCACAACGTCCGGGTCCTCCAGGCCCAGGCGGACGGGACTGACCTCATGGCGGTCGTTAAGGCAAATGCCTACGGTCACGGGGTCGTGCCGGTCGCGAACACCCTCCGCGACGAAGGCATCCGCCATTTTGCCGTGGCCCGCGTGTCGGAGGCGGTGGAGCTCCGGGAGGCCGGCCTCAACGAGCGCATTCTCGTGCTCGGGGCTCCGTTCCAAAACGACCTCTCCGAGTACGCACGGTACGACCTGGACGTCACGGTCTCGTCCGCCGCCACGGCCGAGGCCGCACGCCGGCAGGGCCGCCCGACCCGCCCCCTTCGCGCACACGTGAAGGTGGACACGGGCATGACCCGCCTCGGCCTGTCGCCCGAAGAGGCCCCGGCGGTCATCGACCGGCTGGCGGACGCCCCCGAGGTGCACCTTGCAGGCCTCTGGACCCACTTTGCCACGGCCGACGAGCCCGACAGCACCTTTTCCCGGACCCAGCTCTCCCGCTTCCAGCAGGTGCTCGATGCGGTGGACGCGACGCCGGAAACGATTCACGTGGCCAACACGGGAGCCCTCCTCACGATGGACGGGCGGACGCCCGAGGGCGCCACGCCTCTCGTGCGCACGGGCATCGCCCTCTACGGCATTGCACCGACCGCCGAACTCCGGACCCGCATCGACCTTCGTCCCGTCATGGGCGTCACGGCCCGGATCACACGCGTAAAGACGGTGTCGGCCGGCACGCCCGTCTCCTACGGCTCCCACTGGCGCGCCCCCCGTCCCGCCCGCGTCGCAACGCTGGCCGCGGGCTACGGCGACGGCTACCCGCGCCTCGGATCGGGCCGGGCCGTGGTCCGCATTCACGGAGAAGAGATGCCCGTCGTGGGATCGATCTGCATGGACATGTGCATGGTCGACTTGGGACCCCCCGATCAGCCGCCCGCCCCGCACGTGGAGGTCGGAGACGAGGCCGTCCTCTTCGACGCCGAGGGCCCCACGGTCTACAACGTGGCGGAGTGGGCCGAAACGATCCCGTACGAGATTTGCTGTGGGATTGCCCCCCGCGTGCCTCGCCGCTACGTGGACACCCCCTCCGAATCCATACCGCCTGCTGGCACGTCTCCTCCATCTTCACACGATTATCCCCTCTTCTAGACAAGATCGTTACGTATTCGTATGTTGCATAAACAGCGAGGATGCATCTTATGAGAATCCTTTTTTGTATGAAGTAGATGATTTCATTCTGTCTCTCCTGCGTTTCTACGCGCTGTGTAGCGCGCGCTTGTTGTTTTTACTCATTGATTCTGCATTGACCCATGCCAATTACTGCCGATCCCGGTGACATCGACATTCTCGTCGTCGACGACGAAAAGGACGTCGTCGAGGTCGTCGGTCACTTTCTCGAAGAAGAAGGATACACCGTTCACGCCGCCTACGACGGCGAAGAGGCCCTGGAAATGGCGTCCGGCGACGTGGACCTCATCGTTCTCGACATTATGCTTCCGGGCGTCGACGGCTACGAGGTTTGCCGCAAGCTTCGCTCCCGCGTCGAGACCGAGGAGATCCCCATCGTCTTCCTCAGCGCAAAGACCGAGGAGGAGGATCAAATCGAAGGGCTCATGCTGGGAGGCGACGACTACCTCACGAAGCCCGTCTCTCCGCAGGTGCTCGTGGCCCACGTGAAGGCCGTCCTCCGACGCTCCGGTGTGGAAGAAAGCAGCATTCTCGAGGTCGACGGCCTCAAAATCTATGAGGACGAGTACCGGGCCGAGCTGAACGGCGAAGACCTGGGCCTCACCCTGACCGAGTTTGAACTGCTTCGGTATCTGGTGCGACACCCGCGGAAGGCCTTCACTCGCCAGCAACTCCTCGAAACCATCTGGAAGGACGCGATGATGGTCACGGAGCGAACGGTGGACGCCCACATCAAGAATCTCCGTGAAAAGCTGGGCGATTACGCCGAGCACATCCAGACCGTTCGCGGCGTAGGCTACCGGTTCGTGCGAGAGGAAGAATCGGCCGAGGCCTAACGTCTCCCTCATAGTGGCGGCGGGTCGTACGCGGCCTTCCCCGGCGTGCCGTCATGCATCGTCGGGCTCTGCGACCCGCCTGAGTCGCCCGTCGCGTTCCCTGTATGTCGATTTTTCGCACGCTTACCGACGCCGTCCTTCCGCGTCGCGCCTCCACCCAAACGTGGATGGTGATGACGTTCGCCCTGTTCGTAGGCGTGGCCGTCGTGGGCGTGGGCCTGTATGCGGTGCTGGTCCTGCGGGGAGAAATGCAGACGGCGATGCACCAAACTCTCCGCGACCAGACCGAGCAAATCGCCGAGCAGGTCGAAGGAGCCGATCCGTCCCGACGCCAGGCCATCGTCCAGAACCTGTCGTCTCTCACGGACCTGCACGTGTCGGTCGTCGCGTCCGACACCGCCTACCAGGCCGCCCAGGCGCCTCGGCCCGCGGACTCCCTCACTCGGTTTTCCTCGTTTCCCGACGAGGGGCCCGACTCCATTCGCTTCGCTGAAACGATCGACGAGGAGGGGGAGCCCCTCTTCACGGCGGCTCTCTACCGCCCCGACGATGGGTTTATCGTCCTGGTTGCCCAGCACGCACCGCCGCTGTACCACCTCGTTCAGCGGTCGCAAATCGTCCTCATTTTGGGGATGGTGCTCGCCCTCATCCTGGCCCTCATCGGGAGCTTCATTGCCACCTACCAGGTCACGACGCCGCTCCAGCGCATTCGCGAGACCGCCCGCCGCGTCGCCGACGGCAAATTCGCCGGGAAAATTCGGGTCGACTCTCGCGCGGCCGAATTCCAGGACCTCGCCGACAGCCTAAACCGGGCCGGGGCTGCCATTCGGGAAAAAATCGACGAGCTCGAACGCCTGACGCGCCTGCAAAGTGAATTCATCGGCAACGTCTCGCACGAGGTCCGAAACCCGATCTTTGCCATCAGCGGCTATCTGGAAGCCCTTGGCACCCCCGGCCTCGGCGACGACCAGCGGAAGTCGTACGCCGAGAAGGCCCTGACCAACCTGGAACGCCTCCAGAACCTCTTCAACGACCTGATCGACATTGCCCGCCTCGAATACCGAGAAGACCTCATCAATCGGTCGGTCTTCGACCTCAAGGACCTGATTGACGAAGTCGCCGAGATGCTCCGCCCCAAGGCCGAGGCGAAGGACCTTTCCCTTCAGGCCGACGTCCCCCGCTTTTTCGTGGACGCCGACCGCTCTCGGATTCGCCAGGTCCTCGTCAACCTCGTCGAAAATGCCATCGCCTACACCGAGAACGGCTCGGTGCGGTGCCGCGTTCAACGACGAGCCGAGAAGGTTCGCATCCAGATCGTCGACACCGGCCAGGGCATCGACGAGGATCACCTCGACCGCATCTTCGAACGCTTCTACCGGGTGGACGAGGACCGCGCCCGCGACAGCGGGGGGACGGGACTCGGCCTCAGCATCGTCCAGCAAATTATCCACGCCCACGACGAGGACATTCACGTCGAAAGCACCAAGGGCCGAGGCACCCGCTTCTGGTTCGAACTGCCCTACGCCCCCGCCCCGGAAACGGTGGACGCGTAACCGATCCGTTCTCCGGCTCCCTCCGCAGCCATTCCTCTTCTCTGAGGCAGACGCCGCACGCCCCGCCTCACCACGGTCCCAATTGGCGAACGTGCCTCCTTAAATCTTTTTGTTGGCCGGTCAATTCCCTATGTTGTATCGGCACCGTAGTGTGTCGGCCCGCCCGAACACCGTGGGTGGAGTGATCATTTGCATGGGGAGACGGAAGCGCTTCATCGTTGACGTCCTCCGTCCGTTGACACGAGAGTCTCGCGGGTGCGCCTGGCTCACCGTGTCGGCGTTCCTGGATCTTCGGATGGCCTCGAGCAACGACCGACCCGGACATGTCGACTCCCACGAACTCCTCCGACCCCGACGAGCTCTCGCCCGAGCCCACTGAACCCGAGGCATCGGATGCAGAGTCGCCCGAGCCCGAAACGGCAGACGCCGAGCCCCCCCCTCCCCCGACCCCGGACGAGGCCGTCGCCCAGACGAATCTCCCGGTCGACGCACTGATGCACGGGGACGGCCACGCCGCCATTCCGGAGATTCCGTCGATCAAGTCGGACGGCTCGATCGAGATCGAGCAGCTGACCCCGGTCGACTTCGATCCCGAGAACCTGCGACAGCGGCTGCGCACCATGATGCTGTCGCGGCGGCTCGACGAAAAGATGCTCACGCTACTCAAACAGGGAAAGGGCCACTTTCACATCGGGTGCGCCGGCCACGAAGCGGTCCAGTCTGCCATTAGTCGGTACTCGCGTCCCGGAGAAGGCCCCGGCCACGACTGGTTCTGCCTCTACTATCGGGACCTCTGCATGGCCCTCTCCCTGGGCATGACGACGCGAGAGGCTCTTCTGGCCCACCTGGCCAAGGCCGACGATCCCAACTCCGGAGGGCGACAGATGCCGGAGCACTTCGGGCTCCGCCGACTAAACATCATGACGACGGCCTCCTCCGTCGGGGCTCAGTTCAATCCGGGCCTCGGCTTCGGCTTTGCGATCCAGCAGCGCGACGAGGACAACTACGTCTACATCTCGTGCGGCGACGGGGCCACCTCGCAGGGCGACTTCCACGAAACCCTCAACTGGGCGGCTCGCGAGCAGGCTCCCGCCCTCTTCGTGGTTCAGGACAACAAGTACGCGATCAGCGTGCCCATCGACGAGCAGACCGCCGGAGGCACACCCTACAAGCTCGCCGCGGGGTACGAAGGCCTCAGCCGCATGCGTGTGGACGGCACCAACTTTTTTGCCAGTGCCTCGGCCGCCAAGGCCGCCCTCGACCACATTCGGGCCGGGCGCGGCCCCGTCTGCCTCGTGGCCGACGTCGTACGCCTCCTTCCTCACTCCTCCTCGGACGACCACACGAAGTACCGCACGCCCGACGAGCTGGAGGCCGACCGGCAGATCGACCCCATCGCCCGGATGGAGGCGACTCTCCTGCAGGAAGACATCCTCAGCGAGGAGGCGGTCGAAACCATGCGCGAGAAGGTCCACGAGGAGGTCGACGACGCCGCCGATTGGGCCAAGAAGCAGGCCGACCCCACCCCGGACACGGCCACCGAGCACGTCTTCTTCGAAGGCGACCTCGGCATCGAGTACAATTCGGACGACGACCTCGACGAAGACGCAGAGCCGACGGTGATGGTCGACGCCATCAACCGCACGCTCAAGGAGGAGATGACCCGCGACGACTCCATCATCGTCTACGGCGAGGACGTGGCCGGCGAAAAGGGCGGCGTCTTTACCGCCACGAAGGACCTGACCGCCGAATTTGGCGAGGACCGCTGCTTCAACTCGCCCCTGGCCGAGGGCTCGATCGTAGGCACGGCCGTCGGGTACGCCGCCAGCGGCTTCAAGCCCATCGTGGAGATCCAGTTTGCCGACTACATCTGGCCGGCGATGCAGCAGCTTCGCAACCAGGTGGCGCCCTTCCGCTACCGCTCGAACGACGAGTGGAGCTGCCCGATGGTGATTCGTGTGCCCTGCGGCGGATACATCCACGGCGGCCTCTGCCACTCGCAAAACATTGAGTCGATCTTCGGGCACACACCCGGGCTGAAAATCGCGCTTCCCTCCAACGCCGCCGACACGAAGGGCCTCCTCGCCACCGCCATCCGGATGGAGGACCCTGTCCTCTTCCTCGAACACAAGGCGCTCTACCGGGCCGCGTCCGCCCGCCGGCCCAGCCCGCCGGAGAACTACACGTTGCCGTTCGGCGAGGCGCGGGTGGTCCGGGAGGGCTCCGACGCCACCATCGTCACCTACGGCCTGATGGTACAGAAGTCACTCAACGTGGCGCAGGAGCTGGAGAAGGAGGGCGTGGACGTGGAAGTGATCGACCTCCGCACGATCGTTCCCCTCGACTCCGACACCATCCTCGCCTCCATCCAGAAAACGAACCGGGCGCTCGTGGTCTACGAGGACCAGGAGTTCGTCGGCTTCGGCGCGGAAATCTGCGCCCAGATCGGGGACGACGCCTTCGAATACCTCGATGCACCCATCCGCCGTGTGGCCGGAGCGTTTACGCCCATCCCCTTCGCCGACTCCCTGGAGCGAACCGTTCTGCCGAGCGACGAGAACATTCTGAACGCCGCCCGCGACCTGGTGGCATTTTAAGAAGGACGCTCTTGCATAGAACAATACAGGAAAAATATCCTCACCTCGACAGATTTCACAGGGGCGATAACATAGCAGGTCTTTGTCCAGAATGGAGTACAAAATGGCAATGTAGAGCCGCATGGCGATGCGGTACCTGTTTAGCGACGGAAGCCTCCGAAGCATGGCTCCCATTGCACACCTTTAGCGCCCTCGTCAACTCCGGACAGCTTGCACTGGACCCGATCCAGTGAAGCGAAGCGGAGATCCGGAGTAGTCATCCCAGACCTTGATCTGGGACCAGTGTCCGAAAGGATCTCGGTGAAGAAGTTCAGCGTCGTTGGCGGGCCTGTCGCTAAACAGATACGCGATGCGGCCCTACGTCACCGAAGGAGCTATTTTCGGTGCATTCGTGTGAACAAGAGCGAAGAAGGAACGGGACACGAAGCGAGGACGAGATCCTCCTGCGCGGACACCGATGCTGAGAATACACTCGGTGACGTCGCGTGATCTCGTTGCACGATTCGTGGACACAAAAAACGGGACGCTCCCAGCCAATGGGAGCGCCCCGCCGTTTTTCGTCGGTGACGATGCCGGACCCTACGACGTCACACTGTCCGTGGCCGTCTTAAGGGTCTCCTCGATCGCCGGCAGGTCCGTTCCGTCGGGCGCCCGTTCGCGCGCCAGATAGGCCTCGATGAAGCCGCGATTCTCGGCCGGATTCGTCGTCGCCTCCACGATGCGCTCGTGGTCCAGGTCGTTGATGCGATCGTTGGCGGCCCGCAGCGCGTCCATCGAGATCTTGAGGGCCACGTCCACGGGCTGCCGCTCCGGGTTGATGTCGAGGCCGAAGAGGCCGTCGTAGCCGTGCATCTTGAGGGTGTAGAGTCCCGCCTCCATCTGCTCCGGCGAGATGGTGCCCACGTTGAGGTCCTGATCGTAGTTGCCCAGCGGCTGGCTATTCCAGTGCGTGTGGGCGAGGCGTCCCTCCGACAGCGGCCAGGAGAGAGCGTACGGCAGGTCCTCGTAGCCCATGTGCACGTGGCCGATCTCCGGATTCATGCAGACGAGCTTGTGGCCCTCGTCGAGGAGGCGTCGGTTCTCGTCATTCTCCAGCAGGGCCTCAACGTTGCGGCCGAGGAGATTGCCTTCGGGCGTGAGCCCATACAGAATGTGCCCGCGCGGCTCGTACGGCTTCGGTTCGAACGCCACCCGCGTGCCCGGCACAGCGTCCAGGGCCTCGGCCAGCCCCGTCTCGAAGCGCTCACGCATGGCGGCCAGGTCGATGCCGAACGGATTCTCGTAGCCGTCGATGCCGGGCCAGATGACCGAAAAGTCGGCGTCGACCTCCTCCGCCATGCGGAACGTCCGCTTCGTCCGTTCGATGGCGTTCTGGCGAATGTCCTCGT
>CAZCUZ010000123.1:0-8034 GCA_964502085.1 uncultured Salinivenus sp. | reverse complement strand
GCTGGTTCATCGAAACCACCAAGCTCAAGGACCGGATGGTGGAGCTCAACGACACGATCAACTGGCAGCCCGAGGCCATCGGTGAGGGCCGCTTCGGCGAGTGGCTGGAAAACAACGTCGACTGGGCGCTGAGCCGTCGGCGCTACTGGGGCACGCCGCTCCCGGTGTGGGAGAGCGACAAGGAGAATTCGGACTACTACGAAGTGATCGGCTCCGTCGAGGAGCTGCGCGAAAAGTGCGGCGATCAGCTGCCGGAAGACGACGAGGAGATGGACCTGCACCGCCCCTTCGTCGACGACCTGACGTGGGAGGGGCCGGACGGCGGCACCATGCGCCGCGTGCCGGATCTCATCGACGTGTGGTTCGACTCCGGGGCCATGCCGTATGCGCAGTGGCACTATCCCTTCGAGAACGAGGAGAATTTCGAGGCCAACTTCCCGGCGGACTTCATTGCCGAGGGGGTCGACCAGACGCGGGGCTGGTTCTACTCGCTGCACGCCATCGCCACGCTCGTCTTCGACGACGTGGCCTACGAGAACGTCGTCGTCAACGGCCTGGTGCTCGACGAGGACGGCAACAAAATGTCGAAGTCGAAGGGCAACACCGTCGAGCCGTTCGAGGTGATCGACGAGTACGGGGCCGACGTGGTGCGCTGGTTCATGATGAGCAACGCGCCGCCGTGGGAGAACCTCCGCTTTAGCGAGCGCGGGCTGCGTGATCTGCGCCGCACCTTCTTCGGCACCCTCGAAAACGTCTACAGCTTCTTCTCCACCTACGCCAACATCGACGGCTTCTGCTACCGGACGGACGAGGGGGACCCGAGCCCCGAAGGCCATCGGGGGCGGATGCCCGTCGAGGAGCGCCCGGAGCTCGATCAGTGGATCATCAGCCGTCTGCACACGACGACGCAGACGGTACAGGAGGCGCTCGACGAGTACGATCCGACCACGGCGGCTCGGGCGGTCGAGGATTTCGTTGAGGAACTCTCGAACTGGCACCTGCGCCGCTCGCGGTCCCGGTTCTGGGCCTCGAAGAAAGGCGAGCAGAACGGCCACTCCCAGCAGTCGGGAGGGACGGTGTCGGCCGAGAAGAAGGAGGCGGCCTATCAGACCATTTACGAGTGCCTGGAGGCCACGGCCAAGCTGATGAGCCCCATCGCCCCCTTCTTCGGCGAGTGGCTCTACCGCACGCTCACAGACGGTACCGGCGCCGAGGCCGACTCGGTGCACCTGGCCCCGTTCCCCGAGGTCAATGAAGACGAGCGCGACGGAGCCCTGGAGCGCCGTATGGGCCTGGCCCGCAGCATCGCGTCGACCACGCTCTCGCTCCGCAACCAGGCCGAGATCAACGTGCGCCAGCCGCTGCCCCGGATTCTGGTGGTGACCGGCACGGGCGTGCCCGAGGACGAAGTCGAGAAGGTAAAGGACGTCATCCTGGACGAGGTCAACGTCAAGGAGATCGAGTACGTGGAGCACACGAGCGAGGTGGTGAGCCGGTCGGCGAAGCCGGACTTCAGCCGGCTCGGACCGCGCCTCGGGGATCTGGTGAAGGACGTCAACACGAAGGTCCGCCGGCTCGACGACGAGACGATCAACGAGTATGTTGAGACCGGAGAATTGACCTTGACGGTCGACGGAGAAGAGGTCGAACTCGGCCCCGACGACCTGATCATTCAGAGCGAAGGCATCGAGGGCTGGCTGGTGGAGCAGGAGGGGGACGTGACCGTGGCCCTCGACACCGAGGTCACGCCGGAGCTACGCGCTGAGGGCCTGGCCCGTGAAGCCGTGAAGCGGATTCAGAACCTGCGAAAGGACGCCGGCTTCGAGGTCACCGATCGCATCGAGATTGCGTACCACGGGTCCGACCAAATCGCCGACGCCGTGGCGGAATACACTGATTGGATCCGGAACGAGACGCTGGCACTGGAGTTGCAGCCGTCCGACCAGGCCCGAGAGGTGTCGGGCGAGGCCGTCGAAACGTTCGAGATTGGGGACCACCGTCTCACGCTTGGCGTCCGGCGCGTCGACCCCGACGAGGCCGTTCGGGCGTAGGCGTGTTCATTGGGGCCCGGTACTAGCGTTCATTCGCCCGCCGGGTGCTCATTCAGGCATTCAGTTTCATCGTGCTCATGGCCAACGACAACGCAGAGTCTGACCGGACCGGCTCGCCGTCCCCAAGCGAGGGAGAGCGAAAAACGCCCTTTTCCGACGAGGAGCTCGAGCACTTCAAAGAATTGCTTCTCCAGCGTCGACGGGAGGCGAAGAAGGAGATCGATCAGATGCGCGATCAGATTGAGCAGGCCAAAGACCAGGCCGGTGACAACTCGGCGTACGGCATTCACATGGCCGACGCCGGTACCGACGCGATGGAGCGGGAGAAGCTTCATCTCATGATTGCTCGTCAGCAAAAATACATCGGCTATCTCGATCGGGCGCTCGAGCGCGTTAAAAACAAAACCTACGGTGTCTGCCGGGTCACGGGAGAACCCATTTCCAAAGAGCGCCTAGAGGCCGTCCCGCACACCGAAATTTCAATCGAGGCGAAGCGGGAGGAAAAATCCTAAGAATGTAGGGTCGGAGGTTTGGAGGTGTGGAAGTAGAACGGTCCTCCGCACGTCCAGCCTTCCACACATCCACACCTAAGCTGTATGCGTTTTCTCTGGCTTTCTGCGTTCGTCGTCGCTCTCGATCAGGCTACGAAGGCGACGGTTCTCCATTTCATGTCGCCGCAGAGCGGAATTCCCCGGTCGATCCCCGTTCTGGGCGACTGGCTCCGGTTCACGTTTACGGAGAATCCGGGGATGGCCTTTGGGATTACCGTCGGGCCGCCGGGGACCGTAACGGTGCTCTCGATTGTGGCAACGGGTCTCGTGGTCGCGTACATCTACCAGGTTCGAAACGGCTATGCGCCGTACGTGTGGAGTCTCGCGCTCATTCTCGGGGGGGCGCTCGGCAACATCATCGATCGCGTGTTTTACGGGGTGCTTCTCGACTACGGGACGTACTTTACCGGGCACGTCGTCGACTTCATTCACGTAAATCTCTGGAAGGGGTTTATTCCGGACGTGGTCCCGCTTTTCGGGGGCTCCTACATGGAGCTCTTTCCGATCTGGAACGTGGCCGACATGGCTATTGTGATCGGGGTGGTGGGCGTGCTTCTCTTTCACCGCACGTTTCATCGAAAGCAACACGTCGCCGAGGAGAGGAGGGTCGACGAGCCGGTAGAGGCTCCGCGCTCAGAGACTGTGGACGGGGAGGTGGGCTCGTCGCGGGCGCCCCACGCGTCCCCGGAGTCGGTGTCTTCGTCCGAGGTGACGGATGGACACGCACCGGACGGGTCGTCCGAACATACACCGTCTCCGTGGCCGCCGGAGGAGTCGGACGACGTTCGGTAACGGGGCGTCGGACGCTGCTCGGGGGGGACCGTCGGGGCCGAGAGTCTCGCTGGTGGGACGGGGAACGGGCGAACGGCCTGCAACGTGAGTCCCCATCGTCCGTTACAGCCCCTCGTACCCGAGAACCGGCCTCGAACGGGGCCGCTGGGACTGTGGGAGCGCCGCCATCCCCCCCACTCGTTGGACGTGTACCGTTGACCCGTCGTGTTCATGCCTGACCTGTCGAAGATCCGCAACTTCTGCATCATCGCGCACATCGACCACGGGAAGAGCACCCTGGCCGATCGGCTTCTGGAGCGGACCGGGACGATCACCGAGCGCGAGATGACGGAGCAGACGCTCGACGACATGGACCTGGAGCGGGAGCGCGGCATCACCATCAAGAGCCACGCGGTGCGCATGACGCACAGCGCTCCGGACGGGCGGGACTACACGCTCAACTTGATCGACACGCCCGGGCACGTCGACTTCACCTACGAGGTGAGCCGGGCGCTCAAGGCCTGCGAAGGCGCCATCCTGCTGGTCGACGCGGCACAGGGCATCGAAGCGCAGACCATCTCCAATCTTTGGCTCGCCCTGGAGCAGGACCTCGAAATCATTCCGGTCATCAACAAGGTCGACCTGCCGGTGGCACGCCCCGACGAGGTGGCCCAGTCGCTGGAGGACCTGATCGGCGAGCCCGCGGAGGACATTCTCCAGATCAGTGCCAAGACGGGCGAGGGGGTCGACGAGATGATCGACACGCTCATCGACCGCATTCCATCCCCGTCGGGCGATCCCGACGCGCCGCTGCGCGCCCTCATCTTCGATTCGATCTACGACTCGTATCGCGGCTCCGTCGTGTACGCCCGCCTCTTCGACGGCACCCTGGAAAAGGGAGACGCGATGCGGTTTATGTCGAACCAGAAGACGTACGACGCCGAGGAGCTCGGCATCCTGCGGATGGGGCGGCAGAAGGTCGACACGCTCACGGCAGGCGACGTCGGCTACGTCATCGGTTCGATCAAGGACATTCAGGACACGCGGGTGGGGGACACGATTACGCTGGAGCACAATCCCGCCGAGGAGCCGATTCCCGGGTTCGAAGAGGTCAAGCCGATGGTGTTCAGCGGGATCTATCCGACCGACACCGACGACTTCGAGGAGCTGCGCAGTGCCCTCGAAAAACTCCAGCTCAACGACGCCTCTCTCACGTATCAGCCGGAGAGCTCCTCTGCGCTGGGCTTTGGGTTTCGGGTGGGCTTCCTGGGCCTGCTGCACATGGAAATCATCCAGGAGCGGCTCGAGCGCGAGTTCGGCCTCGACCTCATCACCACCGTCCCGAACGTCGAGTATCACGTGGATGTCGACGACGAGGAGGAGACGGACACCGTGATGGTCGACACCCCCGAGGACATGCCGCACTACGGGGACATTGAGGCCGTCTACGAGCCGTACGTGACGGCCGACATCATCACGCCGAGCGACTACATCGGCAACGTCATTCAGCTCTGCGAGGATCGACGCGGCGAGTACGGAAGCCAGGAGTGGCTCGACACCCAGACCGTAAAGATCAATTACGAGCTGCCCCTTGCCGAAATCGTCTTCGACTTCTACGACAATCTCAAGAGTGTGAGTCGGGGCTACGCCTCGTTCGATTACGAGTTTGTCGAGTACCGCGAGAGCGACCTCGTCAAACTCACCATTCTCATCAACGAGGAACCGGCCGAGCCGCTCTCCACGATCGTGCACCGCGACAAGGCCTACGAGGTCGGTCGCAAGCTGGCCAAAAAGCTCAAGGACGTCATTCCGAAGCAGCTGTTCGAGATTCCGATTCAGGCCTCCATCGGCCGACGCATCGTGGCGCGCGAGACGATCAAGGCCCGACGCAAGGACGTGACGGCGAAGTGCTACGGCGGCGACGTGTCGCGCAAGAAGAAGCTGATCGAGGAACAGAAGGAGGGGAAGAAACGCATGAAGCAGATGGGGGAAATCGACGTGCCGCAGGAGGCCTTTCTCGCGATCCTTTCGATGGATGAAGAATAGCGACGTGCCCCCTCGCCGGATTGTGACGGATTCCGTTCCTTCGAAGATGGTCCCGCTGTCCCCTCCGGCCGTATTTCTCGTCGGTTCCCTCGGGAGAGGCTCGTTCGGAGGCGTGCTCGCGCTTCTTCTGTTCCTCGGCGGCCTCACGGCTCCCGCTGATCTCAGGGCACAGGTCCCATCCGAGGATTCGGTCTCCCTGGCCGAGCGGTATCGAACGATCCGGTTCCAGGCCGTCGCGCAGGAGTACCTCACGGGCCGACGCACGCTGCCAATTCGGCCGGTACGGCCGCTTCCCACTCGCGTCGATTCCCTCTTCGCTTCCTCGGCGGAAGACACGACCGACGCAACGACTCGTTCGAGGTTCTCTTTCCCGATCGACGACGTGCGTCGGGTGCGGGACCTCGAGCGCTCCTGGTTCCGCTCCCGATACCGCGACGTGCAGTGGTCCTTTCTCGGTCCGGGTACGCACCTGACCTTCGTCGACACGATCCGCACCCGCGACCTCCGAGCACGCCTTCAGGCCCGCTTCGGAAGTCCGACCCGCACCCTCGCGGAGATCTACTCGAACGAGTGGGCGGCGACGCCCGACAGCGTTCGCGAGGATCCCGTTCAGTTCGAATACTGGTTCGTCGTCAACGACTCGATTCCTGTGCGCGTGTCGGACGCCGACGGGCCGGGGGGACGGGGCGTCATCGTCTCCACGGATCGTCGACGTCGAGAGGAACTCCTCGCGCTTCGGGCGTCTCTCCTTGCGCCCCTGCAGCAGGAGCGGAAGGCCCCGTACGTGGACTACTACTACGAGACGAGTACCGAGCGATGGTATCGGGTCGGATTCGACGGCACGACCTTCTTTCGTGAACGCATCTCCCGCTTCGACATAGTATCGGGACGGCGGCCCACGCTGGACACGACGCGAACGGACTCGTCCTCCGTTCAGCGAACCGAGACCCCGCGCCCGTCCGATCCATAGTGCCCACACGCTCGTTTTCTCTCGTCCGTTCACATCGACATGGCCACCTCCGAGCACACACAGCGCGACGCCGACGAAGACGCCTCTGTAGAGAAAGGAGAACTCCGACAGTGGGCAGAAGCGTTCATTGTGGCATTCGTCGTGGTGTTGATCGTCCGCACACTGTTTTTCGATCTCTTCCGGATTCCGACGCCGTCCATGGAGGAGAACCTGCTCGTCGGCGATTACCTTTTCGTGTCGAAGCTGCACTACGGCACCCGACTTCCCATGAGCGTAGGCGTTCCGTTCACGTCGATCTACGTACCTGGGGTCTCGTTTCCGTACACGCGGATCTCGGGCTTTTCCGACGTTCAGCGAGGCGATCCGATCGTGTTCAACTTTCCGCCGCACGAGGGTCCCATCGACCGGAAGGTGCACTACATCAAGCGGGTGATTGGGATGCCGGGAGAGAACGTCTCGGTTCGGAACAAGGTCGTCCACGTCGACGGGGACCCGTTGCCCCTCGGCCGCGGGATGCAGCAGTACTGGCGCGTCACGAAATCCGACGCCCGGTACCAGATTCCTCGGACGCGAATGGAGGAGATCGGGGTGAGCGAGATTACACCCACGGAGCAGTCGACCGTCGTTCGGGTCCTGGGCACGCCGGCCGCCGTCCGTCAGCTCCAGGAGTTTTCGTGGGTCGAGTCGGTGGAGCCGTTCGTGGTGGAGAACTCGGACTACGGAGACATGATGTACCCGTCCGGCCGGGGCTACACCCCCGACAACTACGGTCCGGTGCACATTCCCGAGAAGGGAGAAACCGTGACCCTGACCAACGCCAACTGGCCCGTCTACCGGCCGGTTATCGTCCGCTACGAGGACCGGGACGCGCGGCAAATGAGCGACTCCACCTTTGCCATCGAGGGCGAGCGGACGAGGTCCTATACCTTCCGGCAGGACTACTTTTTCGTGATGGGAGACAACCGCGACAATTCGGAGGACAGCCGGTTCTGGGGCTTCGTGCCCATGGATCACGTCGTGGGGAAGGCGACGCTCACCTACTTTTCCTGGGATCACGAGGAGTGGGTCCCGCGGTTCTGGCGGATCTTCAATCCCATCGAGGGCGACGAGGTATTTCGGGAAGAGACCGTCATGCAACAACTGCCGGACTCGACGACGGCGGCGAGAAGAGCGGAAGCGACGGCCGATTCGGTTCGGGTGCGGGCCTACCGCTCGTCAGCACCACCGATCCGGCTGGACGGGTCGCAGGAGGAGACGGCGGGCCCCCCTCTCTCCGCCCAGCGTGTTTCCTCAACCAACCATTCCGACTCGCGATGACGGATCCGGTCGATTCCCACTGTGACGGCGATTCCGCCCTTCGAGAGGAGCTTCCGGACGAGAGCGTCGTCACACCGACCGTGCAGCTCCTCAAGGGATTCGCGGACGAGACGCGCCTCCGAATCTTGTGCCTCCTTCGCGGACGGGAGGTGTGCGTGCACGAGATCGTCGACGCGCTCGACATGAGCCAGTCCGCCATCAGTCACCAGCTTCGCGTGCTGCGAGACGCCCGTCTCGTGTCTCACCGCCGGGACGGACGGCACGTCTACTACCGCCTGGCCGACGATCACGTGCGGGAGCTTTTGGAAAATGCGCTCTCGCACGGGGC
>CAZCUZ010000122.1:4235-8171 GCA_964502085.1 uncultured Salinivenus sp. | reverse complement strand
TTAAGAGTTGAGGAGGTGTTGGCCGATGTCGCAGTCGAGGCAGCCGCCCTTCCGGCAGTACGTTCGGTAGAGCTGGTGAAGGCCCTGGGCGTCGAAGGCCGACTGGGCGTCGGTGCCGAGGTCTCGGAAGCGGCGCACCACGCTGTCGCGGGAGGGCGGGAGGGAGCGGAGGACCTCCAGGGCCGCCTCGGCCTGGGCGGAGTCGTCTCGTCGCTGAGCGTCGAGCAGAAGGACGGGGACGACGGCATTGACGATGAGGGTCTCGCGCCGGGAGGTTCCCAGGCTGGGATCGTGCTCAGACGCGTCGTTTTGGAGGTGATAGTGGGTTTTCCAGAAGGGGGGCGGGGTGGATGCGAGGGCGTTCTGAAGGGCTTCGGTCGGGTTGTCGGCCGAGAGGGCTGAGCGAAGAGAGGGAAGGGGATCGTCGGCGAGGAGAGCGTCTGCGTCGTACCAGGCGGCCGCCTGGGCGATGCGAAGCGACGGAAAGTTGTTGGGCCGGAGTCGGAAAAACGTCCAGCTCGTGGTGGCCATGACCGACACGTCGAATTGCACCTGTAGTCGCCGGAAGCGGTCGCGCAGGTCCATCGCGTAGTCGGCGGTTTCGCGGTCGGCGTCGAGCAGATCTTTCGGGTCGGGGAGGAGGTTGGCGACGCCGAGGTGGAGGGCCTCCCGGTTGCGCGGATCGTCGATTGAGCGCACGCGAGAGGGGGGAAGGCGCCGAGCGAGCGCGGACATCGGCTCGTCGTTTTTGGCGTAGCCGAGGCCGGCGAAGAGTCGTTCTTGAAGGTGGTGGGCGAAAGTCGATTCAGATCGGTCCGCCAGTCGATCTCGCTTTTCGGTGATGCGCTCCTCGGCGAGGGTCGAGATCCAGGACCGTTTCGTTGCTTTCGGGACTGCGTCCCAGCGCGAGGCGCACGGAAGGGTGTCGTCGTCGGGACGGGTGTGGTAGGTGTGAAGGAGTTCTCGGAGCGGGGTATCGAGCCGGGGATAGAGGACAATTTCCGGCAGGGTCGACTCGTCCGATCGGAGGAGGCCGCCCGTCCACACGTCGGCGTGGAGCGTGACGTGGAGGACGACGCTGTCGTATCGGGGGTCGGTGTGGTGCTCGTGCTCGAACCATCCGCCGGAGGTGGTGTGGATTTCGACGTGCCCTCGCCAGTCCATCGAACCGATGCGTACGTGTGCATTTCGGAAGTCCGGTCCCGCGTCGGTATGGGACCGTCCTGGATTCAGGACCTGCACGGACTGTCCCTTCGTGGTCGTGAGGTTGTCGGCGTCGAAGCGCTGGTGGCGCCAGAGATCGTGGACGAGGGCCTCCGGGACCTTTACGTCGGGTCGCGGCTCCTGGAGGGAGACGGCCACGATGGCGTCGTCGATCTCGTAGCGTCGGCGAGGAGCGGAGACGATGAGAGAAGAGGAGGACATGGGAAGCAGGCCGAGAGACGAGTAGCACGTGGGGCTATTAGACACCTGCGGGGATAAAAATATAACGCCGTTCTAAGATTGAGGGCGATCGTATTTAAATCTGGGCCGACCGATGGGGCTCGCCCGCCGTTCTGGTCCGTTTGTGTCGGAATGTGCGTGAGTGTGGGGGTGGGAGAAAGCACGGACTGCCCAGAACGGGAGCCACGTCCGTTCCGAGCGCACGATGCGATTGCCCGTGAGTGTGCGCTGGCGCTTGACGAAGGCGAAGTCAGGCCGTAGCTTCGAGGCGATCCGTCTTTTGAACGGGGCGCCTTGAATCCTTTTCGCTGTTTGTTTTTGGCACCCAGCAGTCCCATGGCCGATTCTTCTCCGTCTCGTCGCACCTTCGTCAAAACCCTCGCCGCCGGTGCGGCCGGCACCGCACTTTCCATGCCCTCGATCAGTTACGGTCGGGTCCTGGGGGCCAACGAGCGAATCACGCTCGGCCTGATCGGGGTCGGGCAGATGATGCAGGGACACATCGCGGGCTTTCAGCAACAGCCCGACGCGGAGGTCGCGGCCCTTGCGGACGTGTACGATCCGAATCTCGAGGTGGGAGCGGAGATTGCGGAGGGCGACGTAGACACCTACACGGATTTTCGTCGGATCATCGAGCGAGACGACATTGACGCCGTCGTCGTGGCGACGCCGGACCATTGGCATGCGCTTCCGACGATTCGGGCCTGCGAGGAGGGGAAAGACGTCTACGTGGAGAAGCCGATGTCCCACACGATCGAAGAGGGCCGGAAGATGGTCGAGGCGGCTCGTCAGAACGACTGCATCGTTCAGGTCGGAACCCAGCAGCGGGCCGGCCGCCACTTTCAGGAGGCCGTCGACCTCATTCGGAACGGGGAGCTGGGAGACGTAAGCTTCGTGCGCACCTGGAACACGAGCAATGCATATCCGGAGGGCATTGGCTCACCGGACGACACCGAGCCGCCGGAAGGACTGGACTGGGACCTCTGGCTCGGGCCGGCGCCGGAGCATCCGTTCAACCCGAACCGATTCGGGGTTCACCTCGACGAGAACCGCGAGTACGAGATGTGGGGGACCTGGCGGTGGTTCTGGGACTACGGCGGGGGGAACATGACGGACTGGGGCGTGCACTGGCTCGACATCGTCCAGTGGGCCATGGACGCACAGGCGCCGCAGTCCGCCTCTGCGATGGGCGACACGTACTACATCGAGGACAATCGCGAGACGCCGGACACCCTCCAGGCCACCTTCGAGTATTCGGACTTCACCTGCGTGTACGAGAACCGGATCCTAAACGACCGGGGGGTGGACGGCCACGGCAGCGGCATCGTGTTTTACGGGACGAAGGGCACCATGTATTTGAATCGAGCGGGCTTTCGGATTGCCCCCCAGCCGGGAAGTGATCTCGGAGAGATGCAGGTTGACCGCCACGGGGTGAATCCGTCTCATCGCCGCGATTTCCTCGACTCCGTGAAATCGCGCGAGAAGCCGCGGAGCGACGTCGAGATCGGCCATCGCTCCACCAGTACGGCGATCCTCGGGAACGTGGCCTTTTGGACGGGGCGAACGATCGAGTGGGAGGCAGAGGAGGAGCGCGTCGTGGACGATCCGGAGGCCAATGACTTCTTGACGGCCGACTACCGAGATCCGTGGTCGTTGGATGCCTGATTGGGATTCTGCCTCTCCGTTTCGGCGGGAGCGCCTCTGTCGGGTTCTCACGATCATGGGGCGTACAAAAAGAAAAGGCCGGTCGACGTCAGAATGCGTCGGCCGGCCTTTTCTGTTGGAGAGCGGAGAGTGTTAACCTTCCACGATCATCGTTCCGCGCATCGTCGCCCAGTGGCCCGGATAGGTGCAAATGTAGCCGTACTCGCCGGGGTCGGACGGCGTCGTGAAGGTGACCGACACGGTTTCGCCGGGCTTCGCGATCGACGTCGCGTCCAGGACCGCAGGATCGTCCGGCACGTACTCCTCGGTGGAGCCGGCCTTTACGCCCGCCTGACCCACGCGCTGAAAGACCTCGTCCGACGGTTCCTCGTTGAGGAGCACGACGTTGTGCTGCATCGACGGGCTCGACGCCGTGTTTTCAAAGACCAGTTCGACGGTTTCGTCCGCCGGGACGGTAAACTCGGTCTGCTTGTATTTCATCTGATTGCCCTGGGGCTGAATGGTCACCGTCTCGGCGGCGTCCCCACTGGAGGCACTGCCTGCACTTTGGCTGGAGCCGTCCGAGGAGGAACTCCCCTCTCCGTCGGAGCCGCCACAGGCACTCACGAGCGGAGCGAGCCCGGCAACGCCGACGAGGCTAAGACCCTGGAGGAAGTCGCGGCGAGATACGTTTTTGTCATTAGTCATGAAACGGGGGCACTTGGTGAAAGGAATCGAGCAGCAAGCATTGGGATGGTGAGCGTTCGATTAAAAGGACGGCAGAACAGTGCGGTCCTCTCCAATTTGTTAAATTAGTCGAATACCGTGTTTATTATCTGAGAACTTTGG
>CAZCUZ010000122.1:0-4135 GCA_964502085.1 uncultured Salinivenus sp. | reverse complement strand
CTGCAGAACGTACGTGGATCGGCCGGGGGCTCGGTGATTCTGAGGGAGGTGAAACACCCGGCAGAAAACGGCGTCTAATTTTACCAAATAAATTAGCTATCCGGCGTTTTTATTAGCTGGTTGGTCGACACTCGTTGCCCGTCGGCTTTTGGAGAAAAGACGCTTTCTTCCAGGTTCAGTTCGTTTACCTCCAAACTCACGACTCGTTTTTATGACGACCCTCGATCCGGAGACGCCCATCGGCCAGATTGTCGCCGATCACCCCTCGTCGGCCCGCATTTTCGAGCAGCTCGGTGTCGACTACTGCTGCGGAGGCGACCGTTCTCTGACCACCGCCTGCGCCAAGGAAGGCCTCGACGCAACCACCGTGATTCGGATGCTGGAGTCCGGCGTCGACCTCGGGGTGGGCGAGAGTGCCGACGACGAGGGGACCGACTGGACGGAGGCCCCTCTTGGGGCCCTCATCGATCACATCGAGGAGACCCATCACGCCTATCTCCGCCGCGAGCTGCCGCGCCTGGAGGCCCTCCTCGAAAAGGTGGCCCGTGTGCACGGGACGGACGCACCGTGGATCGTCTCCGTAAAGGAGGTCTTCGAGGACCTAAAGCCCAGCATGGAGGCCCACATCCGGAAGGAAGAAGAGATCGTGTTTCCGTTCATTCGAGCCTGCACGAAGGACGGGTCGACCCCGACGCCCGAGGCCCTCGACGGAGATCCCATTGCCCTGATGGAGGAGGAGCACGACGAGACGGGAGCTGCCCTGAAGCGAATGCGCACGCTCTCTCACAATTACACGCTGCCGGAGTGGGGATGCAATCGCTTTCGGGTCGCCCTGGACGGGTTGAAACAGCTCGAAGCCGACACCCACCAGCACGTCCACAAGGAAAACAGCATTCTCTTCCCGAGAGCGCGGGCGCTTGTGTAGTCCGACAACGTTCATTTTAGGACGGCAATGCGTTCATGCCGACTGCTGCACGCTGGTTGATCAAGACCGCTCTGTTGCATCTGGTGGTTGCCCTGGGGATTGCCCTCGTTCGGGCGGGACAGGCGATGGGGGGTATCCCGGGCGCGTCCTCCACGCTCTGGCTGCCACAACTGCACCTCCTAACCGTCGGCTGGCTCACCCAGCTCATTTTTGGCGTTGCGTTCTGGTTGTTTCCCAGTCCCGCTCCTCGCACGCAGCCCTCGCCTCGGCTCGTGTGGGCGGCGTACGGGGCACTGAATGGGGGACTGGTCCTGCGGGTGGGATGTGAGCCGGGGCTCGTTCCCGAGCCGGTGCAACGATGGGGGCTCGCGGTGTCGGCGGCGCTGCAGTGGGGGGCCAGTCTGCTGCTGGTCGTTCACTTTTGGGGGCGAGTGCGGCCGAAATAGCCGGCGGTCCCGTCCATTCGTGACAATGGCCATCTTCGATCTATTCTCAACGGATGTCTCGAATCAGCATCTGGTTTGTCCGGGCGGCGCTGGTGCATTTCGGCCTCGGGGCTACGGTCGGGGCGTGGCGGCTGGCGGCGTCCGGCGGTGCGCTTCCGCCGATGCCGTTTGCGCTGCGTTCGCTCCACGTGGAAGGGATGTTGCTGGGGTGGGTGTGCCAGCTGGCGTTCGGCGTGGCCCTGTGGATTTTTCCGTTTTCCGATCGGGGGTCCACAGATCGTCGACTCTGGGCGGCGTGGGGCCTTCTGAATGGGGGAATTGTGGGGGTCGTCGGGGCACAGTGGGGGGTGCTGCCGAGCCTTCAGGTGGTGGGACGGGGTGCTGAGGTCGGGGCGGGCCTGCTGGTGCTCTGGGTGCTGTGGCCGCGGGTACGTGCACTTCCCGCGCGGGGGCACGAGTAGTTGTGCGGGAGCGATCACCGTTGGGGGGTTACTCCCCACGGAGGTTTCGAGTGGCTCGCCCTCGTGCGAGCACGGTTCGAATGGTGGCTCCGCCGATGGCAAGCCGTCGGTCGTCCGAGTTCCAGAGCTCCTGGGTTCGGGTCCAGAGGGAGGGAGGCTCCTCGGGGGGAAGCGGGAGCTCGGAGGGGAGTGGGGAGGTAAGAGAGGCACAACGCAGGTCGTTGGTGTTCGGAAGCAGGTGCTCGTACTGGTCGTTCCACTCGGTCCACTGCTCCCACCAGGAAAGATCGTCGAACTCGGTGTGCAGGGCAGCGAGGATGTCCGTTTCTTCTTCCCGATACAGGTGTAGAGCGCGAGAGAACCAGCACCAGCCCGGATTTTCGAGCCGTGTCCAGATGAGAGAGCGGAAGCTAAACCAGGCATCTTTCCAGGCCCGGCGGGCCCGCGTGGTCGCGTTGGTCATAGGGATGGGAGTCTTGTCGGCAGTAAGAGGGACGCACTGAGCAAGGAAGGAATCGACTGCCCAGTGCAAAAGAATATAAAATAGTGCGCTAAATTAAAAATATGAGCATGGGATCCGTTAAAACTGACTCCACCTGCGCAGAATCGGTGCACACTTCCCTGGGAGTTCTGATTCTGTCCGACCGAATTGCATCCTTATTACGGGTAAAATCCTGGCTTGCGGGGGACTGGAAGCGAAAGGGGGCGGCCTCGTCCACCGAATGAGCGTCCAAGAAGTGTGTATATGGAATGAATAAGTTGTTATATGGCGTTTTTAACTTGTGAATAGGGACTAGTTCTCCTACGATGGATACTGCACGACTGCCCCATTCCCTGTGGGCGGAAGACTTCTCGTTTCTCCTATTATATCAACTCCTTTTTCAGCATGGAAACGACCGATCAGAAGACGCTCGACGTGCGGCCCATTCCGCCGAAAGACAAGCATCCAACCATCTTCGAGACGTTTGACGAGCTGGAGCCGGGCGACCATTTCGTGCTGGTTAACGACCACGATCCCAAGCCGCTCTACTACCAGTTTGAAGCCGAGCGGCCCGGCGAACTGGAGTGGGAGTACCTGGAGGAGGGCCCCGAGGTGTGGCGCGTACGACTGACGAAGGTCGACGAGTAGCCGCATGGACAGGGACAGGGAGCCGCCGGGATGGTTATCACTCACGGGGAAGCGACGCGTAACCGACGGGCGACGGCCATTCCCTGAATTCTCTCACAACGACCGGCGACTTCCGTCGTAATACAGGGCTATAGACGGCCCGAATAGGAGGGCGACCTGTTTGGTTCGATCTCCCGGGCGACGGATTAGCCGGAGCGGCACGGGTGACGGGGGCTCCACCCCAGTCGCACGGACAGCAGCGGCTCGAAGCGACGTGTACCCAAAAATGAATCAGACCTTACACGCCATGTCCTCAGCTCTCGATCTCGTTTCGTCGGACACGCGCCGCGAACTGCTGCAGATCATCAAGCGGCGGGGGAGCCTGTCGGTCGATGAGGCCATGGACGCCCTCGACATGGCCCGTACGACTGTGCGGGAGCACCTGCTGCAGCTCAAAGAGAAGGGACTTCTCAAACGAACGGTCGAGCGGCACGGGCGAGGACGGCCCAGCCATCGGTACGAGATGACACGACGGGCCAAGGTTCTTTTCCCGTCCCGGGACGGAGAGTTGATGGGTCGGCTGGTTCGATTTTTGGACGAGCAGGGGGCGGACGACCTCATCCAGACCTTTTTTGAATCGTACTGGGACGATCGCACTGAGGCCGTCAAACGGAAGCTACAGCGGGTTGCGTCCGACGATCTCGACGACAAAGTGGACACGCTCCGCGAGATTTTGGAGGAGGAGGGATTCATGCCGGACATCACCCGCCGCGACAACCAGGTGACGATTCGAGAGTGCAACTGTCCGTTTCCGGAGTCGGTGAAGGAGACGCGCATTCCGTGTCGGCTCGAGGAGAAGTTCTACAAAGAGATCTTTGACACGGAGCTCGAGCGGGTCTCCCACATCCCCGATGGAAATCCGGCGTGCTCGTACGAGGTCGAAACCGAAGACGTCTCCGCGTAGAACGTCCCCGACGTGGGATCTCGAGGACTACAGAGGCGGGCTCTTTCTCTGAAGAATAGTTAGATTACTAATTTAACTTTTTAGGTCAGGGGCACTTCTAAGTACACCGTCAACTTTGTTTTTACAGGTATAGGTGAACTCAAAATCCCGAAAACCTAGCACGTCATTTCGATCATGGCAATCTGAGATTTCCTTGCTCGAAGCGACCTGCCTTAGGGATTTTGAGTTCGC
>CAZCUZ010000121.1:0-8195 GCA_964502085.1 uncultured Salinivenus sp. | reverse complement strand
GGAAAGCGAGTGTGCCGCCTTGCGGTACCGAGGGTTCGAATCCCTCCCCCTCCGCCGTTTTGTCCCCCATTCTCTGGTCCGAAGGGCCGAGTCGTCGTCGGACTCGGCTTTTCTGATTTTCTCCATTATGCGTTCCACGTTGGGCGGTTTGCGTTGAGCGTCGTCCTTCGGTCGTCTCCCTTCGCCCAACGCTCGACGCACACCCCATACCGCTCTACCATGATTCGCAGCATGACGGGCTTCGGCCACGGGCGGGCCACCGGAGACGGGGCCACGGCCTCCGTGGAGGTTCGCTCAACCAACAAGCGGCACCTCAACGTCTTCGTCCACCTCCCGGACCCGATGACCGAGGCGGAGACCGAGATTCGATCCCGCATTCAGGACGCCTTCGAGCGCGGCCAGTTCGACGTGTACGTGAATGTCGACCCGGGAGACCCGGACGAACTGCCGGACGCCTTTGACGCCGACGCCGCCATCCGCTACAAACAGCGGCTCGAACGGCTCAGTGCCGCCGCCCAGATCAAAGAGCCCGTGCGGCTCGATCACCTCCTCCAGTTCGACGACATTTTCGCCGCGGAGGAGGAACGCGAAGCCGCAAAAATTCAGCGGGCCTGGCCCCTCGTCCTGAAGGCGCTCGACGCCGCCGTCGAGGCACTTCGGGACATGCGGGCGGAGGAGGGAACGGCCCTTCAGGAGGAGCTCGAGCACCGAACGCACGCGATCGACGAGCACCTCGACGCCATCGAGGAGCGAGCGCCGAAGCGGGTGGCGGAACGACAGGAGCAGCTGCGCGACCGTCTCACCGAACTGGTGGAGGACGACAACGTCGACCCCGATCGCATCGAAACGGAGGTCGCCCTGCTGGCCGACAAGCTCGACGTCACGGAGGAGTGCGTGCGCCTCCACTCCCACCTCAACATGTTTCGGGAGGCGCTCGACAGCGACGAGCCCGCCGGCCGAAAGCTCAAGTTCATCACGCAGGAGATCCACCGCGAAGCCAACACGATCGGCGCCAAGGCCGACGACGAGGACATCTCTCGCCACGCGGTGGACATGAAGGAGGAAATCGAAAAGATCAAGGAGCAGATTCGGAACGTGGAATAGCCGCTTTTGACGGACAATAGCCGGCACGATGCATCGTGTCGGCTGTCCGAGGCCGTCCACGGACCCGGTCGCTGCTCGGCGACGGTTTTCCATTTGTCTCCCCTCTGCACATGCCCGACCGGAACGTCATCGTCCTCACCGCCCCCAGCGGCGCCGGGAAGACGACCATTGCCCACCGCGTGATGGACGCCATGCCGACGATGCAGTTCTCCGTCTCGGCCACCACCCGTCCCCCTCGTGACGACGAAACCGACGGAGAGGACTACCACTTTCTGTCGGTGGATGAATTCCAGGCGCGCATCGACCGCGGCGACCTGCTGGAGTACGAGGAGGTGTACCCCGATCAGTTCTACGGCACGCTCCGATCCGAAGTCGAAACCAAGAGTGCGGAGGGGCCCGTGCTCCTCGACATCGACGTCGACGGCGCCCTCAACGTAAAGCAGCTTTTTGACGATGACGTCCTCGTGCTTTTCGTTGCCCCGCCCTCCAAGGAGGAGCTTCGACGCCGGCTGCGGGAACGGGGGACCGAAGACGATCAGGCGCTCGCCGACCGGATCGCCCGCGCTGACCGCGAGCTGGAACAGGCTGACGCGTTCGATGCCGTCGTCGTGAATGACGACCTCGACACCGCCGTCGAGGAAACCTTGACCCGAATCCGCCAGTTCTTGAATTCGTGACCTTCTTTCTCTCTTGCTACTGCTGCTGGAGAAAAGGAGGGATGCCCTCGAAAATGGGGACGTGATGCGTACTCCGTGAGACTGCCGCGTCCGAGTGCGTCATGCCTCACGCGTCAATTGCACTCCAGGGGAGCAAACGAAACCGAACACTCTCGTTCCGACCTCAAAAGTAGATCCCATTCCGCTCATGGCCATCGAAACGCTCGACATCGACGAGCTCGCCGGGCGCACCGGCAACCTCTACGAGACGGTCGCCGTCCTCTCGAAGCGCTCACGCCAGGTCTCGTCCGACACACGGTCCGAGCTCGAAGACAAGCTTTCCTACTTCGAGGGCTTCGGCCCCGAGATGGAGGACGTGCGCATGAAGGAGGAGCAGGAGAAGGTCTCTCTCGAATACGAGAAGAAGCCCGAGCCGACGGAGATTTCCATCGACGAGTTTCTCGACGACAAGCTCTACTACCGCAAGCCCGACGAAGAGTAGCCTCCAGATCGGGCCTTCTCGCGTCTCGTCTACACGTCCGGCTGGTGAACGGCCCTCCGGCCCCCGACCCTCGTCGGGGTGGGGCGTTCACCGACCGGATTTTTTGTTTCTCTCCGTCCCCCTTGCGTCCGATGAGCGCCCCCGATCTGTCCGACCGGCATCTTCTCCTGGGCGTCACCGGAAGCATCGCCGCCTACAAAGCAGCCCCGCTCGTGCGCCTCTTCAAGAAGGCCGGGGCCGAGGTGCGGGTCCTCATGACCCCGAACGCGAAGCGGTTCGTTTCCCCGCTCACGCTCGGCACCCTCTCGGAAGAAGAGGTCCTGACGGAGGTCTTCCCCGACAACGAGGAGGGCCGCTGGACGAAGCACGTGATGCTTGGGGAGTGGGCCGACCTCTTCGTCGTGGCCCCTGCCACGGCACAGACGATTGCCAAGCTCGCCCACGGCTTCTGCGACTCGATGCTGACGGCCACGGCGCTCTCAGCCCGAGGTCCCCTGCTCGTGTGTCCGGCGATGGACCGCGAGATGTACCGGCACCCCACCACGCAGGACAACCTGGAGCGCCTTCGAGACATCGGCTACGAGGTGATGCCGGCCGAGCACGGCGAGCTCGCCAGCGGACTGACGGGAAAGGGTCGGATGCCCGAGGTCGAAACCATTCGGGACCGCGTGGCAGACACGCTGTCCGCGCAGCCCGACGCCGCGACCGAGTCGACCGGAGAACAGTCGTTGCCCCTCTCCGGAACATCCGTGCTCGTGACCGCGGGCCCGACCCAGGAGCCCCTCGACCCGGTGCGCGTACTTACGAATCGCTCGACCGGCACGATGGGCTACGCGCTTGCCCGGGCCGCCGCCGAGCGGGGGGGAGACGTGACGCTCGTGAGCGGTCCCACGAGCCTTTCGCCGCCGGAGGGGGTGGAGGTGATCCGCATCGAGACCGCCGAGGAGATGCACGACGCGGTGCAGGCCCGCCGCGACGACGCCGACGTCGTCTTCATGGCCGCGGCCGTGGCCGATTACACGCCCGCCGATCCCTCCTCTACGAAACGCAAAAAGGACGAGAACGACCTCGTGTTGCACCTCCGCCGGACGCCCGATATCCTGAAGACGGTCGGTGAAAACAGGCATCCCAATCAGGTACTCGTCGGCTTTGCGCTGGAGACCGACGACGGCCTCGAAAACGCAACGCGCAAGCTCGAGGAAAAGGCCCTCGACTGGATCGTGCTAAACAATCCGACGGAGGAGGGCGCTGGATTCGGCCCATCGACGAACCGGGTGACGCTCCTCTCCCGCGACGGCTCGACCGAGGAACTCCCTCTTCTGCCGAAACCGGAGGTCGCGGAGGCGATCCTCGATCGAGTGCTGACTCCCCCTCCGGACGAGCTTCATACCACTGAATGAGAAGTAATTCGTGAGGCGTGAATCGTGAGACGTGAGGTGCAATCAGTCAGATCAGGACTCTCTCACGCATCACTTCACGGTTTACTCCAGACACGATCCTCTCCGGTCCCGGCCGTGCGTTCTCTCTTTCCGTACGAACTGCTCCCATTCCATGCGCACCCTCTTGCGGGATCTGCGAAGCATCGTCGAGCACGAGCAGGCCCTCTACGGCTCGCTCCTGGTCCTCGACGCCCCCAACACGGAAACAGATTCCGAGAACGAGACGGACTCCAACGGAAACCGGCGCTCTCCCGCCGACGATGATCCGTCCCCCGCCCCCAACGACACGACCTCCGCTCCCTCGTCCTCCTCATCCGCTGACGACCCCCCCGACGCCATGCCCAACAAGGACCTCTTCGGCAACCGCACGCACCCGCCCGAGGAAGACCCCACGCTGCCGCCCTGGAAACGGGTCGACGCGCTCGTTCCCGACGACGCGCCGTACAAGAACGCCGAGTCGCTGGAGGAAGTGGAGGCGTACCTTGACAACAACGTGCTCGTTCCCATCGACGAGGATCGCAAAAATCCCGTCTTCGGCGTGGGCGACCCGGAAACCGACCTCGTGATCGTCGGGGAGGCCCCGGGCCGTGACGAGGACAAGGAGGGAGAGCCCTTCGTGGGCCGGGCCGGCAAGCTGCTCGACAAAATCCTCGACGCGATCAACTTCGACCGCGAGGAGGTGTACATCACCAACATTCTGAAGAGTCGCCCGCCCCGGAACCGAAACCCGAACCAGGAGGAGATCGACGCCCATCTGCCGATTCTCTGCAAACAAATTGCTCTCATCCGGCCCAAGATTATTCTGGCGGTAGGCAAGGTGGCCGGCAACACGCTCCTCGACCGCAGCTCCTCGCTCTCCAACCTGCGCGACCAGGAGCACGACTTTTACGGAATTCCATTGATGGTGACGTATCATCCGGCGGCCCTTCTCCGTAACCCTCAGTGGAAGCGGCCCACGTGGGAGGACGTGAAACTGCTCCGGACCCGCTACGATGAACTCGTGGAGGAGTAGTTCTTTCTCCCCGTACCGTCTCCCAATCGAACAGTACGGCCGTCAAAGACGTGTGGGTATTGCGTATATCGTATTGCGGGCGGGAGCGGTCTGAGAGAGTTGGACGACGCGATTTTCCTGCACAATACGCAGTACCATATACGCACTGGTGAATCCCGTTCAGCGGAAAACGCCCTGAACAGGCCCTCCGACGAATCATCCTCGATACGGATCCGCTCTCCTTCTCCCTGGTCGAACGTGCACGCTCCGTCTTATGGCCGACAATACCAACTCGGACCAAGATCTAAGCATCGACGACTCGTCGTCTCCCTCGTATCCGCTCGACAAGATGCGCGGACGACAGAGCGACCGGCGTCGGCAGCAGGCCGAGGAGGTGCACGAGCAATCCGGCCGCGTGCCGCCCCAGGCCGTGGACGTCGAAAAGTCGGTGCTCGGGGCGATGCTCATCGAGCGGGAGGCCATTCCGCAGGCAATCGAGGTGATCCCGCCCGAGGCGTTCTACAGCAACAAGCACCAGAAAATCTACGAGGCCATCCTCAGTCTCTTTGAGCGCGGCAATCCCGTGGACCTCGTGACGCTCACGGAGGAGCTCAAGCGCCGCGACCAGCTGGAGGACATTGGCGGTTCGTACTACCTGACGGAGCTCACCACCCAGGTCGCCTCTGCGGCCAACGTCGAGTACCACGCCCGCATCATCGCAGAGAAGTCGCTTCTCCGCAAGATGATCGAGACGATGACGACGGTCGTCGGGAAGGCGTACGACTCGGGGGCCGATGCCTTCGAACTGCTGGACGAGGCGGAAAGCAAGATTTTCCAGATCTCCGACTCGCAGCTCCGCAAGGCCGCCGCCCCGATGAACGAGGTGGTGAAGGACACCCTCGAGCGCCTCGAGACGATTCACGGACAGGAGGGGGGCATTACGGGCATCCCGAGCGGCTTTCACAAGCTGGATGACCTCACGAGCGGCTGGCAGCCGTCCGACCTCATCATCGTCGCGGCGAGACCCTCCATGGGGAAGACGGCCTTTGCCCTGGCGTGTGCACAGAACGCCGCCACGCACCCGGAGGAGTCGACGGGCGTGGCCGTCTTTTCGCTGGAGATGGGGGCGCAGCAGCTCGCCCAGCGCATGCTCACCTCCGAGGCCCGCGTGGACGCCCACCGGGCCCGCACCGGGCGCATGAAGGACGACGACTGGCAGCGGCTGGCCCGCGCCGCCGGCACGCTCAGCGAAGCCGACATCTTCATCGACGACACGCCGGGCCTGAGCGTGCTGGAGCTCCGCGCCAAGTGCCGTCGCCTCAAGGCCGAGCACGACATCGGCCTCGTGGTGGTCGACTACCTGCAGCTCATGCAGGCCTCCGGCGCCAACCTGCGCAGCGGCGCCAACCGCGAACAGGAGATTGCCCACATTTCGCGTTCGCTGAAGGGCCTGGCCAAGGAGCTCAACCTGCCGGTCATTGCCCTTTCGCAACTCAACCGCGCCGTCGAGAACCGGGGCGGTGACAAGCGGCCGCAGCTCTCGGACCTGCGGGAGAGTGGTTCAATCGAGCAGGATGCCGACGTGGTCTCCTTCATCTATCGGGCCGAGCGTTACGGCATCACCGTCGACGAGCAAGGCAACTCGACCGAGGGCATCGCCGAGATCATCGTCGGCAAGCAGCGCAACGGCCCCATCGGCACCGTCGAGCTCGCGTTCGTGGATCAGTACGCCCGCTTCGAGAACCTGACGACGCAGTACGACCAGGGGGGCGGCGACTCCGCTCCCGGCGGCATGGGCCCGCCGCCGAGCGGCGATGCCGGAGGCGACGGCTCCTTCGAAGACGACGCACCGTTCTAATTTTGAGGATGAAGTGGGACCCAAACCGGGCTCCCTTCGACTCAGACGAATACCAGCCTTTAACTGACGCCTCGCATTCGGCTGCATCCTAAGGAATTATCTCAAAACGGTCGAATGATACGGGCTGTGATGCCGGCATCGCTCGACAGCGGTGATCCTTGCACATCGCCGCCTACAGTGCGTCGGCGTTCATACGTCTACGTCTTTTGAGATCATTCCTAACCCCCCGAAGATTTGCTGCCCTTTGCCGCGTCCTCCCGCAGCAGGCCGTAGTAGAACACGTCGACCAGGGCACCCTCCTTTTCGCGGTGCTTGCGAAGCCGGCCCTCCTGCTGGAAGCCAACTTTCTCCAGCACGCGTGCGGAGGCCTCGTTCCACGGAAAGACCTCGGCGGTGAGGCGCGCGAGACCCAGGTGACCAAACGCGTACTGCACGTAGCGCTGGAGCGCAGCGGTCATGAGGCCCCGTCCCCAGTACGGCTTCGCCAGCCAGTATCCGACGTTGGCTCGGTGCGTCGTTCCCACGTCGAGGTCGTCCGCCCCAATTACCCCGATGAGGGTGCCTTCCGGATTCCGAAGCGCAAAGGTCACCTCCGCCGGCTGTTCACGACGGTGGGCCATTCGCTGCGCAATCCAGGTGGCGGCATCATCCTCCGTGTAGGGGTAGGGAATGCGCAGGGTATTGCGCGAAATCTCGCGGGCCTGAAGGTGCTCGACGAGCACCTCGCGATCCCGAGGCTCGATTTCGGAGAGATAGAAGTCGTCGTCCAGGCTCAACTCGGCCATCGGGGAAGAGACAGAGAGACACGACGGTCCACGCAGTAGAAAACGCCCACCGAGCGGACCGCTCAGTGGGCGGGGAGGGGGAGAGGTGACGGGCGGATTCGAACCGCCGTAGGAGGCTTTGCAGGCCTCTGCCTAACCACTCGGCCACGTCACCCTATATTTCCACTGTTTAAATTAAAGGCCCTGAGGGCAAGTTCCAGCCCTCGACGTCCCTCAAGGCATCTCTGGAAAGGGACCGGTACGCCCGGCAGGATTCGAACCTGCGGCCTGCGGATTAGCGTACCACTACAGCTTTCGCTGCTCCCGACGGCTGTCAGGATTTGTGGTCTGGACTTTATCTTCATCCCAAATGCCTTCGGGATGTGGTGCGTAAAGTCTCTACGGAACCCTGAGGTACTCAGAAGCAAAGTTTACCTTTTCCATCTGGTTGTTCTCTGGAGGCTCAACTCTCAGACTAACTGCCTTACCGTCCTTGTAGGCCACCAGATCAAAAGGGGCGTGCTCTGTAAGGGGAACGGAAACCACATATCCCTTCTCGTGAAGGTCAACCTGCACCTCGAAAACTCCCAAGTTCCCCGAGTTTTTGGTGTGGTGTTGAGTCATGACGGGCCCCCGGTCTTCCCTCAAGTTTCCTCGGTATTGCCATTTGAAAGGGTTCACCGATACAGCACCATACATTTTGCGCGTCTCCACGCAAAAGCTCCTTCTTCTTGAAGTCCGCTGCTCTATCCAACTGAGCTACGGGCGCAGGTGAAAATCATCAGCGGCCGCGCGGGAAACCACCCGGGGTAGCGCCGCTGACAAGTGTCGGGGCGGCCGGATTTGAACCGGCGACCTCCTGCTCCCAAAGCAGGTGCGCT
>CAZCUZ010000120.1:5898-8200 GCA_964502085.1 uncultured Salinivenus sp. | reverse complement strand
CTGTCCGAGGCCATCGGGACGGACTTTCAGCGCATCCAGTTTACCCCGGATCTTTTGCCCGCCGACCTCCTCGGCACGCTCGTCTACAACCAGGAGAAGGGGAGCTTTTCAATCAAGAAGGGACCCATCTTCACCAACATCATTCTGGCCGACGAGATCAACCGCTCGCCGGCCAAGGTGCAGAGCGCCCTTCTGGAGAGCATGCAGGAGCGACAGGTCACCATTGGAGAGCGCACCTTCACCCTCGACGACCCGTTCCTGGTCCTCGCCACGCAGAACCCCATCGAGCAGGAGGGCACCTACCCCCTCCCGGAGGCGCAGGTGGATCGCTTCATGCTCAAAATCGGAGTCGACTACCCGACGCGGGACGAGGAACTCGAAATTATGCGGCGCATGGCTCGGACCGACGAACGTCCCAGCATTCGGTCCGTCGCGACGCCCGACCAAATTCTGCGGGCGCGGGACGTACTCAACGACCTCTACGTCGACGAGCGCGTCGAACAGTACATCGTGGACCTCGTCCTCGCCTCCCGGCATCCGTCAGAGTCCGGGCTTGACGCTCTCGAGCGGCTCGTCGAGTACGGAGCCTCTCCCCGTGCGAGCATCAACCTGAACCTCGCGGCCCGGGCCCACGCGTTTCTGCAGCATCGGGCCTACGTCACGCCCGAGGACGTTCGGGCCGTGGCAATGGACGTTCTGCGGCACCGCATCGTCATTACGTACGAGGCAGAAGCCGAGCAGGTCACGGCCGTCGACCTCGTCAATCGCATTCTCAACGCCGTGGAAGTGCCCTAGCGGGCGCCCGTCGGCGGGGGCGGCGGTGCCTCATCATTCGGACTGTTCGTCTTTCCTTCGACCCGGATCCCATGCGACGTCCTCAGACCTTTCAGCAAGAGGCCATCACGGTGGACTTCATGATCCGCCAGCTGCGGGAAACGGTGGGGGTGGAAGTGGACGCCGTCAACGAGGCCGTGGACGCCGAGGAGCGCGAGGTCACGGAGAGCAATCTTCACCGACCGGGGCTGGCCCTCGCCGGGTACGTCGACCTCTTTACCCACCAGCGGATCCAGATTCTCGGCAACACCGAAAACCAGTACCTCGATCACCTCTCCGGCTCCGACCGACGCGAAGCGTTTGGCCACCTGATTCAGTTCCCCGTGCCGTGCGTGGTCGTGACGGACGGCAACGATCTCGACGATGCCCTGGTCGCAATGGCCACGGACGAAGGCATCCCGGTCTATCGCACGCCCCTGCCCACAGTCCGGTTCATGTCGTTGCTTCGGGGCTTTCTGACCGATCAGTTTGCCCCCCAGCGGGCCGTCCACGGGTCTTTGGTGGACGTGTACGGCATCGGGCTTCTTCTCATTGGAAAGTCCGGCATCGGCAAGAGCGAGGTGGCGCTCGACCTGGTGGAGCGGGGCCACCGTCTCGTGGCCGACGACGTCGTCATCGCCACCAAGCGAGAGGAGGAGATCCTGATGGGGGCGGGCACTGAACTGGTGCAGCACTTCATGGAGGTGCGCGGGCTCGGGCTCGTCGACATTCGGTCGATGTTCGGCATCCGGGCCATCCGGTTTCAGAAGCGCATCGAAGTGGTCGTCAACATGCAGCTCTGGGACCCGGACGAGGAGTATACGCGCATCAACATGGTGGAGGACACGCACGAAATTCTGGGCGTCGACCTGCCGATGGTGCAGGTACCCATCACGCCCGGCAAAAACATCACGGTCATCTGTGAGGTGATTGCCATGAACTACCTCCTCCGGCACTACGGCTACGATCCGGCGGAGGTCTTTACCGAGCGGCTGCGGCAGCGCATTCAGCAGGAAGGCCCGCCCGCTCCCCGTCGGAGCATCGAGTACTTTGAGCACGACTACGAGTAATCACTTCCTCCTTCGGGGGCGGTCGGGGGAGGAGGCGTTCGGCGGAGCGGGTTGAGGCCCGTCGTACGAACGGTCTCGAAGGCGTATGATGGACAGGGAGTTACGGACCTCTGGGTCTGTTAAAAACGAGTATACCTCCGAAGACGTGAAGAAGAGCCGATCAGATGGTACGCCCCTTGTGGTTTGTGTAGGGAGCGTATCACAATTGGAAGATTGCGCCCGAAACACCACGAATCGACGGGCAATGACAGCTTGCGTTCAGATACGCCAAAAAAGTTGCAATGAATCTGGTTGAAATGTCTGCTCCTCGCATCTATATTGCGAAGCGGCTGTATGCACCCCCGGCGATGACGTACGCCGACAGACGAGAGGTCGCGCCGTTGCTCTCTGATTGAAGAGAACGGCCTCGTTATTGCAAC
>CAZCUZ010000120.1:0-5798 GCA_964502085.1 uncultured Salinivenus sp. | reverse complement strand
CGTTATTGCAACAGGTACCACCGGTTGAGGAAGACCGTGGGACGTCCCAACGCCGAGTGCTTGTATTCTTACCACCGGAAATGACCGTCTCTGCTCAATGAATCGGGATCAGAAGTATTATTACGATCCGGAGACCTGCACGTTTGTGGAGGTCGAGCGTACCTGGACGGATGTCGTTGCGCGGTACGGCCAGATCGTAGGGCTCGCCGTCATTCTCACGGGGCTTGCCGTGTGGGGGATTGACGTATATTGGGTGACCTCCCCGCAGGAGCAGTCGCTCAAGGTGGAAAACAAGGCCCTCGAGCGCCAGCTCGACCGAGTGAACGGTCGAATGAGCACGCTGTCCGCCCAGCTCGACACACTGGAAAAAAAGGATCAGACGCTCTATCGTCGGCTCTTCCAGATCGAGCCCATCTCGGAGGACGTGCGGAAGGTGGGCGTCGGTGGGTCTGATCCGTACGAACAATTTGACGAGATGGGACAGGACGCTTCGACCCTGCTCCGGGAAACGGCAGAGAAGCTCGACGAGCTTGAGCGACAGGTGAGTCTGCAGGGGGAAAGCTATCGGGAGCTTTCGGAAGTGGCGAAAGACCGTCGAGAGCGACTCGCGCAACTCCCCGCCATTCGACCGGCCAACGGGCCCATCGTGTCCGGATACGGAATGCGTCAGCATCCCGTGCTCAAGGTGCGAAAGATGCACGGGGGCGTTGACTTTCTCCTGCGACGCGGAACGCCCGTCATGTCGTCCGCAGACGGTCAAGTCCGACAGGCCACCTCCAGTCCGGCATACGGAAATTTCGTTGAGATTCGGCATCCCGATGCGGGCTACATGACGCGCTACGCCCACTTGCAGGAGATTCCCGACGACATTCGCCCCGGGGTCGAGGTAGAGCGAGGAGACACGATCGGGTATAGCGGCAACAGCGGGCGGTCGACCGGGCCTCACCTCCACTACGAGGTTCACGATCAGTCCGGGCAAACCCTGGACCCGATGCGGTTCTTTGTTCCGGACATGACGCCCGAGAAGTATCACCGTCTCGAGGAGCGCACCAAGGAGTACCAGTCTCAGGTTGCCGACATGGAGGGCGAAGCTTCCGCGTCGCCCGAACTTTCTCGCTAGTGATCTGTCAAGTCTCAACCGTGAGGTGTTGCAGCGAATTCAAAATCCCGAAAACCAGCCCGTTACCCCGACGGGAGTCGCGACGTGTTCCGAGCATGGCATCCCGACGCGGGGGGATGTCTACGGCGAGACACGAGCGGAGCGACTGATCCAGTACATCGTCCTGATGAAGCCGTCAAACGTCAGGGACGCTTCTCGACTGGGAATCTCCGATTTCCTCACTCGAAGCGACTTGCCTTCGGGATTTTGAGTTCGTTTGGATCCGTAAAATGACGCTTGACGCAGTACGGGTACGGTCTCACAGTCACCGTGACGAGTCTGCTCGGTCCTCTTCTTTTTGGCGGGCTCGAAACGAGGGTTGGGATCGTTTCCGGTAGGTCTGTCGTGATAGAGCCCCCCATCACGGAGACGTCGAACTGCCTCTCTGGTGATTGATGCGGAGCATCGGGAAGAGGGGCGGTACGGTGGGTGCCCTCTTTTTTGTTGCACGGATGACGGCCGTGCCTTCCAGGCTCGTATGGAGTAGTGGCAGGAATGCGCATTTCGGACGTATTGGCTCCCGGTCCGGCGTGTGCCCGAGGGGCGTTGGGCGAAATCGCCGGTCTTTGTCTGCTCGTGCTCGTCGGATGGGGACCTTCGGTGCACGCGACGCCCGTCGGGGATCTGGGGACGGAGCGACCCCGAGTTCGGGCAGTGGCGGAGGACACGACGCGGCCCGTGGTGCGCACCGTCCAAATTCAGGGAAACCGTCACTTTTCGGAGGGCCGGCTGAAGCAGCAGATCCGGACGCATCGAAACCGGCGCGTACTTGGCATTCCGGGCCTCACGTGGTGGCGGTGGGTGTACGATCTCGGAAGTGCAGACTGGATGTGGGAGCGTGTCGGGCGGGCGCTGCGCTCCGGAGGAGAACCGCCGGCCTATCTGGATTCGATGACGGTGTCGAGCGACGTCGAGCGGCTGACCTTGTTTTATCAGCAGCAGGGGTTCCGCGAGGCGACGGTCTCATCGAGCGTACAGCCGAACGATTCGGGGGATCGCGTCACCGTGACCTTTCGGGTGGACCCCGGGCCGCCTACGTATCTCCGGCGGGTCCAGTACGAAGGCCTCGACGACCTACCCGTCGAGCAACAGCGCGCGCTCGCCCGCGAGACGGTGCTCGAGGCGGAGGCATTCGATCCGGAGACGCCGCTTTCGTTTCGAGTGGAGGATCAGCGATTCCAGAGCCCGCTTCTGCTCGACGAGCGGCGCCGCATTCTGTCCTTTCTCCAGGATGAGGGATACGCGGCCGTGAGTCGCGATTCCATTCGGGCCCTCGTCTTCGAGAACCGGGCCCCTCCGGGCTCCGTCGACGTGACCCTTCGCGTGGAGACGGGGCCGCAGTATCGGGTTGGGGACGTTCGCTTTGAGATTGAAGGGCCGGAACAAGCCCCGGTGCGCCGCGACACGATCGACGTTCCTGCGGACTCGTCCGGCGGCCGGCGCCCTCTCGTGACGAGCACCATCGAGGACGAGACGCGGCTCGGCGTCGGCCTGTTGCGGCGGGCCCTTCAGTTTACGCCCGGGACGACCTATCGACGGTCGAGCGTGCTCGCCACCAAGCAGCGGCTGGAGGGAACGGGGGTGTTTACCCTCACGAATCTCACCCCCCAGTTCGAGGAGGCCACGACGGTCGATTCGACCCGGTACCTTCCGCTTCGCATCGAGGGGCAGACGCGGAATCGGCACCGCCTGCGGATGGAGACCTTTGGGCTGCAACGGGCCGGCGTCAATTTTGGGTCGAGCGAGTTTGGGGTGGGGCTCGGGGGCGTGTACGAGAACGTGAATGCGCTGGGGGGAGGAGAGACCTTTCAGCTTCGTGCCTCCGGGTCGGTCGCGACGAGCCTCGACTCGACGATCATCACGTCCCGCCAGTTCGAGGGCACGGCCTCCCTCACGCTGCCCTATTTGATTCGGCCGTTCGGGTCGTTTGAGAATCTCTTCGACCTTTCGAATGCCCGCACGCAAATTTCCGTGTCGGCCCTCACGGCACAGCGCAACGATCTCGGGCTCCGCATCCGCAGTCGAAACAGCGCGCGGCTCCGGCTGGAGATGAATCATACGCCGACGCGGGTATCCCTCGTAGACGTGTTCGATCTCAGCATAAGCAATCCGGACACCCTGTCGGGCTTTCAGCGGCGATTTCTCGACGGGCTGTTCGACCGGATCGAGGATCCGGTCCAGCGGGCCCAGATTCTGGAGGACTACACTCAGCCCCGGATCAATACGGCCCTCCGGTATACCTTCCGGTCGGCGACGGCCAATCCGCTCCGGCGGCGAAGCGGTCACATTTACGAGGTGTCTGGGGAGGTGGGCAATACGCTGCCCCTGCTCTTCGACCGATTCATTTTCGCGCCCGACACGCTCGAGTACACCGTGCCGGGCCTCGCCGGGAGTACCGGGGGGGGGCTCGCGGGGCGGCTCGTATACCGTCCGTATCTGCGGGGCATGGTCGATCTTCGCCGATACGTGCGGCTGAGTCGGGGCTCGACGCTGGCGCTCAAGGTCTTCGGGGGCATGGCGCAGCCTACGGGGCGCCCGACGCTCGTCCCGTTCGATCGGCGATTCTTCAGTGGAGGGGCGAGCAGCGTGCGGGGCTGGCGCCTGCGCGAGCTGGGGCCCGGGGGGGCGGGACAGCGGATCGACTTTCTGGGGGGAGACGTGAAGGTCGAGAGCAGTGTGGAACTGCGGACGACACTCCTGCGCAACATCCTGGCGGCCGACTGGGTGGGGGCCGCGTTTGTGGACGCCGGCAACGTGTGGTTCGGCCCCCGGAATCCGGGCTTTTCGGGACAGGGGGAGGTCGAGAACGGGCTCGGCGGAGGTGAACAGACGGTCCCGCAGGAGCCGTTTGCGGGGGACGGAAAAATTCGAGGATGGGGGGCGCTGTCCGACGTGGGCGTGGGAACCGGAGGCGGGCTCCGCATCGAATGGGAATATCTCGTCGTTCGGTTTGACTTGGCGTACCGTCTCCATGACCCCTCGCCGCAGAACGACGACCTCTTTTCCGACGAGTTCGGCGGACCGATTCTGCACTTCGGCATTGGGCAGGCCTTCTGACCCGTCGTCCTCGTTGCCTCTCGGGTCGGGGGCGCCGGGCGAGCGGCACAGCGGCGCTCCGTTTGCGTTTCGAGGGACGATGCTTACCTTCACCTGCGTACTGTTTTGTTTCGTCGGCTCGGAGGCGTTGTTATACCAATTTCCAGAGATCGTTATGCACTTTCCGGGCTGCTGTGAATCGGTTTGGAGTGCCGACCTCGACCGGTTGAGATCCCGGATCACTGGATCGGGGTCCAGCACAGGCTCGGTCCGGGATGAACCAGCCCTCAACGTAGGCGATTTCTATGAGCAACGGAGCTCAGAAATGTAAAATCATCTTCGGTAGACGGTATGATGTCCACCTTTCGTAGTCTCGTCCAGGCAGGAGGGCGGCTGTATCGGCGCATCTTTCGGCGCCGCCTCGATTCTCAGACCCGTGAAATGGCCGACGTCCTGCGGGCCGTTCCGGCCCTCGGGCACCTCTCCTCGGGCGTTCTGTACGCCATGGCCGATGCCGCGCATCGGCGAACGTATCGTCGGGGCGAGTCGCTCTACTACGAAGGCGATCCGGGGCTCGGCCTCTACGTCATCGAGTCCGGGCGCATTCAGCTCGTGAGTGACGCGGATCCCAATCGCACGTACGAGCTGCGGGAGCTGGACGCTCACGAGATGTTCGGGGAGCTCTCGATCCTCGGGGACTTTCGCCGCCTCGAAACGGCCAAAACCATCACGGAGGCGCGCGTGCTCGGGTTTTTCCGGCCCGACCTCAAGAACGTCCTGCGCCGAAACCCGAAGGCGGGGGTCGAGATCGTGATGGCGCTGGCCCGCCGCGTGGCCGCACAGCACGTCGACGCGCTCCGGATTATCGAAGATCGAGACGGGCGAGACACGGCGCTGGACACCTACGCCGCGGCTGCCGCGCGCCTCGAGGGCGAGGGGCCGCCGCTCTCCTAACGGATCCCTTCACGGGCCGAGGCGGGATTGATGGATTCGTTGCATGCGCGGGGCATTGGGTCGGATCAGCCCTGCAGTGTCCCCCGTTCATTTGTCATTCTGAAGAGGACTGGACAACTGCTCTGCGTTCTGCCCGCTTTCCGATCCGATCGTACACCCTCTCGATGGGGCCCCTCGCTCGTCTCAATCATTTCTTCTGGCGGTACCGCTACCTCTTCATTCCGGGACTGCTGTTCACGATGATCTCGGCCGCCTTCCAGATCACCGTGCCCATGGTGGTGCGGCAGGCCGTAGACAGCATACCGCGGTTCGTGCGGCTCTTTACGATGTACGACGGGACGGCCGCTCAGGCGGATCTGTACGGGTTCTTCTTCGTCGCGCTTCTGCTCTTTGCCGGCGTCGTCATTGGGCTCTCGGCGACGAGCGGCCTGTTTATGTTTTTGATGCGGCAGACCGTGGTCGTCGCGTCCCGCCACATCGAGTACGACCTGCGGAACGCCCTCTACGACCACCTCCAGCAGCTCTCGGCCACCTTTTATCACGAGTACTCGACGGGGGACGTCATCACCCGCGCCACCGACGACATTGAGAAGGTGCGGCGCTACATCGGGCCGGCCATCATGTACGTCACGCGGTCGCTCGTGATGGT
>CAZCUZ010000119.1:0-8245 GCA_964502085.1 uncultured Salinivenus sp. | reverse complement strand
GCCGGCAGGTCGACGTCCCCATCCGGGTGGGCCGTCTCGCGGAAGTTTCGGCGGCCGGTCACCTCGACGTTCCGGGCGTGTACAAAGTGAATCCGGTCGGCGAGGCGCCGGGCGATGGCCGGGAGGTCTTGGGTTGGGTCGGCTCCGAGGGAGCCACTGCACAGGGTGATGCCATTGGCCGGACTGTCGACGAGGCGCGTGACCCGTTCGAGGGCGTCCCCGCTGGTGATGATGCGCGGGAGCTCGAACACCGACCAGGGGGGGTCGTCCGGGTGGATGGCGAGGTGGACCCCCGCGGTTTCGGCCACGGGGACGACCCGCTCCAGAAAGTATTCGAGGTGGGCCCAGAGGTCCTCCGAGGAGACCGACTCGTAGGCTCTTAAGAGCTCTCGAAGCTCCTCCGGGTCGTACTCGGCCCACGCCGGAAGATCCATAAAGTCTTCGATGCCCTCGACCTGGTTGGCTGCCGCGTCCTCGTAGGCCAGCGTCGTGGAGCCGTCGGGGAGCGGGGCGTTGAGGGTGGTACGCGTCCAGTCGGCCACCGGCATGAAGTTGTAGCACACCACCTCGACGTCGACCGCCGCCACGCGTTCGAGCGACTGGCAGAAGGCGTCGATGTAGCGGTCGCGCTCCGGCCGTCCCAGCTTGATCGCCTCGTGGACGGGGATGCTTTCGATCACTCCCATCCGGAGTCCTTCCGCCTCGACGGTGTCCCGAAGGCGCTGGAGCGCATCGAGGGGCCAGACCTCTCCCACCGGCACGTCGTGGAGAGCCGTAACCACGGTTTGCATGCCCGGGATCTGGCGAATGTGCGCCAGGGGAACCGGATCGTCCGGGCCGAACCAGCGAAAGGACAATTGCATGGTGAAGGGTGAAGTCGCGGAAAAAGACGAAGAGGTCTCGGCGTCGGAAGCTCAGCGGCGAGCGTCGTCGATGCTTTGACGAAGCGTCTCGGCGTTTTCGGTGAGCGCCTCGTAGTCTTCGTTCGCGAGGGCCTGCTTGTCGAGAAGCGCGCTGCCGACCCCGACGGCACAGGCGCCGGCTTCGATCCATTCGCCTGCGTTTTCGAGGCTGACTCCACCGGTTGGCATCAGCTTCACGTGGGGCATCGGCCCCTTGAGGGCCCCGAAGTAGCCGGGTCCGACGGTGCTGGCGGGAAAGACCTTCACAATGTCGGCCCCGAGTTCGTGGGCCCGGGCCACTTCGGTAGGAGTGTAGGCCCCCGGCACGGCGGGCACGTCGTACCGGTGGCACGTTTCGATCATCTCGGCGCTGAGGATGGGGCTAACGACATACGCGGCTCCGGCATTAATGGCCTGCTGCGCCGTGGGACCGTCCAGCACCGAGCCGACGCCCACGAGCACATCCTCCTCGTCGGAGAAGGCCGTGGCCGTCTCTTCAATGAGACGGAGGGGGTTCGGGGTCGTCATTGTAATTTCGATGGCGGAAATGCCTCCTTCCCGGAGGGCACGAACAGTGCGCGTAAGCTTTTCCGCGCGTTGCATTCGGAGTACGGCGATTGCCCCCGCATCGACGAGGGCCTCTACGACATCGTGTCGCATGGGCAGAGTGGATTGGGTCGAAAGAACAGTTTGGTCGAGAGAGAAAGTGGGCCGGACGGGTATGTGCCGGACCAGGTCTGTGGATCGTCGTCTCAGAGGTTGTAGGTGTCCCGAACCAATCCCAACGCCAGCGCCTGCATGACCTCGTGCGCTTCGTCGAGGGTGATCTGGTGACGGGCTACGAGCGTCGCCACGTAGTTGGCGTCGAGGCGACGGGCCAGGTCGTGCCGGGCCGGGATTGAGAGAAACGCGCGCGTGTCGTCGTTGAAGCCGGCCGTGTTGTAGAAGCCGGCCGTTTCGGTGATCTGACGCCGGTAGCGCTTCATTCCCTCGATGCTGTCGAAGAACCACCAGGGGGGACCAATGCGCATGGCCGGATAGTGGCCGGCCAGCGGGGCCAACTCGCGCCCGTAGGCCGTTTCGTCGAGGGTAAACACGACGAGCGTAAAGTCGGAGTTGGTGCCGTACTCGTTCAGGAGGGCCTTGAGGTTGCGCGTGTACTCGGTGCGCACCGGAATGTCCCCCCCCACGTCGGAGCCAAAGCGTTGGTAGAGGGCGTCGTTGTGGTTGCGGTACGAGCCGGGGTGGATCTGCATGACGAGCCCGTCGTCGACGCTCATACGAGCCATCTCCATCAACATGTGGGCCTCGAACTGGGCCTGATCCTCCTCGGTGGCCTCACCGGTCAGGGCCCGCTGAAAGATCCGATCGGCCTCTTCGTCGGAGAGTCGCTCCGTGTGCGGGGTCACCACGGCGTGGTCCGTCGAAGTTGCGCCCATCTCCTTAAAGAACGCGCGGCGGTCTTCGAGGGCCCGGATGAAGGCGTCGTACGAACCGATCGTCGTGTCGGCGGCGTCGGCGAGCCGACTAATCTCGTCCTGCCAGTCGGGCTCGGCAATTTTCAGCACCGAATCCGGTCGAAAGCAGGGCACGACGCGGCCGTCCCAGTCCGACTCGCGAATGGCACGGTGGTGCTCCAGAGAGTCGGCGGCAGCGTCGGTCGTGGTGAGGACCTCGACATCGAACTGGTCGAAGAGGGCCCGCGGCCGGAAGGACGGTTCCTGCAGCTTTTCCTGAATCTGGTCGTAGACGTCCATTGCCGTTTCCCCAGTCAGGCGCTGCCGTACGTCGAAGACGTGGTAGAGCTCGTAGTCGAGCCAGGCTCGGGTCGGCGTGCCGCGAAAGAGGGAGTAGTGCTCGCCGAATTTCTGCCAGACGGTGCGCGGGTCGTCCTCGACCGGCGTGCCGTCGACGGTCGGGATGCCGAGCTCCTCCAGGGTCAGTCCCTGCGAGTAGAGCATCCGGAAGATGTAGTGGTCCGGCGTAAAGAGGAGCGAGGTCGGCTCGGGAAACGGGTCGTTCTCGGCCAGAAGAGAGGGGGGCACGTGGCCGTGGGGGCACACCAGCGGCAGGTCCCGCACCCCCTCGTACAGCATCCGTGCGATGCGGCGCACCGCCGGATTGGGATCGAAAAAACGGTCGTCGTGCAACGTCAGTTCGGGCATGGAAAGCGCGGGATTCTGAGGGCGTGTGCGACGTCCATCCGTACGGGAGAACCGGAGAGGTGGTGTGCAGTCGCGTGGAATCTGTTCGCTGATATGCAGAGAATTACACGCCGCTGAAGGCGTTGAAGCCCCCATCTACCGGGATCACGACGCCGGTGACAAAAGAGGCCGCGTCGCTGCAGAGCCAGTGCACGACGCCGCCGAGCTCGCCGGGGTCGCCCAGCCGGTTCATCGGGGTGTTCTGCAGGACCGTCTTCGTGCGATCGGTGTAGCTCCCGTCCGGATTCAGCATCACGTCGCGGTTCTGCTTCGCAATGAAGAAGCCGGGGGCCACAGCGTTGACCCGGACGTCCTCCCCGAACTCCCGGGCGGCTTCGACGGCCATCCACTTCGTGAAGTTCTCAACGCCGGCCTTGGCAGGGGAGTAGCCGGGCACCTCCGTGATGGCCCGGTGCGCGGCCATCGAGGAGATGTTGACGATGCTGCCCGCTTCCTGGTCGGCCATGATTTCTCCGAAGGCCTGTGTCGGGAGCACCGTGCCGTCGAGGTTCAGCTCCACGACCTCGCGGAACGCCTCCCGAGGCACGTCGAAGATGGAGCGGCCGTCGCCCGTGCGGGCCTCGGCCACGTTGCCCCCGGCGGCGTTGATCAGGATGTCGAGGCGTCCCCATTCGTCCAGCACGCGCTCTTTGGCGTTCTGGAGCTGCTCCTCGTCGAGCACATTGGCGACGAGAGGAAGAGCGTCGGGCCCGAGCTCCTGGATCGTCTCCGCCTGTTCTTGGGCGGGGCCTTCGCGCCGGCCGAGGACGCCGACGCGGACGCCGGCCTGAGCCAGGTGCTCGGCCATGTGTCCACCGAGGGTGCCGTATCCGCCGGTGATGACGGCCGTGCGTCCCTCAAGATCGAATCCGAGTTCGTCAAGCATGGAAACAGGAGTATTGTTCTGTATCAGATAACCAAGTAAGCAAAGGAATTTGTTTTCTTGTACGAATCTCCGAGCAAATCCAACTGGATCCTGGGAAAAAGCAGACGAAGAGACGGGAGAAGAGGCGGCGTTCGAACCGGCCCGCACGGACATCCTTCATTCTACGATGTCCAAGGTTCTTTTCCATTCAGAATCCAAAGAGGGCGGGAAGCCAGAGGCTAATCCAGGGGGCGAAGGTCACCAGGATCAGCGAGAGCACCATGGCTGCGTAGAGAGGGAGCATCGGGCGAATCATGCGCGAGATGGTGGTGTCCCCGACGGCCGCCCCCACGAACAGGACCGTTCCGACCGGGGGGGTGCAGATGCCCACGCACAGGTTCAGTACGAGGACGATTCCGAAGTGCACCGGATCCATCCCCAGCTCCGTGGCAATCGGCAGAAAGAGGGGTGTGAAGATCAATACGGCCGGTGTCATGTCCATGAACGTTCCCACCACCAGGAGAATCAGGTTCATGAGCAGGAGAATGACGATCCGGCTCTCGGTCAGGCCCAGCAGGCCCTCGGAGATCAGCTGCGGAATGTTCTCGAAGGAGAGCATCCACGAGAGGGCAATCGAGGTGGCGATCAGAAGCATCACGATCGCCGTGGTGTTGACCGTGCTGATGAGCGTGTCGGGGAGGTCTTTCCAGCCGACCTCTCGATAGAGGAAGGCGAGGAGGAGGGCGTACAGGACGGCCACGGCCGCGGCTTCTGTGGCCGTAAAGATGCCGGCCACGATGCCGCCGATCACCACAATCAGCATAAAGAGGCTCGGCAGCGCGTCGAGAAAGCGCCAGAAGACTTCTTTGAACGGCAGGCGCTCGGAGGTCGGGTAGTTTTCGCGAAACGACCAGTATCCTGCGACGGCCATGAGACTTAGCCCCACGAGAATGCCGGGGAGGTATCCGGCCAGAAACAGTGCCGCGATCGAGACGCCGCCGCTGGCCAGCGAGTAGACGATCAAGATGTTGCTCGGGGGAATGAGCAGGCCGGTCGTCGCGGCGGTGGAGTTGACCGCCGCGCTGAAGTTTTTGTCGTAGCCCTCCGCCTTCATCTGAGGGGCCATAAAGCCCCCGACGGCCGAGGCCGCGGCGGCGGCCGATCCGGAGATGGCGCCGAAGAGCATCGAGGCCACGACGTTGACGTAGGCGAGTCCGCCGGGCAGCGTGCCGATTAGTCCTTTGGCGAAGTCCACGAGCCGACGGGCCATGCCGCCCCGGTTCATGAGCTCACCCGCCAGGATAAAGAACGGAATGGCCAGCAGCGGAAAGGAGTTGAGGCTCGCCGCCATGCGCTGGGCGACGGTCGTGAGGGCGGGGGCCGGGTCGATCCCGACCAGCAGGGCCGCCGTCGTGCTGAGGCCGAGGCAGAAGGCAATCGGCACCCCGATCGCGAGGGTCACCACGAAGAGGACAACCAGGATGAGAATGGGGAGAATCTCCATGAGACCAGCCTGTAAGGCAGACCTGTAGATGAACGGATCGAGGGAGTAGGGCGCTACCGGTTAGCAGAGGGCCGATCGGCGGAGGGTCGCTCGGAATCGGGCGGTCGACCTTCGGGGCCCCGACGGAGAACTCGGACTTCCTCAATAATGTGGACCACGCTGTAAAAGGAGATGACGAGCCCCGAGAGGGGAACGGCCGCATACACGTAGCCGACCAAGATGTCGAGAGAGGAGGAGGTCTGGTCCGTCGAGAGGAGGATATACACGAGGCGGAGTCCTCCGCCGATCATTACGAGAAGAGCAAACGTCAGCACGCAGGCCTCGATGACGATGCGCAGGCGATGGAGCTGGCGGCCCTCGAGGCGCTCGGGCAAGAGCTCGAGGGCCAAATGGCTGCGCTTGCCCGCCGCGTAGCCGGAGCCCAAAATCCCGACCCAGATTAGCAGATACCGGGCCAACTCCTCGGTAAATCCGCTCGGGGCGTCGATCACGAACCGGGTAAACACCTGCCAGAGCACGTTGAGGACCGCTACGCCCATCAGGCCGACGAGCAGCCATTTGAGAACGCGGTCCACAGTGTCGGTAAGGGATTGAAGATTCATCGGGTCGAGGTAGGCTCCGTTGAGGAAGGCGGCTCTGCTGAGGCGGTGTCCCCCGGCGCCTCATAGTTTCTGATTCGCTCGAGCAGCTCGTAGACGCGGGGCTGGGTCTTCTGGTACCGATCGTAAAGAGGCTTTACTTCCTCCACGAATGCCGACTTGTCGGGCCGCACGATCTCGACCCCCGCCTCCTTGATGACCTTCATTGCCTCGTTCTCTGCCTTCGCCCAAAGCGTCTTTTGGTGTTGAAGAGATGCGTCGGCGGCCCGCTGAAGCCATTCTCGTTCCTGCTCGGAGAGGTCCTCCCAGGTGTGGGTGCTGACGAGGAGCACGTCCGGGGGCGAGGTGTGCTCGTCGAGCGAATAATAGTCGACGAGCTCGTAGTGTCGGGTTGAGTGCAGGCTGGGAGGGTTGTTCTCGGCGCCGTCGACGACCCCCTGCTGGAGGGCCGTGTACAGCTCGCCGAAGGAAATCGGCGTGGGCTGTCCCCCGAGCTGCTCGATCATCTGAATGGCGACGGGGCTTTGTTGAACCCGGATTTTGAGATCCTCCAAGTCCGAGGGCTCGCGGATGGGCGTTTCGGCCGTATAGAAGCTCCGGCTCCCGGCGTCGTAGTAGGTGAGGCCCCGGAGCCACACGTTCTCGCCGGAAAGGAGGATCTCTCGTCCAATCTCTCCCTCGAGCACGTTGAAGCGGTGCGTGTCGTTGCGAAAGATGTAGGGCAGGCCGAACACGCGGTAGTCCCGGCTGAATCCCTCCAGTACAGCCGAGGAGACCTTCGCCATGTCCAGGCTCCCCACCTGAAGCAGCTCGAGGCATTGTCGCTCGGTGCCCAGCTGCTCGCTCGGGTAGATCTGCACCTCCATCTGCCCCTCCGAGAGGCTGTCGACTTTCTGGGCCATAAACTGCATCCCCTCGCTCACCGGATGAGAGGGGGCCATTCCGTGTCCCAGCCGCAACGTCGTTTTGCTCTGGTCAGAGCCACATCCCGGAAGCAACAGGAGGGAAACGAGAAGGCAAGCCGAGAGCGGTGCGAAGCGGAGCTCTCGTACCGAGGTATTAGCCATACTCAAACCTGCGCTTGACGTAAAATTCGAGCGTGAGCGGAATCGACGGCATCTCAGCGCCGCCTAAGATGAGAAGAATGTTCAGAAAAATCAATTTGAAAGCGAGGGAGTGTTTCCGGAGGTCAATGGTTTGGGAGGGGCGTCGGGCTCCACTCGGAGCGTGGGGGCTACGCCGGGCCTTCGCGTTCGACTGGAGGGAGCCGATCGAAATCTGCGGGGCAGCGGGGCTACGGTCCGGCTCTGCTACGAGAGCAGGGAGCGGATACTGGTCGCATCACTCGCTCACGCCCGTGTTGGAGCACGGGAACCCCGGGGCGAAGCGGTTGAAGAGCTGTGGCCGGATGGAACGGAGTCGGTCACTCAGTTTCTACCCGATACACGTGCCGTCGTCGTGGGCACGTACGGGGCGCCCTCGGGGAGAGCAGTCGTCGGCGATAGGGCGAGATCTCGGGAGCTTTGAAGAGGGCGTTCCGGGACCGAATGTTGCCCGCCGCTCATTTGCACATGAGCGAAAATATTCCTTTTATGAGTTTGAGCGACGGAACCGATTTCGTGTTTCCTATCGACCGGGTCGGGGCCGAAACGATCCGGCATTGATCGCGATTCGTTGCCGCTCCCGCTGTCGGAGCATTCTCCGTCGCTTCGAGCACGATTGTTTTTTCACTGATCCGACTTCTGACCGAATATGCCCCTTCAGGATCTTCGATCACAGGCCGACGCGCGCTCGCCCGACGAGCTCGTCGACCACCTCAAGAGCTTCGAGCTCGACCTCGAGTTCACCGCCGGGATCTGGTTCTTCACCCCAATGGACTCCCGGTTCCACGACCGCTACAAGGACGACCTCTCGCTGGAGCAGCGGCTGGAGGTGGCGGCGTCCCTGAAAGACTACGGCCTCGTCGGGCTCGAGGCCCACTACCCAAACGAGATCAACGAAGACAACGTCGACCTCTGGAAGGACTTTCAGGAGGACACGGGCATCGAGCTCGTGACGACGATTCCGCTCCTCTTCTACGACTCGCAGTTTGAGTTCGGGTCCCTCTCGAATCCGGACGAGGACATTCGCCAGAACGCCATCGAACGGACGAAGCGGACGTTCCGCATGGC
>CAZCUZ010000118.1:0-8360 GCA_964502085.1 uncultured Salinivenus sp. | reverse complement strand
CCTACGGAAAAATCCCCATCTGCTTGTAGGACTTCGCGATCTTGTTGATGGCGCTCATGAAGGCGGCCGTCCGCATGTCGATGCCCTCCTCCTTCCGGATCGCACGAATCTCCTTGTAGGCGTGGGCCATCGTGTCCTCGAGGCCCGAGTTCACGAGATCGCGCTCGCCGGCCCCGAAGCTGACGCGCTCGACGAGCCGTTCCATCAGGGCCTCGTCGAAGTCCTCCGCGGTGAGTTCGTCGACGGCGCGAAGAATGCGCTCGGCGTTGCGCTCCTCGAAGCGACGGCTCATCCGGCCGTGGCGCACGTGGGAAAGATTGCGAAGCCACTCGAAGTACGAGACCGTCACACCGCCCGCGTTGAGGTAGACGTCCGGAATCATGAGCACGTCCCGCTCCTTCAGAATGTCGTCGGCCTGCGAGGTGACCGGGCCGTTGGCGGCTTCGGCGACGATGCTGGCCTGAATGCTCTGCGCGTTGTCGACGGTGATGACCCCCTCCAGGGCCGCGGGGATGAGGATGTCGCACGGCAACTCGAGCGCCTGGGCGGAGGTGTCGATGTTTTCGGCGCCGGGAAAGTCGAGAATGGAGCCGGTGTCCTCCCGGTGCGCGACCACGTCGTCGACCGTGAGGCCGTCGGGGTCGTAAACGGCGCCTTCGATCTCGGCGATGCCGACGATGGACGCGCCCCCTTCCTCCTCCAGAATCTTGGCCGCGTGGTAGCCGACGTTGCCGAGCCCCTGCACGACGACGCTCTTGCCCTCGAGACCGGGGGCAAGGCCGAGGCGCTCCATGTCGTCCTCGAACCGGCAGGCCTCCCGGATGCCGTAGTACACGCCCCGACCGGTGGCCTCCGTGCGCCCCCGGACCCCGCCCTGCCCCACCGGCTTGCCCGTCACGCAGGCCAGCGAGTTGAGGTCGTCGTCCCCGATCTGGTGCATCGTATCCATGATCCAGGACATCTCGCGCTCGCCCGTGCCGTAGTCGGGAGCGGGCACGTCGATCCCCGGCCCGATGAAGTTCTTCCGCGACATCTCGAACGTGTACCGGCGCGTAATCCGCTCCAGCTCACTCTGCGAGTAGTTTCTAGCGTCGATGCACACCCCCCCCTTGGCCCCACCGAAGGGCACGTCCACGATGGCGCACTTGTAGCTCATGAGCGCCGAAAGGGCCATCACCTCGTCCACGTTCACGTTCGGCGCGTAGCGCACGCCCCCCTTCGTGGGCTTCTTGTGGTGACTGTGTTCGGCCCGGTAGCCGCGGATCACCTGAATCGTGCCGTCGTCCCGCTTGATCGGAAACTCGAACCGGACGATGTTGTCGCAGGCCCGAATCTGGTAGAGGACGCCGAGCGGGTGATCGGTGCGCTCGGCGGCGTTGTCGAACATCTGATTGACCTGACCGAAGAAGCCGAGCGTGGTATCATTCTGTGGAGAGGGAGCGGAAGAACTCATGAGACGACAGCACAAAATGTGGAGTACGGAAGCCCTTCCATGTAAACGAGCCGCCGCTGCAACCGCAACCGAAAGACGTGAGAATGAGGGCAATCGTATGTGATAACCGTGTCGAGTCTCAGATCCTTTTTCCGCTGAGCCGGCCCGGACGGTGGTCGGGGGGAAAGGGAGAAGAGGATCCCACCGGCGGCCCACCGGTAGACAACGACGCTGTCGCTTCGATGGTCTTTCCGACTGGTCCCGTGGGGAACTCGTGCCCGAAACGATTCTGCTCGACATCACGGTCGTCGTTCTGCTCGGCATCGGGGCGCAGTGGGCGGCCTGGCACTTCCGACTGCCGTCCATTCTGCTTCTACTCGTGGTCGGGTTTCTGGCGGGGCCGGTGCTCGGGGTTCTCGATCCCCAGTCCCTGCAGGGGGACTGGCTCTTCGCGTTCGTATCCCTCTCGATTGGCATCATTCTCTTTGAGGGCGGGTTAAATCTGCGTCTTTCGGAACTGCGCGCCGTGGGGGTCGCCGTCTCCCGGCTCATCACCGTCGGAGTGCTCATCACCTGGGGGGTCGGAGCGGTGGCCGCCCATTACTTTCTCGGGTTCAACATCGACCTGGCAATCCTCGTCGGGGCCATCCTCACCGTGACGGGGCCGACGGTCGTGCTTCCGCTCCTGCGCCACGTCCGCCCCAAGGGCCGGGTGAACACCATCGCCAAGTGGGAGGGCATCACGATCGATCCGGTGGGCGCCATCCTCTCCGTGCTGGTCCTCGAGGCGCTGCTCCTGCTCAACGACCCACAGGGCGCGGGGGCCACCGCGTCGACCGCGGCCGAGGAGGTGGTCATCGGGCTCGGCCTGGAGATCTTCGTGGCGCTGGGCGTGAGCGTGGCCGCCACCATGCTGCTCGTCTTCATTCTGCGCCGGCGCATGGTCCCCGACTTCCTCCGCAACGCCGTGACGCTCATGGTCGTGGTCGTGGCCTTCGTCGTGTCCAACGTGCTCCAGCACGAGTCGGGGCTGCTGACGACCACGCTGATGGGCATTGCCGTGGCCAACCAGCCGTACGTGGCCGTCCAGCGCATCATCGAGTTTAAGGAGAACCTGCAGGTCCTCCTCATCGGATCCCTCTTCGTGCTGCTCAGTGCCCGCCTGGAGCTGAGTGCCCTGAACTACGTTGACGTGAACGTCCTCGTCTTTCTGGCCATCCTGGTCGTGCTGGTGCGTCCCCTGGCGGTCCTGGTCTCCACGGTGGGGACGAAGCTGGAGTGGGAGGAAAAGGCCTTCTTGTCGTGGCTGGCCCCGCGAGGCATCGTGGCGGCCGCCGTGGCCTCCCTCTTTTCCTACCAGCTGCGCCCGGTCTACCCGAACGCCGTCGACGGCCTCGTGCCCATCATCTTTGCCGTGATTGTGGGGACCGTCGCCATCTACGGCCTGACGGCCGCGCCCCTCGCCCGGTGGCTCGACCTGGCCGAGCCCAACCCGAACGGCCTCCTCTTCGTGGGCGCCACCCCGTGGGTGCGCACCGTGGCCCGCCACCTGCAGGACCTGGGCTACTCTGTCGCCCTCATCGACAACAACCCCACCCACGTGCAGCGAGCGCAGGAACAAAACCTCGACGCTCGGAAGGCCAACGCCCTTTCCGAATCGGTGCTCGACGACCTCGACCTCAGCAGCATCGGGCACCTCCTCATTACGATTCCCAACGACGAGGTCGCGTCCCTCGTGGCCCTCCACTTCTCCGAGGTGTTCGAAACGACCGACATCTACCAGCTGGCCGCGGCCCCCGACAGCCGGCACGGCACCGAGGAGGTCATGCCGAAGCACCTTCGGGGCCGCCCCCTCTTCGGCGAAGCCACCAGCTATCAGTCGCTCAAGGAGCACGTCCAGCGCGGCGACGAGGTGAAGGTCCTCCGCCTCGCCGACGACCTCACCGACGACGAGCAGAAGGACTACTACACGTACGACGACCTTTCGACGCAGTACGACGACTACATCGTCGTCCCCCTCTTTATCCTCCAGGAAGGCGACGAGATCGAGATCGTCTCCGAGACGAGCCGGTTCCAGCTCCGGCCCACGGATCGGCTGGTGGCCCTGGTGGGAACAGGCCCGGACGTGCGCGAAGAAGAGGGAGACGAACGGCCTACGACCGAGGCGCCCTCCGAAAAAAAGGAGATCTTTGAAGTTGAAGAGTCCCCAGGCGGAGACGCGGACGGATCGGGCTCATAGGACGCGCCCTCTCCAAGGGAGGCGGGCAATCGTCGCCGCATCGTCGTATTGCACTTCCCCCCCGCGTTCCTAAGTTTGGGTGCCCTCACGGGTGCAACAGCGTTCTACGGGCTGGCCGTACCGGTTTCAACGGGCGTACGACCGGGAGCGGAGCCGGCCGAGTCGTACGTCCTGCTGCCGAGCGTCTACCGGACGAGCTTGCACACACAAACCGGGCAGGAAAACGGCGTCCATCTGTCCGCAGAGGGACAAGCACCGTCCCCTTCAACTCCAACGACCAACTCGCAGTGTCATGGCGCAGGACGACCTTCGAAGGGAACTCGGATTCTGGGACGCGCTCACCATCGGGGCCGGTACCATGATTGGCGCCGGCATCTTTCTACTGGCGGGAGTGGCGCTGGAGCTGACGGGGCCGGCCGCCATTTTCTCGTACCTGGCCGCCGGGCTCGTCTGCATGATCACCGCAGCCAGCGCCGCCGAGCTGGCGACCGGCATGCCCACTTCCGGCGGCGACTATTACTTCGTGTCCCGTTCCTTAGGCCCGGCGCTCGGAGCCATCTCGGGCGTCGGCATCTGGCTGAGCCTTACGTTTGCCATCTCGTTCTACCTCTTCGGCCTTGGAGAATACCTGTCTCAGTTTCTTCCGATCACGGCGTTCTGGGGCGCGTTCGCCGGCGGCCTTCTGCTGACGGCCATCAACGTGTACGGCGCCAAAGAATCGGGGCAGATGCAGGTCATCGTGGTGCTGACCCTCATGGGGATCCTCGGGGCCTTTTGCGCCGTCGGCACCTTTTACATCGAGTGGGGCAACTTCACGCCGTTCTTCCCCTTCGGGACCGCTCCGGTCGCGTCCACCACGGCGCTCGTCTTCGTGTCGTTCCTGGGCTTCGTAAAAATCGCTGCCGTGGCGGAGGAGATTAAGGATCCGGCCAAGAACCTACCGCGCACACTCATCGGCTCCGTGGCGCTCGTCACGCTGCTGTACGTGATCATTTTGCTCGTCATCGGCGGCATGTTCGAACAGGAAACGATTGGCGAAGTGCGAGATCCGCTCACCCAGGCGGCCCGGACCGTGGCGGGTCCGATTGGGGCGGGCGCCATCATCTTTGCCGGACTGCTGGCCACGGTGTCCTCGGCCAATGCAAGCATCATGGCGTCGTCGCGCATCAACCTAGCGATGGCGCGCGACCGCATGGTCCCCAACTGGCTGAGCGCCATCCACGAGACTCTGATGACCCCTCATCGCGCCATTTTGCTGACGGGCATTCTGGCGCTCAGTTTTCTGTTCATCGAGAGCCTGGAGCAGCTCGCCAAGATTGCCAGCGTGCTGCAGCTCTACAGCTACGCGGCTCTCAACGTGGGCTGTGCGGCCCTGCGCGTGGCCCAGCCGGAGTGGTACGAGCCCTCGTACCGCACGCCCGGCTTTCCGTTTGCTCAGGGGTTCGCCGCCCTCGCCTGCATCGGTATTATCCTGTACTCGGGACCCTTCGCTCAGATCGCCATCGTCGTGCTCATCGTGATGAGCCTCGCATGGTACGCCGTTTGGGGGCGCAGCCGCGTCGAGATCGAGCACGCCGTGCCCGAGTTTCGCGCGCAATGGGCCGAGCAGGGATGGGGAGCCCTCACCGCCCCTGCAACCGAGTTTGCGGTGGAGGTGCCGGAGGCCCTGCAGCCGGGCGAACGGGCCATCAATCCAGACGAGCCGCGGCGCGTGTCCGTCGCCCTCGCCAATCCCGAACACGAGCACGACCTCCTGCAACTGGGCCGCTACATCGCCACCGGGCGAACCGAAGGCGGGCACGTGTCCGGCATCCATCTCGTGGACGTGCCGCTGCAGACGCCGCTCCGGACGGCCCGGGAGCGGTTTACCGATCGACCGTCCCTGGAGCGCGCAATCGCCGAGTTGGCCGAAGAGGCGGAGGCACGATCGTCGAGCGACGGAACAGCGACCGTGTCACTCAACGAGACCGAAATCAATTCGGTCATCGACGTGGCCCACGACGTGTTCGGCGGCCTGATCGACGAGACGCAGGCGCAGAAGTCCGACGTGCTGCTCATGGGGTGGCAGGGCGGCTTCAACGTGGGCCGCATCTACAACAGTCCGATTCAGCGCATCGTGAGGGACCTTCCGGCAGACCTCGGCATTTTGAAGAACCGGGGCTTTGCTTCCGTCGACAACATTCTCCTCCCCTGGGGCGGCGGATTGCACGCCCAGCTCGGCCTCGAAGTTGCCGTGCGCGTGGCCCGAATTACCGACGCGACCGTGCACCTGCTCCGTGTCGTCCGGCAAGACGTCGACGAGACGGCAGAGAAGGCCGCACTCGATGAAACGGTCCGCGGCTTCGTCGGCGACACCGCCCGGGTCCAGTACCAGATCCGGACGGCCCGGAGCGTGACCGAGGGCATTGACGCCACCCTGACCGAGGCCGACTTTGACTTCGTCATCATCGGGGCCTCCCGAGAGTGGGGCCTCCGCCGCGTCCTCTTCGGGTCCATTCCGGACGTGGTGGCCGACCGGGCCGACTGCTCGGTGCTCATGGTTCGCCGCTACGTGCCGAATACGCTCTCCGTCCGTGCCGTCGAGGGCGTGAGGCGCCTGAAAGAAGTGGCCGGGTTTACGACGTCGCCCAAGGAATAGGAACCGCTTTCCTCCCGCAGCACTGAACGTATCTGCCTCCAACAAAACAACACGTCTCGCCGGTGAGGGACCCGAACGTGCCCGAGCGGACGCTGGGATTAGCCCCCGTGTCGGTCATCGGGACGGGTACGATGGTCAGTGTCGGACCGGGTCGTCCGACTCTCCTACCGAATACACACCTTCTCGCCCCCATGCCGATTCTGTTTTCGCGCCGTCGCCTGCCGCTCCTTTTCGCTCTGGTGCTACTGGTGCCGTTCTTGGGGGCGTGCGGCCCTTCCGATCGAACCGAGGCCAACGTCGACCCGCCGTCCTCTCACGTCGACAGCCTTTCCCCTGCGGCCTCGGAACCTCGGCCCCCGGGCGCCCCCACAAAGCGGGTCCGGAGCCAGACGCTCTACGTCCCCGCCTACTCGCACATCTACTACCGGGACGCCCAGCGGTCGATGAACCTGGCCACGACGCTCAGCATTCGCAACACGAGCCCGGATGCGCCCCTTACCCTCTCGACCATCGACTACTACGACAGCCACGGCACCCCCGTGCGCGCCTATCTCGACACGGCCCGCACCCTCGGCCCCCTCGCCTCCACCTACGTCGTGGTGGAGACCGACGACATTCGGGGCGGGGTGGGGGCCAATTTCCTCGTGCAATGGCACGCGGACACGGCGGTGTCTCCCCCCGTAGTGGAAACCGTCATGATCACGACCGAGTCGACGCAGGGCATCTCGTTCCGGTCCGCCGCCCGCGTCCTGCACGAAGAACGCGTGTCTCCCGACACGCTCGGACAATAATCGCCGTCCGCTCGTACGTCTCACGGAGTCTCTCCCCATCGCCCTTCTATCCTCTTTTTCGTCCCTCCCGATGCCTGCAACTGCAACCCGACGCCGCGCCGCGTCCTCAATCCTCGTGACCAGCGTTCTCTTCCTCGGCCTCGTGGCCCTCTCGATTGCGCCGCTCAGCTGCGGCACCGAACCGGACAACGCGTCGAGTGAGGAGACCTCCCGAGCGACGGAGACGGAATCCAACCGCACCATTCTCCTGAACATCGGAATCGAAGACGAAACGGAGGAGCGTCCCTTGTCCGACGCCTTCCTCCTCGAAACGCCCAGCGGGGAGCACTGGAGCCCGGGCGCGCTGGACGGTGGCGGAACGACGAAGACGTTCGAGAAGCATCCCGTCGGGGAGACGCGCACGCTTCGCCTCTATCCGGAGGGGGAAGAGGAACCGGCGCTGGAGGTGCCGATCACGATGACGTCGGACATGTCGTCGGTCCTGGCCAGCTCCCGCACGGACCTCGTCGTGTACGATGACAGCATCGTCGTGTCCGGCCCGGCCGTGCCAGACGAACGGATGACATTTGATCGCCCGTCTTCCCCCTCGAACACTCCATAATTGCGAACGTCCCGAAAATCCCCACCGACATGGCCCGTCGTTGAGTCATGCAATCTTTCCGGCACGTCATAGCCCATGCCTGGCCTCTCGGCCTGATCCTGCTTCTTCTGAGTGGGACGCAAGAACTACAGCACGCTGCGACCCCGGCGTCTCCTCCCGACCTAACTCCGCAGTCGGACCGTCCCTCGCGTGTCACCCACTCGCTCCCCTGGATACCGGCCGCACTTCTGCCGTCCACAACTCCCCTTCCGTTCGCCGGCGAAAGCCGAACGGCAGGACCCGAATACGACCCACCGACGGAGCGCGGCTCTTCGCCGGCCTCGACCGTCTTCCTTTTCCACAGTTCCTCTCAGCACCTCCTCCTCTCCATAACAGGGATGAGGGGCGTTCTTGAGCTGACCTGCCCTCTTCTCTGTGTCTTTCTGTGTTGATCCTCGCATTGCCCGAGCGCACCGCAGGCGTTTCCTCAAAGTCCTACTTCAAGGAGAAGGGGCCGGAGAACGTAAGCGCGCCGGCTGCCTCTTTGGACCGTCTGCTCGCGGGATGAGGCCGCGAGCATCCTGCGCCTCGGGATGGCCATCTCGTTCCTGACTGCCCCACTGCGGGCAACTGTACCCAAGCCATACATTGCGAGGTCTGTCATGACGTCTGATCCACAG
>CAZCUZ010000117.1:0-8491 GCA_964502085.1 uncultured Salinivenus sp. | reverse complement strand
GCGGGAGCGGGGCCGAGGAGGAGACTCAGGCCCAGGAGGCCCAGACCGATCCATCCGATGAGCGTTCGGCGAGATCGTTTGGGGGAACGAAGCGTCATGGTCGGCACGACACGGTTCGTTCACGCAACCTCATCGAAAACAGCAGTATGTAACGGCTCCGCGGCAGATGCACGTTCCGGACTTCCAGACGATTTTCGCGTCCTTTACGAGTTGGAGGGGAGCGTGCGCCGCAGCACGCGGATCACGTTTCCGCTCGTGATCTGACGAATCTCCTTCGGCGAGAAGCCGCGCTCCAGAAGGGCGTCGGTGAGGTGGGGCAGCCCGGCGGCGTCGACGGGGACCGTTACCGTGCCGTCGAAGTCGGTGCCGAGGGCCACGTGCTCGACGCCCACGAGGTCGGCCACGTGGCGCATGGCGCGGGCGGTGGCGTCGAGGGTCGACCCGCAGACGGCCCGCTCCCACACGCCGACGCCGATGACGCCGCCCTGTTCGGCAATGGCCTCGATCTGGCGGTCGCTCAGGTTGCGGGGGCTGTCGCAGGTGGCCTGCACGCCGGTGTGGGACACGACGACCGGCTCGTCGGTCCGGGCCAGGACGTCGTCGATGAGGGCTTCGGAGGCGTGGGCGAGGTCGATCGTCACGTCCCGTTCTTTGAGTCGAGCGAGCACGTCTTCGCCGAACGCCGTAAGCCCGCCCTTTTCCAGTCCGGTGTTCGAGCCGCCGAGGGCATTGTCGTGCAGATGGGTGAGGCTCATCATGCGGTAGCCGGCGTCGACGAGCGTGTCTATGGCTGCGAGCTCGGCCTCCAGGGCGTGCAGGCCCTCGACGGCGAGAAGGGTGGCCAGCAGGTCGGGCGCGTTGACCCGGCGCATGAGGGCATTTTCGAGGTCGGCCTGTGTGCGGAGGAGGGTCGTCTGCTCGTCGCGCTCGACGGTGCGGCGGAGCTTCTGTGCCTGGTAGAGCGCCCGCTCCCGACGGCTCGTCCAGGTGCGCGGGGGCCACCGCTGGGCGGCGGCGAGGAAGGGAATCTGGTCGAGGGCGTCCGGGTCGGTACCGGCGTAGCTGCGGCCGCGGGGCACCTGCGTGACGGCGGCAAACACCTGGAGGCCCACGCCGCCCTCGCGGAGGCGGGGGACGTCGGAGTGGCCGCGGTCATAGCGCTCCAGCGGGTCGCGGGGCCAGAGGAGGAGGTCGTTGTGAAGGTCGGCCACCATCAGGTCCGCGTGCACGGCCTGCGCCCGGTCGGAGAGCGACTCGGACGGACCGTCGGGCCGTTCGTTGAGGCGGGCGTCGATGACGGGCGCGGCGACCGTGAAGTAGCCCACGACGGCGAGGACGACGAGACCCGCGAGGGCGTAGAGGACGAAGCGAAGCATGGACGATGGGGAAACGGGAGCGGAAGCGACGTGAAGGCACGACTCTCATCATTTTTACAGAGCACCCGGACGCTGGATGCACGAGAAGGGGATCTTCCCGAAGGCGAAGACTCGGCGGCTTCCTTCGCCCGTTCGTCGCAGCACACGGCCCGTTCGTCGAGCACCCCCGAACGGGGGACGAGGCCTCCGGTACGGGTCACCGGAGCGGAGGGGAGAGGCCCCTTTTGAGGGCCCTTTCGAGAATCGGCTGCAACCGATTCGCGAATGTGCCTGTCCGCTGTACCAGATCGGGACGACGCCGGGGTGCCGAGAGAAATTGGCTGTCGCGGGACGTTTCGATCATTCATTCACGTTCCACTCAACATCCTTTCAAACGCCATGACTGATCACACGACCAAGCGTTCGTCGTCCTTCCGTTCCTTCTCCACGACCGACGAGATCCGTTCGGCGGTCCTTCTGGCGGCCACACAGGTAATGATTGCGCTCCTCGGGGCCATTCTCATCACGAGCAGCGGCCTGGCGTAGGGGGCTGCTGGGACGCCTGCCGGTCGGGTGCGACGTCGGGGCGGGCGTCAGTAAAAGATTCCGAGGAGGACGCCGTACACGACGTGGGCCACGAGGGTGAGGGCCGGCGTGTTGCGGCCGTAGTTGAGGCCCATGAAGCCGGGCGGCTCGAGCTGGCGCGTGGGGGTGGGGCCGTGATGCTTGCCGGCCATGCGTGGGTGCAGGTCGGGCATCACGGGCATGACCACGATGAGGATGAAGAGGCCGTGGAAGACGCCGAGCACGCCCCCGAGCCACCACGTGGCCCACTGCCAGTCCTCGAAGACGAGGGCGTAGAGGAGGGCAACCACCATTCCGAACGCGAAGTGAAGCGTGAAGCCGACCGTCATGGCCCGGCTTCGGTGGGAGGTGACCATGCTGCCGATCATGAACGGGAAGCTCATGCGCGACCAGCCCAGTCCCTGGCTCGCGGCCATCAGCAGCGTGAGGACCCCGGTAGCAAAGGCACCCCAGAGCAGGGCCGGTCCTACGTCGAGAGAAAGGGCGAAAAGCATCGGGAGGAATTACAGGGGAAGGTGGGGGAAAATGGATTCATTCGTCTGGGCCTTCTCGAGGGAGAGGGCGGCGTTGATGAGTCCGACGTGCGTGAAGGCCTGCGGAAAGTTTCCGAGGAAGGCCCCGGTCTCCGGATCGATTTCTTCGGCGAAGAGGCCGAGGTCGTTGGCGTAGGAGAGCGTGAGGTCCAGATTTTCGCGAGCGTCGTCGACCCGCCCGAGGAGGGCAAACATTTCCTCGTCCCAGAAGCTGCAGATGCCGAACGCGCCTTCCGGGGAGGCGAAGCCGTCGTCCGTGCCGTGGGGATAGCGGTACAGGAGCCCGTTTTGCCCCAGCTCCTCGTGGATGCGGGTGAACGTCGACTCCATCCGCGGCGCGGTGGCGTCCACGTAGCCGTACGTGGGGAGCAGGAGCAGGCTGGCGTCGATCCGGTCGCCGTCGAAGATGGCGACGTAGCTTTCCAGGGTCTCGTTGTATCCGTGTTCTTCGATTGCCGCCCGGATGGCCTTGGCCTCCTTCTGGTAGCGCTCGACCGGGACGCTGACGTAGTCGCTCTGGTGCAGGAGGACGAGCCGCTCCAGGGCCACCCAGCACATTGCCTTCGAGAACGTGTGGTGGTGGCGGCCGGAGCGGACCTCCCAGATGCCCTCGTCCGGTTCCTGCCACCGCTCGCAGACCTCGTCGCCGAGGCTTCGCAGCAGGCGCGCGTGCCAGTCGTCGAGCCGGTGCTCGCGCCGCACGAACTCGTACGCCGCGCTCACGAGCTCGCCGTACGTGTCGAGCTGAAGCTGGTCGTGGGCGCCGTTGCCCACCCGCACGGGCGGCGATTCGCGGTAGCCCTCCAGGTGGGGAAGCGTGCGCTCCTCGAGATTCGCGTTGCCGTGGACGTCGTAGAGAACCGATAGCTGTGGCGCCGTGAGGCGAGTGGCGTGGAGGAGCCACGAGAAGAAGGCGCGCCCCTCCTCCTCGTAGCCGAGCTCGTAGAGGGCCCGCAGGGTGAGCGCCGCGTCGCGGATCCAGCAGTAGCGGTAGTCCCAGTTGCGCACGCCCCCGATGGCTTCGGGCAGGGAGGTGGTGGGGGCCGCGATGATGGCGCCGGAGGGGGCGAACGTCATGAGCTTGAGGGTGAGGGCACTCCGCACCACGGCGTCGCGGTACGGGCCGTCGTACTTGCACTGGGCCGCCCAGTCGCGCCAGAAGGCCACCGACCGGTCAATCTTTTTCTCTGCGTGGTCGCCGAGGAGCGGCAGCACGGCCGGTTCCCCCGCATCGTACGTGAGCGACAGGAAGTGCCGGTCGCCCTCGTGGAGGGTGATCTGGCCGTGGAGAGCCCCGCGCCCCTGTGACAGCGCGAGGGGGATGTCGCTCCGGACGATGAAGACCGCGTCCTCGTGGTTGTAGAAGAAGCCGTGCGGCCCTCGGTCTTCGAGCGGGGGGTCGATCTGGGCGTAGTCGAGGCGCGGGTCGCAGACGACCGTCGCGTCCACGGTGCCCTCCACGCACTCGACCTTCCGTAGAATCTCGTGCTCCGGCCAGAGCTCGTGGCGGTACGCCTCGCGCTCGGCCACCGGCATCAGGTCGGTGAGGCGGAGGACGCCGTTGCTCGTCGTGAACGTGGTTTCCAGCACGTTCGTGTCGGGGAGATACCGGCGCTCGACCGAATACTCGCCCACCGGTCGCACGTGAAAGCAGCCGCCGTCGTCGGCGTCGAGCAGGCGCGCAAAGACGGACGGGCTGTCGAAGCGAGGCCAGCAGAGCCAGTCGATCGATCCGTCTCGGCCCACGAGCGCAGCACTCGCGCAGTCGCCGATGATGGCGTAGTCCTCGATGGGGGCGTAGTCCGGAGAAGGACGAGGCATTGGACGGCCGGGGGCGGCGGGCGTGGGGAGGGGACGAGATGGGGGCAGATCGTAGACCGCTGAGACCAAACCGTTCCGGCTTACACGTTCGTTACGGTTGTGCATGCGTGAGAACAATATCTCTGTTCTTTTTGTCGTTTAACCACAATTCGATGAGGGGCTGGACGTTCGACTGCTTCCTGAAAAGACGCCGATTCTCCATGCGATATCGGATTGCCACTGCTCTTTCGCTCGCTGTATTGCTGCTGAGCACCGCGCTCGTGCCGAGGGCCGAGGCCCAGTACTTCGGCCAGAATCGTGTGCAGTACGAAGAGTTCGACTTCAAGACCCTGGAGACGGAGCACTTCATTTTCCACTACTATCCCGCAGAAGAGGCGGCCGTGCGGGATGCGGCCCGGATGGCAGAGCGGTGGTACGACCGGCACACGCAGGTTTTCGTGCACCGGTTCGACGAGAAGAAGCCGATTATCTTTTACGCCAACGACGCCGACTTTCAGCAGACGAATGTCGCCCAGCAGCCGATCGGGCCGGGAACGGGGGGCTTTACGGAGCCGCTGCGCGAGCGGGTGGTGATGCCCTTGTCTGCGTCGTACGGGGAGACGGACCACGTGCTGGGCCACGAGCTCGTGCACTCGTTTCAGTACGACCTCGCCCTGAACGCCGACAGCCTGGGCATTCAGCTCGACAATCTTCCGACCTGGCTCGTGGAGGGCATGGCCGAGTACCTGTCGGTCGGGCGCCGGAGCAGCCACACGGCCATGTGGATGCGCGACGCGGTGCGCCGCGACACCATGCCGACGTTCGAGCAGCTGGCCAATCCGCAGGCGTACTTTCCGTACCGGTACGGCCAGGCCTACCTCGCCTACATCGGCGGGAAGTACGGCGACCAGGCCGTGACGAACCTGTTCAAGCGGGGCGGGCAGGTGGGGCTCGACTCGGCGTACACCGAGCTCTTCGGGGTAACGCCCGACTCGCTGACCGAGGAGTGGGGGGAGGCCACGCGCGACGCCTATCGCCCGCTCATAGAGGGACGCACGTCGCCCGATTCCCTGGGCGAAACGGTGCTCGCGCCAAATACGAGCGGGGGACAGACGAACATTTCGCCCAGTCTGAGCCCGGACGGGCGCTACGTGGCATTCATCTCCGAGCGAGACCTCTTTACCTTCAATCTGTACGTGGCGGATGCGGAGACGGGAGAGGTGGTGGCCGAGCTCGATCGGGCGGGGACGACCGGTCACTTCAACGCCCTTCGGTTTCTCAGCTCGGCCGGCACGTGGTCGCCCGACGGGCGGCGGCTCGCATTCGTGAGCTCCGCCAAAGGAGACAACCAGATCACCATCTGGAACGTGCAGACGCAGGAGATTGAACGGAGCATTCAGGTCGAGGGCGTCACGTCGATGAAGAATCCGGCGTGGTCGCCGGACGGCTCGCGTCTCGCCTTCTCCGGAACGGACGGCGGCGTCAGCGACCTGTACGTGCTGGACCTGGAGACCGACGCGGTGCGGCAGCTCACCAACGATCGGTACGCCGACCTGCAGCCCACCTGGGCCCCGGACGGCGAGACGATTGCCTTCACGACGGACCGGGCCGAGACCACCCTCGACCTGCTTGCGCCGTCGTCGAAGATGGACCTCGGCCTCATCGACGTGGAAAGCCGGGAGATCACGGTGCGCGAGCCCTTCGGCGACGCCCTGCACCACAATCCCCAGTTTTCGCCGGACGGGCAGAGTCTCTACTTCATCAGCGACCAGGACGGGTTCAAGGACGTCTATCGGCTCGACCGCTCGAGCGGCGACCTCTTCCGCGTGACGCACCTACAAACGGGGGTGAGCGGCATCTCGGCGCTGTCGCCCGCACTGTCGGTGGCGTCCCAGAGCGGCGAAATGATGCTGTCGATCTACGGCAGCGATCGCTACACCGGCGTGCGGCTCGAGGGCGACGCGATTCGGGGCACGCCGCTCCGGGAGGCGACGGCGGAGGGCCCGGCGCCCGGGCCGGGTGAGATCGAACCGCCGGCCGACACGACCGAGGCACCGTCGGGCCGCTCCGCCGGCGTTCTGCCGCCGTACTCGGCGGTAGGAGAGGGGCTCGTGGCGTCGAATCTGAGTGATCCCCGAAGCGGGCTTCCTCCTGCCTCGACGGACTACGAGGCCGAAGACTTCGACCCGTCCCTCTCGCTGGAGGCCATCGCGCCGCCGCGGGTGGGGGTGTCTGTGGGCGGCCAGTTCGGCGGAGGGGCGGCCGGCGGCGTCGGCTTTCGGTTCGGCGACATGCTCGGGCACCGGACCCTGACCGTGTCCGTGCAGGCGCGGGGCACGCTCCGCGACATTGGGGGCGGCGTCTCCTACGTGAACCGCCGGGGGCAGATGAACTGGGGTGGGTCCGTCAGCCACACCCCCTACGTGTACAGGGCCAACGATCTTCGGCTCAATCCGGGGGCGGGCGTAAGTGTGGTTCGCCGTGCGTATCTCACGTCGGCCGGCGGCCTCACCTCGTACCCGCTGGACCCGACTCGTCGGTTCGAGTTTCGCCTCGGGGCCACGCGGTACGGGTTCGGCGTGAACGTCCGCGAGATCGGGTTTCAGGGGGACCTCTCGCTGGAGGAGTTGAATCGTCTCCTGCGGGAGGAAGGAGCCGGGTTCCAGTTTTCGGAGGCGCGCGATCCGGTGTACCTCGCCAATGCGAGTGCGGCCTACGTGCGCGACTTTTCGACGAGTGCGCTGACGGGGCCCATTCGGGGCGGGCGCTGGCGGCTGGAGGTGGCGCCGGCGCTCGGCACACAGAATTACGTGACGGCACGGGCCGACCTGCGCCGCTACCTCTACGCCGATCCGTTTACGCTGGCGTTGCAGGGGCTTCACGTGGGCAACTACGGGGCCGAGTTTGGTGGGGAACTCGGGGTCGGCAACGAGTACGTCGGCTATCCCTACGGCCGCGGCTTCGTGCGAGGGTACAACGTGCAGTCCATCTCGAACGGCATTCGGGAGCGGGACGGGTGTACCCGGGTCGAGGGGGATCCCACCCGGTCGCAGTGTGCCGAGCTGGACCGGCTCTTCGGGACCCGGATGCTCACGACGCGGGCCGAGCTGCGCGTGCCTCTCCTCGGCCCGGAGCGTCTCAGCCTGATTCCGTTTCGGTATCTGCCCACCACGCTCGGCGTCTTTGCCGACGCCGGGGTCACGTGGACGGAGGAGCAGGGGCCGGACTTTCGGTTCGAGACGGAGAGCCCGGCCACGACCATTCCCGTCGTGAGCACGGGCGTGACGGCCCGCTTCAACATCCTCGGGAACCTTCTGCTGGAGGCCTACTACGCCCGCCCGTTCCAGCGCCGCGACACCGCCTGGACGTGGGGATTTCGGCTGTCGCCGGGATTCTAATCCTTCCCCCGACGTGCTGAGACCAGTGGGTCTGCGGTCATCCATTCAATCAGCCATTTCCCCATCCTCAACTCCTCTAAAAGAGGCCCCGCAAGGCGCCGGGCCGTTTGTGTATTGCGGGTGCACAACTGTGGATTTCTCTCGACCGACGAGGGCTTCAAGGGGGGGGCTTCGAGGGGGATCGACCGTACATTTTTCTCACGTTCCCCCACGATCCTATGTCTGTAGCCAAGACCATCGAACTTCTCGCCCAGGGCGACACTCTCGAAGACGCCACGGAAGAAGCCGTGCGAGAGGCAAAGAAAACAGTCGAGAACATCGAAAGTGTGTACGTCGACGACTATCGCGTCGTCCTCGACGACGGGGAAATTCAGGGGTATCGCGTTCACGCCAAGGTCACCTTCGTCCTGCAAAGAAAATGAGCGGCGAGGGATCCTTTCTTGTTTAGTATAGTTTAAGACAAAAGGAAAACGGGCGAAGGGAGGGGCGTTCCGATACACAGTCAATCCTTCAGGGCTCATACGAGGTGTCATGCCTTCGACCGACGGTACGTCCACCCTGTCCCCATTCGTTTTGCCGACGTTCCCTGCGTTGTGCAGGGTGGTCGTGTGGAGCGCCGAGCACGGGTCGCGGTCCGATTTGAACGCACTCGTACGCACGTGGGCGGAGAGAGGATGGGAGGTTCATCGGCGGGTTCCGCGCGTCGTGGAGGGGCCGAGCTACGGGGAGCTTCTCGTTCTTCGTCGGGGTCGGCGGTTGGAGGAAGCCCGGACGCGTCGGGTGCCTCGGCGGGACGGACGGCTCCCGGCAGCGCCTGCTC
>CAZCUZ010000116.1:0-8564 GCA_964502085.1 uncultured Salinivenus sp. | reverse complement strand
CCCGACTCGTCGCGTCCGTTCCATTGCACCGTGTGGCGTCCTGCCTCCTGCTCTTCGTCAATTAGGACGCGCACCTGTCGCCCCAGCACGTCGTACACGGCTAGACGTACCGACGCGGGGTCGGGGAGCACGTATTCGAGGGACGTCTGCTCGCTGAATGGATTCGGATAGTTTGGGAGAAACTGCAGATCGCTCGGGAGGGCCACGTCCCGTTTCGTTTCCACGTAGTCGGCGCTACCCACCAGAAGGCGAAGAGAGCGAGGTTCGCTTTCCGGTTGGATTCGAATCGTGGAGGTCGTACGGAGGTCGTGGCTTTCTCCTGCGGCCGGATCGACGAGGACGACTTCTTGGCCGTCGAAGACGTCGAGGTTGGCGGCTCGGAGCTCGATCGGGGAGCCGGGATCGGCTTGCAGGGTGAGCGAAAACGTGTGTCCTTCGCTTTCGGGCGATCGGTAGTCGGCGGCGAGGTGTCGTTGGCGTGGCGGAGGGTCCTCGCCCGACCCCGTGAGGCGAAGCGACGTGTGGGCAAACCGGGGAGGCGGCGCAATCTGATCGTAGGCATCTCGCTCTTTCTCGGCGTTCTCGTGGAGCCCGACGCGGACCTGGGAGACAGGGTCTCCGTCGCGGAGCGTCGTTAGGGTAAGGGCCGAAGGCGCTGACTTTTGGGTAGAGGTGTCCGAGGCAGCGGTCGGAAAGGCCGGGTAGGGGAGGCGGAGGGTCTCGAGGCCCTGATCGTTCAGGAAATAGAAGGCCTCGCCCGTCTTCGCGGAGGTCAACGACGAGGCTCGTTCGAACTGACCGGAGAAGCGCCAGAGGGGCGAAAGGGAGCCCTCGTTTGCGGCCTGGACGGCGTCCCAGGAAACGTCGAGGTCGAACGGATTCGAGATGACGTTCCAGCCGTCGTGGAGTTCGATGGAGTAGGTTCCGTCGTCCTGGAGGGGCACGCTCGGCACGGTGGTCTCGACTCGCCAGGGATTGTCGCTGCGGAGCCAGAATCCGGTGCCGGGACGGAAGTGGAACGTCGGGGAACGGTCGAACGAGACGAGCGGGTCCGTGCCCTCCCCTCGGTCCCAGTGGGCCGTCCAGTCGCTATCGGCCTGCTTCTGGAGCGTCTGTTGGAGTGGTACAGTGTTCTCACCGGGGAGGGCGACGAGGCGGTACTCGGGGGAGGACGATTCGGCCTCGGGGCCGAAGGAGCGGGCTGCCGTCACGTTCACCTCCGCGGGGTAGTAGAGGAAGGAGCGGGGGTCGGACCACGGGCCTGCGTAGTCCAATCGGTCGGCCCGCACGCGCCAGTGGTACGCCCGGCTCGGCCCGAGATTGGAGAGAGACAGGGACGGGGAAGAGGTTCGGAGCGTGTCCGTTTGGGAGTCCGGGAACTGCGGCGACGACGACACCTGCACGGTGTAGGCGTCTGCATTCGGCACGGGCGACCACGAGAGGGAGGGCGTGGTTGACGCCTCAATGATGGCTGTAGGTTGCGGGGCGGTCGGGCGGGGAGCAGTCAGATCGAGGGCAAAAGACGTGCTGACCTCGATTTCGAGGGGGGCGTCCAGGGACGACCAGCTATCGCCGGAGCGGGCAGACGAGTGTCCCTCGCCGGATCGGTCGGCGACCACGTCCAGTTCCCCGCCGCCACTCTCCACGGCGAGTACGACGTGGTAGTTCGTGTCGGCTTCGACCGTTGCCTCCGAACCGGAGAGGGGGATGAAGTTGGTCGTGTGGTTCGCAAACGTCTCCGGTGCCACGCGGATCGGAGGGGCAATTCGACGGCCCGGCGTTCCGTCGTCGTCGGTCCAGATCGAAACGGCGAGTGAGTCGCGGAGTTGGGCGGCTGTCCCCGATGCCGTGTTTAGGAGAAGGCCGTCGACGATTCCGCTCTGGGAGGGGGTGAGTTGAGTAGCGAGGGCGTCAACGTCCGCACTCCCCAGGGTGTAAGAAGTGCGAGCGTTTTTCGAAGCAGAGGATTGGGGGGTGGGAGGGCTGTGCGTGGCGACGGAGGAGCCGCGCAGGGCCGTCATGGCGCGGAAGACGTCGAGCTGGCCGGCCCCCCGCTCTGTCGTCCAAGAGCGGGATGCCTCGTCGTTTCGTCGGGCATTCTCCGTAAGGAGAGTCGCAATCTGGTCGGGTGCCAGGGAGGGCGTGTCCTCCAGAAGGAGGGCGACGGCCCCCGCTCCGGCCGCCGATGCGGCGCTCGTCCCCTGAAAGAGGGTGTAATCGTTTTCAGAAAGGGTCTGGCGGGCGGAAGGGGAGGCGTGCTGGGAGCGAGCCGAAACGGTCCACTGGCCGGGAGCCACGAGGTCGGGCTTGCGGTCGCCGTTCGGGAGCGGCCCGCGGCTGCTGAACGGAGCGACCGCCCCGGCCTGGGTCTCTTTCGTCGAGACGTCGGTGCCGGACGCCGTTTGCCAGCGATTTCGATGCGTCCAGGCCCCGACCGTAAGAGCCGATTGGGCGGTTCCGGGCGCCGTGACGGTCGACTGTCGGTCCCCATTCGGGAGAATCGTGTGGGTCGTCGTGTCCACCAGCCAGCCGTGCAGGGTCGTGGGCTGCGAGCCGTTGTTTTGAAGCACGAGGGACCAGGAGCCGGATGCGGGTGGAGCGTCCGGAGAGGCGTCGTAGGCCACGATCTCGAGGTGGCGATCGCCCTCCGGGGACGGCTCCGATTCGTACACGACGGTACCCTCCTCCGTAGCGACGGCGGCCGCTGTGTCGGGGGACAGAGACACCCGTTCGCCCTCCGGTGTGACGACAGCGGTGGGAAGACCCTCGCCCCCGGCGAACCACGCGTCGAACCGGAACGCGACGTCGTTGCCCCGCCCGTCGGTCGGGGAATAGCGCGGAACCTGCAGGGCAAGGCTGTCCGTCGTGCCGCCCTCGAGGGAGCGGGTCACGTGTCGCCGACGAGAGCCGTCGTTGCCGGCCGCTGCGACGACGCTTCGTCCCGGTCCGGAAAAGGCATCCACGGCGCGGGCCAGGGGCGAGGAGCCGTCGTGCGGCCCGGCCGCCGATCCCACGCTCAGGTTGGCCACAACGGGGCGATTGGTGGCCTCGGCCATCGAGCGGCAGTAGCGGAGTCCGTCGGCGATTCCAACCCCGGAGAAGTCCGTTTTGACGGCCACGATGGCGGCCTCGGGCGCCATGCCGCGGTGCGTGCGACCGGGACTTGCCGTTCCGTTTCCGGCGATCGTAGCAGCTACCTGTGTACCGTGGCCCTGCTCGTCCGTCGATCGAATGGTGCCGTCATCCGACCCGAGAGCACTCTCGACGTCGTCACGCGTGTACTCGACGCCGTACGAGAAGCCCGACGGAGACGCCTCGGAGGCCTGAGGGGAAAGGGTCTGGTCCCAGAGGGCCCGGATGCGGCTCTGTGCGGGATCCGAGCGACGGCGGAAGTCCGGGTGCTCCCAGTCGATCCCAGTATCGATGATGCAGGCAAGGACGCCATCGCCCGTGTAGCGCCGCCCGAGCGTGCCTCCCTGAAGCGGATGCGCCCCCGTGGTGCTTCGCACGAGATCATTCAGGGGCTCGTAGGTGCGAGAAAGCTCGACGGACCGAACCGCATCGATCTGTGCAATCCTGCGGAGCCCCTCCGGAGTGAGGCGAGCAGTGGCGAGACCGTCGCCCACCGCGTGGGCCGGCACGTCGGCGTCGGCCAAGGCGTCGACGTCACTCGTGTGGACGAACACCCCGTACCGAGGGTCGTCGGCGTCGACGGACGGGAGCAGGGGCGCAAGGTCTTGCGCCGACGCCTCGTGCTGCACCAGTGCTTGGAGGCGGGGGGAGAGACGGTCCTGCGCCGCCTCGGGCAGAGGTTGCGCATACCCCTCCCGCATTCCTCCTAGACCCAGGAGGAGCAGAAGCCCGATCAGGACCGCAATCCGTTTCCGGGCCGAAAGACCTCGCGTCGTAGCGTGATGCTCCATGCAGGAGGGAAACGGTTACCGAAGGCGGGACGAATAGAAGGCTCTCGGCGTGGCGGTTCGCCTCGATCTCACGTCGAGATGGAGAACGATGAATTTCGCGGAACTAAACCACTATAACAAAGCGACCGGACAGGTCCAACATTCTGAGGATTATTCTCCGGCGGGAGACTTCCTCACGAGACAGATTGCGATTACGGAATGCCGCACCGTAGTACAGCGAACGGAAGGCCCACGAGCATTATTGTCCCGTTGACCCCGGCGTCCGAAATTCAGAGGCGACGCCTCGTCAGGGAAGTCGAACGAGGTACACCGCTCCGGGTGCATCTTCGGGGACGGAGCTTACGAGGGCCCGGGATCCGTGCTGGTCGAGCGCCGCGCCGAAGGCCACCTGGCCGATGTCCAGAATGGTGCGCTGAGGCCAGGAACGCTCACCCTGTCGCTGGAAGGCGTAGACGACCCGATCGATGTTGAAGTCCTTGTCCAGTTGTTCGCCGTAGCCGGTGACGAGGGCCCATCGGTCGTCGAGGGACACGGCTGTACCGAAGGAGCCGGACTCGTACGGGTGGGAGGGGCGCAGCGTCGCCGTTTGGGTCCAGTCATCGGACGCGGGGCTGTACACAGTGGCCCGCCCGGAATTGTCGTCGCCCGCTCGATCTTCTCCGATCAGCAGCGTCGAATCGTGGAGGTCGAGATCAATGAAGAAGGAGTCGACGTCGTCCAGGACGGCCGATTCGCGCCACTCGTCGTCGGATTCGTCGCGTCGAAAGACGTACACGGATCCCGGCTCTTCCTCGAAATACGTGGACGCCGCCACGGCGAGGTGACGGTCAGAGAGCGCGACGGCCCGACCGAGGACGCCGGCTTCGACGCTGCGGCTGGTCGTGAGGCGGGCGGACTGCGTCCATTCGTTTGCGTCGGCGTCGTAGGTGTACACGTACACGGCCCCGTGGCGTCCCTCGGAGGGGTTGCCGGAGGTGCTCACGACGGCCCGATTTCCGTCCAGGTCGATGTCCGTGGCGAAGGAGCCGTCTTGGTGGTCCGAATCCCCGGTAAAGCGGGCCGTTTGACGCCACGTGCCCGCGCTGTCTCGTCGAAACATGTAGGCCCTATTTGCCCCCTCGTCGGCGAAGGGCTCGTTGTCCGTGGCGCTGACGAAGAGGCGGTTGTCATCTAGCACCACCCGTTCACCGAAGAAGCTTTCGGCCTGGCAGGTGCGTGGCGTGATGCGGGTGGATCCTCGCCACTCGTCGAACGTGGGTCCGGACCTTCGCTCGTAGACGTACACGGCTCCGGCGTTTGGCCCACATCGATTCTCCCCGCTGGCGCCGACCGCGGCCGTTGAATCGTCGAGGGCGACGGAGATCCCGAAGGACGCCGCGTGGGCACTGTCCGGCCGCGGAAGCTCTTCGATCTGGGCCTGTGCCGGGATCGTAGATCCGGAACCGAGGAGCCCCAACACGACGAAGAGCCAGAAAGGAAACAACCGAATGGACATGAGAACTGCGGCGGTAGCGCCGTCCAATGAGGAGGGAAGGGGGACGGACTGGAATCTCGTCTCCCGTCATTCTCGGAACGGGTTGGGAGAAGCGTCAACGGACGGCCCGTCACATTTCGACGAGAGTGAGAGGGCTCAGTTCTCTTCGAGGGCCATGACGTGCTCGGTGAGGGCCTCCCACGTTTCGTAGAGCGACGACAATTCCTGTTTTAGGGCGTTGTACTCGTCGGACAGCTCTCGGGCCTGTGCCCCGTCACCGGCGTAGGCCTGGGGATCGGCCATCGCCGCCTCCAGCTCCTCCTGTCGTTCCTCGATCTCCATGATTTCCTCTTCGGTTTCCTCCAGCTTTTGCTTGAGTTGGTACGAGTTGAGGTCGGCAAAGCGACCCTCCGACGGCAGCGCCGAGGGGGAGGTCGATTCCGAGGCGGAGTCGTGCCCGTTGGACGACTCGGACGGTTCGGGGGCCGGGTCGGGCTCGGAGGCGGTGCCTTCGAGCGGGCGCGCCGATCCTTCTTCCACCTGCCACCGAAAGTCGGAGTAGTTGCCGAGGAAGGTGCGCACCGTTCCCCCACCGATGCGCCACACCTTTTCGGCCACGGCGTCGAGCACGTGGCGGTCGTGGCTCACGAGCACGAAGGTGCCCTCGTACTGCTGGAGGGCTTCGATGAGCACCTCCTTCGACTGGATGTCGAGGTGGTTGGTCGGCTCGTCGAGGATCAGGAAGTTGGCCGTCGAAAGGAGGGTGCGGGCGAGGGCCACCCGGCTCTTTTCCCCGCCGGAGAGGACACTGACGGACTTGAATGCGTCGTCGTCGGTGAAGAGGAAGGTGCCGAGCAGGGTGCGAAGCTCGGTCTTCGGGCGGTCCGGAGCCACCTCGCGGACGGCGTCGAACACCGTCTGGTCGGGGGCGAGCATGTCGGCCTGGTGCTGGGCGTAGAATGACATATTCACCTTGTGGCCCAGCTCGCGCTCGCCCTCGAAGGCCTCGACGCCCCGCAGAATGCGGGCGAGCGTCGACTTTCCGGCCCCGTTCGGACCCACCATCGCAATTTTGTCGCCGCGCTCGATCGTGAGGGGGCCCGCGTTCACGAACACGCGTTCGGGACCCGTCTCCGTCTCGTAGGTCTTGCTGAAAGGGGAGAGCTCAAGGACGACGGCGCCCGACCGAGGGGGATCCGGAAAGCGAAAGTGGATCTCCGGATCGTCGTCCGGGGGCGGGGGGATCCGGTCCATCTTCTCCAGCTTCTTGATCCGGCTCTGCACCTGGCTGGCCCGGGACGCGTTGTAGCGAAACTTGGAGATAAACTCTTCGATCTCCTCGATCTGTTTCTGCTGGTTCTCGTACTCTCGTCGCCAGCGCTCGTACCGCTCCTCGCGGGCCTTCAGGTAGTGCGAGTAGTTGCCGTCGTAGTGGAGAAGGCGGCCGCGCGTGATCTCCGCGATGGACGTCACCATGCGGTCGAGTACGTAGCGGTCGTGGCTCACGAGGATGACGGTGCCGGGGTAGCCCTCCAGGTAGCCCTCGAGCCAGTCAATGCTTTCGATGTCGAGGTGGTTGGTGGGCTCGTCGAGCAGCAGGATGTCGGGCTCCTGGAGGAGGAGGCGAGCCAAGGCTGCCCGCATGCGCCACCCGCCGGAAAACGTGTGGAGGGGCCGGTTGAGAGCGTCGGGATCGAAGCCGAGGCCCGTGAGCGTCGCCTCGGTGCGCGGCCGGACGCGGTGCGACTCGTGCTTGTTGAGCTGTTCCTGCACCCGACCGAGCTCGTCGATCAGCTTCGCGTGTTCGCTGCTCTCGGGATCCGTTTCGTTGAGCCGCTGCGTGATGTCCTCTTCCCTCTCCTCGAGAGCCAACACGTCGTCGAAGGCGCGAAGGGCCTCGTCCCGCACCGTCCGGTCCTCAGGCAGCTCCTGCACGTCCTGCTCCAGGTAGCCCACCGACACGCCCTCCCGCGTGACCCGGCCGCTGTCCGGCGTCATGTGTCCGGCGATGAGCTTCAGAAGGGTCGTCTTGCCCGCACCGTTCGGGCCCACGAGCCCGATGCGGTGCGATTCGGGGGTGATCGTCCACGAGAGGTCGTCGAAGAGCGTCTCACTTCCGAATTTGATCGATACGTCGTCGAGCGTGATCATGGTTGCTTCAACTGTACACAGGAGCCCCCCGTCGACCTGCTGGTCGTCCCATTCCAGTTGCCACCGCTCTACAGTTTGGGTATGGGAGTGTGGCCGTGTGTGCGTTTATGGAATTCAAGGGACCGGGGCAAGCAGAGAGTCCACGGTCCACACGCCAAAACGTTGCACGACGCCGGTTCAAAGCCCCCAAAGATTTGCCTATTCTCTCCCGCCCATTTGAACTCCCACACTCACGTATGCGCCGGCGTCTGGATCACTCTTCGTCGAGGGACGCATTCTCAACGACCGTGCCGAGACGGTCGGCGAGGCGGTCGAGCTCGTCGTTGAGGGCCTCCGTTCCGCCGGCCTGTTCTTCCTTTAGGGTGTGGAGTTCTTCGGCCAGGGCGAGTGCCGTGATGACGGCCGTCGTCAGTTCGGCCTGTTCGGGATGTGCGTCTCGGAACTGTTCCATACGGGCGTTGACGAAGGACGCCATTTCGCGGGTGAAAGCCTCGTCGTTCTCCTGCACGCGGAGGGCGTACTCGCGGCCCAGGATGTGAACCCGGATGGATTTGGTCTGCGACTCGTCGGCCATGTGTTTTCGGAAGGGCGACCGGATGAAGGGGGCTACGCGTCTGCGTCCTCCTCCGCCGAGGGGGCAATCGACTGGGAGGGCACGGTGTCCAGGTACGTGTCGATGGCGTCGATGAACTGGGTGATGCGCGTCTGAAGCGTTTCGGGATCCTCGTCGAAGGTGAGGACGGTCTCGTCCTCGGGAAACGCAGGCTGGGCCTCCAGCTCCTCCACGCGTCGGCGCAGCCGCTCGTTTTCGCCTCGGAGGTGCTCGATGGTTGCGGCGGCCCGTTTCACCTGTCGATGGAGTCGACGTACGGCATCACGGTGTTCGTCGGGGAGGCGCGACAGGTCCTCCTTCGACTCCTCGTCCTCCGGGGACACCGACGCCGGGAGGGGAGAGGCGGGATCCGACTCCGGAAGCGACGCGTGTGGGTCGTCCATGATGGAGGCCGAGGCTGAAG
>CAZCUZ010000115.1:0-8636 GCA_964502085.1 uncultured Salinivenus sp. | reverse complement strand
GGTTCATGGCCGAGACCGCCAAGATCGTGAATCCGGACAAGACGGTGCTCCTGCCCGCGGAGGAGGCCGGGTGCTCGCTCGCCGAGAGCATCACCGCCGAGGACGTGCGTCAGCTTCGCGAGCGCTACCCCGGTGTGCCCATCGTGACCTACGTGAACACCTACGCCGACGTGAAGGCCGAGAGCGACGTCTGCTGCACGTCGAGCAACGCGGCGGCGGTGGTCGAGTCGCTCGATTCGGACACGGTCATTTTCATCCCCGACGAGTTTTTGGCCCAGAACGTGGCCAACGAGACGGGTAAGGAGATTCTGTTTCCCCAGAAGCGGGAGCGAAAGGCTGCAGGCGGGGACGGCGCGCCGGCCGAGGATCTCGACGCCGACCTCATCGGGTGGGACGGCCGCTGCGTGGTTCACGAGATGTTTCAGGTGGATGACATTAAGCAGGCTCGGGAGGAGCATCCCGACACGGTGGTGCTCGCTCACCCCGAGTGCAGTCCGGAGGTCGTGGAGGAGGCGGACCACTCCGGCAGCACCTCGTCGATGATCGACTACGTCGAGAACACCGACGCGGAGAGTTACCTCCTGCTCACGGAGTGCTCGATGGGGGACAACATCATGGGCGCCAATCCCGACAAGAACCTGCTGCGGATGTGCTGGCAGCGGTGCCCCCACATGAACGAGATTACGCTCCAGGACACGCGTCGGAATCTGGCGCAGAACCAGTATCAGATTGAGGTGGAGGAGGAGACGCGCGTTCGGGCGCTGGAGGCGGTGGAGCGGATGCTGGAGATTGGGTGATAGCGTTGGGCGTTCTCTGTTGGGCGTTGAGCGGTTCGGGGTCGGAGTGGAGGATTGAGAGAGTGGAAAGGGGGTGGGGACCACCATCTTCGGCACCCACGCGTCAATTTTGATCGTTCTCTGACGGGGAGTCGAGTTCGACGTGGTCCCGTGCGGGCGTGTCGTCCGGTCCTGTGCTGCGGTCCGCGGCGGAAGAAGACCGGATGTAGCCGAGGTCGTCGAGCTGCTCTTCGATCGGTGCGTTGTCCTCGAGGCGGTAGCACTGTTTCTGCCACAGGACGTAGGCCTGGTCCGCCAGTGGCGTGACGTGCTGGTGGTAATGGTCCGTGACGAGCACCCCGACACCGCGAGCCGCGACCTGTTCGATGCGTTGACTAATTTCGTCGATGAGAAGAGGCTCCGTGCCCGTGAAGGGTTCGTCGAGCAGGACGTAGTCCCGATCGAGGCCGAGGACAATTTCGATCTCCAGGAGGCGTCGCTCGCCGCTCGAAAGCGTCCGGACTCTCTGGTCGCGGGCCGACTGCACGCGCTCGTGTACCTGTTCAGGGTGGAGGCCACTTCCCTGGAGGAGTGCGGTGACCGTGATGTCGGGGGGAAGCATCGACTCCTGGGGCAGGTAGGCGACGCTCGAAAACCGTCGTCGTCGGGATTGTTCGTGCAACCGCTCTCCGTCGATAATGGTGATGCCGCTGTTGGCCTTCAGTTGTCCGCTCGCGACCTTGAGGAGCGTCGTTTTTCCGCTTCCGTTTCGCCCGAACAGTCCGCAGATCGTGCCTGCGGGGACCTTCAAGTACACCCCTTTTAGAATGTCCGTTGCCGACACGCGGTAGAATACGCCGTCCAGGACGAGGGCACGCGGATCGTTCATGGGAATTGTCGGTCACAGGAGCAAGGCGAGGGCGAGGGAGAGGGGTTGGACCGCCAGGAAGAGGCCGCCGAGAAGAAGGGCGCGGGGTATCCGCACGTTGTCGTACAGGGGCCAGATCTTGTTTTTCCGGAAGCGCCAGTACGTGTACCCCGCCGCCGCGGCACTGCCCCAGAAGAGGGCGGAGGGGAGACTGTCTGCGAGCGAAGTGCCGAACAGCACAAGGAGAAGCGTGAAGACAGCCGTGAGAACCAGTGTGTTGGCGGCGTACTTGCGGGCGGCGTAAAGGATCATGGCCGGCTCCTCTCTCTGAAAAGGGGACGAGTGGAGAGGCAGTGAGACGTCAGGTCCTACGGTCGGGTCAACGGAGACGTTTTGCTTATCGGCTGCTTCGTTTATTGTCGGTCGGGTCGTCCTTCTGGAGCACTTCCAATGCCTTCTGCAGCACGTCGTCTGTGCCAGAACGTACGCCCTCAATCGTGCGCTCGACCGGCACGTCGGGCTGGATGCCCACGAGATGGTGCTGCGACCCATCGTGCTTCCGGACGCGCATGCCGGTCCAAGTTACCTGATATCCTCCCGGCAACAGAAAGGGATTGATATTCCCGTTCGTCCCGGCCGTCGTTTGGCCCACGATTGTCGCGAAATCGTAGTGTTCGACAATGCCCATAACACTTTCTGCGTAACTGAGGGCCCGGACATCGGTGAGGAATACGACGTCGCCCTCAATTTGGGGCCTCTCGGGGGATATGACCCATCGACCTGATGTATCGTATCCGGCGATCCGTTTCCGGTCGGGATAAATAGTCTGAGGCACCTGCCAGCGTGACGATCGTAGCGTGTCAGCGGAAAGGTGGTGCAGGATTTCCCGTGCTCCTTCGTCGGTTGGATATCCTCGCAGGTCGAAGATCACGCCCTCTGCACGGGCGAGCTCTCCCATCTTCTCCTGGATTTCCGACCACCCTGCCCGGGTCAGGTCAACGTAATAGGTCTTCTGCAAGGCCTCCTGGGAGACCTCTCGGGAACGCTCCGATCGAGAACGCTCCGTGATCGCCTCTGGGCGGATCGAGAAATTGGATCTATCACGGCTGCGAGCACGGCTGACATCACACTCGACCCGCGTTTCGTCTCGGCGCAGGGCGAGGCGAACGCTAGTGCCCGCCTCCCCGCGGCCGAGGGCCTGGAGGGATTGGTAGTCTTTCCACTGTGGAGAGCCGGAAATATACTTCTTCACGTCTTGGAGTCTTTCATTGACGGGCGTCCCATCCACCGAGATGACCACGTCGCCGGGATTGGGGCAGGGGGAGCCTCCAGCGGTCGTATCCATATTGGCTACGACCACCTCTTCTTCGGCCCGGACAAAGGGAAGGGAAATGTGCTCCTGAGGAGGAAGGGCCTTCCCCCTCACGCGCCCATGTCCATCTTCGATCTGGGCGATCATGCCCCGAAGGGTCTGGAGGAACTCGCGTTTCGACTCATCCTTGAGCGCGCGGGACAGACTTCGGGGCAGGACCTCGTCCCAGTCCGTGTCGACGACCTCGAAGTAGGGATAGAAATGTTGAAACACGTTCCAGGCGATTGTCACGTTCGCCAGCCGGAGCGCCTCGTTGGTCTCCAAGACCGGCACATCCACCTGACCGATCGTATCTCGCAAAGCCGCCGGGGAAGGCGCGTCTTCGGGGCGAAGCGTCTGGTCCTCATCGCCGTAGAGGACAAGCGGAACCTGGGCCGACAGGCCCCGCCCGAGGGATTTGGTCACGACCTCGCCCGGATTGGGCCGCGCCTCAAAAAGGGGCTCGCGGTCCGGCGGCCGGTGGAGCCGTATGCTTCGGTACGTCTTGGACGAGTCGAGTGCCGAGTGGTGCCGGCGAGGAACGTTCTCCCGGTTGAACCCGATGCCACGATGCTGCCACACCACCAGGCCGAGCTTAGCGGTATCTGACGGTATGAGCAGGTCGGGGGGCTCCGGTGGCTCGGTCCCCGTTTGGTATAGTTGCACCGTCGGGGCAAGCGGCTCGAAGAGGGTTTCCAGGTCAGATTGGAGCTCCGCCTGGCTGGAGGCGTCTTTCACCGTCTGCGCGCCGTGTATGGCGAACCGATTCCAGTCGGTCTCCGCCGCCGCGTCGCTGGGGTGGAAGTAGCGAACGTATCCGTAGAGTGCGGCGAAGGTCCGGACGTTCTCGACGACCGTGTCTTCCGAGGGGGCTGTCAGTGGACGAAGAGTGGAAGAAAGGGGCCCTCGGAAAAGCACGGTGAGGGTACCTACGCCGAGAAGGACGAGTCCGAGAAGGGCAAGACGGGAGGGGGCACGCATGGACGAGCATTGTACCAATGATCGAGGATCGTGTGCATTAACGGCGATGCACCGAATCCGTTTGAGAGGTGTACGTCGATCGGTTGGGATCCCGGCGGGGTTCTGGATCGGGGTCCATCACAGACTCGGGGTAGGAGGACCCGAAGGGTAACAGAGGAGACATTGAGGTCTATCCCCACGTGTGCGGGGGCACCCGAGTGGTCGAGCTGAATCCGAAGAAGCTCGCGGGTCTATCCCCGCGTGTGCGGGGGCACCCCCAGCGCATCTTCAGGGATCGCCTCAAGGGCGGGTCTATCCCCGCGTGTGCGGGGGCACCCGTGCTCCAAAATGGCAGGTTTTCTTGGATCTGCGTCCCTAATGGGGACGCGCTTCCGTTTCCGGCGCCATTTTGTCACAGGGGTCCAATCACATTCAACAGATTCGCAACCGTAGAGAGAAAATGCAACCTCGTCGAAGAAGACGCTAGAGCCCCACCTCGTCCACGAGGGCATTGATGCCGCGCTCGAACGTTTTTGCTCCGCCCTGGGAGGGGTGCCGGACGTACGTGGGGTCCGCGTCGACTTCCTCGAGGGCCCGCTCTGCCTTGCGGCCGACGCCGACGATTCGGGTGGGCTCTAATACGTCGAGCAGATCGGTAAGCAGGGGCTGCCACGCTCGGACCTCCGTCCGGCGCGGTGTGCGGATGGAGAGGGGCTCGTCCGGGTCGTGCGGGTGGAGAGGCAGGCTGTTCCAGACGAAGAAGTGCGGAAAGTGGGGCTGAAGGACGCGCCAAAAGATCGACGCGCTGTACTCGGTGTGCGGCTCGTCGTTGAGGCTCGTCTGCCGCCCGTCGATTGGAAAGGCGGGATCGGTGAGCTGTGCTTCGCTCGTAATGGGCACGCCGGAAAAGCGGCAGCCCCACGGGCCCGGCGCTTCGAGGAGCAGGAAGAGGGGTGGGGCCGTGTCATACGCGGAGAGGTACGTCCGCAGGTTTTCCCGTCGGAGGGTGGGAGCGTTCGCGTCGTCGAGATCGTCGTGCCGGGTCCGGTAGGGATTACACTGGTCGTCGGTGGAGGGGGCGGGAAAGACGTGCGTCGCGAAGAGGGACCAGACGTCGTGCAGCATTCTTTGCGAGAGGCGAGGGGTGAAGGGCGAGGGGTGAGGGGGAGGCGGAGCGGATCGTTCGTGTGAGTCCCTTTCCCCTCCATTCCCCCAGTCCTCCGTCCGCATTCCAAATTCTGCACACCGCAGTCGAGCGTCACGCTGATGCATCTGCGTTTTCGCCCATGCGGGGAAAGGCGAAGTCTGCGTAGCCCATCTCGGCGGTGCCGAACCAGCGATACGCATCTTGCCGGGCGTCCTTGTACGCCTCGTAGATTTTGCGGTACTGCTTGTTGTCGGAGGCGTTGTCTTCGAGAAGCTGCTGGGTGACGTCTTGGGCCTGCGTCATCACCTCATCCGGAAACCGGCGGAGCGTGGTGCCCTTCTCCAACAGGCGATCCAGCGCCGCAGGATTCTTGTGGTCGTACTCGGCGAGCATGTGGAGGTCGGCCTCCGCGGCGGCCGTCTTCAGAGCCTCCTGGTACTGGGACGGCAGCTCGTCGTAGGCGTCGCGGTTGACGTAAAACGTGAGGGCGGGGCCGGGCTCCCACCAGCCGGGGTAATAGTAGTAGTCGGCCACCTCGTGGAAGCCGAGCTTCTCGTCGTCGTAGGGACCCACCCATTCGGCGGCGTCGATGGCGCCGCGCTCCAGGGACGGGTAGATCTCGCCGCTGGGAAGCACCTGCGTGTTGACACCCATCTCGGACATGACCTGTCCGCCGAGGCCCGGGATTCGCATTTTGAGGCCGTCCATGTCGGAGAGGGAGGTGACGTCGACGTTGAACCAGCCGCCCATCTGCGTGCCGGTGTTGCCGCCGGGCAGGTTGAGGATGTTGAAGTCGGAGAAGAGGTCCCGCATCAGCTCCATGCCGCCGCCGTAGTAGAGCCAGGCGCGGTACTGCCGGGCGGTGAGCCCGAACGGCACGGTGCAGTCGAACGCGAGGGCCGGATTTTTTCCAATGAAGTAGTAGCTGGCCGAGTGCCCCATTTCGACGGTGCCGTTCTGGACGCTGCCCAGCACCTCAAAGGCAGGGACGAGCTCGCCGCCGGGGTACGTTCGAATCTGGAAGTTGCCGTCGGTGAGCGTGGCGAGCCGATCGGAGAGCACCTCGGCCGCGCCGTAGATGGTGTCGAGCGAGCGCGTAAAGCTGGAGGCGAGTCGCCAGCGGACCTGCGTGTTGGGCTGCACGTTGGGGGCGCCGTCGTCGGCAGAGGACTCGTCGCCGCTGCAGCCCCCGAGGACGCTGGCCCCGGCCGCGCCGAGAAAGGCTTTTTTTGCAAAGTCGCGCCGTTCCATGGAACCGAAGGAAGCTAGTGCGAGAGCACGTCGAGACGATGGGTCTGTTCAAGAATAACGGCCACTCCCGTGTCGCGCAAGCCGGGGTCGGGGCGAGAGGTGAAGGGCGAGGGGCGAAGGGAGGCCCGTGGCCGTTCAATCCGGGACGACGGATGCTTCTCCAGTCCCCAGCCCAAAATCCCCAATCCAAAATGCTACGAGGAGGGGGAGGGCGCACGGCGAAGGGGCGTCCAGCGGACCAGCAGGGCGTCGAGGCCGAGCGTGAGCATCAGGACGAGGCCGACGGCCACCAGCACGTCGAGGCGCACGTAGGTGGACAGCGTCTGAACGGCGTCCGGAACGAGCACGAGGGACTCCCAGAGCGGGGCGAGGGACGACGGCATCAGGACGGCGGCGGTGCCCAGGCTCGCTGCGGCCAGACAGAGCAGCAGCACGTCGGTCCAGGCGAGAGCGGGCTCGCGGCCTACGCCCACGCGGTCGGCCACCTGCTCCGCAAAATCGTCGGGCAGGTCGCCCTCGGGCTCCTCCTGGAGGGCCGAGAAGACGAGGTGGTACGCCGCCACCTCCGGGTCGTCGCACTCGGGCGGGGGCCCGTCGCCCCGAAAGTGGCGGTCGAACTCGTCCTGTAAGGAGTGGTTGGGGTCGGTCATAGGGTCAATTCCTCCTGACTGTAGCGGTCGAGCAGCCAGTCTTTGAGTTTGTCGCGGCCCCGATAGAGGTGACTCTTCACCGTGCCCTCGGGGTTGTTCATGACGTCGCTGATCTGTGATACGCTCATTCCTTCTAAATGATACAGGGTGAGCGCAGTTCGGTAGTGCTCCGGCAGGGCGCTGATGCCGTCCCGGACCACGGCGCGCTGCTCGCGGTCGGACGCCGCGGCGGCCACGTCCTCGTCCGGGTCCTCGATGCGGTTGAGCGCCGCCCGAGCATCGGGCGACTCGTCGTCGGGCGAAGGAGCATGGTCCGCGTACAGGGGGACCTCCTTCTTTTCGAGGTGGTTGAGGCACGTGTTGCGGGCGATGCGAGCCAGCCAGGTCGACAGCTTCGACTCGAACCGGAAGCCGTCGAGGTAGCGGTACGCGCGCATGAACACGTCCTGACAGAGCTCCTCGCGGTCCCGTTCGTCGTCGACTATGCGGAAGACGACGTGCTTGACGAGCCGCTCGTAACGGTCGATAAACGCGAGGAAGGCCTCGCGGTCCCCGTCCAGGATCTGCTGGACGAGCTCGCGCTCAGAACGTTCAGGGGCTTCGGTGCTCATGGCATCCCCAGTAGACAGGCCGATGCGCGAGACGGTTGCAGGCGAGAGTGAAAACGTCGTTTATCAGGTCTCTTTCCTGAGTTCGCTTGCACCCGTACATTGACGCTTGGTGCTGCCGTCGGTCCAGTGCTCGTTACAGGAACGTAAGGGGGGACGGCGGCGAGGTGCAACTCGGGGCACTCGTATTGCAGAATGCACTGTGACCGCATGACACTCCCGTGCCTTCGATGGTGCATTCTGTCAGAGAGCCGCGGGGGCGGGGCGTGGGAGAAGGGGCAAGTGTTTTGCTTCCAATAAGGAGGAGTCCACCCCCCACGTCGAGATGAGAGGGGCGTACGGTGCAACCGATGTGGCGACCGGCCTGTCTGCTGTGGATGCGGAGGCGGTCATTCCGCCCTCACTCCCTTTTGACAACTGGATGTTACACCCCCATGGATGTAGAGATTCTCGTACCTCTCGGTTTTTTCGCGATGATTGCCTACATCGTAAAGCTCATCAGCGACAATCGTCTTCGGCGGAAGGTGTTGAACTCGGCAGCCTCCGAGGGCATGGCGGAGGCGCTGCTCGACCGCCGGTGGGCGGAGCCCGGCACCCGTTCAGCCCTGAAGTGGGGCCTCATCTTCTTCGCGCTCGGGCTCGGCGTGCTGGTCGTGCATCTCCTGGCGATCGGCTTCGAGTCCCCGCTGGCCTACGCCGTCCTCCTGCTCGCTGCGGGCGGTGCGCTGCTCGGGTTTTACGCCGTCGAGCGTAATGCGTCCGAGGAGACGACGTCCGCCGACGCGTCCGGATCCGCGGTAGAGTCCCCGGCCTCGGAGTCGATGCAAGAGCCTGGTCTGTAGGAGCGGGAGTGAACGCACGTGGAAGGGGCTCCTCCGGGCGCGGCCTCCGGCGGCGAGAGGGGATCTCGTCGCCGGGGACGCCCGGTGTGGACGGAGGCAACACGTCATTCCTTTGCTTCCATTTGCATCTTAAGTAGACACGCAGAAATACGTTTATTCGAGAGTCATTCTGAGCGACCGACG
>CAZCUZ010000114.1:0-8744 GCA_964502085.1 uncultured Salinivenus sp. | reverse complement strand
GCGGGCAAAGAGTTCGAGTTCAGACATGGCCGGGGGGATCGGTGTCGGGTCTAAGAGTCTGTTTTAATTTATGCCTCAAGCTGCGAGCGGTCTCGAATGGGCTGCAAATCGGTCTCGTCTTCGACAAGTAGATCCACTACGTGCCTCCTCCTCGACCGATTTTCGCCGCATCGATCCTCGCTCTCGCGATACGATTCAAAATCAAAACAGAGTCTAAGGAATTATCTCAAACGACCAAGTTGCCCGGAACCGGTCGAGTGGGGGGGGGCGGACATGGACCCGAAAGGGCCCAAAACGACCCCGAGCCGCCCATCCGCCTTTTGGCGGGGGCGGCTCGGAAGGGCGTACCCGATCCCGACGACACAGGGACGGACTACGGGACGAGAAGAAAAGTGTGACTTCTCTTCTTGTGGAATTCCCGATGCTGCGACTACAGCATAGCAGTGTCAAAGGCGTACGTTCCGGTGTGAATCCGGTGGGCGCCGAGGCTCTTCCATTTCTTGATAATCTGCCGCGCGTCCTTCTCATTTTTGGGTTCCACGCCGAGAACGATGCGTCCTTCTTCGATGTCTTCCTTGTAGCGCTTGGCTCGTTCTTCGGGGATTCCGGCGCCGGCCAGGGCACCGATCAGTGTTCCGGCTGCGCCGCCGGTGCCGGCCCCTGCGAGCGCTGCCGCCAGCGGCCCGGAGATGGCAAGCCCGATGCCCGGAAGCAGAACAGCACCGCCGGCAGCCAGGAGGGCCCCTGCGATTCCTCCGACGGTTCCCCCCGCTGCGCCCCCGATGCCGGCTCCCTCGGCCGCCTTATTTCCCTCTTCGACTTCTACCGTTTCGTCTGAGTAGTACTTGTCTCGAATCTCGTCGGACATCAGAACGGTGACGTCGTCTCGAGCGTAGCCGCCTCGCTCGACAACGGCGTCAGCCGCCCGGTCGGCCTTGTCAGGATCGCCAAACGTGGCCGTAACGAGGTTCTCGTAATCCTTGGATTTTACCATTGTATGTTGGGTTTGTAATTGTGGGGGGAAGGGTTAAATTTATTTACAGGTACTCAATTTGATTCAGAGGCGATAAGTTTCTCGTTGTGTATTTATATTACGAGTGTGACATTATTTGAGTATACGAAACTATATTGTAACGGGACGGATGCTTGCGAAGAACATCAGCCCTCGAGTTGGGGGGAGAGGGACGCGCATTCAGGGCTTGGTCGACCCGCCTGTGCGGCGTTCCGGGGCTCCTTTGCTCAGCCGAATCGCCGCCCCTTTTTCGGGGACGGAAAACCTTATTACATGTGTGCACGATCCTCGCGCATGCTCCGGGCGTTAGGGGAGCCCATCCCAGGTTCGAGTCCCCTCTCCACCTCCGACGGCGCATTTCCGTTTAATTTCGCCGTTCGGGCGTGCAGGTGGCGCGTGCTGGGGCGAGTCTGGCTCGTCGAGGGAGGAGCGGCTGCGAGCGGGAGGGCCTCGTTGGACGGGGACACGGACGGGAGCGCAGACGTGCCTCCCGACGGCACGCGAAATCGCCTCAATTCTATTTTCCAGTCTCCGGGCTCCCCCATGGATTTGTCTCAGTACACGCGGCGCGTGCTCATTGCCGTGGTCGTGCTGTTTGCGTTTGTGTTGGCCGCCCTCGTACTGAAGCAGGTCGCCGTGGTGCTGCTCCTTCTGTTCGCAGGAGTGTTGCTGGCCGTTCTGTTAGAGGGGCTCACGACGAAGCTGTGTGCGTACACAGACCTTTCGTACGGATGGGGATTGGGCCTCGTGGTGATCGGACTCACCCTGTTCTTTGCGGGGGCCGGCTGGTACGCCGGTCCACGCGTCGACGAGCAGTTCGGGTTGCTCGGGGAGCGCATTCCCAACGCAATGGAGTACATTCGCTCCCGCCTCGAGCAGTATTCCTGGGGCCAGAGCCTGCTGAATGGGTCTCCTGATTCGGGGGAAACCGTCTCCGTAGTAATGGGAGGCGTTTCCAGTGTGGTCGGGGGACTTAGCAGTGGCCTCATTGTCCTGATCGTGGGCCTCTATCTCGCCGCCGCTCCGTCCACGTACATCGACGGGGCCCTGCGTCTCGTCGCCCCCTCGAAGCGAGATCGCGGGCGCGACGTCGTGCGAGTGGTTGGGCACGCCCTGCGCTGGTGGCTGGTGGGGCGAATTGCGTCGATGGGGGTAGTGGGGGTGCTTACCGCGATCGGCCTCTGGATTGTCGGGGTGCCGCTGGCATTTGTGCTGGGGCTGATTGCGGCCCTCCTCTCCTTCGTCCCCTACATCGGGCCCATCACGTCGGTCATCCCGGCGGCCCTCGTGGCCCTTGCCGACGATCCCGCGTCAGTGCTCTACGTGCTCATTGTCTACGTGGCCGTTCAGATCCTCGAGAGCAATCTCATTACCCCGTTACTTCAGGAGCAGACGGTCTCGCTTGCGCCTGCCCTGCTCATCGGGGCACAGCTGCTGATGGGCGCTCTGGTCGGCGTGGTGGGGGTGTTTATCGCGACGCCCCTGGCGGTCGTGTTCATCGTGCTGGTCCAGATGCTGTACGTCGAGGACGTCCTCGACGAGGCGGTAACCCCGCTGGGCGAATGAGCCGGGCGGGGCGACGACTCGTACGCCCCAACGCGAATCACGACGGTCGGAGGGGGCCCGATCGTCGACCGCGTTCAATTACGACTCCTCCTGGTAGAGGGGATGGTCCTCGTTTTGGAGGCCGACGACGGAAATCATGTCCCGAATGGCCGCGTGCAGCATCATCACAATGGCGATGAGCATGCCGCCGAGCACGGACGAAGACACGAGTATCACGTAGTAGGACGTGTTGTACCACTCGGTGGAGAGAGAATCCGATTCCTCGAGCGGAATGTTCAACACGAGGAGCAAGAACGTGGCCCCCACAAACGCAAGCATGTCCAGGAGAGCAATTTGCTGAATGCGTTTGTAGTGGGAGGCGTGAATCTGATTCGACGAGCTGCTGCTGAGGCTGAGGATCGTCAGCATGAGGGCGAGAATGGTGGCGGTGGCCGTCATCATCGCCGAACACAGAAATCGGGTGGTGGGGAGCATGGCTTCGAGGAGAAGGCGTCCTTCCGCGCCGTAGAGGTTGCCCACCAGGGTGGAGCCGACGATCGCGATGAGCACTGCAAGGGCGCCCCCGAGGAGCGCCTTTCGAAGATCGACGGCAATGTCGGGGTTGATCTCGGAGAGCCATTCCTCCGCAGACCTTCTCTCGACAGCCTCGTTCGTTTTGTCCTCGCGGTCTGAGGCCATGGGGGAGCGGTTCGCTTTGAGGGAATGCGTGATCGACGTTCCAGCAACCTGGCGCGCATTGGTGGTTGAGTGCTTGCCCGGACGATTTATTGGCGACACGTATGCTCTATCGGCCAAATTTTGCCCCCGATTGATTCGTGTGCACAAACTTATTTCCCGATTTAAAAAGGAAGTGCAACGATGGCGTCTAGGTGCAACCGCCTGCTATCGTTTCGGCGTCATCCCCGCGTAGACCGGCTCGTCTGGAGGGGGCGTCTCTCGCCCAACGGAGGCGGGTCGCATCCCGTTGTGGGGAGAGCAGAGGGAATGACGCGGGGCGCCGGGGCAGGAGCGTAGCCCCCCCGCGATTCCCAGTTCCTCTCGGGGAGATCGATTTGCCCACACGTGACGGATCAGAAGAAATGAGAAAGGGGGGGGCGGTCGTCGCGTGCACTGGACGTCGAATCAAGTCACGATCTCCTTACGACTTGGCACGAATGAGAAGAACCCGATCGTCGAGGGGCGGGGTTTGATTGCGGACCAACCAGTCCATACGGTCTCCCTGCACCAACCAAATCGCGTACGATGACTCATTCACATGCATACACCATTCGCCGCGCAGTCGCACTTGCGGTGTCCCTTCCCATTTTGGTTTTGGCGTTTGCCGCCTGTTCAGACGGGCAAGAGGACACGCTCGAAGAGGAGGAGGAAGCGCCCCAAACTCAGACCTCTGCGCAAGAGGACGTAGATGCGTTTGAGAACGACGTTGAGGCCTCCTTCAACGAGACCGGTCAGGAACTCGAAGAGATCGGGCAACGCATCGAAGACGCAGGAGAAGAGGCCGGGACGGAGATTCAGGATGAATTGGACGACCTTCGTCAGCGGCGAGAGGACCTGCAGGCCGATTTCGACAGTCTAGAAACGGTGGACGGAGAGGAAGCACGGGAAGAGCGAGAGGAGCTTCGATCTCGAGTGAAGGAGTACGAGCACGATCTTCGGGTTGCTCGCCTCAAGGCCGTTGACTCCAAAAACGAATTCGTTGAGGCGGCTCGGCAAGACGTAAAAGAGATTGACGAGGAGATCCGACAGTTGGAGGAAAGCGTCGCCCAGATGGATTCGACTGAAGGCACGGAGCATGAGGACGCGCTGTCCGATCTCAGAGAAGAGCGAAAAGAACTGGGAAAAAACCTAAAGGATCTGATGGCGAGTAGCAGTGACGAATTTGAGGACGCACGTACGGCCATGGCGGAGGACATTGCTGCGCTCCGATCGGACGTTGAAGAGGCGCATAACGACGTGAAGGTCACAGATCGTCGTCCCAGAGCGGCAAACACGGGAGGAGGAGAGTAACCTCCCTTCCCCCTCGCGAGCGAGAGGCAGCATACACACGGGAATCTCGAACGAAACCGGGGACCGTAACTGGTTCCCGGTTTCGTTTGTGCGGGGACTCTCTCGACGGAAAGTCTGCCGAAGCCGAGGCAACGGGGGGCTGTCTCGGGCGAGACCTGCAGATTATACCAAATGCCAAGGTTGATCGTGCATTTTGCTTCGGGGTGCTGAGGACGAAAAGGTCGCGAGATGCATCTCGCGACGGTCTTTCCTTCCTGATCCAGGGCAATCAAGTGCACAACGATCCAAGGGAGCTGGTATTAGAACTGCATCCATCTGCCGTTCTGTCTCCACAAGAATGTCTTTACGCCGGTCATTCCGTCTCTCGATCGGTTCCGTATCAGCTCGGACACGCATTCATGGCACACGATCACGAAGGGCATGCTGGAAAGGCAGAGGATCGAACGGACGCCGAAGCGGGGTTCGATGCGCGGACCGTCACGGCAGCGGCAGCCGGAGGAATTTTTGCGATTGCCTTTATGTTCGCGCTCGACGTGGCGGCCCCTTTTTTCATACCCATTATTCTGGCCCATCTGCTGGACCGGCTTTTGAGTCCGATTGTGCGGTTCGGGAGAGAACGAGGGCTTCCCAATCCGCTCGGAGCGCTGATTGTTATTGTGGTCTTCCTCGGGGCGCTCGGAGCGGGGGGGTATCACCTTGCCGGTCCGGCGACGGAGTGGATCGAATCTGCTCCCCAGAAGCTGACGATTGCGGAGTACAAATTTCGAGGGGTCACCGAGTCGCTCGACGAGATGCGGGACGTCGCCCAGAACGTCGAGGAGGCGACGGAATCGGGAAGCGATGAGAGTGTCGAGATTGACGACACCTCTGTTGAGGGAATGGTCATGAGTCGAGCCTTTACGCTCGTCTCCGGCCTGCTCATCACGGTGTTTCTCCTCTACTTCTTGCTTGCCAGCGGCGACCTGCTGCTTCGGAAGATTGTAAAGACGCTCCCGCGGTTTCGTCATCGGCGGAACGCCGTTCGGATTATTCGGAGCATCGAGCGGGATCTGTCGCAGTATCTCGGGATGGTGTGCCTCATCAACCTGGGGCTCGGGACCGCCGTTGCGGGGGCCATGTACGTCATCGGCATGCCCAATCCCGTATTGTGGGGAGCCCTTGCCGGTCTGCTGAACTTCGTTCCGTACATCGGGCCCGTCATCAACCTTACCGTCGTGTCGCTCGTTGCCTTTGTGAGTTTCGATCAGGCGACGTACGCCCTGCTGGCTCCCCTCCTTTATTTGTTGATCAATGGAATCGAGTCCAGTCTGGTGACGCCGACCGTCCTTGGGTGGCGACTGAAGCTCAATCCCGTCGTCATTTTTATTGCACTCACCTTTTGGACGTGGATCTGGGGCGTTCCGGGGGCGCTTCTCGCCGTTCCCCTTCTTGCTGGGGTCAAGATTGTCTGTGATCGAATCCGGCTATTGCATCCAGTTGGGGTTCTTCTGGGGCAATGAGGAAGGAACGGGGCCGTCGGCGCGGAGGCCCGGTCCAGTTTTTTGAGCTCGATAACCAGAGGTGCAGTCTCCCATGACGGAGCACGCCGATCATTCGAGGTGGCGGGCCCGTCTCAAGCGGCTCGTGCCGTGGCTGTTGGGGGCCGTGGTCCTGTGTCTTGGTCTGCTCGGGGCGGCGACGCTCCTTCTGCAGACGGTTCTTACGGCAGAGACCGTGGAGGAGCGACTCAACGACGAGCTCGCCCGCTCGACGGATGGGCAGTACCGGGTGACTGTGGAGGACGTGAACTGGAGCCTGTGGCGCCGCTCCGTGCGGGTGCGTGAGGTGCGTCTCCGGCCCGGGTCCACTGCGGTCGGGGACGCTGCGGAATCGGGGTCGTCTCGTTCCGGGACCCAGTACCGCGGCCGTCTCTCCTCTCTCCAGCTGTCGGGCATTCACCTGTGGCCGCTCGTCTGGAGGGGAGAGCTATCGGTGAATGAGGTGACCGTGCGCCGGCCGGACCTTCACATCGAGCGCGGGGAGACGGAGGACGAAGGCGATCAGAAAAATGCGTCGTCTGCCGTCGCGGCCGTCCAATCGAGGCTCGTGGACCGGCTTTCCCGAACGTGGGTTCGTCGATTGGTCGTGCGAGAGGGAACGGTTGTGGCCGGGCCTCGCGATTCGACGTCCGACGCGGCGGTTCCTACCGATTCGCTCTGGGGCATCCGGCTGGCGGCGGAGGGGATCCGGATCGACTCTGCCTCTCGGCGTGATCGCAGCCGCCTGCTGTTCAGTGATCACCTCCGTCTTTCGGTGGACGGCTATCGGCACCTGTCCGAGGATCGTCTCTACCGGATGCGCCTGGACTCCGCACACGCATCGAGTTCGGATTCGTCCCTCACGATTGAGGCCCTGAACGTCGGCCCGACGGTGTCGGATTCGGTCTTTATGCGGCGGCACGGATTCCGGGTGAATCGATTTGAGGCCAGCGTCGGCCGGGTCGATCTCGAGGGGGTCGACTACCGGGAGGCGATCGACGGAAGCGCTCTGCTCGTACGCACTGCGCACCTGGATTCCCTGCAGGTGGACGCGTATCGAGACAATCGACGTCCTCCTCCCCCCACCGATCCGCCCCCGAAGATGCCCCACGAGCTCATTCAGAGCCTGGAACACCCGGTGCGCGTGGACACGATTCGGGTGACCCACGGACGGGCTCGCTATGAACGGTGGGATGAGGGCGCGGCCGGGTCCGGACACATCGCCTTCGACCGGATCACCGCCACCATTCACAACGTGACGAACGATCCTCGTCGAATGGGGTCTTCCACGCCGGCGGTCGTTCGGGCCACGACGCGCGTGGCGGGAGACGGGTGGCTCAAAACGACGATCCGGGTCCCGCTCCTCTCTTCCGATTTTGCCCTTTCCTACGAGGGGTCGCTGGGACCGATGGACGCACAATCGTTCAACGATGCCTTCGTCTATCTGTCCGGCATTCGAATCGAGCGCGGGCAGGTCGAGCGGCTTCAGTTTTCAGCGGAGGTGCGGGAGGGACGGGCGGAGGGAACGGTCCGGGGGCGATACCACGATCTCAGCGTGGAGATGCTGGACGAAGAAACGGGCGACCGGGGACTGCGGAAACGACTTGAGTCCTTTGTGCTGGACGACCTCATGCTCAACTCGGAGAGTCAGAACGACGATTCCGATCCTCGAACCGGCAGTATCGAGCACGAGCACGACGAGGACCACACCTTCTTCAAGTTTCTGTGGCACTCGCTCCGCAGCGGGCTCTTTTCCCTTCTGGGGCTTTGAGGGGAATCCCGTGCGTGGCAGGCATGACGGACGAGCCGGCCTGGGAGGCGACCGGGGGGGACTACTCGAACGCCGCGCAGTCCGGAGCGGGGTGGTGCACGGCCGCCGCCTGCTGGTAGACGAGCCGGGAGCCCAGGTGGCCAACGTAGACGAGGCCAGTGCTTCCGGCCAGAAGACAGCCCACGAGGAGAATCGTGAGGCCCCCTCGAAGCCCGAGGGCGGCCCAGTCGGCCCACAGCAGGGCGTCGACGAGCAGCCCCCCCGTAAAGAGGCCAGCCACCCAGTAGGCCCAGTTCTCGTGGGCCTCGACGACCGTCGGGTCGCAGAGGGAGCGCACGACCTCCGCGTCGGCGAGGCTGCCGGTGTAGACGGCCGCCCACGCCCCGACCGTGCCCAGGACGAGGAGGAGGCGCCCGGACGGGACCAGGAACCGGAGGCCGGTGTAGCGCCCCCGAAACGCCCCAATCAGGCGCAGGGCCGTACCGACGAGGAGGAGGGCAATGGGAAAGTGGACGAGCAGCGGATGCCAGAGCTCCACCCGCCACATCGAGGGAATGCCGTCCATCGGGGGGCGGGGGCAGTTAGGAGCCGCTTTCCTGAATTCGGACCGTCACCGGATCGAGCCGTTGGCCGACCTTCTCCACCTGGACGGACACCGACTGGTCCGTCTGCAGCGCCTGGAAGGAGACCTCGGCCGTGTCCTGCAGGACGCGCGTCGAGTCCGTGAAGTACAGCTCCAGCGTTCCGGCGTCGGGGACGTCGACGTAGATTTCGCGCTCCTCGGCGTTGACCTCCGAGATGGTGCCGTCGTACGTGCCGCTGTCTACGACCGCGGTGTCTCCGGTGTCTCCGTTCCCGCCGCAGCCGACGA
>CAZCUZ010000113.1:0-8745 GCA_964502085.1 uncultured Salinivenus sp. | reverse complement strand
ACAAAACCTCTGAGGAAGCAAAACTCGCCCCCAACTGTTCATTCTGCGTCACTCCCGAGGAGCAAGGTAAGCGGAGCGTCTACGCTCCAAGCTTGCCGGCGACGAGGAATCTCTTCGAATGCAGCGGAAACGACGTCGACGGCGGTGCCTTTCCGGCTTGTTTCCGCTCATTTCGGAGAGATTCTTCGCTACGCTCAGAATGACGCATGGGGGGGCGAATTTTTGTCGTGTAGAATGATCGGGTAGTGCGCAGAGGAAAAAGACCGGGGCTCAGAACTGGGCCTGGAGCTCGGCGAACCAGCGGCGGCCCGAGATCGACGGCACGCGACGCGGGTTCGTGTAGTCGAGGAGATTTTCGCCGCCGAGGCGGACGATGTACGTGTCTAGAAGGGTTTTCGAGAGCGTGACGTCCCAGAGCGTGCGGGCCTCCACGTATTCGCGGTCGACGTCGACGATGCCGTTGCCGTTGCGGTCGGCGTCCCCGGCGCGGCCGCGGAGCGTCCCCCGCACGCTGGCGGTGAGGCCGAGGGGCAGGTCGGTGTGGCGGAGGCGCACGGTGCCGGAGTGCGTGGGGCGTCCCGGCAGCCCGGCGTAGTCGTCGGTCGACACTCGCACGTCGCGGCCATCGACCCGGCGATACACGTCGCCGTCTCTCAGTTCGGCCAGCACCTGCCGGTCCTTGGCCTCCAGGTAATCGTAGCCGAGCTGTACGCGGAGGGCGGGGATCGGGCGCAGGGTGAGGCGCACCTCGGCCCCGCGGGTGAAGACCTCGTTTCGGTTCACGTAGGTGTAGACGCTCTGCCCGTTGGTCCGGCGCGCCACGGGCTCGGTGTCGATCAGGTTGCTGACCTCATTGTGGTAGAGGTCGAGTCGGAGCGTGGCGTCCGTCCAGAGCGTGGCGGTCAGGCCCGCGTTGAAGGCGACCGACGTTTCGGGGGAGAGGGGATCGCCGAGCGCGGAGCGGGACCGCAGCAGCGTTTCGATCTGCCCCTGCTCCTGCAGCCGATGGAGGCCGTCCTGTACCTTCGTGACGCCGAGCACCGTGTACCCGGCCTGCGGATTGGTGAAGTCGAGGTAGAGTTGCCGGAACGCCGGCGCCTTGTAGCCGCTGCCGACGGACGCGCGGACCGAGAGCCGGTCGAACGGCGCGTAGCGGGCGGCCAGCTTCGGGCTCAGGCGCGAGGCGTAGTCGCTGTTGCCGTCGAGCCGCACGCTGCCGGTGAGGTCGAGCGTCTCCGCGGGGCTCCACTCGTCCTGCACGAAGCCGAAGCCGCCGATGCGCTCTCCGGTCTTGCGGTCCGCCTCGATGGACTCGACGGTCGCCCCGGCGCCCACGGTGAGCAGGTGGTCGCGGCCGAGGGCCCCGCGCAGCACCGTCTCGGCCTCGCCGTGGTACTGGTCGAGCGTCGAGGCGCTGCGGAGCATGCCGTTGTCGCGGCGGAGGCGCTGATCGGTGTGGAAGCCGGCGCCGTAGAGCGTGCCGGTGAGTTGCCAGCCGCCCCCCAGCCGCTGCTCAATTTCCGGCGACACGTTCCAGTCGAGCCGCTCGGCGGTCTGGGTGTGGGGCACCTCGGCGGTTTCCACCTCCACGCCGGTCGTGTAGTCCTGCGTCTGCGTCGCGAGGCGGCCCTGGAGGGAGAGCGTCGTGCTCGGGCCGGCGTCGACCCGCCCCTGCGCCTGCGCCGTGTAGTCGACGTAGCCGGGCTGGGTGGGCGCGATCGTGCCGGGGGCCAGGTCGTACCCGCCCGTCCGATAGCGATTCAGAGAGACCGAGCCCTCCCACGGTCCGCGTTTCCCCTCCGCCTGTGCGGTGAGGTCCACCGTGCCGTGGGTGCCGTAGCGCGAGCGCATCGTGCCGCCCAGGCCGTCGTCCGGCCGGGCGGTGATGAGGTTGACGACGCCCGCGAGCGCCTCGCTGCCGTAGAGCGAAGAGGTGGGCCCGCGCACGATCTCGACGCGCTCGACGTTGGCCGTGGTCAGCTGATCGAGGTCGAGCGTGCCCGCCGTGCGCCCGATAATGGGCTCCCCGTTGAGGAGAATGAGCGTGTACTCGGGGTCGAGCCCCCGGATCTGGAGCCCCGAGCCGTGATCGGTGTCGATCGCGAGGCCGGGCTGGTCGGCCAGCAGGTCCGTGACGCGAGCCGCGCCCTGCGATGCGATCTCCGCCTGCCCGAGGACCGACACGGGGACGCTCACCTCGTCGGCCCGGCGCTCGGCCCGCGTGGCGGTCACCACGATCGGGTCCATCTCCATCTGCCAGAGGGAGTCGGCCGGAGCCGTGGTATCGGACGCCGCCACGGTCGGACCGTCCTGTCCGACGACCGGACCCACTCCCAGTAGCAGAAGCATCAGAACCCCGAAAGCAGGTCGAAGGTGCGTCATTTTTCCGCCTTCCTTTATTTAGATCAGTTATAAATAACAGCTCATTTGAACGTTACTGGCTGCAGCCTGCAGTTTCAAGTGCACCACTCGTCTCTTCCGTGAAGAATCCGTTCAGGTAGAGAACGGGCGTTCGTCGGGAGTGTCCGCTTCCGAAACGGTCGCGATCTCGTCCGGATGCGGCATCGTCCGGGATTCGCCATACTTGACCGGAGCCGCCGAATCGTCCGCAGACGGGGGAGCCTCCACATTCAGGCACGCCGCGACGCCGAGCGTCGCGAAGCCGCAGAGGACGGCCCCGATATCCACGCCCAGCACCGGCCAGAGGCCCTCGCTCCAGGCCACCCACGGCCAGTCGCCGGTCGTGAGGCCGTTGGCCAACGGAATGAGCAGCGCGAGCACTCCCCCCAGTACGAGCAGCGACCGGTGCGTGCGTGCCACGCTTCGGCGGGCTAGAGCGTAGCACACCGCCAGCCCCCAGCTCCCGAAGAACATGACGTCCGTCCACCCGTCGGGGGAGACTGTCGCGGTCGGCATCCACCGATCCGCGAGGAAAAGCAGGGCTGTGGCGGGCAAGAATCCGGTGGCGACCCCGGCCGTGAGCCGCGACAGCCCCGTCACGACCGTCCGGCCCTGGCTGCGGCGAATTTCGAGCCACGTGAGATTGCCCGTGAGAATGACCGCGCAGGAGGCCACGGTCAGCAGGAAGAACAAAATCCTGAGCGCCGTTCCGCCGAACTCGGCGAAGTGGAGTGTCTCCATGCTCTGCACGGCCTCGTTGAGGGCACCGGCTTCGCTCGGCGGTTCCCGTAGAAGCACCTCGCCGGTCTGCCCGTGGAAGACGACCGCCCCGCTGCCCCCGAACACCGCCCCCCGCGTCCGTCCGACCACCTCGACCCGGCTGTTGGGCTGCCCCATTCCAGTGAGAATCATTGTCTCCGGCTCGAAGTCCGCCCACATCGCCTCAGCTCGGGCGGCGAACCGGCCCAGCGGCGGGCGCTCGTCGTGCACGGTGGCCGAATCGACCTGCACGGGCGGGGCGTAGTACCCGGCCTCGCGGTAGAAGTCGCCCATGCTCCCCCCGAACAGGAGCGATGCGTAGGGCAGGGCGATCAGCCCTACCAGTCCGAAGTACGCCCCCGTGAAGACGTACATCGTCTGAAACGGCAGGCCGATGGTCCCCAGCGTCTTGTGGGCGTCGGCCCACGCCACGCGCAGCTGCGTGCCAGGGCGGAACTGGAAGAAGTCCTTCACGATCCGATGGAGGTGGACGAGCGTCCCGGTCGTGACGGCCAAAAGAGCGAACAGGCCGATCAGGCCGGCCAGGTACAGTCCCCACCGCCCAAACTGGAAGAAGAAGTGGAGATGGTAGAACGTCTGCGTAACGGCTCCCTGATCGGGATTGGCGACCCATTCCCCGCTGGTCGGATTCACCCACGTATTGTGGGAGGGCCCGATCGTGCCGCCCGAGGCGTGCACGTAGAGGTTGTCGTGTCCGTCCTCCGGCAGGGTCATGTAGACGTATGAGGGCAGGCGTTCCCCTTTGCCGAGCGAGTCGAGGACCGGGCGCGTGAGGGCCTCGAGGGAGTGCCGTTCCCCATTCGGTGCGGTGCGAAGGGCGGGCTCCTCCCACTGGCGAATCTCACCGCGAAACAGGAGCAGGGCGCCTGTGGCAAAGAGCACGAAGAGGGCGAGCCCGATCACGATGCCCGTGGCGGAGTGGGCATCCCACATCAGCTTGTAGGCCCGGGGGGGAAGCGTCGGCATCGGATCAGGCGGTTACTGGAGAGAAAGGGCGAGCGCGGCCCAGCCGGCCAGCCCGAGCGCGAGGACGAGCGGCACGAGCCAGGCCCGGACCAGCGTGCGGGCCAGCACGGCGTAGCACGCCGCCCCCACCCACACCGGAAAACCGCCCAGCACGCCGAGCGCCAGGCCTACATCCTGCGCCACGGGCATCCCGGTGACGCACGCGACGCAGAAGGCAAGGTAGAGCGCCGTACTGGCGAGGAGCGTCGCGCTCGTTTTTCCCCAGGCCTCGGCGGTCGTCCAGTCGTATTTCATGGACCAATTTGTGCTCGGTTCGAAGAGTGCGCGTTCGGCCTACAACCAGAAGCCGAAAACAGCGACTACGACTGCAAGTGTGCCGGTCACCGGCACGAAGCGAGTGACCAGCGGCGCGGCGACCACGAGGAGGGAGCATGTCCCCATCGCCATCGACAGCCACACGAGCACGCCTTCGCCGAGGGGCCGGGTGCCGACTGCAATCGAAAGGCCGACGGTCATCAGCAGAAGGCCGACCGTCCGAAGCCACACCGGTGAAACGATCGCCCGCATCCACGCCCCAGCGTCCGGAGCCGACGAGGACGAGGCCACGTAGCAGAGTGCCGCCCCGAGGTACGTGCACCCGAGCGTGATTGCGAGCATGGGGAGTCGTAGTGAAGGTCTACGGCATCGAAAATCGGGGAGGGAATTGATGAAGCGCCGTTGGAGTCCAACAGCGCTCCGAGCCGATCTTCCGTTCACCAATCCAAACTCCACAATTGCTTACCAGCGGTAGCGGAGGCGGGCGGTGATCGTGCGGGCGGCCCCGTACGTCGCAAACCCCTGCGAGCCACTCACAAATGTCGAGGCGACGTACTCGTTGTCGAGCACGTTGTCGGCGTTCACCTGCAGCCGGAATCCCTGCCAATCGTAGTGGAGCGCCGCGTCCAGGAGGGTGGCGCCGGGGGCCTTCAGGGTGTTGGGCACGTCCCCGTAGCTGGGCCCGAGATAGCGCACGCCGCTGCCCAGTCCCAGGCCCGCCAGTGCGCCGTCCTGGAGCGTGTAGTCGGCCCAGACCGAGCCCATCTCCTCGCGGACCTGCACCGGCCGCTCTCCCTCCTCCGCCTCAGCAACACTCTCCGTAATTTCCACATCCTGCCGTGTGTAGCTGGCCGTCAGGTCGAAACCGGCGGTCAGGCTTGCGGTCCCTTCGAGTTCGATGCCCTGGGAGTTTGCCTCGCCGGTCTGAACCTGCTGAAAGGTCTCCGGATCGGTCTGCAGGAAGTTCTGACGCGTCAGATCGAAGAGAGCGACCGTGAGGGTCCCGTTCAGGCTCGGCGGCTGGTACTTGGCTCCCACCTCCCACTGCTCCCCGAGCTCCGGATCGAAGGGCTCGCCCTCCGGTCCGGTGCCCAACTGGGGCAGGAAGGACTGCGAGTAGCTGGCGTAGGGGTTCAGCCCGAGGCGGGAGTCGTAGGACAGCCCGGCGCGCCCGCTAAATTCAGAGGCGGTCTGCACAGTTTCGCTGTCGGCCAGATTTTGCTCCGTCTCGGTGTGGGCCCAGTCCATCCGCCCGTTCAGCGTCATGATCCAGCGCTCGTACACCTCGAGGTGATCCTGGAGATAGACCCCGATCTGCCGCTGCGCGATGGTCTCGTCGGCGAGCGGGTCCGGCTCGGGCATCTCCTGCCCGTAGGTCGGGTCGAAGACGTCGATGGGCGGGGCGCCACCGAAGTTCTGCTCGGAGGTCACGCGGATGCGCTGCACGTCGAGGCCCGCGAGCACCGTGTGAGTGACCGGCCCGGTCGACACGTCGAGTTGGGCCTGATTGTCGAGGGCGAGGCCGTCGAGGTGGCCGAAGCTCTCGAAGAGCGAGCGGCTCAGCATGCGCTGCTGGTCGCCGAGGCCCTGCGAGGTGCCGTACACGGTCACGTCGTCGACGTCGATCGAGTAGTAGCGCGTCTTCTGCTCGACACTCCACATCTCGTTGAACGCGTGCGAGAGCAGGGAACTGGCGGACCACTGCGTGCGGTCGTACTTGTCGACGCCCGGTTCGCCCAAAAACCGGCGGACCGGAATCTCGCCGTTGGGGTTCGGCTCCAGGGTGCCGGCCACCGGGAGTCGCTGCGAGGAGCGGGTGTTGTCCTGCTGGTAGCGGCCCAGGAGCGTGAGCGTCGTCGCGTCCGTGGGACGCCAGCTGAGGGCCGGGGCGGCGAACACACGGTCGTTGGGAATGTGGTCGACCTGCGTGTCGGCCTCGCGGACGAGACCGGTGAGCCGGTACGAAAGGGTACCCTCTTCGTCGATGGGGCCGCTCACGTCCGCTTTGCCCTGCCAGCGGTTGTACGAGCCGGGCTCGACGAAGACTTCTCCGTACGGCTGCTGGGTCGGCCGCTTGGAGATGAAGTTGACGAGGCCCCCGGGGCTTCCCGCCCCGTAGAGAACGGACGACGGCCCTTTCGGTACCTCTACCCGCTCGGCGCCGTAGGGCTCGGGGCTGTACCCGACCGCAAACGCCGGATTCCGGAGCTGCAGGCCGTTGCGGAAAAGGCCGGACTGCGTCGCGTCGAACCCACGAAAGCGGAGAAACGTGGTCCGTGGCTCGAAGCCGAACGTTTCACCCTGTACGCCCGGTGTATAGCGCAGCGCCTCGGACAGGCGATCGACGCCCCGGGCCGCCAGCTGGTCCCGCGTAATCACCGAGACGGACTGCGGCGTCTCCGTGAGGGGGGCGCCGATCTTGTTGGCGCTCGACACCTCGCGGGCCACGTATCCGCCCCGCTGGTCCGTGACCGTAATCGTGCTGAGCTCGACCGATTCCTGCGACAGTTCAATCTCGAGCGTCGTCGTCTCGTCCGTCTCGACTTGGATCTCCCGCTCGACCGTGCGGTAGCCCACCAGGCTCGCCTCCACCGTGTAGCTCCCCACCGGCACGTCGCTGATCGTGAAGCGACCCTGCTCGTCCGTGGCCGCCCCCAGCGGCGTGTCGACGATGCCGACGTTCACCGCGGGCAGAGGCTCGCCGGAGTCAGCCCCGACGACGGTGCCGGTGATGGTCCCCTCCTGTGCGTGCGTCGGCAGGGCCGCGACGCACAAGAGGGCGACGGTGACGATCGCGATTCGGGGGGCGACGAACTGCATGAGTGTGGTGCGTCGGAATCGGTGGGACATCGTAGAGGGGGATGCAGCAGGGGGCAGGATCTACGTTCTACAATTCGGCCGCATCGGATGCGGGACCGGAGACGTTCGCCTCGAACTCTTCGCGAAACCACTCGCAGGGCGGAGCGCGATGTGTCAGGGACACAGAGAACGCCCGGGCAGAGACTGTCATTTCTCTTATTTAGACCAGTTCTAAACTGTCCATTTTGTACGCTATCGGTCAACCGGGCCTTTTGCAAGTTTCGCTCCCGAATCGAGGCGTGAATATCGGGTGGAGAGGGGTGCGTCGGTATCGAAGGCCCTGGAAACCGTGTCGAACTGGATTTGAACTCCTTGAGCGGAGCCAATAAAAAAGCGCCCGGCCTCGGGGCGAGACCGGGCGCCGTAGAATGCGAACGGATGGGCATCCGACGACCTACTCGTCCGTCGACAGCTTCGTGAGGGCCTTGGTGGCGGTGACGGTGCGGCCGCCCATCGTGACCTCCAGGTCGGCCTTTACGACGTGGTGCGGTGCCTCTCGGCGGACGTGGATCGTGCCGGAGGGGCCCGGGCCCTCGGAGGTGGTCTCCAGGACGTACGTCTCGAACGAACCCGCCGGCACCTCCACCGTCTCGGTGCCGGTCACGCGCACGGTCGTCGTGGCCACGGCCTGCTGCTGGAGCTGGAAGACCGGCAGCTGCGCCGAGTAGCCCGGTTCGAAGGGCAGCGCCGCGAGGGCCGCCTCCATGTTGGCCGTGCTGGCCAGGACCGGCTGGTCGAAGCTCTGCTCCACCTCCTGCGTCTGGCCCTGCATCGACATGGTGCCGGTCACGCTCGTGTCGTCGAACGTGAGCGTGATGCGGGCCTGTCCCCCGACGCGGCGCTCGATCGGACGGAGCGACGAGCGGTCGAGAATGAGCGTGTCGGCCTGAGCGGCGTTCTGGACGGCGTCCACGAGCTGCCAGGCCGAGGACCCGTCGTGCGTCGTGGAGGTGAGGGTGCGGGTCGTGGGCCGGTCCATGGAGCGCTGGCCCAGCGAGACGGTGTTCTCGTACTGGAGCGTGGCGGAGGGGAGGCCGGATCCGTCGATGGCGTCGAGGCCGCCCTCGGCCTCGGCGGTCTGCGCGGTGTCCGGGAGCGTCACCTCACTGACGTCCCGCCGGAGGGCGTCGAGGCGAGCCTGCACCTCGGGCGCCGCGTCCGTCTGGTAGCGGCCGCCCAGGTGATCGCCGAAGAAGCGCTCCAGCTGCGCCGCCACGGCGAGGCGATTGTTTTCCTTGCGGAAGCCGTGTCCCTCCTCCGGCGCCACGAGGTACTGCGTGGGCACGTCGTTCTCGCGGGCGGCCACGACGATCTGGTCGGACTCCTGCTTCTTCACGCGCGGGTCGTTGGCCCCCTGGATGACGAGCATAGGATCGTCGATGTTTTCAGCGTGGAAGAAGGGGGACTGCCGCTTCAGCCGCTTCT
>CAZCUZ010000112.1:0-9115 GCA_964502085.1 uncultured Salinivenus sp. | reverse complement strand
AATCTCTTTGACTCCGGCGCAAACAAGCATGATCGGCACGTCTCGAAAGGTCGATTCTGCTTTATTCGAAGAGATCCTTCTGCCGATGGCAGCTCCGACTGCGGTCGGAGTGCCTCTGTCGGCATCAGGATGACTTGCATTCCAGAATTTTGTGGTGTAGCAAGAGGGCCAGCACGGTGAGGACTCGACGCTACTACACCTACATCATGGCCAGTCGATCGCGCGTGCTGTTATGTGGGGATGACGAACAATCTGGCTCGTCGCGTCCGCGAACACAGACGGCAAGAGGCCGATGGGTTTACGGCGCAGTACAACGTCACGCGGCTCGTGTGGTACCGGCAATTTTCCCGTGCCCGGACCGCCATTTCGACCGAAAAACGGATCAAAGGGGGGACGCGGGACAAAAAGATTGCCCTGATTGAAGAGGATAATCCAAATTGGACGGACTACGGTCCCGACGTGATGGCGTCTGGGGAGCATGGATTTTCGTGAGCTGGGTGGTGTGCCTGTATTCGGAGAGATCCTTCTGCCGATGGCAGCTCCGACTGCGGTCGGAGTGCCTCTGTCGGCATCAGGAGGACGTGCTCAACAACGGGGAGGGAGAATATTGTGAGGGTCCGATCGGTTTTTATCGCGCACAGAGGATGTTGATTGGCTTCGCCTCACGTCTTGAGGAATGAGATCCGGGAGGTAGCCGAGGAGACCGGATAATAAAGACGGACCGTCGTTCGTTGCCCTGGGGGACCTGCGCCGAAGGAGGAACGCGTAGAAGCCAAAAAGGGTACGCGTAGATCCTCTGTGAATGTCCTGAAGAGCGGTTTCCCTTTTCGAAGGCTGTCGTCTACCATGTGAAAAGATCCCTGCTCACGAGACGACCGACACAGGCCCGTTCCGGGGAACGAGTCGGGCGTGCTTTTCTCTTTTCTCATTTCGAAACGGCATGCGTTACCTCGTCACCGGTGGAGCCGGCTTTATTGGCAGTCATCTGACTGATCGCCTTCTGGAGGACGGGCATCGCGTTCACGTGCTCGACAACCTGTCCACCGGTCGCCTCGACAACGTGCGTCACTGGGTCGACCACGAGCGGTTCACGCTCACCGTAGGCAGCGTGCTCGACGAGCACACGCTCGAGCAGTGCGTCGAGTCGTGCGACCGCATCGTTCACCTGGCGGCGGCGGTGGGCGTAAAGCGCGTGATGGAGAGGCCGGTGGAGACGATTCAGACGAACGTGGGGGGCACCGAGAATGTGCTTGAGCTCGCCCGCGATCACGAGAAACAGATCCTCCTCGCCTCGACCTCCGAAATCTACGGGAAGGCGATGCAGACGACGCCCTCCCTCGACGCCCTCAGCGAGGAAGACGACTGGACGCTCGGGGCGACGAGCAAGCGGCGCTGGGCCTACGCCTGCTCGAAGGCAATGGACGAGTTTCTGGCGCAGGCGTATTATGACGAGTACGGGCTTCCCGTGACCTGCGTCCGCTTCTTCAATACCGTGGGGCCGCGGCAGAGCAGCCGCTACGGCATGGTAATCCCCAACTTCGTGGAGCGTGCCCTGGAGGATCGACCCATCGAGGTGCACGGCGAGGGGACCCAAACGCGTTGCTTCACGCACGTTCACGACGCAGTGCGGGCCGTGCGGAAGCTGTTCGAGGTGCCTGCGGCGAGCGGTGAAATCTTCAATATTGGGCAGCCAGACGAAATCTCCATTAAGCAGCTTGCCGAACGGGTGCGGGACCTGTCGGGGTCCTCCTCCGAACTTACGTATATTCCTTACGAAGACGTGTATGGGCCGGGTTTTGAAGACATGAAGCGGCGCACCCCGGACATCTCGAAGCTCCAGGCGACAATCGACTTCGAGCCCGTCTTTTCTTTGGAAGACATTTTGCAGGACGTCATCAAGGACGTGGCGTCCCGTGAGGAAGAGTCCGAGCAAGAGATTCCCATGGAATCGTTCACCACGTCCGGGTCATAGTTTCAGGGCGCACACCGTATTCTTTGCGTAGCACGAGTGCCGGGCCATGATGCGCGGAGCTCAATTCACTTCTCGACCGTCGTTCATCAATTCCTAATTTGCGTATGGCGTCATTGCAACTACACGGAGTAGAAGACATCGGATGGGCCTTCGCGCTCGCGGCCCTCGGGGTGTTTCTGTTTACGCCTCTGGTGATCCGGCTCGCGCAGCGGATGGAGTGGGTTTCGTATCCCCGAAGGGATCGCTGGCACGGGCAACCCACGGCCCTCATGGGCGGCATCGGCATCTACGTCGCGGCCACCGTGGGGCTCTTTTCCGTGCTGCCGGTCGGTGAGGTGTGGGCAGTGTGGAGCGGAGCCACGCTCATGTTCGTGATCGGGGCTGTGGACGATCTCGCCCATATCCGGCCGGCGGCCAAGCTGACCGCGCAGGTGGTGGCGACGGGGCTCCTCATGTATGCGGGCTACACCTTCGGCGTGCACTGGCCGCTCTGGTTGTCGCTGCCGCTCACGCTGCTCTGGATCATCGGCATCACCAATGCGGTCAACCTGCTCGACAACATGGACGGCCTCGCGGCGGGGGTGGCGGGCATCGCCGCCCTCGTGATGGCCGTCTTTGCCGGGCTGACGGGAAGCACGACGGCGGTGGCGCTTGGGGGAGCCGTGGGGGGAGCGGCGCTCGGGTTCCTCGCGTTCAACTACAAGCCGGCGCGCATCTTCATGGGGGACTGCGGCAGCCTCTTCCTCGGCTTTTCGATTGCCGTGCTCGCCCTCGTCGTGCAGCAGCAGGCCGAAGGCGTCGGGGCGCTGGCGGTGGGACTGCTGCCGCTCGCGGTCCTGGCCGTGCCCATTCTGGACACGACCCTCGTCACCTTCATGCGCAAACTCGCCGGGCGACCCGTCTCGCGCGGCGGGCGAGATCACACGTCCCATCGACTCGTCTTCCTCGGATTGTCGGAGGAGCACGCGGTCCTGATGCTGTACGGCCTCAGCCTCGGCTCGGGACTGCTCGCAATCGGGATCCTGTTTGTGGACGTGACGCTCTTTTATGCACTGAGTACGTTCGTCGGCATTGCCTTGGGCGTCTTCGGCGTGTACGTGGCCCAGGCCAACGTCTATCGGGGAGAGCGCGCGCAGGGGGACGGAGCGCCGGTCGTTTCGGACTCGCCCGAACGCGTGCTCTACAGGCTCTTTGGACATCGCTGGAAGGACGGCGGCGGGATGCTGGTGGACGTCCTGCTGGTCGCGGCCGCCTTCGTGGTGGCGCATTACCTTCGGTATGAAAGTGGGCTCTCGGTCGGCCGCGAGGTCCAGATGCTGGAGGCCCTTCCCCTCGTGGTGGGGGCCAAGGTGCTCGTCTTTTACGCGATGGGCCTCTATCGGGGCATCTGGCGGCACGCGGGAACGCCGGAGCTGGTCCGGACGGTCGCCGCCACAATGCTGGCGGGAGGAGCCACGTTTGGGATCTACGCGTTGCTTCACGGGCCGGCCGCCGTGTCGGTCTCCGTGCTCGTCATCGACTGGATGATCGTGACCCTCGCCGTCGTCGGCGTTCGTTTTGGATTTCGGGGCCTGCGTCAGTATTTTGCGGCCAACCGGAGCGGTGGACGCCGCGTCCTTTTATACGGAGCCGGCGACGCCGGGGTGCTGACGCTTCGGGAGCTGCGGCGAAACGCGGTCCTGGACCGGTGCCCGGTCGGCTTCCTCGACGACGATCCCCTGAAGCAGGAGCAGACCATTCAGGGGCTGACGGTGCTCGGCACGGGAAGCGACCTTGAGCGGGTGTGTCGCGAGCAGAACGTGGACGAGGTGATCGTCACCACGACCACGATGCCGGAGGCGCGTCAGCGGGCCGTCTACCGTCGGTGCCGGGACGCCAACATTCCGTGCACGGCGTTCGACGTGACGGTCGAACCGCTTCGGCCGGGCCGCTCGGTCGCGTCGGCGAACGACGCGGAGATCGTGGCCCCGTAGAGTCGATCGGCCACCGCCTTCCGATAGAAACACTTGTCCCCCACTTTTTCCGATCGTTCCCATGGACCTCGATACGCCGTCCCCGTCTGCGACGAACGGAATCCCCTCGGGCCGTGCCGTCCAGTCCGGTCCCGTCCGTCAGCTCGCCCACCGTTTGGACGCCACCGACGCGACCATTGGGGTGGTGGGCATCGGGTACGTGGGCCTTCCCCTGGCCGTCGAGTACGCCGATCGGGGGTTCTCGACGATCGGAATCGACCTCGATGACGAGCGGATTGAGCGACTGAATGCGGGAGAAAACTACATCGAGGACCTCGACGACGATCGCGTTCGGCGTCTCGTGGACGACGACCGGCTTCGGGGGGCATCGGGGTTTGGCGCGAGCGACGAGGTCGACGTGTTTTTCGTGTGCGTGCCGACGCCGGTAACGGACACCAACGAGCCCGATACGTCCTACATCGAGGCGGCCACCGAGTCGATTGCCGAGCATCTGCGGCCGGGCCAGCTCGTGGTGCTGAAGAGCACGACCTATCCCGACACGACCGAAGGCGTCGTGCAGCCCATTCTGGAGGCGGCGGCCCGGGACGAAGGCTGGGAGCTCGGCCGCGACTACTTTCTCGCCCACAGTCCCGAACGCATCGATCCGGGCAACGAGGAATACACGACCGCGAACACGCCGATCGTGGCGGGAGGAGTGACGGAGACCTGCACGCAGCTTGCCGCGAAAGCGCTCGAGCAAATCGTCGATGAGGTCCACGCGGTGTCGAACCCGAAGGTGGCGGAGATGGAGAAGCTGCTGGAAAACATCTTCCGCTCCGTCAACATCGCCCTGGTCAACGAACTGGCTCAGCTCTGCGACCGCATCGGAGAGGTCTCCATGTGGGAAGTGGTGGAGGCGGCATCCACCAAGCCGTTCGGGTTCATGCCCTTCTATCCGGGGCCTGGGCTCGGAGGGCACTGCATTCCCATCGACCCGCACTACCTGTCGTGGCTGGCGCGCAAATACGACTTCGAGACGAGCTTCATCACGCTCTCGGCCCGCATCAATGAGGGCATGCCCTTCTACGTGGTCGAGTCCGTCATTGAGGCCATTGCCCGGCAGCCCGTCCAGCTCTGCGACGCCAGCGTCCTCGTGCTCGGGGTCGCGTTCAAGCGCAACGTCGACGACACGCGGCACTCGCCCGCAGGCACTGTCATCCAGCTCCTTCGGGAGAAAGGCATCGAGACCATTCGCTACCACGATCCTCACGTGTCGGCCTACGAGGCCCCGGACGCCGGCGGGACGAGCATCGACGTGCCCTCCGTCGACCTCACGCCGGAGGTGTTGCAGGCGCACGATGCCACCGTCGTCGTGACGGACCACGACGCCTTCGATCCACACCTGATCGCCACGCACGCCCAGTCCATCGTGGACACCCGCAATGCGCTCGATTCCGTCGAGGACCGCGAACTGCGGGACAAGATTATTCTCCTTGGAGGGGGTGACGAGTAGGTCGCGCTTCACCCACGTCCGGGTCGACTGCCTACACTCCTCACGACCGGACCGTTTGGATTTCGGCGAAACTGGCGAACGTGTCCGGTAGCGGGACGAAACTCCATTTCTGCCTGGAGGTCGATTTAGGGGGGACTTGAAATTCTCGGCGACGAGAGGGAATGTGCGGGTGACCGGTTTGGCACCGAAGTTTTGTATCTATAGGTGAGGGCGGGGTCCTCCGGCTTCGTGCTCAGGTCAATTGCGTCTTTCTGTACATCTCTTCTCGTGACGATGCCGAACTTTTATCTGCGTGACGCCGTCAGCCTTCTTCTCAAGACCACCCCCATTCTCTGGGTCCGGGTCGGGTCGTACGCACTTCTCGGGGTCGGCCTCCTGGTTTACTTTGCCGTGATTGGCGGGATAGCGTGGCTCCTGTCCCAGCTATGGAGCGTCCTCGGAATTATCGTCGTTCTGGCTGCTCTTGTTGGAGGGTTCGGCATCGTGCGGTGGGTCACGCGCTACTACTTCTATCTCCTGAAGGCCGCCCACGCGGCCGTCATGACCGAGTTTATCGTGCACGGGACCGGACCGGAGGGCTCTCAGATCGAGTACGGCAAAGAACAGGTCACGAGCCGGTTCAAGGACACGAGCATCATGTTTGCGATCGATCAGGTGCTCGACGGAGTGGTGAAGGGCTTCAATCGGATGTTTACGAACGTGACCGATTTTCTGCCCCTTCCCGGGATGGATACCCTCCAGAAGTTCGTTCGTCGCGTGTCGAAGTTTGCGACCACCTACATCGACGAGGCGATCCTGACGCGTGCCTACGCCGAGGATGAGCCCAACGTTTGGGCGGTAGCAAAGGACGGTGTCATCCTCTACGCGCAGTGCTGGAAGCCCATTCTGGCCAACGCCGTGGCCCTGACGCTTATCAGCTACGTCGAGTTTTTCGTCTTTCTGGTGGTTCTGGGAGTGCCGGCGGTGGCCCTCGGTTTGTTGATTCCGATCCTGCAGCTGCCGTTGGGCATCGCCGTCCTGGTGGGGGCCTGGATGCTGAAGTTGGCCGTGGCGGACGCCTATGCGCTGGCGGCGACGCTGCTGGCCTACCACCGCTCGACGGAAGGCATGGAGCCGGATCCCGAGTGGCAGGCTCGGCTCGAAGAGGCGAGCGACCAGTTCCAGGAGTTGAAGCAAAAGGCTGCCGAGAAGGTCGACGAGTATCGGAGTACGAGTTCTGATGACGATGGGACGACGTCGGCGTCCGAGTCTATGAAGGAGGAGACACACGGAGTGTGAAGGCTGGGAGGTGGCCTGGAGGGGAAGGACCGGTTTGCTGGTCCCGTCTGTTCGTGGGGGCTCGACGGAGCGGTCGGATGGTGGTCTGAGGGAGGAGGGGGCGGCACGAGGGAGTTCGGTTCGCCGAGAATAACGGACGTTGTCGAAAAGGGCCCGAAGGTGGAGAGGAACGCAGGGCAGAAGCGGGAGAAGGAAGGGGGGCGAGACGTCCACAACGTGCCCACATATGTCGTCTCCCGTTTAGAAATAACGGAAATTCAGTTAGCGACGATAAGGGAGAGAATGCGATGCATGGGAGGCACGTTGTTTCTGTTATTGCCAGCCTGAGTTTGGAGCGGATGCAGGAAGGGGAGGATTATCCACATTCGGATTTGGAGAAGATGAGTCGGCATTCTGAGTGTGAGACAATAACGGATACTAGAGGCTGTCGAAGACGTGTCCTGCGGAGCATACGTTCGTTTCTCGTTGGGAGATGCTCGTGATCTCAAACAGGGGACTTTCCTTTGCAGTCTGGACGCTGGATTGAGGGTCGGCGTCGACGGGAAAGGCGGGGGCTGGATCAACAGTTTGAGAGCAGAGCATTCATCCACGGACGTTCGCCCCGCAGCGCAAGTATTCAGGGGGAGGGGGAGATGGCGCGAGGCCGAGAGGACGTACGAATTCTACACGGAGGTGAGGACGACCGGGCGTGTTTTCGGAATCCTGAGTCGGAAGGCCTCGTTTATAAACCCTATCGCCGTCCGTGACCACCATCTGCAGTCATCGAACCGACCGATTCATGCCCGACGAAAGTAGTGCATATCCCGAGCCGAGCGATTTCGAAGTCATGCGGCCGTCCTACCACGAGGATGAGGACGGATTTGTGAAGGCCACGATCACAATTTCGCCGTTCAGCGTGGAGGGCGAGAGCTCGACCAAGGCCGGCGCCCGCCGTGCGGCGCTCTACGAGGCCCGGCAGACGTATGCCTCGTACCACCCGAACTACGACGAGGAGAACCCCTTCCCCGAGCACTTCGTCGATCGTCAGGGCACCGAATGGGAGCTGCTCCCCCCGTTCGAGCGCAGCACGTACGGGGACTATCGATTTACCGACGACCTCGGAGAGGAAGACTACGTCGACATCGAGACGATGCTGATGTGGGACGTACGCCCCGACGAGATCATCGATGAGGAGACCGCCGACTCGTAACCCTCCTATTTCCGTTATTTCTCGTCGGTCTGCGGGGAGGTGACGATCTGGAAACGGAGGAACTCTCGGCGGGGCTGTGGAAAGAATGTGGACAGACGCTCTTGATACTCCTTTGGGTGCCCCATATTTAGTTGAGCGACGTGCTTCCATTGCCTCGGACGTCCCCGGTCGAACGGGGGAGCTCCCGAGCGGTCCGCTGGAGCCCATTTCCGTTTTTGGTGTACGCGTCGTTCGATTCGGGAAAGCAGGTGGCAGTGGGGAGGGGCGAGGTCGACAGCCAACGCTCTTCGAACGGCGGACGCGTCGGGGGCAGTGGACCTCCGTTCGAGGGGCGTTCTGAGAAGTCCGCAGTCCCCGTGTCTCTTCCTTTTTAGGGTATGGAGCCTTCAGGTGGGCTCCCGGAGGCCGTCGCACGATTCTGGTCACAATCAACACAACCACGGCAATATGTCCCAATCCCCTCCCTCCTCAGCGAACGCTTCGTCCGAGTCTGCGCCCGCCGAGGTCGCCGATCCTCCGTCCAACGGCATGGGAGACGGAGCCGTGCGGACGGCGCCGGCCGCCGACGTGCCGGACGGTCAGTTCTACCTCGACCAGAGCGATCGCATTACCGACGAGCGGACGAACGCCGACATTTTCGAGACCGCCATCTCGGAGGAGGTCTACGAGCAGAACTATCAGTACGGCACCGACACGCACGTGCCGGATACGTGGTACCGGAATGCCCGGTATCTGGCGTCGGTCGAGGAGGAGCAGGTGCGCTGGACCGAACGGTTCTATCAGCTGCTCAGCGGCCAAAACCTGCCGACGGGGCCCTTTCCGTTTACCCCCGGGGGACGCATCTTTGCGAACGCCGGTACCTCGCTCGGCAAGGCCACGCTCATAAACTGTTTTGTGTCGGGCTTTCAGGGCTACGATCAGGACTCGATGGACGAGATCCAGGCCGAGCTGACTCGCCAGGCCAAGATTTTGGCCAGTGAGGGAGGATATGGCTTCTGCTGCCACGTCATGCGTCCCCGCGGCGCGCGCATCGGTGGGGTGGGCTCGATGACGCCCGGGGCCGTACAGATGCTGGACGTCTGGAACGAGCAGGCGGCCACCATCGTCGCCGGCTCCGGCATGCAGTCCGACCGCGACGACGTGAAGGACAAGATTCGGAAGGGCGCCCAGATGGTCACGATGGGCGTCTGGCACCCGGACATCATCGAGTT
>CAZCUZ010000111.1:0-9154 GCA_964502085.1 uncultured Salinivenus sp. | reverse complement strand
CGCGTCACGATAAGCGCCGCGGCGTCTCCCCCGCTCCCCTCAAGTCCCTGCACGATCGTGCCGGGCTCGATGGTGAGCGTCTCGCCCTCGTTGACGAAGACGAAGTTGTCGAGCTGGTAGATGTTGTCGCTCGACCAGGTCACGTCGCGGACCGTATCGCCCTCGGCGTTGACGTAGCCAACGCCCAGATTCTCCGCTTCGTCGCTGACGACGACCTCGCCGGCGTCCGTGGTGTCGTAATTGGGATTTTCGATTTCGGTACCGCCATTGTCGTTCCCATTTCCGTTCCCGTTGCCATTTCCGTTCATTCCACTGTCATTCGAATCACAGCCGGCCGCAAAGAGAAGCGCGGCGGTGACGAGGACGGCTCCCAATCCACGGAGGACGGAGAACCATCCCTTATATGTCGTCGTATTGGTCGATTGCATAATGCGTGTGCCTTTGGTTGAAAAAGAGCGCGCTACCGCGGACGGGTGTGGTTAACGATTGGGTAACACCCTTCCGCAAAACACCGAAGGGGGGAAGCCGTGGTCGCGGCTTGCCCCCTTCGCGTCGTGTGTGCACGTGTTTCCGATGCACGTCACGTTTTGGGTCTGGACCCAGGTGCCGGATCCAACTCGTAATGGGATGTTTGAAGGGTCGGCGTTCTCGTAGGGATTAGAAGGAGTACGAGAGTCCGACGGAGACCGTGCGGCCCAGGGGACGAAGATCGTTCACGAAGTCGGTGCCCTTGAAAGACTGGGACACGACTTCTTCGCTGTTGAGCACGTTCTTGACGGACACTTTCGCCGTCACGCCGCGCAGCAGCTGCTGGGACGCGTTGACGTCGATCATGCTTCGGCCCTGCTCGTAGAGGTCGACGCCGTTCCGCGTTACGGTGCTCAGTCGGTCGCCGAAGCGGTTGTAGAAGACGTTGATACTCGTTCCGCTGTTCGGATTCTGGTAGCCGGCATTCAGATTTAGGATGTAGGGCGATTGTCCCTGGAGGGGGCGCGTGTCGCCCGCATTCACGTCGAAGGCCCGGATGGCCTGCAGGACGTCGTCGGTGCGCGTCACCTGCGACTCGGTGAGCGTCAGGTTGCCACCCACCTGCACGTGCCGCAGCCGGGAGGCGATCCCATCGAGCTGCTTCCGAACTTCCAGCTCCAGGCCGTAGACGCGCGCACTGCTCCGGTTGACGTAGGTGATCTCCTGATTGGCCGCCGCCTCGGGGTCGATCGTCCGTTCAATCGGGTCGGTGAAGTCCTTGTAGAACACGCTGGTCGAGAGGAGTTCACCGGGCCGCGTGAACCACTCCCACCGGAGATCGAAGTTGTTGACGCGCGTACGATTTAGATCCGGATTGCCGCGCTCAATGTAGTCCCCGACGAACTGAAAGGACTCGAACGGAGCAAACTCCCGAAACGTCGGGCGGGCGACGGTGCGGCCGTAGGCGGCCCGCAGGTTCATGTTGTCGCGGAGTGCCCACTTCAAATTGGCCGAGGGTAGAATGTCGGTTTCCGCAAAGGCACCCCGGCGGGGATCGTCGCCGAGCGTCTCGATGGTCATGTCCGTGTACTCCATCCGTGTTCCCCCGATGAACGTGAGGGACGAGAGGACCGGGACCGGCGTCTCCACCATCAGAAAGCCGGCGCTTACCGTTTGGTCCCCATCGTAGTTGTTGCGGGGATCCGTGAAGTCGAGCACGTACGTCCCAAACCGAGTATTGCCTCGATCGTCTTCCCCAGTGACCCCTGCGTGCTCGTTGACGTATGCATTCGGATTCCCGCTGTAGTTGACCTGATCGGACCCGTGCTGAAAGATGCGCTCCCGAAACTCGCGCGACTTGGTCCGAATGCGGCCCCCGGTCTTCAGCAGCGCGGACCCGAGCGGAATCTCCACCGACGCATCCCCGCTCCACGTTCCCTCCGTGAGGTCACGGAAGTACCGGGCCGGCGGGAGAAAGATCGAGGGGGAAATCGCAAAGGCCGTGTCTCCCTCCGCTACGGAGAACTGGTTCGAGAAAAACCGGTAATCGGGCTCGTCGCGGGTGGCGTCCGACCGCGAGGCCGACCACTCCATCCGGACGCCCTCCGGCCCTGCCCCAAACCGATGCGTTCCCTTCAGTTCTGCGGAGGCCACCGACCGCGTCGTGGTGCGAGATACGCGCGTCTCGAACCGGGAATCTCCGGCCAGGTCGCGAGGAAGGCTTCCCGTTTCAACCCGGGCTTCTTCCTCGCGGTCTCGGGTATACAGGCCGCGAAGCCGGATCTCGTGTTGCGGATGCGGCTGGAATGAAAGTCCCAAAAGTCCGCTCGCAAGACTTTCCTCAACGCCCCGCTGCGTCGTGTACCGAGCGCTGGGGTCCAGCGTCTCGGACGACAAGCCGGTTTGGTTGAAGCGGGCGGTCGTTCCGTCGTCGTACCCGGAAAAGGAGTGCCCGTACGTCGCGGACGCGATCACGCCGAGAGGACGCCCGAGCACCTCAAACTGGTCACCGAACGACACCTCGGCACTTCGATTGCCCACAATTTCCTGCCGGCGTGGAGCCATCGGCGTCCGAAACGCATTCGTCACGGTTGAGAGCGTCTCTATCTTGCTCTGCGCGTCCTGAAAATAGGGCGGTCCCGTCTCCGGAAGCGAGGTGTTCTGCACGACGTCGGGAATGGACCCAAGCCCGCTGCTGGGTCGGAGAACCTGGCCTCCGATTCCGACCTCGCTGTTGAAGGAGGTCGAGAGCGAGAGGTTGAGGATGCGCTCCTCCGGAAACGATTTCGTGGTGATGTCGATGGAGCCGCCCGTAAAGTTGCCCGGCCGATCCGGCGTGTAGGTCTTGACCGTAACGACGTTGTCGATGAGACTCGACGGAAAAACGTCCAGTGCAACGCTGTTGCCGTCCGGATCCGTGCTCGGTAGGTCCGACCCATTCAACTGCGTGTCGACGTATCGGCCCTGGAGGCCCCGCACGTTCACGTACTTCCCTTCGATTATCGAGGCCCCGGTGACCATGCTCATGGCGTCCGCCACGGTGCCGGCCCCGGCCCGCCCAATCATTTCGGCACTCACCGCATCGCTGACGGCAGCCGCCTTCGCCCGCTCCGTCAGCAGCCCCGCTTCCGTGTCCCGTGCGGCCTCCGCCCGGACGACGACCTCGTCGAGTTCCTCCGTCTCTTCGGCCAGCGTGACCTCCAGTGACGTAGATTCCCCTGCTTTCACCTCGACATCTGTGATCGTCTTCTGCTGAAAACCGACGAACGAGATCTGCACGTCGTACGTCCTCGGTTCCAACCCGTCGAGGCGGTAGCGTCCCTTGAGGTCGGTAGACGTCCCGTTCGCGGTGCCCTGGAGGGACACGTTCGCTCCCGGAAGCGGCTCTCCCTCCCGGGCATCGACGACGACACCGGTTATCGCGCCCGGTTGTCCGACCTCCTCCGACGTCGTGTCCTGTGCAAACACTGACGCCGAACGTGCGAGCCCCAGGAGGACGAGACAAAGAAGCCCAACGACTCCGCGCATCCAACCGTCGTTCATGCCGAAGAAGGATAGTGAAGGAAATCGACGCGCCCCCCGACCGTGGACCCGTTCGCCACAGTGGGATGTCACTCGCCGCTTCGCCCTTCACCATAAAGACCGGATATAACCCCACCATTACGAAGGGATTACCCTTCTATTAACCAAACAAATTTTCTGTCGCCTTCACGGGATCTGCGGCGGATGTTCGCATCTTCCCTCTCGATCCTCTCTCCCAATGGATTTTCGGGCTCCGACTCGAATTTTGCCGAATATTTGGTCTTAGAAGCTGAAAGACGACGGACGACTGCGCATCTTTTGGCCTTGCCTCGGGTTCCCTTTTCGAACCGGCGTCCACTCCGGTCTCGCCACGCTTCTCACTCACGTGCGCCGCTCTCCGTGTCCGACTCGAAGACGGCGAACCCATATCTGATCCTGTTCGCGCTCTGGCTGATGATGTTCTCGGCCAGCAGCCAACTGATCATCATGGTGCCGATTCTTCCGGAGATCTCGGAAACCCTCGGGGTGAATGCGTTCTGGCGCGGCATGCTGCTCACGGCGTACGCCCTGTCGCTGGGCGTGTCGGCTCTCATCACGGGCCCCGCCTCCGACCGCATCGGCCGACGGCGCATCCTGCTCTACGGCACGAGCCTGATGGCCGTCACCCTGGCGATGCACACGGTGGCGGCCGACTATGAACTGCTCCTCTTCATGCGCCTGCTCGCCGGGGTGGGCGGCGGCATGCTGAGCGGGGGATCGGTGGCGTACGTGGGCGACTATTTCCCCTACGAGAAGCGCGGCTGGGCCAACGGGTGGGTAATGAGCGGCACGGCCTTCGGGCAGGTGGCCGGCGTCCCGATCGGCAAGGTACTGGCCACCGGCTTCGGCTATCGCTGGCCCTTTCTCATGTTTGCCGTCACCATGGGCCTGGCGACCCTCCTCATCTGGCGGTACGTCCCCCAGCCCGACGCCGACCTCGACGAGAAGCGCCTCACCCCCCAGCGCTTCTTCGACAAGTACCGTCGTCTCCTTCAGGGCTCCAACGTCGTGGCCGCCGTCGTCGCCTATTTTCTCATGTTCTTCGGCTTCGGGCTCTTTACCTCCTTCCTCCCCACCTGGCTGGAATCCACAGTCGGGGTGTCGAGCTACGGCATCGCCCTGCTCTTCGCCATCGGCGGCTCGGCCAACGTGCTGGCCTCGCCCCTGGCCGGACGCGTTTCCGACGAGATCGGGCGCAAGCCCCTCGTCGTGTGGTCGTGCCTCGCCCTCGGCCTCCTGTGTACCGTCGCCCCCGTCCTCATCGTCGGCTTCACCTCCGCCGCCGTCCTCTTCTTCCTGGCAATGATTAGCGTCGGCATTCGCATCAGTCCCCTCCAGTCGCTCCTCACGGCCCTCGTGCCCGACCGCGAACGCGGCCTCCTCATGGGCATGGCGATGAGCGTCGGACAGGCCGGCTTCGGCATCGGAAGCTTCGGGGCGAGCGCCACGTTCGGGGCCTACGGCTACGCGAGCAACGCGGTGGCCGGAGCCGTCGCGATGGTCCTCATGGCCGGACTCGTCCACTGGGGCCTCCCGGAACCGTCGCTCCAATCGACCGAGAATCCCCCCACACCGCCCCCGTCCTCCGAATCTCCGAGCGTCGCCGAGGCGCCGTGACCGACGGGAACGAGCACGTTCAGAGTGGACCGTGAGCGAAGCGAGAAAAGGGCACAGCGAGACCGATTGGCTCGTCCGCCCCCGCCGATCCCTGGCAACTTGTTGTGACGGAATTGCTTCGTCCACCGAGGCTCGAAACCGGAAACTCCTGGGGGCCAGAGGGCCACGATCGAACCGGTCTCCTGCCGATCTCGGCCTTCCGGGCTACCACGACGTTCCCGGACAACCAGTCGCTTTCTACGAGTGCCGTCTTCCCGACGCGGCCCAAGCTGTGCCTGGCCCCTCCATCGGAAAGATTGTCCCCTCCTCCCCCCTCTTTCCAAGAACCCTCCGTCCGTTCTTTCGGTACGGTTGATGGATGGATCGGTCGTCGACCGGCCCTTTCTGCCGTTTGTGTCTTTCGACAGACGCTATTTCCCACATGTCGTACCGTCTCCCGCCCGGCGAGGATGCACTCGCCGGGGCCTGCGCCTTCGAGGACGCCCTCTGTGCCTGGAACGGTCAGTCGGCCTATCGATGGGCGCCCGACGCACAATGGACGGCCCTTTCTACGGCCCCGACGCCCATCGACTCCGGCTTCGAGCTACAGTCCGGCGTGCTCGCCGGGGCCGACACCTCCGTGGGCTTCCTCCCGTCCGACGAAAGCGAGTGGGCCTGGTGGTCGGACCTCTCGTCCTTCTCGGACGCCCACCCGATGTACGGCGACCTCCTCCTGTGTCCCGACCGGACCTCGGAAACGTATACCCTATGCTCGATCTCCCCGGCGGGCCTCGATCCGCTCTCTCAGTTCGGGGCCGATGAGCTGGCCGAACCGGTGGCTGGATGGAGTCCCCCGACGAACCCCGACCGGATTCTTCTGCTCGGCGACGGCGGCCTCTGGGCCCTTGACCCGCCCTACACGGACGCGTCGCTCCAGCACCTCGTCTCGTTCGACGCAGTGGACCTGCCGCCGCTCGCAGACATCCCCGGCCCGTTCCAACCCGGGTTCGCCACCGTCGTCATCCCCCGCCGCAGTCGCACGGCCCTCCGGCTCGACCTCTCGGACGGCACCGGCGAAGCGACCGGCCTCAAACACCTCCCGGGCGGGGCCGCCCTCTGGACGGCCTACCTGCACGACGACCGGGCTGCGGCGAGCCGGCTCCTGACCCACCTGGCCGCTCTCCCCTCCTCCCCCTCCGGGTCGGACCTTCGACTCCACGACGCGCTCGTCATCGAAAATTCAGTCCGGGCCCTCGCGACCTCGGCCGGCCTGGAGACCCGCCCGGCGACCGGCGTGGGCACCGATGGTTCGTCCTCAAGTGCAACAGCCTCGTCCCTGGTGGCGTCTCCGCTCGACAGCTCGGCACTCGCGACGTGGGCCCTTTGGCTCGATTGGGACGACGCTCTCGAAACGGGCTGCCGGGTCCTCTGCAAGACGCACGAGCCCGACGTTGCCCTCGCCGAATCGCTCCGCCACTTTGCCGGCGCAGACGCCTGCCGCACCCTCTTCGAGTGCCTGCGTACGGATCCCCCCTCCGGCCCGGAGGGAGAATACGAATACCCGACGGCCGCCCTGCGGGCTCTCGTCGCGCCCTACGGCCCAGAGGTCGCCTCGCTCGTCGCCTCGGCACTCTCGGCCCCCTCCGTGCCCGTCCGCGCGGCCGCCAGCGCCGCCGCCGGGGCCACGCGAGAGGACCTCGACGTCACTGCGTCCGACGAATCGCTCTCCTCCCCGTCGGCCCTGTGGAGCGAAGACCATCCCTGCCCCGAAGACGCGCTCCGAGAAAACGCCACCCACGACCATCCCGCCGTCCGATCCGCCGCGCGCGCGACCTGCGCCCGCCTTTCGATTGAGCCCGATTCGGGGCCGGCGTCGGACTATCCCCAGCGATCGCCCCAGTCGAGCCAGCCGGAAAGGCCGAAGTAGAACGCCGGGAAGACGAGCGACACCCACAGCACCCAGGTGCCCCCCCACGCCGGCAGGTCAGGAAAGGTGGGTAGCAGCGCCAGGAGGAGGCCCAGCCAGAGCACGCCCCCCACCGTGACCACGGCTCGCCACGGCATCGATACCTGATTGGGGTACACGAACCGCACCGGCACGACCGTCAGGAGCGCCAGGACGAGCAGAATCCCGAGCGAAAGATACCGTCCGACCATCCCGTACTCGACCGTGAGCAGGCCCACGTAGTAGGCCACCACGTTCCAGTACGACGGAAAGCCGAGAAAGAACCCGCCTTCGGCCTGCTTGGCCGACGTGTTGGCGAAGCCGAACAGGCTGGCCACCATCACCAGCGTGACCCAGAGGCCGTCCCATCCCGGCAGCCAGTCCATGCGCCAGACGAGGATGAGGGGAATGAAGGTAAACGTGAGGTAGTCGACGATCAGGTCGATGGTCCCCCCCATAATGCGAGGCGCGTGACTCTGCACGTCCCAGAGCCGAGCCATGGGCCCGTCGGCCGCGTCGATGAGCACCGCCAGCGTGAGCCAGCCAAAAACCCATCGCGGATCGAGGTCGGCCCGCACCACCTCGGCCATGGCCAAAAACGCAAACGCCACGCCCGAGGCCGTAAAGACGTGAACCAGGTACGCCCGAGCCTTTCGGCCCAGTCGGGCACGCTCAGACCGGTCCTTCAGATCAGTCGTAAACATAGAGATAACGTCGTCAGAGGGATACGTCCTACGATCCCGAAAATCGGTAGGTTCGGAAGTGCCCGCTGACGACCTCCCCGCCCGCAGACAATCGATTCTGTATAGAGACGAGAACCACGGAGTGTCCAGGGCCTCCTCCCCTCCCCTATTTTTCCTTAAACACGAGCGTGAGCGGAACCCCTTCGAATCCGAACGCCTCTCGGATTTCTCCTTCCAGATACCGCTTATACGAGTCTCGAACGCCCTCCGGGTGATTGGCAAAAAACACGAACACCGGCGGGGCCGCCCGCACCTGCGTGGCGTACTTGATTTTGACGAAGGCCCCACTGCTCGTGGACGGCGGATGTTTCTGCTGAAGGGCCGCCTGCACCACGTCGTTTAGGTCGCTGGTCTGGATCCGCTGCTCGCGCTTTTCGGCCACCTCGAGGGCCGTGTCGATCAACGCGTAGACCCGCCGCTTCGTGACGGCCGACACGTACACGATGGGCACGTGGTCGAGCGTCCCGAGGTACTGCCTGAGGTACTTCGTGTACTGGTCCATCGTGCCGTCGTCCTTTGGCACGAGGTCCCACTTGTTGACGGCAATGACCATGCCTTTTTTGTGCTCGTCGACCTGCGTGAGGACGGACAGGTCCTGCTTGTGAAGCTCCTCGGTGGCGTCGAGCACGAGCACGCACACGTCGCCGTCCTCGATGGCCCGCTCGCTGCGCACGGAGGCGTAAAACTCGACGCCCTCCGTCTTCGATTGCTTCCGCATGCCCGCCGTGTCGACGAGGAGGAGCTCCTGATCTTCGTACCGGACCACGGAGTGGACGGCATCGCGCGTGGTGCCCGGCGTTTCGGTGACGATGGCGCGGTCGAAGCCCAGGATGGTGTTCACGAGCGACGACTTGCCCGCATTGGGCTTGCCGACCATCGAAATGCGCGTCCGCTCGGGGGGCTCCTCCTCGTCCGTCCCCTCCGGCAGCGTCTCCACGAGGGCCTGCATCATCTCGTCAAAGCCCCGTTTCGTCGTCGCACTCACAGGGTAGACCTCCCCCAATCCCAGCTGGTAAAACGCACTCGCCGCCCACTCGCGCTCCTGATTGTCGGCCTTGTTGGCGACCACCATCACCGGCGTGTCCGTCGTGCGGAGCACCTGCGCGACCTCCTGATCCACGTCCGTAATGCCGGTCGTGACGTCCACCACGAACAGGATCGCGTCCGCATCCGACAAGGCCGTCTCGGCCTGCTCGCGGATGGCCCGCTCGAAGGGATCGTCCGAGCGGGGCACGTAGCCGCCGGTGTCGACGATCGGGAGGGTGTGGCCCTGCCACTCGGCCTCGCCGTAGACGCGGTCGCGGGTCACCCCGGCCTCGTCGTCGACGATGGCCTGACGCGT
>CAZCUZ010000110.1:0-9248 GCA_964502085.1 uncultured Salinivenus sp. | reverse complement strand
GTCGAAACGTACCGCTTTGAAGACGGGGATCTCGGAAATCTTGCCCTCGTGACGGGCGCCGGCGTGCTGCAGACGAGCGACCAGAGTGCGGCGGCCCAGCGGTTCCTCCAGTTCCTGCTGTCGGAGGAGGCCCAGTCGTTTGCCGCGAATCAGGTGAACGAGTATCCGGTGGTGAGTGGGACGGAGGTGCCCGAGTACATGGTGCCGGTCGACAGTGCGCTCACGCTCAGTCCGGAGTTCGAGCTCGAGCGTCTGCGGGAGATGGACCCGACGCTCAAGCTTCTGCGCGATGTGGGGGCGCTCTAGTTTGGCATTGAGCGTTCAGCGTCGGGCGTTATGCGTTGAGCATTGACGTGGAGGCGGGGGAGAGGGGACCGGAAGGGAGGAGGCGGACGAGCAGTTTGATTTTTTCGCGGCGGTCGAAGAGCCGGGAATGAACGTTGCCCGAATCCTGGACACACTCCGAACGCGCTGGTACGTAGCGATCCCGGTGGCCATTGTCGTCACCGGGGTCCTCGTGCCGCTGGGCTATCTGTTCGTGCGGGCTTTCCAGGCGGATCCGCAGACGCTGTGGGAGCTGGTGGTGCGGTGGCGCAATCTCCGGCTCCTCGGCAACACGGTGGGCCTCGCGGGGGGCGTGCTCGTCGGGACCACTCTGATTGCCTTTCCGCTGGCGTGGCTCACCACCCGCACGGACCTTCGCGGGCGCGGACTCTTGACGCTGCTGGGCGTTTTGCCCCTTGCGGTTCCGGGCTACGTCATGGCCTACGTGTTGCTGGCCACGACGGGGGCGTACGGTACCCTCGCACAGACGCTCGGGCTCGTGCTCCCCCGTCTCAGCGGCTACGACGGGGCGGTGATCGCCCTCAGTCTGGGCACCTATCCGTACCTCTTTCTCAATTTGCGCACGGCCCTTTTGGGCGTAGATCCCGCGCTCGAAGAGTCGGCCCGTGCGCTCGGATACAATCGGTGGCAGGTCTTTACGCAGGTTCTCTTGCCGCAGCTTCGCCCGGGCTTTTTGGCGGGAGGATTGCTCGTCGGCCTCCACGTGTTGGGTGACTTCGGCGTCGTGTCGCTCATGCGGTTTAAGACGTTCAGCTACGCGCTGTATCTGCAGTATACGGCGTCCTACGACCGGATTTATGCAGCCTGTCTGGCGCTCATGCTGCTGGCCCTCACCGTCGCGGTGCTCTTTCTGGAAGCGCGGCTCCTGCGCGGCCTTCTGTTGCATCGCACGGGAAGTGGCCCGACCCGTCGGACGACTCCGTCGCGACTGGGGGCGTGGCGATGGGCCGGCTATGCGTTTGGGGGCGGCGTCGCCCTCGCCTCGGTGGGACTGCCCGTGGCGACGGTGGGGTACTGGATGGCGGACACGGCGGCCGCCGGCGTTCCCTGGGGGGATCTCGCCTCCTCCCTGTGGGCGTCGGTCTCGGCCTCCGCGCCCGCGGCGGTGCTCGCGGCCCTGCTCGCCCTGCCCATCGCGTACCTCGGGGTCCGACACGGCTCGGCGTGGACCCAGGGCATCGAGCGGATTGCCTACCTCGGCTACGCCACGCCTCCGCTTGCCTTTGCCCTGGCCCTCATCGTGTTTACTCTCGGAACGGCGCCGTTTGCCTACCAGACGCTGGCTCTTCTGGTGACGGCCTATGCGCTTCACTTTATGGCCGAGGCCATCGGGCCCATTCGGAGTGCCCTCTACCAGGCGCCCCCGCAGCTGGAGGAGGCCGCGCAGGCGCTGGGACGGTCTCCCCTCGGGGCGTTTGCGAGCGTCACCTTTCCGCTGATGCGGCGGGGCTTGCTCGTGAGCGTCGCGTTCGTGTTTCTCTCCGCCATGAAGGAACTGCCCATCACGTACCTACTGTCTCCCGTCGGTTTCGAAACGCTGGCCCTCAACACCTGGAGCTACGCGGAGGAAGCCATGTTCGCCGAGGCGGCGCCCTACGCCCTCACCATCATGTTCTTCTCGGCGTGCTTCGTGGGGCTGCTGCTGGTTCGGGAGCAGACGGCGGTGACGCGACCGACGGAGGCTGGGTAGGAACGGGGGAGGCTTCGCGTGCCGTCTGAATCAAGATGTAGCGACCGTGACGTGTAGGCGGGGGCGGCAATCGCGTGTCACGGTTCCCCTCGACAGACCCTCCCTGGAACGAGCGTCAACGGTGCCCGTGCCGCATTCGACATGAGTGATCCTCTTCTGTCCGTTCAGCATTTGACGAAGCGCTTCAGGGAAGACGCGCCCCCCGTGGTGCACGACGTGTCCTTTGACGTGGCGCGGGAGCGATCGCCCGAGATTTTTGCCATCCTCGGTCCCAGCGGCTGCGGCAAGACGACGACGCTTCGCTGCATTGCCGGCTTCGAACGAGCCACCGAAGGGACCGTCGTCATGCAGGGGCGCACCCTCTCCGGTCCGGGTGTGCACGTGTCGCCGGAGGCCCGCGGCGTGGGCATCGTCTTCCAGAATTACGCCCTCTTTCCCCACCTCTCGGTCCTCGAAAACGTGGCCTTTGGTTTACAGGAAGGGACCGAGGCGGAGCAGACCGATCGCGCCCGGGCAACTCTCGACATGGTGGGGCTCGGCGGCTTCGAGGACCGGCGGCCGCAGCACCTGTCGGGAGGGCAACAGCAGCGGGTGGCCCTCGCCCGGACCCTCGCCCCCGAGCCGGACCTCATCCTGCTCGACGAGCCATTTTCCAATCTCGACGCCCTGCTCCGCCAGGAGACGCGGCAGGAGGTGCGGGAGTTGCTTAAGGAGAAGGGCATCAGCGCCGTGCTCGTCACGCATGACCAGGAAGAGGCCCTGTCCTTTTCCGATCGGCTGGCCGTCATGCGCGGGGGGCAGCTCGACCAGGTCGGCACGCCGGAGGACGTGTACTACCGTCCCCGCACGCTCTTCGTAGCGCAATTCTTGGGGCGCACCAATCTGTTGCTCTCTCAGGCGACCGGCCGCGAGGCGGACACGCCGCTCGGGGCCGTGCGGCTCGATCGCGACGCGGACGGCACCGTGCTGGTGTCGCTGCGGCCGGAGCACCTGAGCCTCGCTGCGCCCGAGACGGCGGACGGTCCCGTGGGCACCGTCGTCGGGCGGGCCTTCAAGGGCCACGACGTCACCTACCGGGTCTCCTGCGACGGCAACGAGTACCTGGTTCACACCGACAATCGGCAGCTGTACGAGGCGGGAGATACGGTGGTGCTCCGTCCCCTGGAGCCGGCCGTGGTGCTGGAGAGCCGATCGACTCCCGCCGACGTGCCGAGCGGGGCCGCCCCGGAGCCGTCCGAAACTCCGTAGTTGGTTCGTTCCTGCTGGACTGGGGGCTCTTTCAGGGTAGAACATCCTCGGGACGTTAGGGGGATTTTTGGTGTCGAATCGGCTGGTCAGGTCGAGCGGGCTTGCACAGGAGAAACGGGATTTTTACATTCGGCGTCACGGGTCCGAGGGGGCCACCCGGCGTTTGATCCGGCACCGCACAGTTCTGCACTGGTGCCCCTGTATCATCTCTCGGTCGGGTGGGAGAGGGTCGTCGTCTTCCAATTATCGTCCCATCGAGTTCTATGGACGTACTCGTGGACGCGCTCCAGGCTGCCCAGAATCCGGCGGCGTTTCTCGTCTTGTTTGCCGTGCTCTTCCTGGTCGGGAAGTGGCTCAACGACCTCGTGTCCGCCCACACGGTGGACCGGCAGTTGACCCAGGAAGACAATCCGGCTCTGGCCGTGAGCACGGCAGGGTACTACCTGGGCATTGTGATCGTGTATATCGGGGCGGTCGTCGGTCCGTCTACGACCCTCGTGCAGGACCTCGTCCTCGTGGGAAGCTATGCGCTCGGGGGCATTCTCCTCCTGCTTTTGTCCCGCGTGATCAACGACCGCCTCATTCTTCGAACCTTTTCGGTCCAGCGCGAACTGGTCGAGGATCAAAATCCGGGGACGGGGGCCGTTCTCTTTGGAAGCTACGTCGCCTCGGCCCTCATTGTGGCGGGGAGCATTCAGGGAGAGGGGGGAGGGCCCCACACCGCCCTCGCGTTCTACGCGCTCGGCCAGGCGGCCCTGATTGGCTTTACCTGGATTTACGACTGGATGGCGCCCTATTCGTTGCTCGCAGAGATCGAGAAGGACAACGTGGCGGCCGGCATTGGCTTCGGCGGGGCCCTGGTGGCCATCGGCATTATCGTCATGCGGGCCGTGTCGGGCGACTTCGTCGGATGGGTCGAAGACCTTCAGTTCCTGGGGGCAAACGTCCTCGTCGTGTTCGTCTATCTGGTCGGGATTCGGTTCTTCTTCGACAAGGTCGTGATTCCTCAGAGTGACCTCAACGTCGAGATTGCGAGGGACCGGAACGTGGGAGCGGGCCTGCTGGAGGGAGTGCTCTCCGTCGGGTTCGCGGCCGTTCTCTTTTTTCTTTTATAAAACGATGAGACAAGCCCTATTCGCCGAGGGGCGTGGGCTATTGACGTTCATCTCTGAAGAGACGCCGCTACGGTCATGGCTACGGACACCGCGAACACGTCGGACGACCCGGGATGCGGGCACTACGGGTGTGGATGCCTCTGGGGGCTCGCGGCGGTGATTGTCGTCACCCTTCTCGTGGTGATTCCTCGGTCGACCTCGTTCTCGATTCTGTCCGTCGTGCTCGTTCCGCCCCTGGCACTTCTCGTGCCGGGGGCCGTTCTGGGACTGGCGGCCCGCAAATTTCCCCTGGCCTCGGCCACCCGTCGTCGGTTGGGAACGGTCGGAAAATACCTGCTCGGTTTTTCCGTGCTCTGTCTGGTGACGGCGGTTGGGCTCACGCTCCGACCGGGCGGCTTTTCCTTTGAGGATCAGGTGACGGCGGAGGGGGGCACGGTCGGCCCCGTGACGCTGGAGACGGACGAAATGCGAATTGACGTGGAGGTGACGCAGGACATTGCGCCGGGAGCCGGCTCTCGCTATCAGCGATGGAGCTTCGTGACCGTCGAGCTGCTCGACGAAAACGAGGAGTACCTGTCGAGCTTCGGCGGAGAGCTGTGGCACTACGAGGGGTATGATGACGGCGAGCACTGGGAGCAGGCCGACGAGGCATTCGAGGTCACGGTCGACGTGCCGTCGCCTGGCTCGTACTACCTTCGTCTGAGCACAGAGGCCAACGTCGCCGATTCGGAGCTTTCGCCCATCCGGGTTGAACTGCACGAACAGTTCTGGTGGGGGCGGCCAACCCCGCTCCAAGCGGCCGGATACGTGGCCTTTTTTCTGGGGATGATCCTGGTCGTCGTTCGGTCGGAATGGGGGGCGTCCGTGCCGGAGCTGGAGGAAGGGATGACCCTTCGGGTGCGCGGCCGTTCGTGGCTCGTGCGGGGGCGAGCGGACTACGTGTACGACACCTGGCGGGCCGAGGAGTGGACTCTGCACGCGACGGATCCCGGAGTCAAGCGGCCGCGGTACCTGGAGCGCGAGTACGAGGCGGACAGCTCCTGGGAGGCCTGGTTCTGGTCGACGCCCGTGGCCTTCGAGGCGTTGCGGACGGACGAGGAGGGGCCCGAAACGGGAGTGACGTCGTACGCGGATGCGCAGGGAGCCCTTCCCGAGACGATCGTCTACGAGGACGAGCAGTTCCGCCTCAATGATTCGGGCACGACGCGTCGGAATGGGACACCGCTCTCGTACCACACGTACCAGGAGTCCTGGAAAGACGACGACGGACGGTCCATTACGATTGAGGGGGAGCCGCCGGAGGAGCTCAGCGCCGTCGTCACTGAGTCGATTGAGGCCTCCGAAATCGAGGTCGAGGAGCAGGAGGCATAATTGACGCACAGGATTTCCAGTCACATCGTTGACTCACGATCACTTTCGGTTCTGTCATGACCGACCAACGCATTCGCCAGATTGTGGCCCTCGTCCTGGGAGGGGTGTACGTGGGACTGCTCGGCTACAGTGTGTTCGGGTACAGTGGGAGCGACGCTGCAGACCCGGAGGACGAGGAGCAGACACAGACGCGCCCTCCGCGGGTGCTGTACCACGATGACGACGTCGACGTGTATCAGCGGCGAAGCGTCCGATCCAATAATCAGCGCGGCGGCGGGCTGCGGGGAGGGAAGTAGAGGAGGTATGGGAGCGGGGGAGAAGAAAGCCAACGTGCCCCGCTGTCATTGCACCGACTGGATCCAAGCCCCAGATCGGGTTCTACTGCAAAAAGAGAGACGTGTGAGCGGTGCTCAGCAACAGGCGCATCATCATTTTTTCGGTCTTCGTGGCCGGGCTGTGTTCGCTCGTGTACGAGCTGCTGATTAGCACCACGGCCTCGTACTTTCTCGGGGACAGCGTCCAGCAGTTTTCGGTGACCATCGGCCTGTATCTCGCGTCGATGGGACTGGGGTCGTACATTTCGCGGTTTATCAAGACCAAGCTGCTCCGCTCGTTCGTCGCCGTCGAGATTCTGCTGGGGCTCGTGGGCGGCCTCGCCGTGCCGATCCTGTACCTGGCGTACGCCTACGGGGCCGTCTTTTGGCCGGTCGTGGTGGGGCTGATCGTCGTGATCGGGGCGCTGACGGGCCTCGAGATTCCGCTGTTGACGCGGGTGATGGACCGCGAGGAGTCGCTCGACGTCAATCTCGCGAACGTTCTTTCGTTCGACTACCTGGGGGCGCTGCTCGCCACGCTCGCGTTTCCGTTCGTCCTGTTGCCGGTCCTCGGGACGTTTCGGGCGTCCCTCACACTGGGCCTGTTCAACCTCGTGGTGGGGGGCGTCAATCTCTGGTGGTTCGAGGCCCGGCTGGAGCGACGGTCGCGGTGGCAGGGCTACGGGCTCTCGGTCGGAGCGGCATTGCTGCTGACCGGGCTCCTGATTGCGTCCGGTCCGCTCATGGATCGATGGAACGACGACGTGTACGAGGACCGTGTCGTGTACCGGGAGCAGACCCCGTACCAGCAGATCGTAATGACGCGCTGGCAGGACGACCTTCGCCTCTTCCTCGACGGCAACCTCCAGTTTTCGTCGCTCGACGAGCCGCGCTACCACGAGTCCCTCGTACACGTCCCCATGACTCAGGGCACCTCCCCGCGCCGTGTGCTCGTGCTCGGGGGCGGCGACGGCCTCGCGGCCCGCGAGATCCTCAAGTATTCCTCGGTCGAGCAGGTGACGATCGTCGACCTGGACCCGACGGTGTTCGAGCTTGCCCGAACGCACCCGGCCCTCACGCGCCTCAACGATCGAAGCCTGTACAGTCCCCGGGTTCGTACGGTTGCCCGGGACGCGTTCGTATTTCTGGAAGAGACGCGCCGGACGTACGATCTCGTCGTTGCCGACCTGCCGGATCCGAACGACGTGTCTCTCGCTCGGCTCTACAGCCGCACGTTCTACGGTCTCGTACGCAGTCGCCTTGCGCCCAGGGGCGTGTTCGTGGCGCAGGCCACGAGCCCGTACTTTGCCCGCGAGGCCTTCTGGACCATTCGGGAGACGATTGCGGCGGCCGGCTTCGGGCACACGTACCCGTATCACGTGAACGTGCCCTCGTTCGGGGAGTGGGGATTTGTCCTCGCCGCCGAACGGCCCCTCGACCCGGACGCGGCCGGTCCGACCGTCGACACCCGCTTTTTGAACGAGGACGTCGTTCCCGGCCTGTTCCGGTTTCCGAAAGACCTGCAGTCGCCCGGCTCCCTCCCGCCCTCGACGCTCGACCGCCCCCGCGTCCTGGACGCTTACCTGGACGGGTGGACGCACTGGAACTGACGAGAGGGACGGGACCGTGCCGAGGCGTCCGGTTCTGTGTGACAAAGACGATTCCGTTTTGCATATTGGGAACACTCTTTCACGTCTCCTTCACGACGCCTCTTCGACTCATGGGCTTCCTCGATTTCCTCTTCGGTGGCGGCGAGGGTGACGCGTCGGACGATCTCGTCGACGATCCCTCGCTCAACCAGCTCCGCGAAGGCTACGTCTTGGACTACGAGATGCGGACGTGGGAGGTGACCCGGCACGCGAAGTACGACTACGAGGGCTGGCCCGCCGACGAGTGGACGCTCGAGAACGGAGACGATCTGATGTTCCTGGAGTACGAGTACGACGACGGCGACGTCTTTCTTCTCTCCGAGCCCGTGGAAATCACCGAGGTGACCGCGGACGGGGAGCCCTTTCGCGCCGTCGTGCGAGACCGGGAGCCCCCCGGCACCGTGACCTACGCAGGCGACGAGTACGTCCTTGCCGAAGAGGGGCCGGCCACGCGCACCGTCGACGACCGGACGAACTCGCTTCACTATTGGGTCTACGAGGGGGAGGAGGGGTTCGTGGCCCTCGAACGCTACGGCTCCAGCGACTGGAACGTGTACGCGGGCCGCGAGGTGGAGCCCTTCGAATTTGACAACATCCTTCCCCGCGCGTCGGCCTAAGACAAGGTCAAGTTCTACGGATCGGCATGAGCGACGCTGACACATCCCGCCATCGTTCGGGGAGCGGAGACGACGCGCCTCTCGGCGACCTGACGCTCGATGGGCTTCGCCCCGGATACCTGGTCGACTACGAGATGGAGACGTGGGAGGTGACCGGCCACGAGGCGTACGACCAGGCAGGTTGGCCCGCGGACGTGTGGACGCTCGAGAAGGGGGCGGACCGTCTCTATCTCGAGCACGACTACGACGAGGGGGACGTCTTCCGACTCTTCGAACCCGCCGACATTACGGAGGTCCGGATCGACGGGGAGCCGTTCCTGAGTGCAGTGCGGGAGCGGGCGGCGCCCAGCACGATTACGTACCGGGAGACCGAGTACGTTTTGGCCGAAGAGGACGCGCGCATTCGCTTCGAAGCGGACGCCTTTCGTCGATCCCGATCGGATTACTGGATTACCGGTGTGTGTGGTGGACTTGCCGACTACTTGGACGTAGATTCGAACCTTCTCCGCGTCGGGTACGTCCTCGGCCTCGTCGGAGCGCCCTTATTGATCGACGAAGCCTGTTTGCTGGTCCCCGCTCTGGTTATTGCATACGTTGTACTTGCCGTGAATACGCCGAAGGAACCTCCGCCGTCACCCCGAGAGCGACTCTCACACTACTGGGTCTACAAAGGGAATGGCGGCTTTGTGGCCCTCGAATGTATCGGTTCCAACGACTGGAATGCATACGTGGGGCGGACGGTGGAGCCGTACGAGTTCGACAACATCCTTCCTCGGTCTCCGTCCTGACGAACACCGCTTCCTCGCACGGCCCGTACACGCGTTTACGCTTCGAACGCACGCTTTCTTATACCAAATGCCAAGGTTGATTGTGCATTTTGCTTCGGGGTGCTGGGGACG
>CAZCUZ010000109.1:0-9323 GCA_964502085.1 uncultured Salinivenus sp. | reverse complement strand
GATCCTGGTGTGATCTGTGATCCTGGTGTGATCTGTGATCACCCTGGTCAGGGCGCAGTCTGAAACGACTTCCTCTCTTCGGTCAGGGCGAAGCGGAGTCGAGGCGCTCGGAGCGAAGTGAGGCGACGCGAAGCGAGCAGGCTTTGCTCATAGACCCATCTTTGCACTTCCCTTTTAAAAGAGCGGGCCTCTCCAACAAACGCTCTTTCCGCCGGATGTGGAGATCGTTCGAACCCAAAGAGACCGATTGAGTGTGCACTCGTACCCACCACCGGTATCTTTTACCCAGACGGCCGACTCGACACCGTGACTCTCGCGTTCTGGACCCCTTCTGGTCGCTGATCCGTTTGGGGAGTGCAGAAGGGACGTTTCGTATGCGGACTGTATTCCCAACGTCGCCCTTCGGCCGCCCTGTCTTTCCTCCAACGCATCCACTACGGCATGGACGATCTCAACCAGCCCGTCTCCGGAGATGGAGCCGCCGAGCAGCCTTTTTCGTGTCCCGACTGCGATCGTACGGTTGGATACGCAAACGTGCTGACCGGCGATTTTACGTTTGAAGGGGTCACTCCAATCTCGAGCAGCCCGGACGGAACCCCGCAGTTTCGGGAAACGGGCCTCGAAGACGGGCCGCAGAAGGCCATCGAGCTGCGATGCGACCACTGCGGAGCCGAATTCACTCTCGGCGTCGAAACGAACGAGTGATCGATCGCCCCCGTCTCCCAACGCTGAAGATCACTGCCCCTCCGCCATGGACCGATCCATCCAGTCGATCGAGTGGAAGCGTCCGAACGACGATCACCCCACCGACGTGACCGACGCAGTGACAGAGGCATACGTCTCCTCGACGCCGCACCCCGACGACGCCATCGACCATCCCAAGGGCTACTCTGTCACCCTCACGCTGAGGCCCGACGGCACCGCATTCGCAAACGAGCTCCAGGAGGCCCTAATGAATTTCGAGACCGCCGAGGTGTCCCTTCGCCTCGAGGGCGTGGACGCTTCCATCTCCAACGTGCCCGTCGGGGTCAGCAAAATGCCCCACCTCGGCGAGCAAAACGAGGCAGAGCTCGGCGTCAAGCCCGACAGCCACGACAAATTCCACGACCACTTCTGAATGTGCCGGGTCCCTCGTTTCGCCCCTGATGTCCGGCTCTCTCAGTTCTCCTCCCGCACGAGCCGCTCCTTGGCCGCCCGGCGCAGCTGTTTGATTGCGTACTCCCGTCGTTTCGCCTCGGACTGGGAGCCGAATGACTCGACGTGCACCAGCTCGACCGGACAACGGCCCCGCGTGTACTTGGCCCCCACTCCGTCATTGTGCTCCGCGACGCGCCGCTCCACGTCCGTCGTGTAGCCCGTGTAGTACGTTCCGTCGCTGCATTCGACGACGTAGACGTAATGCCCCGCGTCTTCCTCTGAGGATGTCGACATGAACCTCCCAAACTGATCCGTGCACGCTGTGCCGCTCGAAGAAGATGTCCTCGACGGAGAACGGCAGTGAATGTCTTTTCGTCCCGATCGGTCCTTCACTCCAAGAGAAAACGACACCTCTCTCGACGTTCCTTCCCGGCGTCCACCCGCCGTCCGCAGCGAACTTTTGCACGAACTTCCTTTCGGGATCACAGGAAGAACACGAGAACGGTTGTAACGCCCCGTCGATTCTTCCAACTTGAGGGGTACCACACGTGCAGGGGAGCCCCTTTTTGTTTACAGAAAACCCATATTCGCGGCCGTTACTCCGCCGGTCCCCCCTGCGGCTATGTGGTGACTCTCCGGAGGACTTTTCTTTCGAAGGGTCCCGACGTTCTGTTCATCGTTCCCGGCACTCGTCAATGGAGCTTGCCACCACGTCCGTCAAGACGCTCCGCCCCTCCCGACCTGCGGACCGCCCCCCGTCTCCCGTCCCGAAGCGCGTCGCCCTGTTTACGGGGGCGTACAACCACATAGCCGACGGGGTCTCCCTCACCTTGAATCGGCTCGTCGACCACCTGGAACAGCAGGGGACCGAGGTTCGCGTATTCGCCCCAACCGTGGACGACCCGCCGATCGACCACGCCGGCACGCTCGTCCCGGTCCCCTCCGTTCCCCTGCCCGGTCGTTCGGAGTACCGGTTTACCCTCGGCATTACGCCGTCGGTCCGCGAGAAGCTGGAGGCCTTCAATCCCACGCTGTATCACGTCGCCACACCGGACCTGCTGGGCCGTCACGCCCTTCATCTGGCCGACGCCACCGACACCCCGGTGGTGTCCTCGTACCACACGCACTTCAGCTCGTACCTCAAGTACTACTCCCTCAACCTCTTCGAGTCGGCGCTGTGGAGCTACCTGCGCCGCTTCTACCAGCGGTGCGAGCACGTGTACGTCCCCTCGACGGCAATGGCGGACATCCTCCGGGATCACGGCATCACCGACGGCCTTCGCCTCTGGCAGCGCGGCGTCAATACGGACCGATTTGCGCCGGAGCACCGCTCGTCCGACTGGCGCCGGGCCCACGGCATTGGGGACAACGAGGTCGTGGTCACGTTCGTGAGCCGGCTCGTCCGCGAAAAGGGCCTGGACGTCTACGCCGACGTGATTCAGCGCCTGGAGGAATGGGACGTTCCGCATCGCAGCCTCGTGGTGGGCGACGGACCCGCCCGGGCCGACCTCGAATCTCGACTGTCCAACACGGTGTTCACCGGCTTCCTGGAGGGCGACGACCTGGCTCGGGCGTACGCCTCGTCGGACGTCTTCCTCTTTCCCAGCGACACGGAGACCTTCGGCAACGTCACCCTCGAGGCCATGGCCTCCGGCCTTCCCACCATTTGCGCGAATGCAGCCGGCAGCCGTGACCTCGTCGACCACGAGGCGACCGGCCTGCTCTGCCCGCCGGGAGACACGGAGGCGTTTGCCCGCGCGACCCAGCGCCTCCTCCTCGACGGCTCACTCCGCCGACGCATGAGCACGGCGGCCCACCGGCGCGCACAGCGCTTCACCTGGGACGCGATTCTCGAAAAGATGAACGGCTACTACGACGAGGTGCTCGATCGTCCCCCGTCCGTTTCCGTCGACCGGCCCGCCGATCGCCCCGCCGCCGTTCACTAGCACCGTCGTCCCGTGCGCCTTCACTTCGTCTCTCATTCTCTCCCCCCCGTCGGCCGTCCCATGGCCAACCTCGGGGGGATGCAGCGCGTGGCCCTCAAGCTCCACGAGGCCCTGGCGACCCGATCGGAGTCCGCTCCGGCGTTCGACTACGAGAGCATTCTTCTCCGGAGTAGCTGGCGATGGGTCCACCTCAAAACGCCTGTCTTCCTGGCCCGGGCCGCTGCATCCCTCGTGCGGGCCGCACGGCGAGACGACGTGGACGTCGTTCTGTTCTCGTCGATGGTGACAGCGGCCCTTGCCGTGCCCTTGCAGGGCCTGTTCCGCCGGCACGGCGTCCGCACGGCGGCCATCGTCCACGGACTGGACGTCACGACCCCGTTCCCCCCGTACCAGTGGTTCGTGCCCAAGGTCTTCGACGCCCTCGACGCCGTCTTTCCCGTGAGCCGAGCCACCGGCCGCGCCTGTCGAGAGCGGGGCGCCTCCCTCGATCAGCTGCACGTGATCCCGAACGGCATCGACGCAAACCGCTTCGAGCGGCCCCCGGATCGCTCAGCGGCGCGCGCCCAGCTCGAAGACGGCCTCGGACACGCCGCCCCACCCCCCGACGCCCTCCTGCTCTGCAGCGTGGGGCGACAGGTCAAGCGCAAGGGCACCGCCTGGTTCGTCGACGCCGTGATGCCCACTCTCCCGTCGGACGTACACTACTGGATTGCCGGGACCGGCCCCCAGGACGAAGCCATTCAGGCGGCCATCGATCGTCACGACCTCGCCCCCCGCGTGCGACGCCTCGGGCGCATCTCCGACGACAACCTCGCCCGGTTGTACCGCGGCGCCGACCTCTTCGTCATGCCCAACATCCCGATTGAGGACGACATGGAGGGCTTCGGAATCGTCCTCCTCGAAGCCGGACAGTGCGGCACGCCCGCCATCGCCGCCCGGCTCGAAGGCATTCAGGACGTCATTACGGAAGGAGAAAACGGCCACCTCGTGCCTCCGCAGTCGCCGGACGCCTTTGCGAACGCCATCCTGCAGTACCACCGGGCCCCCGACGCGCTGGCCGACGCGGCGAATCGGGCCGTCGACCACACGCTCGACACCTTTAGCTGGTCGGCGGTCGCAGACCTGTACGTCTCGGCTCTGCGTGCCCTTCACGACTCCGGTTCTCCTCCCCCGAACACCGTCTCCTCTCCAATTCGGTCGTCCGCCCCAATCCCGTCCTAAGGAATTATCTCAAAAGACGTAGACGTGTAAACGCCGACGCACTGTCGGAATCGGCGATGTGCGAGGATCGCCGCCGTCGAGCGATACCGGCATCACAGCCCGTATCATTCGACCGTTTTGAGATAATTCCTACCTCCCCGTGGGCGTCTCCGCTCCGACCGGGAGCACGGTCGCTCGGGCCCCACGCAGCCGGAACCGGGCCGTCCCGTCCGTCCTCTCGAACCGCGGGGGGCATCTCTTTTGCGGACGTCGGCACAATTCGTAGAGGCGGGGCGTTGGAGTAGCGTCAAAAACGAATGTTTGCTACCGTTTATCTCCCGGGACCCGGTCATGCCTACTCGTCTTACCCGTGAGCTCGCCGAGCTGCGCAGCCGCCTTCTCGACATGGCCACGATCGTGGCCGAGCAGTTTACCGACGCCGTCGACGCCCTTCTGGACCACGACGTGGAAAAGGCCGAACGCGTCGTGGAGCGCGACCGCGAGGTCGACGCCCTGGAACTGGAGGTCGACAAGTACTGCGAGCGCATCATGGCGCGCCATCAGCCCGTGGCTTCCGACCTGCGCACGCTCCTTACCGTCGAAAAGATCAACACCGACCTCGAACGGATCGGCGACCACTGCCGCAACGTGGCCCGCAATACGAGGTACGTGAGCGAGGCACCCGGGGTGCTCGACTCGCTCAAGCTCCGCGAGATGAGCCAGACGGCCCGCCGCATGCTGGACGACGCCAAGCAGGCCTTCCTGGATCAGGACGCCGAACTGGCGCGGCGCATCCCCGACCTCGACGACGAGGTCGACCGGCTGCACCACGAAAACTTCCAGGCCCTCGTCGACTACATCCAGACCCATCCCGAGCACGCCGAGGTGGCGGCTCATCTCATCACGGCCAGCAAGGCCGTGGAGCGCATCTCCGACCACTCCACCAACATCGCGCAGGGCGTCGTCTTCCTCATCGAGGGCGTGGACATTCGACACGCGAGCGTGCAGGAGGACTCCTCCCTTGCCGGCGACGGCTCGCTCTAGTTCTCCCCGAAGGTCCTTACTGTACCTTCCATCGGAGATGGGCCACCACAGACCGGTGGTCGGAAATCTCCGTATCCCCTTCCGCCGGAATGCGTGCTGCGGTGACCTGCCAGGCCGGATCGACCAGCACGTGGTCGATCTGTACCAGGGGATACGGGGCCGGAAACGTTGCCCCCCACCCCGCCACCCGCCGCGTCACGGCGCTCTGAAGGCCCTGTGCAATGTGCCGGTACGCCCACTGGTGAGGCGTACTGTTGAAGTCCCCGACCACGATGACGGGATGCGACTCGCGCTCGATGCGACGTCGGATGAGGCGCGCCTGCTGGGCCCGCCGCAGCGCCCCTTTTCGATAGGACTCGAGAAAAATCTTCCAGCGCGCCCCCGACGTCCACTCTTCCGGCAAGAGCGTCCACGGTCGAGCCTTCCCGACCGAGTGCAGGTGCAGGTTGTAGAGGACGACGGGACGCCCCTGCCACTCAAATCGGACGCGCGTATACCGGGAGCGAGGACTCGCGTCTCCGTCCGGCGGCAATCGATGGACGCCCAGCGAATCGATCGGCAGGCGCCCCAGCACCGGCTGCTGAATGACGGTGGACGTCGGAAAGACCCGTGGCGGAGCGTAGCCGAAGGGGGCATCGAGAAGCGTCTGAACCGTCGACGACACGCGCTCCGTCGCGTCGCTTCCTCCCCCCTCCATCTCAATCGTGGCTTCCTGAAGAGCCAGCACGTCGGGCGCCTCCTCCCGGATCAGGGCCCCCAACGCCTCGTCCGAGGGGCGGGGCCCCCCGTCGAACGACGGGGGCAGGTTCAACGTCATCAGCCGCAGGGACTCGGCCTCCGGGGCCGAGGGCCCCCACGCCGCAAGCCCGCCCCCGAACCGCAGGACGAGGAGCAGGAACAGCACCCCCCCGAGGAGGACCCGTCCCCAGCGGCGCCGGTAGGCGCCCCATCCACACAGACCGAGGGCCATCACGGCCACCCCTACGCCTGCAGCAGGCAACACGACGGCAAACAGGTCGACCCACCAAAATCGAACGGGCGACAAAAACGGAGCGGCGTACCCAATCGAAAAAACGGCCACGAGCAATCCCCCGGCTCCCCATCCCAACGTCCGTAGAATGAGTCGGAGAGCGGTCACGGCCAGCGCTGCAAAACGGCGTCGACAAAGAAAGAAGCGGGAGAGCAAACGCGGACCGGATCCACGGGATCAATGATTTTTGCGTGGAGGCCCCACATCCGGTCTTTCTCCGAAACGACCGTATCCCCGTACGGGTGGCGTCAGAAACGAGGAGGCGCCCTAAAGACCCGGACGACCTTCTCATTCCGGGGGACGTTCTGCGGACGTGGGCACGGTCGGCCTTCCCTACCGAAGCGCCTCAAAGACCGGCCGCTCGGGCTCGACCACGGGCGTGCGAGGGAGAACCTCTTCCCCCTCGGCTACCGCCTCGATTTCTCGAACGAAGTGGGACTGCGACGTTCGAACCCACCGGCGGAAATGGGAGGCGTCGGTCGCGTGGTCAACTAGGAAGTCTTGCAGGTGGCTGACGTCGAAGTCATCCGTCCGAATCCCGGCCTGCACCCGCGCGGTGTCGAAGGCGTTGCAGAGCTGCTCGAAGTGGCCGTCGACCGGCACCACCTGCACCGGCTTCCCCAGGTACATTGCTTCCGCAATGGACTCGAAGCCGGCCGTCGAGACGAATCCTCGACAGCGCGCCATGAGGGCCAGGAATTTGTCGTCGTCGAGCTGATGAAAGGTAAGCGTGTCGTCGTAGTGCTCGACGGGCGCCGCGTCGGGCCGATCCCAGAAGCAGTGCAAAGGCACGCTCGGATTCTGCTCGTGCCACTGCACGATTTCCTCAGCGTATCCGCTGTTTAGAATGTAGACGAGAAAGAAGGGAGCCGAGTGCTCGGTCGACTGTCGAACGCACTTCTTTCGAAGGAGGGGCGGAAGCACCACCAGGTCCTCCTCTCGCCGATCGGCGGCCGGATACAGCGAAAGGGCCAGCCGGCGCGACGCGCCCCAGGCTGTGACGGCGGAAAACGCCCGGGCCGACCACTGCTGCAGCCGGCGACCCGGGGGAAACTGGTACGCCGGATGGTGAAACATGTACTGATGTGCGATCGCCACGATGGGCGTCTCCGGCCGATAGTACGCCGCGTAGACGCCGCACAGCGGCTCGAAAAAATTTATGATCACGTCCGGATCGTGACGCGCGACCGCCTCGTCGATCACCGCGAGACTGTCGAGAAACGTCGGCGTCCGACGGGCCTCGTGGATCAGGGTCCGGCCCAGGCGCACCGATCGATCGTCGCGGTCGGGCACGAAGCTGGGACTTTCGACGAACGTGACCGGCGCCGCAAACGCCTCTTCGAAAAATGAAGGCACCGACCGGGAGCGGCTCCGGCCGACCACCACTTCCGCCACACGGTGCCCCGCCTGCGTCAGCATGCGACGCAGCGACAGGGCCTGGGTGAGGTGACCGCGGCCCTCTCCCTGAACGATAAAGAGGCAGCGCAGCGACATGCGATCTCGACCCACGTGCGGCAGTACGCGAGAGATTAAATAACGTACAAAAGGCACACGGGATCTGCATGCACGTATTGCGGCCGGCCTGCAGACAAAAAAAGCCGGACGCCCCGAGAATCGGGACGCCCGGCGTAAGTCGCAGTTGGACACTGCACGTCGAAGCCGATCAAGGAGGAGCTACTCGATCGTGCCGTTTTGAGCAATCAGTGCCCAATCCGAGAGATTCCACTCCGCCCCCGAACCGAAGGCGCCTCGGAAGCTAACGGACGTCCAGCTACTATTCACGCCTCCGTTCCCGAACGCACCGGGCTCGTTGGCCCCGGACGTGGCCGGTCCTGCAGGCGCCGGGTCAAAGGACTGAATCGCCCCGTCCGGTCCGCGCGCTCCTTCCGCCCGCGTGATGCTCGCAATCGGCGTCTGGTCCGTGTTCAGCACCTGATTGCCGTTGTTTCGGAGGTCGTCCGCCAGATTTCCACGCATGGCCGTGCCCCGATCTCCGGAGACGTTCCCATCATCATCCGTGGTCAGCTGAATGAAGTCCTCAAATTCGGTCTCATCGCTGAAGTCCGGCCCGATATTGAACCAGAGGTTGTCCCGGTGGACGAGGTCTCCATCAGCCCATCGGTTCGCCGCGTCCTCACTTCCGTCCAGGTCTTCTATCTGGAGGCCGGCGTTCGTCCGTCCGCCCATAAAGATCGTGTTGTAGTAGGACGTGGCGTTGTTGTCCCGCTGCATCAGGAAGGGGTTTTCCCCGTCGCCCGACACGTCCTCGGTGGAGACGCCCGGCCCAATGCCGACGTAGGTGGCATTCGAAACCACCGACGTGGCATACGGCTCGCCGGCTTCCGGATCCGTGCCGCCGTCGTGCTCGCCGATGCGTCCGGCTTCTTCCGCACCGTGGACGGCCAGCCAGAACTGGTTGCTTCCCGTCCAACCCTCGTCGATGTCAAACGAGTCGTCCGAGGCGTAGGCCGAGATCAGATACTTCGTATTCACCGTACCCCCGAACCACTCGAAGCCGTCGTCGTCGCTGGCGTAGGACTCGACGTACTCGATGGTGGAGCCGTTGCCGACACCGCCAAGCGTGAGGCCCTGAATCTCGTCGCCGCCCTGCAGCTGCGTGCCGGTGTGGCGAATGGACACGTAGCGGAAGGTGCCGACGCTGTGGTTCGGGTCGAAGTCGCCGCCTTCAGCACCGTATCGGATCCGGTCGCCGCCGACCTCGTCGGGAATGCCCTCGATCTGGGTCGTTGGCGGCTCCGAGTTAATGGGCGCGTCGCCGAGGAGAATAACACCGCCCCAGCGGCCCTTCACGTCACGGCCCAGTCCGCTGCCGTCGTCGGCCGCCGCCGTGAAGATGATCGGATCAATCTCTCCACTGTCCGTCTCCCCGTCGGCCTGAATCGTCCCCCCGCGCGTCACGATAAGCGCCGCGGCGTCTCCCCCGCTCCCCTCAAGTCCCTGCACGA
>CAZCUZ010000108.1:0-9441 GCA_964502085.1 uncultured Salinivenus sp. | reverse complement strand
GCACCAAGACGCGATTGCTGTCATGCCGAAGCGCACGTACCAGCCCAGCCAGAAGAAGCGCAAGAAGAAGCACGGCTTCCTCGAGCGGATGAAGACGAAGGAAGGCCGTGAAATCATCAAGCGGCGCCGCAAGAAGGGCCGCGAGAAGCTCTCGGTGAGCGACGAGGACTCCGGCAAACCTGTATAAGCATGGGGAAAGGGGGATGAGCGCGTGGGAGCAGTGCGGTGTTGCCTTTTCCACATAGTAGGCCAGACCGCCACTAGCACGGGTCTCCCCTCACCTCCGAATATTTGTGTCTAACCGACTCGACCAGAACGATTCGGAGCGGCGGTACACGTTTCCGCCGTCGCACCGCCTGAAGCGGCGGCGGCTCATTCGGGCGCTGTTCGACCGCCGCCGGGACGACGTACACACGGTGGCCGTCGGGTGCATTCGACTGCTCTATCGCGTCGTCGACCGCGAGGCCACCGGATACGACGTGCCCATTCAGGTCGGGTTTGCACCGGGACGCCGGGTCGAGAGCGGCGTCGAACGCAACCGCGTTCGGCGGCTGTTGCGAGAGGTCTACCGGGTGCACCAGCACACCCTGGTAGACCTTTTTGTACGTCGCCCCGAGGCACTGACGCTCATGATCCTTTTTCGTGGAGAGCCGGCGCAGGCCGATGCGGGCGTTGAACGGGACCTGCCGCGGGCGATGGAGCGCGCGGCGGCCCATCTGGCGCCCGGGGAGAACGGGTCAGTCCTGCAGGCCGCCTCGTAGCGTCCGTTTTCCTTGGATTCCCACCTCTTTTTAAAACGCGCGGGGGCACGTTGCCTTTGGCCGTGCGTATCTACCCGTCAGGCCCGTCTCTACCAGAGGCCTTCCCGTCCGCTGCCGTTCGGGGCGGGCGTTCGTCTGCGTTCACCAATCGTTCTGCTTCGTGGCTTCTCCGCTTCGCAACCAACCCGCGCCGGAAGACCAGCGCAACGTCATCATCGCGACCATTCTGGTGGCGGTGATCATGTTCGGCTGGATGTTCATGTTCAGCCCGGAGCCCCAGCCACAGGAGGCGTCGGGGCCGGCCGACACGACGCAGCAGGCCGAGCAGGCATCCGATGAGGCGCGCGACACGGCTGCGGCGCCGACCGACACGGCGGACACGTCCGAGGCGGTCACGGCCCGGGCGGAGACGCAGGCGCAGCCGGATGCTCCCGAGCCCGACTCGATCACGGCCGCGGCGCTCGACGGCACGGCCCGGGAGATCGTCGTCGAGTCGGACCTCTACACGGCGGTGCTCTCCACCGAGGGCGGCACGCTCCGGCGCTTCACCCTCAAAGAGTACAAGCAGTTCAACCAGACGGACCCCGTCCAGATCGTGGACACCACGGCGGGCGGGACCCTCTCGCTGTCGTTCACCACGCCGACGGGCAGCCGCGTCGACACCCGGTCGCTCTACTTTTCGGCCGGCACGGAGGCCGACACGGTTCGCGTCGAGGACGAGGCGGCGTCGATTACCTTCGAGGCGTCGCTCGGCGACGGGGCCCTCCGGCAGACCTACACGTTCCATCCGGACGACTACGATCTCGGGCTTACCATCCAGCAGGTCAATTCCGCGAGCTTTGTGAACGCGGAGGGCTACGACCTCACGTGGCACGGCGGCATGCCGTACTCCGAGGGCGGGCAGGAGGACGAGCTGCAGTACACGGGACTCTATGCCTGGAGCGGCGGAGAACTCGAGAGCCTGACCCTGTCGAGCGAGGATCACAGCGAGCGGCGCCTGAGTGGGGAGGTCTCCTGGCTGGCGGTGAAGAACAAGTACTTCGCCGCTGCACTGATGCCGGGCCAACCGGACGCCGTAGAGGGGGCAACTCTCATGGGCGACAAGGAGGGACGGACGACGAGCGAGGCGGCCTTCAAGAACCTCACCGGCGGTTTTCAACTGCCGCGTCCCCGGAGTGAGGCGGACGTCGACGAGTTTCACCTCTACGCCGGGCCCATCGACTACTACAACCTGGCCGAGTACGACCGGGAGCTGTACGCGATGGTCGACTACGGGTGGGACTGGTTCGAGTGGATCACCAAGCCGCTCGCGAAATGGGTGTACATTCCGATGCTCACGTACCTCGGAGGGGGGCTGTCTCCAGAGGTCGTCACCTCCTGGGGCCTGCCGGACGGATTCGCCAGCGGGCTCCCCTACGGGATCGTCGTGATCTTGATGGCCATCTTGATCAAGACGCTGGTCTATCCGCTCACGAAGTCCTCCTACCGGAGCATGGCGCAGATGCGGGAGCTGCAGCCGAAGATGGAGGAGATTCGGGACAAGTACGACGACGATCCCCAGAAGCAGCAGGAGGAGATGATGAGCCTCTACCGCGAGACGGGAGTCAACCCGATCGGGGGCTGTCTGCCGATGTTCCTGCAGTATCCGATTCTCATCTCTCTGTACCAGTTTATTCCGAAGTCCATCCAGCTTCGGCAGAAGAGCTTCCTGTGGGCGGCGGACCTCTCGGCGCCGGACAAGATTCTGCAGCTGCCCTTCGAGATTCCGTTTTACGGCGACTACGTGGCGGGCTTTACGCTGCTCATGGGCCTCGCGATGATCGTCACCATGCGCGTGCAGTCCACGGGCGGCGGTGCGGCGGGGGGGCAGGCCAAGATGTTCATGTACGCGATGCCGGCGGTCATCTTCTTCATCTTCAACCGGTTTGCGTCGGCGCTGAGCCTGTACTACCTCTTCTACAACATCATGACGGCCGCGCAGCAGAAGTGGATCAACATGCAGCTGGAGAAGGAGAAGGACGAGGACGGACGCCTGTCGAATGGGCGGGGGGATCCGGACGATGCCGAGTCGAAGGGCTTCTTTGGACGGCTCATGGAGCGGGCGCGGGAGGCGCAGAAGGAGCAGCAGCGGTAGGGCGTTCAGCGTTGCGCGTTACACGTTGAACGTTGCACGTTATCCGGTTCCCGTTACACGTCGCACGCTCACCGCATAATCATGAGTGAAAGCGACACCATCGCGGCCATTGCGACGGCGCGGGGGCGGGCGGCGCTGGCCGTCGTGCGCACCTCCGGCTCGAAGGCCCTCGAGATCGTCGACGCCTGTTTTCGGGGCGCCGATCTGACCGAGGCAGACAGCCACACGGCCCACGTCGGTTTTCTGGTGGACGAGGACGGGAACGACATCGACCAGGTGGTGGCCACCGTCTTTCGTGCGCCGAACTCGGCGACGGGGGAGAACGTGGTCGAAGTGTCCTGCCACGGGGGCGACCTCGCGCCGCAACTGGTGCTGGAAAGCCTCCTCGACCACGGGGCCCGCATGGCCGAGCCCGGCGAGTTTACGGAGCGCGCGTTCCTGAACGGCAAGATGGACCTCACCCAGGCCGAGGCCGTGGCCGACCTCATCCACGCCTCCTCCACGAAGGCGCATCAGGCCTCGCTCACCCACCTCAAGGGCCGCTACTCCGAGCTGCTGGAGGACCTGCGCGAGGAGTTGCTGAATCTCTGCTCGCTCGTGGAGCTGGAGATCGACTTCTCCGACGAGGACGTCGAGTTTGCCGATCGGGAGCGCCTGGAAGACCTGCTGGACGAGACGGAGACAATTCTCCGGGACCTGCTCGACACCTACCCCACGGGCGAAAAGTTGAAGGACGGCGTGCGCGTCGTCATCGGCGGGCGGCCCAACGCGGGCAAGTCGACCCTCCTCAACGCGCTGGTCGGCCACGACCGGGCCATCGTCAGCGAAACGCCGGGCACCACGCGCGACGAGATCGAGGCGGAGGCGGAAATTGAAGGCGTCCTCTTCCGCTTCGTCGACACCGCCGGCCTCCGCGAGACCGCCGACGAGATCGAGGCCGAGGGCGTGCGCCGGGCCACGGAGTCCATCGAAGAGGCCGACGTGCTCCTCTACCTCTACGACCTCACCGTGGGCCTCGACTCCGAGGAGATCGAGTTCCTGCAGGACCTCGCCGCCGACGACTCGGACGTGCAGCCCTTTCTGATCGGCAACAAGGCCGACGCAGCGCCCCACCTGCCCGTCGCGGAGCTCGACGGGCTCTCTGCCCGAAAGCTGTCGGCCCTCGACGCCCGCGAGGATGTGGACGAGCTCCAGCCCCTCCTCGACCGTCTCACCGACACGGTGGCCGAGCACCTGAGCCGGGCCGAGGCCTCGCCCGTCGTCATGAACCAGCGCCACCGCCAGCACCTCCAGGACGCGCTCGACGCCGTGCGGCAGGCCCGCGAGGCCCTCGACACGGGCGTGTCCGGCGACATGCTGACGCTCGACCTCCGCGCGGCGCTGCAGGAGCTGGGCGCCATCACCGGCGAGATCACGAACGAGGACGTGCTCGACCAGATCTTCTCCCGGTTCTGCATCGGGAAATGAGTATGGGAGAGCGGGCGCGTGGGGGGAGGAGTGCGGAGGTCCCCGACGCGTCATTCTCTCGCCTCAATGGACCGACGGTGCGGGACAGTCGTTCACGCATCACGTCCTCACGCATCACGTCCCAACCAGCCATGAGCATCCAGTCGAAGGACCGGCCCGGGTTATCGTGGAAGGAGGTCTGCGAGGATCCCAATCTCCAGGATCTTCCCTATAAGATTGAAACCAACGATCGTGGTCAGATCGTCATGAGCCCGACGTACGCCTGGCACGGCAAGTTCGCGTTTCGGATTGCTCAGCGCCTGGAGGAGATGCTTCCGGACGGCGAATCGTCCGTGGAGATGGCGATCCAGACCCCGAAAGGGACGAAGGTAGCGGACGCCATCTGGTGTAGCGACGGGCGGTGGGAGCAGATCAAGGACGCGTACGACGTGCCGGTAGCGCCCGAGATTTGCGTCGAGGTCCGCTCGCCGACCAACACGGATGCCGAGATGGAGGAGAAACGGGCGCTCTATCTTGAGGCTGGGGCGGAGGAGGTCTGGATCTGTGACGAAGAGGGCACGATCACCTTTTACGATGCGGAGGGGGAGCGGGACGCCTCTCGACGCGTACCCTCGTTCTCGGCACAGATAGACACCTGAACGCGCCCCCATTTCCACAATCCGAGCCCGTTTATTCGGAGGGATTCTATTATGAGCACCTCTACGAAAGCAGCCCCGGGGTTGACGTGGGAAGAGATTTGTCACGATTCCCGGTTCCAGGATCTTCCGTACAAGATTGAGACGAACGCACGCGGTCAAATCGTGATGAGTCCGACGTACCAGTATCACGGAGCCCTCCAGGCCGAGATTGCAGGTCTACTCCGAGAGGTCGTACAGGGACGGACGGTTACCGAGTCTGCAATTGCGACCTCCGACGGCAAGAAGGGGGTGGACGTGGCCTGGTACTCGGCCGAGCGCTGGGATCGGGTCAAATATGCACTCGATGCCCCGATTGCCCCTGAAATTGCGGTCGAGATCCTTTCGCCCGGGAATACAGTGGAGGAACTCGCCCAGAAGCGCCTGCTCTATTTCGAGGCGGGGGCGGAAGAGGTGTGGATCTGCGACGAGGAGGGGTACATCACCGTGTACGACGAAGACGGAGAGCGAGAAGAATCGCCTCGGGCGCCCTCGTTTCCCGAACGGATCGACCTCTAACGCCCACCCGTCGCGCCGGGTGGGAAACAGAAGGCCCGACACGGGTCCGGTTCTGCTCCTTCAAACGGGCCCCATCTTCGTCATAGGGCCTACTTGACAAAAATTTTTTATGGTGGGGCGTTAGCAAACGGGGACGTGTGTTGTCTTGAGACCCCGCAGGCAATCGCGTTTTTCCCAGCCTTCTTTCCCCCATGATCGACGTTCTCTCGATTGACGGCGGCGGCATTCGCGGGCTCATTCCGGCGCTCGTGCTCCAGCACATCGAAGAGGAAACGGGCCGCCCGACGGCCGAGCTCTTCGACCTCATTGCCGGCACCTCCACCGGCGGCATTCTCGCCCTTGGTCTTACGATTCCGCAGGAGGGAAACGACGCGGGGCCTCGGTACAGCGCCGACGAGCTGGCGGCCCTCTACCGCTCGCGGGGAGCCGACATTTTTACGCGGACGCACCTGCAGAAGGTGCGCTCGGGATTCGGCTACCTCGACGAAACGTACGACCACGCGGGACTGACGGCCGTGCTGGAGGACTACTTCGGGGATCAGCCGGTTGGGGACGCCGTGACCGACGTCATGGTGAGCACCTACGACATCCAGGCCCGCGAGCCGTTCTTCTTCATGAGCTGGCGGGATCCCGACGCGCACGTTCCGATGCGGCGGGCTGCACGGGCCACGTCGGCCGCGCCTACCTACTTCGAGCCCGCCCGGGTGGCGGTGGGGGACCGGCAGCGCGTGCTCGTGGACGGCGGGGTCTTCGCCAGCAATCCGGCCGTGTCGGCCTACGCCGAGGCGGAGAAGCGGCAGCCGGACGAGCCCGTTCGGATCGTGTCGATCGGGACGGGGGCCTCCACGGAGCCCTTTTCCTACGAGGACGCGCAGGACTGGGGGGCGCTCGACTGGGCTCTGCCTCTGATCGACATCGTGTTCGACGGCGTCTCCGACGCGGCTCGATATCAGCTCCGTCACGTGCTCGGGGATCGGTTCGTCCGCTTTCAGGTGCCCCTGGAGGCGGCCGGCGATGCGATGGACGACGCGTCCCCTCAGAACCTGGCGCGCCTCACCGAGGACGCCGAGCGCCTGATGACGCTGCGGGACGACGATCTTGCGACGGTCTGCGACCAGTTGACGGAATAGAGACGGGCGTGCGGGTGTCTCGTAAAGAGAGGGGGAGGGGCCGTCTGGAGGCAAAGCCGTCACGATCCATCGTGACGGCCCTCCTATAAAAATCGGAGCCGGCTGGACACGGGTCCGGTGTTGAGGGCCTTGGGGTGAAGGGAGAGGATCGGTCGCTGCGGACAGGAGTTTGGGCCCTCTCGTCGCCTCCACACAATCGTATCATTCCGCAATGGCCGGCATCTGGACGGAAAACCGCCGCATCCGGGCGTCCGACCTCACTCCCGACGGCACGGCCTCCGTGCTCGCCCTCGCCACCTACTTTCAGGAAGCGGCCGGGCACCACGCCGACGCGCTCGGGGTGTCGATGCAGGAGATGCTCGCGCAGGATCAGGCGTGGGTGCTGGCGCGGCTCCGCATGGAGATCGACCGGCTGCCGCACTGGGAGGAGGAGATCGTCCTGGAGACGTGGCCGTCGGGCCTCGACGGGCTGGTTGCGACGCGGGCGTTCGTGGTGCGGGACGAGGCGGAGCGAACGGTTGCGAAGGGCACCAGCGCCTGGCTCGTCATCGACACGGAGCGGCGACGCCCCCTCCGCCCCCCGTCCGCCCTCTACGACATCGAGGTGCCCGATCGTCCGGCGCCCCTCGATCGAAAGGACGACGACCTCCCGGCGCCCGCTCGCGCAGATCGGGACCGCACGTTCACGGTGCGCTACCACGACCTCGACCTCAACCGGCACGTCAACAACGTCCGCTACCTGGAGTGGGCGCTGGAGACGCTGCCGCCCGAGGTGCTCGACGAGCGCCGGTGTACGGGCCTGGCCCTGCAGTTCGAGGCCGAGACGACGTTCGGGGATCCGGTGCGCGCCACTGCTGAGGTCCGGGAGGAGGAGGGGAGCCTGCGCGTGCGGCACCGGCTCGCCCACGCCGAGACGGACCGCACGCTGGCCCTCGCGGCGACGACGTGGAAGGAGACGGGCGACGAGTAGCGGCAGGCCCGAGGGATCCGGAAAGGGAGCGAGGACTGCAAAACCGTCGGTCGGCACTCCTTCTCCTGGATTTCCCGTTTCTTGCGGACCTGTCCGTTTCCTTCACGTATGATCCACGCCCCGATCCCTTTTCTTTTGTACGTCTGCTATGGCTGCTTCTGCCGTTCTCCGCTCGACGCTCATGGATCAGCTCACCGCCACGGTGGCTCGCCGCTCGCCCGACGACATTCTGCGAGACGTTCCCCCCGCGGCCCGGGGCGTACAGCCGGACGGGCTCCCCGAGGCCTATTCGCTGTGGCAGATTCTGGAGCACATGCGGGTCAGCCAGGCCGACTACCTCGACTACTGCACAGATCCGGACTACACGTTTCCGGCCTGGCCGGACGACTACTGGCCCGACTCGGTGGCGCCGCCGAGCGACGAGGCGTGGACCCGAAGCCGGGAGGCATTTCAGGCCGATCTGCACGCGGTCAAAGCACTGGTCAACGACCCCGACGTCGACCTCGCCGGGGCGATCCCGCATGCCGACGGGGAGGGGTACCACGGGACGGCGTACGCCCAGGAGATTGCGGCCATCGCCGACCACAACGCCTATCACCTCGGACAATTCGTGACGGTCCGGCGCCTGCTGGGCGTGTGGCCACCGGAGGGCCTGGTGGTGCCGGAATGGGAAGAGGACACGTGACCCCGGTCCGAGCGAGGGGGAAGCGGCCGGCGAACTCCTGATTCGAACGCGTCAATGAAGCCCAGAACGCCGTCTGCCTTGGAGGTGCGGACGGGGGCAGGTGCGACCTGTGAACGTCTCCCTTTCACTGTTCGGCACGCCTCGTCTTTCGTCATTCAGTGAACGAGAGAGCCCCCGTGACGTGCTCCGGAGTTAGGCGGGGGTGGCCTCGCCCTCCAGCGCGTCGCGGTCCCAGTTCCCGAGATCGGCGGCCGCCGCGTAGGTGCTCTGGAGAAAGTCCAGCAGCGTCGCATCCGGATCGTCCGCCGTGCGCACGGCCTCGTACGGAAGGACGTACTCGCCCATCTCGTCGAGGTAGTAGGCGGCCTCCGGCTGCACGGTGCGATCGCGGTAGCCGTCCGGCTCCGGATAGGCATAGGAGTAGAAGGCCGCCTCACCGATTCCCGTGCCCGGCCAGAAGCCCGCGCTGGAGAGCTCTTTCGAGTAGGCCTCCTCCATCACCCAGTCGGCGCAGTTCGGCACGCCGCCCGGATGCCGCGGCGCGTCCCGCCCGGAGAAGCGCGTTACGGCCAGGTCGAACGCGCCCCAGAAGAAGTGCACCGGGCTCACCTTCCCAATGAACCGCGAGCGGAAGGCCGTGAAGACCCGATCGGCCTGGACGAGCGCACGCCAGAAGCGGTACACGGCCTCGTCGTCGTAGCTCGCGTGCGCCTCGTCTTCGGGGAACGGCTGGATCGGATCGGGAACCTCGACCGGCTTCGGGTAGATCTCCACCTCGATGTCCAGATCGTCGAGAGCGTCCATGATCCGCCGGTAGAATGCGGCCACGGACATCGGCTCCAGGTCGACCGTATGCGCCTCGCCGGTAGACGTGCGGATCCGCAGCACGTGCCGGGCGAAATCGAGGTCGATGGCGAACGTGCGAGACGCGTACGGGATGGGCGAGGTCGTAAGTCCCTGCGTCGTGACGTAGAGCGCCGATCCCCACGAGTGGTTGACCCACGGTGCCTGCTCCAGCCGAATCTTGCCGACGATCTGGGTCCACATGTGAACGGTCTCATACGTGTCCTGCCAGTCTGCAAGCGGCGGCAGTTCGGGCCA
>CAZCUZ010000107.1:0-9491 GCA_964502085.1 uncultured Salinivenus sp. | reverse complement strand
TTGATCTGGAGCCTAGGTGACGAATGTGAGGCGTTCCTGTTTGGATGGATGGGCTTGGACATCTGAGAGTGCCGGAATCGAGGTTCGACCTCTCAGATGTCCTAGAGCGACGAAGGTGCTGTTTTCTTTCTAGTAGATTATATTTTAAGGACTACACATACTTCGCACTATAGCACAAGCCGTTCTTAGAGTCGTACCGGCCGTCCGGTGTCGGCAGACTTGTAAATGGCCTCGATGATTGCGACAGCCGTCCGGGCCTCCGCCCCGTGCAACGCAAAGTCGGCGTCCCCCTCGACCCAGTCGAGAAAGGCCCCGACGTTGCGCGCGTGCTTCTCGTAGTCAATCGCCATCGGATCGGAGGCCCCTCCTTCGCCCCCCGCGTTTCCATAGGCCCGGCGAATCTCCTCGTCTTCGGGCCGCTCGTCGCGAAGCTGCCAGCAGACGAGTTCGTCCTCGTGCAGCTCGGCCGTGCCCTGCCGCCCCGCGATCCGGAGCCGTCGTCGACCGCCCGGATACGCAGAGGTCGCCCCGAGCAGGTGACCGAGCGTCCCGTCGCGATACCGCAGCACCGCCACGGCGGTGTCTTCGACCTCCAGGGAGCCGGACTCGTGCCCCCGTACGTCCGTGTAGGCAAAGACCTCGGCCACCGGATTCTCGCCGAGGGCGAGGCCCAGGTGGGTTCGCACGAGCCAGGCGATGGCGTCGACGGCGTGGATGGACTGATTCATGAGAGCCCCGCCGCCGTCCAGCGCGGCCGTTCCCTTCCAGGTGCCCTCGTAGTACGCGTCGTCGCGCCACCAGGGCACGCACGCCGTCGCCACCGCCAGGGAACCGAACCGCCCTTCGGCCACGGCGTCCCGGACGACCCGAAGGGATTCACTGAATCGCTGCTGAAAGATGCCCCCCAGCTTCACGCCGTGACGCTCCGCCGCCGCAATCATCCGATCCACGCGCTCGGTCGTAATCTCCAGCGGCTTCTCGCAGAGCACGTGCACGCCCCGTTCGGCGGCGGCAACGGTGGGCTCCAGATGGGCCCCGCTGGGGGTGGCGACGAGAACCACGTCCGGGGCCGCGTCGTCGAGGAGGGCCTCGTAGTCCGCGTACCACGTGCAGTCGTGCGCCTCGGCAAAGGCCCGCCCCGGGTCCTCGCTCCGACGAGCCGCAGCCACGAGGGTCGCCCCGTCGAGATCCGCAAGGGCACGAGCGTGCAGGTCGGCGACGGCCCCCGCCCCGATGATGCCGATTCGATAGGGATCGCTCATCGGTCGCGTAGAAATTCGGTGCGAAAGTCGCTGTCAACGTGTCCCCGCCTCACGGGCGAAAATCGTCACTCGGGGCCCGCCGGGAAGTTCCACGGAGCCTCCTCCCTGCAGGAGGAGACGGCCTCGTCCGGACGGCAGGACATCTATTTTGAGAGGACGTCCGTCCGGGTGAGAGCGTACCGCCGTCCCCGTCCGACGACCTCGGCGGCGCAGCGGTCGAGCGCATTCCCGTTGCCCGTCGCCGTTCTCCAAAAACGCCCCGTGCTACATTTCGACAGCCCCATTTACATTTCTGTATCCCGCAGTCCCACCCAAACGGCTCCACGGCCCCGTGAGCCCCGTCTCCTCACCGTGGCGTGCCGCTTGCAAAAAGAGCAGCGTGTGCCTCGGACGACCGTCGGAGTGACCGCCCCGCCGAATGCGACCTCTCTCCATCACGAGTCCCGACGCCGGGGGCTCGCCATCGCGTCCGACGCTCCGGAGACGGAGACCGAATGCTTCCTTTTCAATTTCGAGGACTCCTTTTCTCTCCCGGACCATCCGACTGTACGTATGCTGAAGACGATACCAATCATCAACAACAAAGGCGGCGTGGGCAAAACCACGACCACCGTGAACCTGGCCGCCGGGCTGGGACGAGAGGGACACCGGGTGCTGGTCGTCGACCTGGACAGCCAGGGCTCCGCCTCTCTCGCGCTCGGGGTCGACCGGGACGATCTCAATCCCTCGAGCGCCTCGGTCCTGTTCGGGGAAAACGACGCGTCCGACGTGGCCCGCCCCACCGACACGACGGGCGTCGACGTGCTCCCCGGCTCCCTGCGGCTGGCCGACGCGGACACCCGACTCGCCTCGGTCGACGGCCGAGAAGAGCGGCTCACGCAGGTGCTCTCCGAGATCGAGCGGGAGTACGACACCATTTTGATCGACTGCGCCCCGTCGACCTCGTTGCTCACAATCAACGCCCTGGTCGCGGCCGACGCCTTTATCATTCCCGTGGCCCCCTCCTATCTTTCCCTCGAAGGGGTCGTGAGCCTCGGCGAGGTGGTCAAAAATGTGCGCATGAGCCTCGGGGAGGCGGCGCCGGTGCTCGGGGTGCTGCTCACCATGGTGGATCGAGACGACGAGGAGACCCGCGCCATCATCGACGAGGTGCGAAATCACTACGGCGGAAAGGTCTTCGACGTCGAAATCCGCCACGATCCGGTCATCGAGGAGGCGCCCACCCGGGGCCAGTCCGTATTCGAATACGCACCGGACTCGACCGGAGCCCAGCAATACGGAGCATTCGTCGAGGAAGTCATCGATCGGCTCGATCGGTACGGCTCGATCTACGGAACCGTCCGCGAAAAGCAACCCCACCGGACCTGACGACCGTCTCGGCTCACGTTCGAGCCTGCGTGTTGCTCCCTCCCATTCCAACCTCCAGCTCTTCCCATGAGCGACGACAGTGACTTCTTTGGAAACGTATTCGACGATCCGGAGGACGATCCCCTCCTCGGCGACGACGAGCCGAGCGACTCCTCTTCGGAGGAGACCGACTCACCCGAAGAGTCGTTCCTCGACGACGACCTCGGGGCCCCCTCCTGGATGTCCGACGAGCGCCCGAATGGCCAAACCGACCCGGACGCCGCCCCGTCCGAGTCCGCCCCCTCCAGCGCGACGGACCCCCCGAATCGAAAGGAAATCCTCGTCGACCAGCAGGCCGACGATCCAACCGGCCTCGACGAGCTCAACGCCGCGGTCGGAGAAGGGTGGCGCCTGGTGCAGATCTCCCTCGCCCAACCGGACGGAGAGCAGGCCTCCTCTCGTCGGGCGGCCGAGCGCTTCGTCGCGATCCTCAAACAGGACAGCCCACAGTCCCTCTTCGATTTCGGCGCCGGCGGATAGCCGCCCCCTCGCCCCCCCGGAATGAAAACCGCACCCCGAGCCTCCGAGCGAGCGAATGACCTTCGCCCGTCCGACTCGACGTCTACGTTTTCGCTACACCCTCTGTGTTTTTTCACTCTCAACCCCACATTTGACTCATGAGCAAACTCGACGACATTCTTCAGGACTTCGCCGACAACGTCCCAAATTATCTCTCGACCGCGCTCGTCGACATGGACAGCGGCATGGGGGTCGCCTCCTATAGTCCCGATCCAGACTTTGACGCTTCCGGGGCCAACGCCGCGTACACCGACTTCGTGCAGGCCAACCGCGACGCCCTTGAGATTCTCGGCGGCGATCCGCTCGACACGACCGACATCCTGGTCACGACGAACGGCATGTACCTGCTCATCCGGGAGCTGGGCGAAGACTACTACATGGGCACGGCCATCTCGCAGGAGGGCAACCTCGCCCTGACCCGGAAACAAATGGAAAAGTACGAACCGCATCTCCTCGCCGAGCTTCCGGGCACCGGCGTCGACGACGCCCCCTAACTGAGGGCAAGCAGCATCGTGTGGTCGACTGCCTGGGTCCGGGACGAAGCAGTCTCGGATGCACGGGTTGATGGTCTTCAAGGTAGGACTGTGTGTTTTTACGCACGCCGCAGAGCCTCGTCGCACGGCGCGGTTCTGCGGCGTTTCCATTTTCTCCCTCTCGGCGCCGCCGGGACCGTACGACCGGCCCCATCGACGGCCTGCCTGGACGTGCCCGTCACGCCGGTCTTTCCCCGAATTGCCCCGACCGCCCCGGACCCAGCGCCTCGTGTCCCCGCCCGTCCACAAAACGCACCTTACGCTCGTCTTTTCCTCTTCCCGGATGGGTTGTATCCGACCCCCTTACCCCGTAATATGTACGAAAGCGGACATACTGGCAGGATTCAGGAAACCCGGGAGTCTGCATCGGGCCTTACCGCCTCCACCCATCCCAGATCGTCACGACTCGGGTCCCCTTCTGGAAGCCGTTCCACGCACCCGGCACCAGCCGGGCTCTCGCTCACGGTTCATCAACTCCTGAATCTCCGCCTCTCGTCCGCCCTTCAACCGTCCGTACACGAACCACCGAATCCCATGACCGACCAGACGATCTCGCGACGCGACTTTCTCGGTACCGCAGCCAAGGGAAGCGCAGCGGCCCTCGCGGCCCCGCTGATCGTTCCCCGCAACGTGCTGGGCGGCCCCGGCCACCAGGCCCCCAGCGACACCGTCAACGTGGCCGCCGTCGGCATTGGCGGCATCGGAGAGGCGAACCTCAACAACCTCGCCGACTCCGAAAACGTCGTGGCCCTTGCCGACGTGGACCACAACTACGCCGCCGAGGTCTTCGACACCTATCCCGACGCCGCGACGTATTACGACTACAGGCGGATGTTCGACGAGATGGGCCAGGAGATCGACGCGGTCATCGTCGCGACCCCCGACCACACCCACGCCAAGATCACGTCCGACGCGATGCGGCGGGGCTTTCACGTCTACACGCAGAAGCCGCTCACCTGGTCGGTCGCGGAGGCCCGCCACCTCGCCCGCCTGGCCCGCGAAACGGACGTGGTCACGCAGATGGGCAACCAGGGCCACTCCAGCGACGACGCGCGTCTGATCAACGAGTACGTGCGCAGCGGAGCCCTCGGTGAAATCCAGACGGTGCACGTCTGGACCAATCGCCCCATCTGGCCGCAGGGCGGCGAGATGCCCGACAGCATTCAGCGGGTGCCGGACAACCTCGAGTGGGACCTCTTCCTGGGCCCGGCGGAGGAGGAGGCCTACCACGAGGACTTCCATCCGTTCAGCTGGCGGGGCTGGGTCGACTGGGGCACCGGCGCCCTCGGGGACATGGGTGCCCACCTCGTCGATCACCCGTACTGGGCGCTTCAGCTCGACGCTCCGACCACCATCCAGACCCGCTCGACGCCGTTCAACGGAGCGAGCTGGCCGAACGCCACGACCACCTACTTCGAGTTTCCCGAGCGGAACGACCGGTCGGCCGTCGAGATGATCTGGTACGACGGCGGGATGCGGCCCCCGCGGCCCGACGCCATCCCGGAGGAGGAGACGCTCACGCCCAGCGGCGGCGCCCTCTTCGTCGGCGACGACGGCTATCTCGTGCACGAGACCTACGGCAGCAATCCGCAGATCTTCCCGGTCGAGAAGGCCGAGCAGATGGACGAGCCGCCCCGCCAGTTCGACCGCGTGGAGGCGGAAAGCCACGAAATGAACTGGATCCAGGGGATCAAGGGCCAGGCGGAGGCCACCTCCCCGTTCGAGTACGCCGCCGGACTGACGGAGACGATGCTGCTGGGCCTCGTTTCGCTCCGGGCCGGCAACGCGAAGATCCAATGGGACGGAGACGCCGGCGAGGTCACCAACGTCTCCGATGCGAACCAGTACCTCGCCCGCCAAAATCCCCGCGATCCGTGGGCCCTGGACGACGCCCGCGAGACGGTCGGCGCCTCGGCCCAGTAGCCCCGAATCGGAGAGTATGTCCAACCGCAAAAGCCCCCAGCCGGGTCGTCCCGGCCAGGGGCTTTTCGTTTTTGACGACGCTCTGCTTTCGAAACGGGCGATCCCCTTCCTCCCGTAATTTTTCCTCCCCGCCGTGGAGGGTGGGCCGCATGGCCATGCGGTATGTGTTTAGCGACAGGCCTGCAAATGATGCTGAACTTTCCCGCCGAGGTCCTTTCGGACACTGGACTCCGGATCTCCGCTTCGCTTCGTCCGGAGTTGACGAGGGCGCTGAAGGTGCGCGTGGGAGGATTCTTCAGAGGCTTCCATCGCTAAACAGGTACACCATGCGGCCCCACGAGTACGGGTCGAATTGGCGTCTGTCGCGCCTTCACACCCACGCGCGTGGCAGTCCTCCCATTCAGTACAGGTCCCTGGGATCGGTCCAGCCGGCCCGCTCCAGCACCTCGACGTCCGGGCGCCACCGTTTTCGAAGGGGATACCCCGCCCCCACGAATCCGAACCCGCCTTCGACGTTCGACATCGCCCCCGGCTCCACCAGCACGTCGGGGTCGAACGCCCCTCCGGGCGGATCCCACGCCTCGTTCACGACCTCCAGACGAAGGGTCATGTTGCGCATGACGATCCCGACCGCCGGATTCCAGAGATCCAAGTCGACGAGCCGGTCGCGAAGGGTTCTATAGTCGTTGCTCAGGTCGATGGGCACGACCCACCCCTCCTCGACCGAACGCGGCTCGTCAGTGTACGACACCGACAACCGAACGGCCGGATCGTCCGCTCCCGCTACGTTCTCCGCACGGTCGTACTGCACGTAGTACTCCACCTCCACGTTGATGAGGCGGGGAACGGAGCGCGTGACGCGAACGGGGACAATGACGGGAGACGCCTCCGCCTGCGGCTCCTCCAGCGCCAGCGCGGCTCTCTCGGGCACGGGCACCTTCACCTGCGCCGTCCGATCCCCTTCTCCCCTCACCTCGATCTGATAGGTCCGACCGTATTCGACCCGCGCGGGCGTCCAAAACACGTGCGCTACCCGACCGTCGTCTTCCCGGATCAGCGAATCGCGCCAGGAGCGCTCGCGTCCGCGCTCCAGGTCGGTCGACGTGACCGCGGCGGCGAGCATCTCCGTCGGTGTGGGCGCCAATTCTTCCGTGACGGCGTAGACGCGCACCCACTGCGTGTCCGCACGCGGCTGCAGCGCCCCGTACAGAGAGAACGCCTTCTCCGACCCCGCGATCGGGTCGACGGACGTCTCACAGCCCGCGACCAAAACGGCAAGTCCCACGACGACGCCGAGACATACGTGACGCATGCGAAGCCTCCGTTACTTGTATCGGAGTGCGACCCCTACAGAGGGGGTAAGGGGGAGCTGATCGACGCGGTCGAGCGTGAAGGTGTCCAGATAGAAGATGTTGCGCCGGTCGTAGGCATTCACCGCGGTGGCCTGAACGGCGATCTCGACGTCGGATCCCAGGGCAAAGCGCCGCTCAAGGGAGACGTCGAGTCGATGATACGGCGGCAGCACGGCATCGAACGGCGCCTCGTAAATCACCCGCCGCGTCCCGGGAAGATCCTTCGCGTCCGCCACCTCCGTCATGGGGGCAAAGCCATCGAATCCGGCAATCCGACTGTAGGGGCGGCCGGAGGCGAACTGCCATCGCAGGCTCGCCTCGAACGCACCGACCTCCGCATTCAAAACCACGCTCAGCTGGTGGCGTCGATCGTGCGGAGGACGGAAGCGTAGCTCTTCGGTTCCGTACCAGAGCTCGAGCTCGCTCTGGCGCGCGTCGTACATCGTATTCGAATAGCCGTAGCCCACGTACCCGTACAGCGGGCCCCACGTCCCTTCAAGCCGCAGCTCCGCCCCGTACGAGCGCCCGTCCGCCGGCTGCAACCGGGTCGTAAAGCGGGGAAACGCCGTCCACTCCGCAATGAAAAGGTCGGACAAGTCCCGGTAATAGCCTTCGAGGGACATCGTCAGGCCGGGGGTCAGGCGCACCCGATAGCCGAGCACGCCGTCGAGCGCCCGGGGCGTACGCCCTCGCCGAACGTCGTCGCGCGGCAGCCCCCCGTGCTTCGGCACGTTCGTCCACGCCGTGAAGACGCTCGCGGCGTCCCGCCGGTCACTGAGCCCGACCACCTCCTGATAGTACACTCCGCCCGCCGCACTCACGCGATGTCGCCCCGTCGTCCAGCTCGCGCGGAGGCGCGGCACCAGAAACGGGTTGAACCGGCTCTTGAGAAACTGCAGTCGGAGCCCCGGCTGTACTCGAAAGGCGCCCAGCCGGACCTCGGGCTCCACGTACGCCACGATGTGGTCGAGCGTCGTGAGGGCATCGGTAAACGTGTCCTGATACAGCCCGCCGAGCTCGTGGGCGAACCGGGAAAAACTGCCCTGGAAGCCCGCCTGGATCGTCGTGTGCTCCCGCGGAAATCGGGCGTCAAACGCGAGGCGCGTCGTCTGTACACTCGAGGTGCGTGTGGGCGCATCGGGCGGACCGAGCTCCGTCCGGAGGCCCGACACGGAAAGGTGAACGTCGGTCACGACGGAGAGATCTCCCGGCACGGTCAGGTAGCGCCCCCCCACGCCCCAGTTCTGCCAGCGAACCTCCCCGAAGGGATCGGCCTGAATCGTTTCTTCCGGAAGGGCCCCGACGTCCGACTCGGGACCGAGCCGCCCCCGATCGTGGGTCCGCACGGCACTTACCGACAGCCGACCGGTCTCGGTGACGTCGGCGTGTACCTTTCCAAAGACGTCGCCAAAATTGAAGGGCATCTCCTCTCCCAGGATTGGCCCGGCCCCGCGCTCGACCGTCGACTGCCGTCCCGAGACCAGGCCCGAGATCCGATCGGTGCCGAGAGGCCCCTCCAGCCGCACCTCGCCGATAAACGGAGAAAGACTGACACGGCCTGCGAATTGCTGCCTGTTGCCCGTGCGCGTCGCCACGTCAATCACCGACGCGAGCCGTCGCCCGTACTGTGCCCCAAAGCCTCCTGCGTAGACGTCCGCGTGGTCGATGACGTCCGACGGAAACGCGGAGTAGAACCCGAGCAGATGGAAAGGCTGGTAGAGCACCATGCCGTCCAGGAGCACCATGTTCTGAGACGGTTCCCCTCCGCGAATAAAGAGCTGCCCACCCCGGTCGGCCAGGGTGACGACACCCGGCAGCGTCGTGAGATACGACGCGAGGTCGCCGCTCACGTCCGGCGTGGGAATACGCTCGACCTGCGTCGGATCCACCCGCTGCCGCCCCGCTACGACGTCGGCCGTTCCCTCCTGCTCCTCCTCGACGACGACCTCGTCGATCGCGGCCTCACCCGTCCCAAGCGCCACGTTGGCCGTCCGATGCTCCCTTGGAGCGAGCGTTAGGGTATCGAGGGCGGGCTCATAGCCCACGAAGGACACGTGCAACTCATATCGGTCCGGCTGCACGTCGTCGATCAGATACAGTCCGTCCGAGTCGGTGGCAGCTCCATACGACACCGTGGAGTCGGCCAGATTTCGAAGGACGACGTTGGCCCCGGCGAGGGACTGTCCGTCGCTGGAATCAGTGACGAATCCGCTGACGGCCGCCGTTCTGTCGACCTGCTCCTGCGCTGCTGCCCGTTTCTCACTCCCAAAAAACAGAAACAGCAGCAGGACGCCACACAACGGCACCCGGACCTGAAACGCTGCACGGACAGAACGCATGGGGACGTGTGCTGCACCGATTCACTCCAACGCAATGCTTCGTCTCTTCGCTAGCAGGTTGTTGCGCATAGATCCACCTTTACACTTCCTTTTCACACCGACAAATAAATTTGTGCACACGAATCAATCGGCGGCAAAATGTGGCCGGTAGAGCAT
>CAZCUZ010000106.1:0-9564 GCA_964502085.1 uncultured Salinivenus sp. | reverse complement strand
GCGGCCGTCTGCTGCTTAAACGGCGTGCGGTTGAGCTCCGTCGTGCCGGGCTCGGCCACGTCGGGCATCGGCACCGAGCCGAACTCCATGGTCTCGGGGCCGAGGTCCATTTCCGCATTCAGGACCTCGTCCCACGTCACTTCCTGCCCCGTGTAGGCCGCCTCCCGGCCCATGATGGCGGTCAGCACGCTCTCGGCCACCTGCTGCCCTTCGTTGAGGGGCTCGCCCTCGCGGATGCTCGCGATGAGGTCGGCGTGCTCCTGCACGTACGGGTTGACGTCCTCCCCCTCGTAGGTCCAGCTGGTCTCGCCCTCGATCTTGGAGTGGCCGTCGCTCGTGCCCTTGGTCCCGATGATGTGCTCGCCGACGCGGGACGGTGTGCCCTCCTGCTGCCGGCACATGCTGAAGACGCGGGCCCCGTTCGGGTACTGAAACTCGATCCCGAAGTGATCGAAGACGTGCCCGTAGATCGGATTCGTGCGGGCCTGCCGCCCGCCCACGCCCAGGGCCTTCTCCGGGTGGCTCTGCAGCGCCCAGTTCGCCACGTCGATGTTGTGGACGTGCTGCTCGACGATGTGGTCGCCGGAGAGCCACGCGAAGTACAGCCAGTTGCGCACCTGCCACTCCATGTCCGACATGCCCGGCTCGCGCTCGTGGTGCCAGAGCCCGCCCTGATTCCAGTACACCTGCGCGCTCTTGACCTCGCCAATGGCCCCGTCGTGGATGCGCTTCATCGCCTCCCGGTAGGCCGGGTCGTGGCGGCGCTGGGTGCCCGCCACGATGGCCAGCCCCTTCTTCTCCGCCATCTCGGCCGACTCCATCACCGAGCGGATGCCCGTCGGATCCGTGGCCACCGGCTTCTCGATGAAGACGTGCTTCCCCGCCTCGATCGCCGCTCGCAGGTGCGTGGGACGGAACGCCGGGGGCGTCGCAAAGATGACGAGGTCGACGTCGCTCTCGATGACCTTCCGGTAGGCGTCGAACCCGACGAACTTGCGGTCCTCGTCGACCTGAAAGCTGTCCTCGAGCCGCTTCTCCAGCTCATTGGTCGACTCCTCGATGCGATCCTGAAAGAGATCGCCCATCGCGACCAGGTTGATCCCCTCCGAGGACTGCACACAGTCGTTCGCCGCCCCCGTGCCGCGTCCCCCGCAGCCCACCAGGCCGAGCCGGATGCTGTCGGTCCCGTCGGCGTAGGCATAATTGCCCGAGGCCATCAGTCCCGCCGAAACGCCCGCCGTCGCCACGGCGCTTCGTTTCATGAAGTCGCGTCGCGTAATGCCGTCAAATGAACTCTGATCGTCACTCATGGGTGATGTGTTGGTTGAATGAGAAAAATCCAGGGTGCGAATGTCGGCGCAGACGGGGCCCGGTTCAGGATCCACCGGCCGCCCGAACGATGCGGAAGCCCACGAACTGAGCGTCCGACAGCCACCACTGGCTCTTCGGCAGCTGCGGGTCGGACCGCTGCCACGCCTCCGTCTTCTGGCGGCGGGCCGAGCAGTGCGTCTCGCCGGCCGGACTCTGGTAGGAGCCGCCCCACACCTCCGTCGGATGGTCTTCGTTTCCCTCCGGCGGGGCCACCAGCTCGGCCGCGTTCCCGAGCTGGTCGTAGAGGCCGAGGTCACTGGAGTCGAGGGAGGCGGTCGGGTGCGCCGTGTCCTCGGCGTTGCCCTCAAACCAGGCGTACTGCCCCAGCTGGTCGCTGCTCCACTCCTCGGGGGTGCCGTGCCCCGCGCGGCAGGCGTGCTTCCACTCCGCCGCCGTCGGGAGCCGGTAGGTGCGGCCCGTCTTGGCCGACAGCCAGTCGGCAAACTCCCGAGCCGCGTTCCGGGCCACCGACAGAACCGGGTACTCCTCCTGCCCAAAGCCCGGAATCTCGTTTCCGAAGCCGTAGGGCTTGCTCGGAAGCGAAATGGCGTCGGCCTCCGCCCCGTCGAGCCCCTCCCTCTCCTCGTCGAGCCGATAGGTGTCGTAGGCGTCCCACCGAATCTCCGCCCGGGCCATCCAGAAGGGACCGACGGCCCGCTCCGTGCCGTCGACGGTCACGGAACCGCCCGGAACCGGCACCATTTCGAACTCGACGATCGTCCCGGGAACGGCCTCGGTGTACCGGCTCAGCGTGTCGTCGCGGACCGGCTCCCTCGGGTCGGCGAGGCCGTCGCTCGCCCCCGGCCCCGCAAGGCCGATCCCGAGGAAAATCGCCAGTATACTCGTCACCACAATCGTTCGCATAGTGTCTCTCGTTCGTATTTCTGATTGGTACAAAACACTCCGTCAGTCGCTTTGGGGCACCGCCCTTTTCGTGCTAATCGGTTCCTTCCTCCCCCCGAACGCGCTGGGGCAAGATTCGCTCCAGCGGTACGAGTACCGGCAAACGCGAATGGGCATGGCGGTGCGGGTCGTGCTGTATGCCCCCCACGATACGACGGCGCGGCACGCCGGTCGGGCCGCATTTCGCCGCATGGAGGACCTGGAAACCGTACTCAGCAGCTATCGATCGTCCAGCGAACTCAATCGGCTGTCCGACCGGGCCGGTGAAGGCCCCGTGTCCGTGAGCCGTCCCCTCTTCGCCGTGCTCCGAGAGGCCCAGCGGCTGGCGCGCCAATCCGAGGGAGCGTTCGACGTGACGGCGGGCCCGTACCTGAACCTCTGGTCGAGAGCCCGCGAGCACGAGGAACTGCCCGACTCGGCGGCGCTGCGCCGGGCATCGGCCCGCGTCGGCTGGACCAACGTCCGCCTAAATGAAAATCCCCGCACGGTGCGGCTCACGGTCGATTCCATGCAATTAAACGTAGGAGGAATTGCGAAGGGATACATTCTCGATCGGGCCCTCGACACGCTGGCCGCCGAGGGGGTGTCGCGTGCGATGATTGAGGCCGGTGGGGACATCGTCGTGAGCGGATCGCCGCCCGACCGGACGGGCTGGGAGATTCGCCTCCCCGAAGCCGATTCCAGCGGCCACGCACAACCCCTTCGGCTCGACCACGCCGCCGTCTCGACCTCCGGGGACACTCACCAGTTCGTCGAGATTGACGGGACCCGCTACTCCCACGTCGTCGATCCCCGAACGGGACTCGGCCTCACCCATCGGCTCCTCGTCACGATCATAGCCGAGGACGGCACGACGGCCGACGGCCTCGCCACCACCGTCGGCGTGCTCGGCGCCGACGCCGGACGTGCCTTCCTCGACGAGCACTACCCGTCGGTCCGCGCGTACATCCGGTCGGCGTCTCCGTCCTCGGACTGAGTGCCGGGACTGATCGGATAAGGTGAATGGATAAATCATCAGAATGGGCACCTGAATGAATGGGTGGATGAGGGCACGCACGCCCCCTCCTCACGTCTCGAAGGAGTCGACCGTCCGATACGCCTCAATCACGGCCTTCTCCCCGGCCTCCCCTTCGCCGGACGTGCCGTGCTCCATTCCGACGACGCCCTCGTACCCCTTCTCGTAGAGGTGTTGGAAAACGTTTCGGAAGTTGATCTCGCCGGTCGTCGGCTCGTTTCGACCCGGATTGTCGCCCACCTGAACGTAGGCGATCTCTTCCCAGGCCGCGTCGATGTTGGGGATGAGGTTGCCCTCCGTAATCTGCTGGTGGTAGAGGTCGTATAGAATCTTGCAGGCCGGGCTGTCGACCGCGCGGCAAATCTCGTAGGCCTGAGCCGTGTGCGTCAAAAACTGGTTCGGATGGTCCCGCCGGTTGTTGAGCGGTTCGAGGACCATCACGAGGTCGTGCGGCTCGAGGATCTCCGCCGCCTCCCGAAGCACCTCCACGAGGTTTGCGCGCTGATATCCCGGATCGAGGCGAAGGTCGCGCGCGCCCGGGACCACCGTGATCCACGTGGCGTCGACGCGGTCGGCCACCTCCACGGACGCACGAATCTCATCGAGGAACTGCTGACGAGGCTCCTCTTCGCCGGTCACCAGCGCCGGCTCGCCCCAACTAATCGAGTGCGCCACAAAGACGCCCATCTGCATGTCGTGCTCGCGCAGCGCGTCGGCAATGCGAGTCTGCTCGTTCTCCGAGCGCCCCCTCATTCCGTTGTCCTCCAGCGCCGTAAAGCCCTGCTCGGCCATGAACGCAATCTGGTCGACCGGATCCGAGCCGCCGAGCGCCTCAAACTGCCCCGGACTGGGGGCGTAGTGGAGGTTAAAATCGGCCGGCTCGGAATCGAGCGCAGAAGACGCGTCGGCCTGCGCCGTCCCCGCCGCCCCGCCGAGAATCGCCCCGCCGGCCAGCGCACTTCGTTGTAAAAATCGACGTCGATCCATAGTCAAGAAATTCAGAGTAAAAAGTCGTGTGGTAAGCCCCCCTGGCTAAGTACAATCAAGCGTATGGCCGTGGATTCGATCGTTCTCCCCATCTGAGCAAGAGGACTACACTCGAGTGAATGTGCTCGTTAAAATGTGATTCCGCTGGATTCGGAGAGATTTCTCCACTCCGAGCGCCTACTCGGCGCTCTCCGGTCGAAATGACCATATGTCACAAGACGCTGCTTGACTGCACTTAGAACGCGTTGTGCTAAATGTGGGCAGCATGTGTGCCTGCCCCCAAACGCCAAAATGAACCCCATCGTCGCTCCAGACTTGATCTGGAGCCCATCCATCCGACCGACATGGCCTATCCGTGCAGTTGGATAGGCACACGACGGCTGTCGGTGCGACGTAGGTGCTAAGGCTAAGTTTTTTCGGAGAAGCTTACTTCGAGGCATCGCACATACTTTGCACTATAGCACAAGCCATACTTAGAGATTGCCGCGCTTCAACTCCTTCACGGCGTAGTCGCAGGCCCGAGCCGTGAGGGCCATGTAGGTGATCGACGGGTTCTGGCAGGCGGAGCTCGCCATGCACGAGCCGTCGGTGACGAAGAGATTCTCAATGTCGTGCGCCTGATTCCACTTGTTGAGCACCGAAGTATCCGAGTCGCGCCCCATCCGGGCCGTGCCCATCTCGTGAATGCAGAGGCCCGGTGCCGCGTCTTCGTTGACGTACGACTCCACGTCGGTGCACCCGGCCGCCTCCAGCATCTCGGCGAGCTGGACGGCCATGTCCTCCCGCATTTTTTCTTCGTTCTCGCTGAACGTACAGTTGATGCGGAGCTGCGGAATCCCCCAGGCGTCGGTCTTGTCGTCGTCGAGCTCCACGTAGTTTTCCTTGCGGGGAAGCATCTCGCCCCATCCGCCGGCGCCCATGCTCCAGGGGCCGGGATCGCGGAGGTCGTTCTTGAGGTCGGCGCCGAAGCCCTCCTCGCCGAGTGCACGCCCCCATCCCTCGCGGGAGGCGCCCGCTTGACTGCCCCAGCCGCGGAGGAAGTCGACGTCTGGGTCCGGCTCGGGGCCCAGGTTGCGGAAGCGGGGAATGTAGGTGCCGTTGGGCCGGTGGCCGTGATAGTAGCGATCCGCGAGGCCCTCTACGCGCCCGCTCGCGCCCGCCTGATACGGATGGTCCATCAGGTAGTGGCCCAGCGCCCCGCTCGAGTTGGCCAGCCCGTTCGGATAGCGCGACGTGGCAGAGTTCAGCAAAATCTGCGTAGAGCCGAGCGTGGAGGCGCAGAGAAAGACGATGCGGCCGTCGTACTCGCGCGTCTCTTTCGTCTTGCGATCGATGACGCGCACCCCGGTGGCCCGGTCGCGCTCCGCGTCGTACTTGACGCTGTGGACGATGCTGTCGCACTCGAGCGTCATGTTGTCCGTGGCACGGGCGTCGGGAAGCGTCGCGCTGAGGCTCGAAAAGTAGGCTCCCACCGAGCAGCCGCGATGACACGGCCCGCAGTAGTGGCAGGCCTGTCGGCCGTTGTGCTGCTGGGTGAGAACGGCCACCCGACCGATCGTCATCGTTCGATCCTCGTAGGCACTTTCGATGCCCGCTCTCACCTGCTTCTCGGCCACGTTCATTTCCATGGGCGGCAGGAAGGCCCCATCCGGCAGCTGCGGCAGGCCTTCTTCTTTTCCGCTGATGCCCACGTACTTCTCGACGTAGTCGTACCAGGGAGCAATGTCCTCGTACCGGATGGGCCAGTCCACCCCGTAGCCGTCTCGGGCGTTGGCCGTAAAGTCGAGGTCGCTCCACCGGTAGCACTGGCGTCCCCAGGTGAGGGACCGCCCGCCCAGGTGATAGCCCCGAATCCACGTAAAGGGCTCTTCCTGGACGTAGGGATTCTTTTTGTCGTTGGCAAAAAACGGCTCGGTGGCCTCCCCGAACGCATAGCACTTGCTCTGCACCGGATACTCGTCGGCGTACCGCTCGTGGTCGCCCTGCCCCCGGTAGTCGAGCTCCCAGGCCGGCATGTGCTCGCCGACGTAGTCGTCACCGTGTTCGACGTACGGGCCGCGTTCGACGACGAGCGTGTCGAGGCCGCTCTCCGTCAATTCCTTGGCGGCCCACCCTCCGGTAATGCCGGAGCCGACGACGATCGCATCGTACGTTTTGCGCTGAGGAGCAACGTTGGGAAAATCAGACATGCGCCTGGCTTCATAAAACGTGCATTCGAAAAATGTCGAGCGTCCCCCCGTCTGGGGAAGACAGTCAGACGCGACGGGCTCTCACCTCGTCTCGACTGACGCCCCGGCCCCCCAGTGACGCATCGACCGAAACAATCGAAGGACCGCTCCACAATAGAAGCGACTCCGAGGACGCAGTCAAACTGCAGACCGGCCCATATACGCCCGCACGCCCGGCCCGCAGGAGCGCTGCGGACCGGGCAGGGTCGGGCCGTCTCTGCTACGTGTAGAACTGGAGACCGTCGGGTATTCTCCGACGGCCACGAGGAACGGAGCTACTCGTATCCCGGATTCTGATCCAGGTTCGGATTCCGGTCCATCTCCTCGTTCGAGATCGGCAGGAAGTAATTTCTATCCGCCCACTCTCGCTCCTGGCGATTGACGACCTTGTATCTATAGTCGTAGCAATCCTGGGCAATCAGTTCACCGAGCGCCAGGTCACTCCCACAGTTTCCAGTAAGGTCACCCCGTATATCGATGCCGTGCGCGTCCTCATACGCTTCCGTACCCATCTTCCAGCGGCGCACGTCGAAGTAGCGATGCCCTTCAAAGGCGAACTCGACCTCTCGCTCCTGACGAATTTGCTCCATGAGAGCAGACCCGGAGGCCGTGACGTCGGGCATGCCCACTCGATCCCGCACCTCGTTCAGCGCCGTTTGGGCGTCTCCGGGTTCTCCAAGCTCCGCGTGAGCCTCGGCCTTGTTGAGCAGCACCTCGGCGTAGCGGATGTGAATCCAGGCATTGTACGCCTGCTGCTGGTCGGGCGCAATGCTCCGGTCCACAAACTTCCGCAGGTTGTACCCGGTCCGCGACGCGTTCCAGGACTGGGGACCCGCGTCCGTGTCGAGGCCGCCCATCATGTCTCCGTCCGGCATCTCGTACGTACCGGTCTGAATCACACCCACAGGATCGGTCGAGCGAGGATTGCCCGACGGGCGCTGCCGCCACTCGGCCCCGTTGAACTGGATGTTGGCGTAGAAGCGGGGATCGCGGTCGTCGTACGGATTGTCCGCATCTACCGGGTCATTCGGATTCTCCTCCTCGGGATTAGGGGGCGTCGGATCTCCGCCCTCCCACTGAAAGTCGGAGCCGTCCGCCATCTCGTAGGCGTCCACGTGTTGCTGCGTGGGCGTGTCGCCCGACCACGAGAAGTACCCGTTCGGACTCACCCACTGAGAATGGTTGTGCGCAAATCCCGTATTCTCGTCGAAGTGCCGGGCCCAGATCGTGTTCGGGTTCCCCTGCGTGAAGAGCTGGTGGTACTCCTCGGACGAGAGATCCTCTCCCAGGCTGTATCCCGCATTCCCAACCGCATTGGCAGCGTCGATAACCCCCTGCCAGAGCTCCTGGCGGGTGGTATCGCTCGAGGAGTACGTCACGTACTCGTTCCCGCTAAACGGACTGTCGTGGTAAAGGTCGCTCGCCGCAAAGAGGAGGACGCGAGACTTGAGGGCGTGGGCTGCGGCCTCCGTCGCGGCTCCCTGTTGCCGAGCTTCTCTCCCTTCCAGGAGCGTCGCTGCGGAGTCGAGGTCCGACACGACGTGATTGACGGTGTGCGTGAACGAGTGCCGGCCCACCTGATACTGTGCTTCTCCGGCCCCCAGCTCAAAGACCCCCGTGAGGACGGGCACCCCTCCGTAGAGCTTCATGAGGTTCTGGTAGAAATATCCTCGAAGGAAATAGGCCTCTCCGAGAAGCGCATCCCGCTCGTCGGCAGGAATGACGTCATTCCCTTGGACGTTCTGGATGAAGAGGTTCAGATCACGAACAAAGGAGTAGACACTTCCCCAGTCGTATGCCTCATACGGCTCGTCTTCGGGACTCCATCCGCCGGGCGAATCCCACTGCCCGCGATCTCCGGGCGTGAGGTTCGACATAATGTTCTGCGACCCGGGGTGGTCGTGGGTATTCAGCGCCTCGTCCACAATGCCCGGAGTCTGCATGGGATCGCCGTATCCCAGCCCGGTGTGACTGTAGATTTCATTCAAGTACGCCCGCGTTAGGGCCGGATCCTCGAAGACCTGGTCGGCCTGGAATTCATCCTTTGGACTCAGGTTCAGGCTGTCGCACCCGGCCAGGAAGAGCAACGCGCCGACAAAGGAAAGAGTGATAATGCGTGTCAATATTCTCATGGGTTTTGGGATCTGCCCTCAAAATGCGTGAGATATCTCAGAGTCTCCGTCGTGCCCCGCCCTCTCGCGTCGGGCGGGGCAGGAGCGTGGAAGCGTGATCAGGTGCGTATGCACCTCGGGCAACAGCCGTCTACAGTCCCATCCGGATGCCGAACGTGTACGCCTGTTCCGGCGGGTACACCTGCCCCGTGCTGACGCGAATCTCCGGGTCGTAGACGTTGAGAGGCGTAAGCGTGAACAGATTCCGCCCGCTCAGATAGACCTGGAACTGCCCGAGTCCGGCCGCCTGCGTGAGGCCTTCCGGCACCGTGTAGCTCAACTGGGCAGCCTTCAGACGGATGTACTTGGCGTCCCGCAGGAAGTAGGTGTTCTGCTGCCCGCCTCCTGCCCAGGCCGCCCAGTACGGGTTCACCCGCTGGTAGGCGCGCGGGCCGGATGCGTCCGTGTTGTCCGGCGTCCAGCGGTCCTCCGCAAACTCCTGGTAGTAGTTCCCGAAGGTGCCAACGGCCCCACTGAACACGTACTGCTGAACCTGCGCCGCGCCCTGGAACCGCAAGCTCAGATCGAAATTCCTGTAGCTCGCACCCAGATTCAGGCCGCCGATGATGTCCGGCCGGTCGTTCTCCGTCACCCGACGGCGGTCGTCGGCGTCGATGTCTCCGTCCCCGTCAACGTCCTCGAACCGGATGTCCCCGGGACGAGCCTCCGGATGGTGCACCTCTGCCTGATCGATCTCATCCTGAGTGCTCCAGATCCCGTCGGAGATGTAGTAGAGCCCCGTGTTCATGGGCCGCCCCTCGTTCTCCTGCCACTCGGGCACGCCTTCGGCCTCGGCGAAGTCGATAATTTCGTTCTCGGCGTAGGTGACGTTGGCTCCCACCCGGAACGAAAGCTCCGAGTTCACCTCCTGCGTGAAGTCCGCCTGCGC
>CAZCUZ010000105.1:4999-9592 GCA_964502085.1 uncultured Salinivenus sp. | reverse complement strand
GGCTACTGGATGGCCAACTGGGCCCTCCACAAGGCCATCAACGACCTCGGCATCGTGTGCGACGAGTACGACGTCGACCTGCGGCTCTTTCACGGGCGCGGGGGCACGGTGGGCCGGGGCGGCGGTCGCTCGTCGCAGGCCATCCGCGCGCTGCCGCCGGTGGTCCACAACGGCCGCATTCGGATGACCGAGCAGGGGGAGATCATCTCGTTCCGCTACGCGCTCCCCGACATCGCCCGGCGCCACGTGGAGCAGCTCGTAAACGCTACGCTGACGACTACGGCCGAGGCCCAGCACGAGGAGACGTACGAGTCCGCGCTCGCCTCCCGGGTCTCTACCGACTCTGACGTCGCGGCCCTGATGGATCGGCTCGCTGAGCACGCCATGGAGGCATACCGCGACCTGATCAGCAACGGAAGCGGCCCCGGCTGGCAGTGGTACACGCAGGTCACGCCCATCGAGCACATCAGTCGACTGCCCATCGCATCACGGCCCGTTTCACGCGCTTCTGACGACGACGAAGTTGACTTTGAGTCCCTTCGGGCCATCCCGTGGAATTTTTCCTGGACGCAGCCCCGCTACATCGTGCCGGGCTGGTTCGGTACGGGACAAGCACTGTCTCGCTTGATCGAGGATGATCCGGAGACGCTCGACACGCTGCGCACTCTTTATCGACAGTGGCCGTTCTTCCGGGGCATCCTCGACAGTGCCCAGCGCGAGATGGCCCGGGCCCGTCTCTCGATTGCCGCCGAATACGACGCCCTCACGGATCCGGATCTCTCGTTTCACGACACCATCGAGGAAGACTACGAACACGCCGAAGAGGCCATTCTCCAGATTACCGGCCAGGAGGAGCTCTTCGACAACAGTCCCGTTCTCAAGAAGTCCATCCGCCTGCGGAACCCGTACACGGACGTTCTCAACCTGCTCCAGATCGAACTGCTCGAGCGGTACCGATCGTCCGAAGACGTCTCCCAGCGGGAAACCCTCGGAGAAGCCCTTCTCTTGAGCCTCAACGGCATTGCTGCTGCCATGCAGAGCACGGGATAAGGAATTATCTCAAAAGACGTAGACGTGTAAACGCCGATGCACTGGAGGAATCGGCGATGTGCGAGGATCGGCGCTGTCGAGTGATACCGGCATCACAGCCCGTATCATTCGACCGCTTTGAGATAATTCCCACGTTCGAGGGCGCGGGAGCACAGGGGACACGGAAGCATCGAACCCCACGGGTCCGTCCTCTGAGAGGAATCGCTCGCCGGACGTCTGATCGGGCGTGTGAGGGCCCTTCCTGAAACGAGACCACGCCCCCAAACGCTACGCGGAACGCCTCCGCCCCGGAACACGGCGTGAGCGTCCTCCTTCGACTTTACGCCTTTTTCTCTCGCGTTGCCGCCCGTTCTCATGCCGTCTTCTCAGCCCCACGACACTGACTCCGAGGCCGGGGAGACGCCCGTAATCACCTACGATCCGGACACCTTCGCCGATCGGTTGGATCGCCTGATGGACGGCCGGGAGGCCGGTTCCGGGACGCGTCTCCTCTTCTACGGCGGCGTGCGCGAACAGCGACAGCAGGCCCTGGGAACCCTAACCCGGTACGCCACCGGCAACGTGCATCAGTTTCGCGTCCCGTCGCTCCTCAGCGACTATCGCATGCAGACCCAAAACAGCCTGCGAAAGGCGTTCGACCACGCGGCGGAGGAACACGCCCTGCTCTACTTCGACGAGGCCGATCCCCTCTTCGCCCACAGCCACGCCGACACGCCCGACGACCCGGACGGAAATGCGGTACCGACGACGGTCGAATATTTCTTTGATCGGGTCGCGGCGTACGAGGACGTGGTCGTCCTGGGCCTGCAGCGCAAGAGTCACGTCGAATGGGCCCGCGACAAGATGCACCTCGTCCTCCAGTTCGAGTAGATCTCAAACGGACGAGGGCTCCGTCCACGCAACTCCAGAACGCTGTAGGCGTAGATCGTTCCCGGGCTTCGCGAGTCGATCGTCAGGGCCGGCACGTGTGCATCTCGCAGACGTTTGCCCCAGCCCGTCGTCACCGTCGGTACAACAACAGACCGTCCATGCGCAGCAACGCAACGCTTACGCTCGTCGCCGTCGTTCTCCTCCTCGGCGTGGCCGGATGTGGAGCAGCCAGCTCCTACAACAGCCTGGTCGAGCTCGACGAGCACGTGAACACGGCGTGGTCGAACGTTCAGGCCCAGTATCAGCGACGCGCCGACCTCATTCCAAACCTCGTGGAAACGGTAGAGGGAGCCGCCGACTTCGAACAGGAAACCCTGCAGTCCGTCACGGAGGCCCGCGCGAAGGCGACCTCGATTCAGGTCTCGCCCGAGGACCTCGACAACCCCGAGCAGCTGCAACAATTCCAGCAGGCCCAGTCCGCCCTCGGAAAATCACTCGGGCGGTTGCTCGCCGTGTCCGAAAACTATCCCGAGCTCCAGGCCACGCAGTCGTTCAGCGACCTCCAGGCCCAGCTCGAGGGCACCGAAAATCGCATTACCGTGGCCCGACGGGACTACAACCGGGCGGTCCAGCAGTACAACACCCAAGTGCGATCCTTCCCGACGATGTTATTTGCCGGACTGATGGGCTTCGATCAGCGCACGGCGTTCGAGGCCGAGACCGGAGCGGACCAGGCTCCGGACGTGAACTTCGACTGAGGAATGCGTGATACGTAAACCGTGAGCCGTGATTCGTGAGAACTGGACTCGCCTCCATTGCCGGACGATTCGTTCCCGTGCCTCCTCGTTGTTTCCATTCGTCCATTCTGATTCTTACCGGCGTCGGTCTTCTGGCCCTTGCGCTGGTGGCACCGGCCCAGGCGCAGCGGTACGACCTTCCGCCCCGCCCCTCGACGCCGGTGCTCGATCAGGGCGCGATGCTCTCCCCGGCCGAGGAGCAGCAGCTGGCCGACAAGCTCACCGCCTTTGAGGACACGACGTCGACGGCCGTCGTGGTCGTCACGGTGCAGAGCCTCGACGGAGCGCCCATCTCGGAGTACGCCGTGACCCTCGGCCGCGACTGGGGCGTGGGACAGGAAGACAAAGACAATGGGGTCGTCCTCCTCGTCTCCCGAGGAGACCGCGAGATGTTCATTGCCACCGGCTACGGCGTGGAGGGGGCGCTGCCGGACGCCATCGCAAACCGCATCGTCGAACGCATCATCACGCCGGCCTTCCGTCAGGAGCAGTTCTACGCCGGCCTCGACCGGGGCACCGACGCCATCATCCAGGCTACGGCAGGAGAATACGACGCGTCTGCCGAATCTCGGGGAGCGTCCTCGGACGACGGCATGCCGACGGCGCTCCTCTTTACGCTGCTGATTCTTCTCTACTTCGTCGGGACCTCGTTCTTCCGGGGCGGCGGGAAGAAGGGACGTCGCTCACGTCGGACGCACGGGAACATGCCGCTCATCATCTGGGGCGGTGGGGGCGGCAGAGGCGGCGGGGGATTTTCCGGTGGGGGCGGGGGCTTCGGCGGATTCGGCGGCGGAAGCTTCGGGGGTGGGGGCGCCGGCGGCTCCTGGTAACGCCGGCTTTTGCCTGCCCCATTCTCGACGTTCTCACTGATCGCCCCCCGTTCCGCAATGAGTACCGATCGCCTGAGCCAACTGCAGGAATTCCACGAAGACGATCCCGACGACGCATTTACGCGATTTGCTCTCGCCCAGGAGCACCTAAAGCAGGGCAACACCGACGAAGCACTGTCCTTTTTCGAAGAGCTCGTCGAGACGGATCCCGACTACGTGGGAACCTACTATCATCTCGGAAAGCTTTACGAGCGCCTCGGCCGCACGGACGACGCCCTCACGACCTACGAGCGGGGCATCGAAGTGGCCCGAGAGCAGAAGGATCAGAAAAACCTTTCCGAACTGCAAGACGCCAAGCTGAAGGCAGAGGGCATCGGCTTCGACTGAGAGTCTGGCACGTTGATTTATGCCTCGAGTCGCGAGCGGTCTCGAGTGGGCTGCAAATCGCCCCCCTCGCCACGCAATTCAAAATCAAAGCAGACTCCGGGATCCCCTGCGTTTCGATTCCGTGCGTATCAGAACGGTGCTTTTCCTCTGTGTCCCGGCGTTCCCGCTGTGATGCGCGCCTTGATCCTCTTGACTGGACTTACGCTGGCGGTGGGGGTCGCCGCCGCTCCTGCAGAAGCGCAGGACCCGCCCGACTCCACGTACACGGTACAGTCCGGCGACACGGTCTACAGCATTGCCCGTACGTTCGGGGTGTCGGTTCGTGCTCTGATGCGCTGGAACGACCTCGACGACCCGACCATTCAGCCGGGGGACTCCCTCCGCGTGCGCCCTGACCAACGGGACGATGCAGACGCCGGGTCGCGTCCGCCCGAAGAGACGTCGGACGAACCGCCCACTCCCTCCGACCCCCCGTCCGACACCACAGAGCCATCGCCTCCATTGGGCGACTCGACCGACGCCCCCGCGGCAGACACGCCCACGACAGACGACTCCTCCTCCGGTCGCCACGCGGTCGAGGCCGGCGACACCTTCGTCGCGCTCGCCCTTCGCCTCGGCACCACCGCGGACACGCTCTACGCCCTCAACGACAGCACGAC
>CAZCUZ010000105.1:0-4899 GCA_964502085.1 uncultured Salinivenus sp. | reverse complement strand
CGGGTCGCCGTCTACCCCGACGTCTTTGCCGGACGCCTCACGGCGAGCGGCACCACGTACGATCCCGACGACTACGTGGTGAGCCACCCTTCGCTTCCCTTCGGCTCCGTCGTCCTCCTCTCCACCCGCGACCCCACCCGCCACACGTTTGCGCGGGTCATCGATCGCGGGCCGGTCGAGGAGGGCGTGCTCCTCGACGTGTCGGAGGCCGTGGCCCAACAGCTCGGGCTCGACCCCGACACGCCCTCCTCCGTCGCCCTCCGCGTCGTGTGGACCGCCCGCCCCTCCGACTGAGTCAGCCTCTCTCGTTTCCCGTCCGCATGAGTGCCCCCGCCCCGACCGGACTGCGCGCCTATCATCGGGTTACCCGATCGGCCACCTACGGCGTCCTGAGTGCCCTTCCCCTATTCATTCTCTACGAGGCGATGATCGTGGCCGTCAACACCGGCACGAGCGCCCCGGTGCGGGTGGGCGCAGAGGTGTGGTTGAAAGAACTCCTCGCCATGACGGGAGCCCGCGGCGGCCTCCTCCTGGTCCTGATTGCCATCCTGGCCGGCATAACCGCCTACGTCGTGGACCGACACCGACGCATTCCGATTCGAGGTCGCTACTTCGTCGGTATCCTGCTCGAAAGCACTGCCTATGCCGTCGTAGTCGCAATTCTCGTGTCGAACCTCGTGGCAGCGCTGTTTGCCGTCATTCCGCCTCCCGAAGGCGATCTGTGGACGCAGCTCGCCCTCTCCGTCGGCGCCGGGCTCTACGAGGAACTGCTCTTTCGCGTCCTGCTCGTGGGCGGCCTGGCCCTTCTGTTTCGGCCCGTTTTCGAGAATGCCAATGCCGGCTATGTGCTCGCCGCCCTCCTCGGTGCAGCCCTGTTTAGCCTCGCCCACTACGTCGGACCGCTGGGCGACCCGTTTGAACTTCCCTCCTTTACGTTTCGGTTCGCCTTCGGCCTCGCCCTAAACGTGCTCTTTCTCTGGCGCGGCTTCGGCGTGGCCGCCTGGACCCACGCGCTCTACGACGTAATGGTCGTGACGGGGCTCTTCGGCTAACGGGTCCACTGTCGCCGCGGATTGCCCCTGCGCCAAGGGACGATTCTCGTGTGACTCTGTACGACGGTCGACGTTCTCCTCGGGTGCAAATCCATCCTCGACCGCTCGTCGTGTACGGAGCCTCGAACGATCCCGCTCCCTGTTCGGTTGAGAGGGTACCGTTTTTCCTCGCTGACGGGTGCACGGGGTGGATGCACGCGAACGGCGTCTCCAAATTCGCCCCCCTCCCATGATTGACGATCCCAGCCTGCTCTTCGGTATTCTCCCGGAGGTCTCCCTCAAACTCGCCGTTGGGTTTCTGTGCGGATTCCTGTTGGGGATGGAGCGGGAAGTGAAAGGCAAACCCGCCGGCCTTCGAACGATCATTCTGATCACGGTCGGCGCCACCCTGTTCATGATTGTGAGTGACCTCGTGACCCTCACGACGGAGGGCCCCGATGCAATTACCCGCGTCGATCCGTCACGGATTGCGTCTCAGGTGGTCACCGGCGTCGGCTTCCTTGGGGGAGGAGCGATCATTCAGGCGCGGGGGTCGATCCACGGACTGACGACGGCGGCCACAATCTGGGTGGGGGCAGGGATCGGCCTCTGCATCGGAATGGGCTTTCCCCTTCTGGCCATCGGCATTACGCTCCTGGTCCTAGGGGTCCTCGTTGCCCTCTCCCCGGTGCGCGCGTGGTTGAGTCAGCGTGGAGAGCACCACAAGATCGAACTGCTCCTACCGAACGACGCCCTGATCGTCGAACAGGTAAAGAACGTCCTCGGAAGCAACGACCTTCCGGAGGAAAACTTCTCCTTTGCCCGGAAAGGAGACGACCGCCTCTCGCTTCACATGCATTACAACAGCGGAGAAGCAGGCAAGCAAGATCTCCTCGAAGAGCTGCTGATGATGGAGGGGGTGCGGGGCGCTTCTCTCGACGAATCGGCGTTCCACTCCGAGCACGAACAGTCTCCCAAGATCTAACCTGCTCTCGTAGGGTCCAAACGAGAGATTCCCCCCCTGTGGCCGATCATGTCGGTCCGTCTGCCCTTCGGCCGCAGACATTGCCAGATCGTCAGGCGACCGAACCGTGGTACGGGAGTTGCCGTATGTGGAGAATGAAGTATTCGGTTGGTCCCACCCACAAGACGCACGACACATGAACACCTTTCGCACCACCGCCCTCATGGCGGTCATGCTGATCTTCTTTGCCCTCATCGGGCAGGCGCTCGCCGGCACGGGCGGCATGATGATCGCCTTTCTGGTCGCCCTGGGCATGAACGGCGTGAGCTACTGGTACAGCAGCTCCATCGTCCTGCGCATGTACGGGGCCGAGGAGGTTAGCCGGGACGAGGCTCCGGAGTTGCACGAGATGGTCGATCGCCTGCGTCGGCGTGCCGATCTGCCGATGCCGACGGTCTGCATCATCCCCTCCGATCAGCCGAACGCCTTCGCCACGGGCCGCAACCCCGACCACGCCGTCGTGGCCGTCACGCAGGGCATCATGAACACGCTGGACCGCGACGAACTGGAGGGCGTCATCGCCCACGAGCTGGCCCACATCAAGAACCGCGACATGCTGATCTCAACCGTCGCGGCCACGCTCGCGGCCGCGATCACGCTGCTCGCACGGTTCGGGATTTTCTTCGATCGAGACCAGGGCTTCGTGACGTCCCTGCTCATGATGATCCTGGCCCCGATGGCAGCCATGCTCATCCAGATGGCCATTTCGCGCAGTCGGGAGTACGTCGCCGACCGCGAGGGGGCGGAGATTGCAGGCAATCCCACGGGGCTGGCCAACGCCCTGCGCCGCATGGAGCAGGCGGCCCAGCAGCGGCCGATGCGCAGCGCCAATGAGACGACCTCCCACATGTTCATCGTCAACCCCTTCTCCGGGGGCCTGAGCGGCCTGCGGAGCCTCTTCTCCACCCACCCGCCGACGGAGGAGCGGATTGCGCGGCTGGAGGAAATGGCCCGTGGGGCATAGGGTTGCTTTCAGGATCACATTTTTTCTGTGAAGGCAACGAACGAGAGAACCTGCCGGGCCTCTTTTTCGCATAAAGGAAAAATCTCCTCCGCCCCCCCCGGATGGAGATCTCGCCCTGCTCCCCACCGGCATCCTCCGTGTATGCGTCCTCGCTACGCCGCTCTCGTCGTCGCCTGCGTGCTCCTTGCCGCCAGTGCCCGGTCCCTGACCGCCCAGTCCACCCCTTCACTCCGAGCACACGCCGTTGACGGAGCCGCCCGCATCCAGCTCGATGGCCACCTCGACGAGGCCGCCTGGGCCGAGGCCCCGACCAGCACCGCCTTCACGCAGCAGGAGCCGGTCGAGGGCGGTACACCGTCGGAGCGGACGGCCGTGCAGGTCGTGTACGACGACGAAGCACTCTACATCGGCGTCACGCTGTATCACAGCGACCCGGGCGACATTCGAGCCTACCAGTACCGGCGTGACGCCTCCCTCGGGTCCGACGACCGTCTCATGTGGACGTTGGACCCCTACAACGACGGACGCAACGCCTACTTCTTCGAGACCAATCCCCTCGGCCTACGGGGCGACGGACTGCTCTCCACCGGACAGGGCTCGAACCTCAACAAGGCGTGGGACGGCATCTGGAACGTGGAGGTCCGGCAGCACGACGACGGGTGGACGGCCGAGATTCGCATCCCGTTTCGAACCCTGCAGTTCGATCCGCAGCAGACCACCTGGGGATTCAACGTACAGCGCACGATCCGGGTCGAGAACGAGGAAATTCTGTGGGCCGGATTTAAGCGCAATCAGGGCATCTTTCGGCCTCGCTATGCCGGTGAACTCCGAGGCGTCCGAGGCCGCTCGTCGGGGCTCGGCCTCGACGTCACCCCCTTCGGCCTCGCGAGCGGCACGCGCACGTGGTCGGACGCTGGTCGCTCGAGCGAATCGACTCTGGACGCGGGTGGGGACCTGTCATACGCGTTCACCCCGGGCCTCCGCACGGCCCTCACCTTCAACACGGACTTCGCCGAGGTGGAGGTCGATCAGCGGCGCGTGAATCTGACCCGTTTCCCTCTCTTTTTCCCCGAAAAGCGCGACTTCTTCCTCGAAAGCGCGGACCTCTTCCAGTTCGCCCCCAGCAGCGCTCAGTATCCGTTTTTCAGTCGGCGCATCGGATTGGAAGGCGGGACGCCCGTCCCCATTTTGGCCGGCGGCCGCCTGAACGGGCGGTTCGGGGACTACAACGTCGGCCTCTTCCAGGTGCGCACACGCGAAGCCGAGGGGGCCGCAGAGGATGGCGGCACGCTTCCCCCCGAGGACTTTACAGCGGGTCGCGTCATCCGCAATCTGGGAACGGAGAGCCAGGTCGGCGTCATCTACACCCGCCGGGCCACCCACGACCGCGACGGCCCGTTTGCCCGCTTCACGAATCGTCACACCGCCGGCACAGATCTGGAACTCGGCACGTCGTCTCTGTTCGGGGAGAAGGACTTCCAATTCCAGGCCTTTTTCCTCTGGCACAACGCCCCGCTGAAGGCCGACACCTCGCAGTGGCACCAGCGGACGACGCGCGGGGTGCGGTTCAACTACCCGAATGACCCGTGGGTTGCGCACATGTCCTACCGCGAATTCGGAGACGCGTACGACCCGGCCGTGGGATTTGTCCAGCGTCGCGGCTTCCGCCGCCTCCAGCCGACGATCGGCTACGAACCCGTGCTGGAAGACAATCCCTACATCCAGGAGCTGGGCTTTACGGTTCGGTACGAGTACCTGACGGACCTCACCCTAGAACCGCAGACCATTAACCTGACCCTCACGCCCGTCAACATTCAGTTTTCGAGCGGAGATACGTTCACGGCCAACGCGGCCTACGACTTCGAACGCCTGGACCGCCC
>CAZCUZ010000104.1:0-9611 GCA_964502085.1 uncultured Salinivenus sp. | reverse complement strand
CAAGGAATCGGGCCCGGGAAGTCATCCCAAAAAGAAATGCACTCGGTAGACACATCGAGACGTTCAAACCTAACGTATAAATCGGAAACGTAAGGGTTTTATAAGCAGTGCGTCCCTCTAGATAACCAAAGGTGCGCCCTCCGTGCTCCTGTTCGAACCGACGGCTTTCGGTCTGCAGACCGCCGAGTATGGTGCTTGAGACGGACCGTTGTCCGTGGCGCTGTGAACGGAGTGAACGAGTACTCCCCGGGGGGGGGCGTCCTCTGAGGCAAAACGTTTGTGTCCTGAAACTTGGGTTCTATAGAATGGGGGTGCACGATTGTATTCGGACCGTCGGTCCGTCCCATTTCAAATACGAGATCGTGCGCCTGCGAGTACCGGGACGGCTACATTTGGTATTCGGTGCGGATGCGATCGTAGTAGCCTTCGAGCGCGCGGACCTGATCGTCCATGCTGAAGTCCCGCTCCATCTTTTCTCGGGCGGCGCGGCCGAAGCGGCGTCGCAGGTCGGCGTCGGTGAGGAGGGTGTGGAGGGCCTCTTCGAGGGCGTCGACGTTGCGTTCGGGGACGAGGAAGCCGGTTTCGCCGTCGTCGACGATCGACGGGATGCCGCCGTGGTAGGTCCCAATGACGGGCGCCTCGCACGCACTTCCCTCCTTGGCCACGACGAGGCCGGAGTCGCGATCGTGGGTCCGGGTCACGACGCTCGGACACATCATCACGTCGGTACGGGCGAGGACCTCCGCCACCTCCTCGTGGGGTACGGCGCCCCGAAAGTCGACCCGGTCCTCGATGCCGCCCTCCCGCACGATGCGTCGGAACTGGGGCTCCAGCTCGCCGTCGCCCAGGAGCACGACCTCGCCCTCGACCCCGCTGCCCAGGACCCGAGCACACGCCCGGAGGGCGTAGCGAAATCCCTTCTTCTCGGTAAACCGACCCACCATCGTGATGCGCGGCACGTCCCGCTCCTCCTCGGCCCGCCGAAACTTGGACAGGTCGACGCCGAGGCGGTGGACCTGCAGCTTCTCCTTCGGGGCGCCGAGCTCGACGAGCAGTTCGCCGAGTTCGATGCTGTCGGCGAGCAGCAGGTCGGCCGTTTCGAAGATCGGTCCGGACAGAGCCCAGTAGCGCCACTGTCGCGGGAGGTAGCGGCGAGGCCCGAAGAGGTCGCCGACGTCGATGCCGTGGAACGTCACGGCGAAGGGGAGGTCGTGGCGCTTGACGTAGGGCAGGGCGTAGACGGCCTGCGTGCCGAAGTGGGCGTGGACGAGGTCGTAGGATTCGCGACCGATCTGCCGGTCGAACGAGGGCCAGTAGCCGACGTTTTCGTAGATACGAGCGCCGAGCCAGTCGGACCCGAGGACGGAGGGCACGGTCACCCGATCGTAGGGGAACCGGTCTTCGTTCATGCGCTCCTTGGCGAAGACGTCTACGGTGTAGCGCTCGTGCGCCTGGATTTCGTCGTAGATGAACGTCTGGGAGTACGGAAGGAATCGCTTGGCAAACATCGCGACCCGTCCGGTGGGGGGGGCGTCGGCGGTAGGCATCTGACGAGTGGGGCCAGTGAAGGAAACAGATGGTGAAGGTCCGAACGGAGGAAAACGGTCAGCGCACCTCGTCGTAGAGGCGCTCGAGTTCGGCGACGCGATCGTCGAGGGCGAACTCTCGCTCCATCTTGTTGCGGGCGGCCCGACCCATGCGGGTGCGGAGATCCGGGGCATCGAGGAGGCGGAGCAGTCGGTCGGTGAGGGCCTCGACGTGGCGCTCGGGCACGAGGAAGCCGGTCTCGCCGTCCTCGACGATGGCCGGCAGTCCGGCGTGGTACGTGCCGACGACCGGCGTTCCGCACGCGCTTGCCTCCTTGGCTACGGTGGGGCTTCCCTCGCGGTCGTGGTTGCGAGCCACGATGCTCGGCACGAGGGCCACGTCGGCGGCGGGAAGCCGCTCGGCCACTTCTTCGGGGGTCAGGACGCCGGTGAACGTCACGTGGTCCTCGATCGCGAGCTCGCGGACGAGGCGCCGGCATCGGGACTCCAGTACGCCGCTCCCAATCAACGTCAGGTGGGCCTCCCGCCCCGCGTCGATGACGTTGGCGAAGGCCCGAATGGCGTAGGCGTGTCCCTTCTTTTCAGTAAATCGCCCCACCATCACAATTTCCGGGACGGGGTTTTCGTGCGGGAGGGGGTGAAAGCGATCCAGATCGATTCCGTGACTCCACACCCGAATGGCGTCGGGGCGTTCGCTCATCTCCCGCACGAACTCGCTCATCTCTTTGCTGACGCAGATCATCGCGTCCGCCCGGTTCATGATGGCGCGACGGTACGCCAGGTAGCGCCAATTCTTCGGATTGAAGCGCTGGGTGCCGAGGAGCACGGAGATGTCGTTGCCCCAGAACGTGACCACAAAGGGGAGGTCGTGTCGGAGCACGTACGGAAGGGCGTAGACGGCCGTCGTGCCGAAGTGGGCGTGGATGAGGTCGTAGGAGCGGGCTCCGATCTTTTGGTCGAACTGAGGCCAGTAGCCGACGTTTTCGTAGAGGCGCTGTCCAATCCAGGTGGTCGGATGAACGATGCGATCGTACGGGAACCGGTCTTCGTTGAGCCGCTCCTTGCAAAAGACGTCGACGGCGTAGCGCTCGTGCGCCCGAATTTCGTCGTAGATGAACGTCTGGGAATACGGAAGGAAGCGGTCGGCGAACAGTGCCACGAGGCCGTCACTCGACGAAGCGTGTGCGTCGGACGAAGGCATCGTGGAGGCCAATCGGTTGCAGAGGTGGAGAGGCGGGGTCGGTCCACGCGTCCCACCGTGACCGTACTGCAGTCGGGAATCGAGGTGGGAGAGCGTACGACCCGTGCACGAAGAGTCTCTATTCAGAACGACCAAATGTGTGCCCCCAGGCGCCCTAAAGTCGTTGTGGCAATGGGACATTCACCGTCATTTCTCGCGGTTTTGGCATCCGCGTGCCGATCTGATTCCGTTGATGTAAGGTATGGATAAGTAGGTATAGGGCAGTAAGGTCCGACTCTTGCCGTTCTGTGAGGCGGGCGATCCGTTACTTCGGAGGAGGATCCGTGCGGCTACCCTGACCCCGCAAGGAACAGCCGAAGCAGGGACGGGAAGGGGGCAAAAGAGGACTCTTCTTTTCTTTGAACCAAACACGTCACCCGATGGTGGTCTATCAGCTTCCTACACTGCTCCTGGGAGTGCTTCTTACGGTCGGGGGGACGGTGCCGACCCCCGAGGGGAGTGCTGCCGACACGATTCTGGTGGACCACTTCGAATCGGATGCGGTCGGAGAGCCGCCCAGTCAATGGGAGTACGTCACGAGCGAGAAGGAGGTATTACCGCCGCGAGAGGTGCTCGAGGACGGAGGAGACGAACAGTTCTACGTCGCCGAAGAGGGCGGAAATCAGTTTGTTCGGGCCGTTACAAAGGGGGAAGCGCTCCGGTTTACGGTGCGAAACGGACACGACGTCGACTGGAATCTTCAGTCACATTCTCGTCTGCAGTGGCGCTGGCGGGCCCACACGCTTCCGGAGGGGGCCAGTGAAAAGGGAGAAAACGACACCGGAGCGGCGGTGTACGTCACCTTCGGAAAAGATTGGCTGGGGCGGCCCAAGAGCATCAAATACACCTACAGCTCGTCGCTGCCGGTGGGCACCGTGGTTTCGTTCGGGCCTCTGAAGGTGATCGTCGTAGACTCGGCCCGGGAGCCGCGGCTCGGGGAGTGGAAGACGATCCAACGAGACGTCGTGCAGGACTACCGGCAGGTCTTCGGCGGCTCACCGCCGGATCGTCCCGTCTCGATTACGCTGTGGAGTGACTCCGACACGACCGGGGACGAGTCCAAGGTCGACTTCGACGACATCAAGCTAATTCCGTCTCGTCGATAGGACGGGGGTCGCCGGGACCAATCGGAGGGTGTCTGTTTTGAAGGAGGTCCGACTGGTTTGTCAAGTGAGGGTGTTGAAGCGAACTCCAAATCCCAAAAAACCGACACGTCACCCCGACAGTAGTCGGGACATGTTTCGAGCATGGCATCCCGACCCACATCGGGATGCCTGCGTCGAGACACGAGCGTAGCGACTGACGAAGTAAATCTTCCTGGTGAAGCCGCCAAACTTCAGGGAGGCTTCTCGACTGGAAATCTGAGATTTCCTTGCTCGAAGCGACTTGCTTTAGGGATTTTGAGTTCGCTCGGACCCGTAAAATGACGCTTGACGCAGTACTACGCTTCGATTCGTTCACTGTCCGGGGCCAGGGGCCTCTCCTCGCTCATGTCCACTCCTCGCGAAGGCTACGTCCTTCACAGCTACGGTCCGGCCCGGTACGTGAAGCATGCGCTGGCGTCGGTCCACACACTCCGGCGGTACGACGCCGACCGGCCGGTGGCCCTTTTCTGTCCGGAGCCGCATCGGACCCTTCTGCAGCGCAAAGGCCTCGACGCCCACTTCGACGTGATCGAGGATTTGCCGCCTCAACACCAGTCCATCGTCGGGTTCAAGCACCACCTCGACCGGTTCAAGGCCTTCGAGCGGTCGCTCTTCGTGGATGCGGACATGATCTGGTGCCGCGATCCGGAGCCCCTCTGGCAGCAGTTCGCTGCGTTTCCGTTTACGGCCACGGGGCTCCAAAACGCCGATCACTTCTTCGGCGGGCCGAAGGGGCTCGGCGTACTCGTCGACGTGCTGCTCCAGCGCCGGCGCCGCACGCTGCATCAATTTGGACTCACGCACCTGCCCCGCGTGCAGGCCGGCATGATTTACGCGCAGGACGAGGCCGTGACCGGCGAGGTGGTGGAGCGGGCCCGCGAGTTTCTCGCGCGGTCGGACGAAACCCACTTTCGGAGTCGGCTCGCAGAAGGGCGGACGGAGGAGACGTGTGAGTGGAGTCTCGCCATGGCCATGAGTACGCTCGGGCTGCACGTTTTTCCGTGGCTGCAGGGCCGAAACAGTCCCCAGCTCGACTACATCGACGCCCTCGTCGATCACGACCCGGCATTTCGGGACGTGACCTACCGCTTTTACACCTCCCCGTTCGTCTACAGTCTCCGCGGCATCCCGAGCGAGGGTGTGCGCGATGCCCTGCTGTGGCTGGCCGAGTGTTTTCCCCGAATGGGCGAGTATACGGAGTTTACGCCGTACGTCCTCCACTTCGGCTGGCTGCACCAGAAGGAGCCGTTCTTCGACTTTGCCGAGCGGACGTGGGACCGCCTCACGGACGAGCAACGGCGCCCTCGACGGGTGGACGCGACGTCCTCCGACGCCTCCGGGCCGGGGGGGCGCTAATTGCGACGCGTCCGTCTCGTCCGGCTACGAAGACGTGGGCGCGACGATTCGCTGCAGGGTGTCGGGGTCGATGCGGTGGCCACCCTCGTAGGTGTGGACGGAAACCGGAATGTCGTGGCGCCCGAGCCGCTCCCGGACCGCCGCGCGGCTTTCGTCGGTCACGTACGGGTCGTCCGTGCCGACCACCAGCGTCAGGTCCATCGCGCGGAGGGCGTCGGCGTGCGACGCGAGGGAGAGGTCGTGGGCGGGCGCGCCGCCCCACAGCACCAGCCGGTCGACGGTCGTATCTCCGAGCAGAGCCCACCGGCCGGCCGTGGCGGCGCCCTGCGAGAAGCCGAGCACGCGGAGAGACGGCGACGCATCTGACGGGCGGAGACTGCGGACGGCCTCGTCGAGGTAGGCCACGTAGTCGGCAATCTCGTGGTCCCGATCCTCACGGGTCATCCACGAGGCGCCCACCTGCTCGTGCGACTCCAGGCCGTCGACGTAGAAGCGGGAAAGTCCTTCGGGGGCGACGACGCACCGGTCGGGGCCGACGATGGGCGAGAAGGGCTGGAGGAAGTCGGCGGCCCGCTGTCCGTATCCGTGCAGCACGACCCACCACGTGGAGGCTGTCCGGGGGGATCCGAGGGTGGCGACGCGCGCCGTGCGGCGCACCTCTACGGTATGGAGCGAGGGGGACGGCATCGAACGAGAACCCCAAACGTGTAGGGAGGGACGACGATTCGTCAGCGACGGACGCGTTCGCCTCAGGCGGACGTGCCGTCCAGGGCGGACACCCGTTCGATCCGATCGAGCGCCTCCTCGGGCGTGGACACCACGTGGGCGAGGTTGGTCATCCGCTCCCGGGCAAAGCGGCCCTCGCGCAGTTCCTCGAAGAACGACAGGAGCGTGTCGAAGAAGCCGTCGGCGTTGAGGATGGCGATGGGCTGGTCGTGGTATCCCAGCTGCTTGAGCGTAAGCACCTCCATGAACTCTTCGAGCGTGCCGTACCCGCCCGGGAGCACGACGAACGCGTCGGCGCGGCGGAACATGATGCCCTTTCGCTCGCGCATGGTCTCGGTGACGATGAGTTCGTCGGCCTCGTACGCGATGCCCTCGCGGTCCTGCAGCTTCGAGGGGATCACCCCGGTCACCTTCCCGCCTTCCTCGTGGGCCGCCTGGGCGAGCACCCCCATGAGTCCGACGGCGCCCCCGCCGTAGACGAGCGTGTGGCCGCGGTGGGCAAGCGCTCGCCCGAGTGCGTCGGCGACGGGCGGATAGCTGTCGGCAATCGCATTGCTGGAGGAGCAGTAGACGCAGATCGAAGCCATAAAGCGGGCACCATTGGAAGAACGGAGGACACGGTGAACCGAACCTGCAACCGTTCCCGTCGGTCAGGCCAAAACACAGATAGTCCGTTCGTTCGGGAGGGGCCGAGGGAGGCGGTTGCAGGCCAGACTAGGAAAAGCGTTCGAATGCATGATGATCCCGAACGCTTAGCGGCCTGTGTCCGCGTCGTCGGAGAGGGAGAGGAGAGCACGTTCCATCCTGCGTTGGCGCGGGGTGGGAGAGGCCTCGATCTCGCGCAGGGTCGAGAGGCCTCGCTCGAGAAGCGCTTTGGCCCGGGACGAGTCGCCCCGCTCTAGGTGGTAGCGGCCGAGCCGTCCCGCCTCGAGGGCGTATTCCAGCGACGATTCGGGATGGATCCGACGCACCCGATCGAATCCTTCCCGGAGGGCCTCCGCGGCCTCCCGCCGATTGCCGAGGGCGTGGTGGACGCTGCCGAGACCCATCTGCGCGCGCGCCGTAAACGAGTGGTCGGGCCCGAGGTGCTCTCGAAAGAGCGCCAGCGCCTCTCGATACGCGTCGAGTGCCCGACGGGGGCGGTCGGTGCGGTGGAGAAGATCGGCCAGGCCGAAGAGCCCGATCGCGACGCTGAGGTGGTCGTCGCCCAGCTGGTCGCGTCGGATTGAGAGCGCACGGCGGAGGTGCGATTCCGCCTCCTCGTACCGTTCTTGCTCGCGATGCACGAGCCCGAGGTTGTTCAGCGTCAGGGCCACCTTGGGATGGGTGGGTCCAAAAAGGACTGTTCGCATGGCGAGGGCTTCTTTGAACAGTGCCTCGGCTTCCTCCAGTTGACCCACGTTCATAAGAAGGGAGGCCAGGCTGTTGACGCTCATGGCCAGCGTCGGATGGGGGGCGTCGAGCCGGCGGCGTCGCTCCGCCAAGACGTCTCGGTACAGCGATTCGGCTCGATGGTATTCGCCGATGTTTTGGAGGACGACCCCGAGGCTGCTCTTGGTGGAGACGGCCGCTTTACTTCGCTCGCCTGCCTGGGCCTCGACGACGGGCAGGCTCTCCTGAAGGAGGGTTTTGGCCTCCTCGTATTTCCCCTGTCGGCGGAGCACGTACGCCAGGCGGCGCTCGGTCTCGGCTCGAGGGAGCGCATCGCCTCGAAGAACGGCGTCTCGGGTCTCGAGAACCTCTCGGAGGAGTCGCTCGGCCTCCTCGTAGCGGCCGGCGTCCCCCAGTAGCATACCGAGGTGCTCGCGGATGTCGACGGTTTCGCGGGCCTGGGGGCCGTGGATCCGCGTGTGAATCCGGACCGCCCGGCGAAGCACAGATTCTGCGTCGTCGTAGTTTCCGAGTCGACCGTGAATTTGACCGATCACGTCGAGCATCTGGGCCTGCACGTCGGGCTGACTGCTCAGGGCATCGGCTCGTTCGAGGCCCCGGCGCAGAAGCTGGTTGGCCGTCAGGGTGTCGCCGAGGGCTTCGGCTGGGGCGTTGGCCTCGAAGAGATCCATGAGAAACGACGTGACCTCGGCCGACTTTTGGGCCTCGGCCCGGGCCCGGTCGCGCTGGTTCTGTATCTGGACGGCGTACAGCGCGGACAGTCCCACGAGCACAGCGACACCGGCGAGGGCGGCGAGCACTCCTCTGTGGTGACGCTGGGCAAATTTTCGAATGCGGTATCTCACCGTGGCCGGCTTGGCCTGGACGGGGCGATTGGTGAGCACCCGTTCGAGGTCGTCGACCAGGGCCTGTGCCGAATCGTAGCGGCGGTCGGGCTCCTTCCGGAGGGCCTTCATCACGACGTGGTCCAGGTCGCCCCGGAGGGCTCGGCTCCACTCGGCGGGGGGGCGGGGAACGCGGGGATCGGGGGAGGAGGATTCTGCCTGGACGGCCGTGGAGGGGCGAGTGGGGTCGGTTTTGAGGACGGCGCGTTCGATCTCGGGCCGGTGTCGTCCTTCGACGTGGAAGGGCCGACGGTCCACCAACAGCTCGTAGGCCAGCACCCCGAGCTGATACACGTCGACGGCCGTGGTCACGTCGTCGCCGCGCACCTGTTCGGGGGCGGCGTATTCGGGCGTCATGAGCAACTGCTCGGGGTCCGTGGTCGGGGAGGATGTCGCCTCCGCGTCCAGGAGCTTTGCGATGCCGAAGTCGAGGAGCTTGACGGTGCCGTCCTCCGTGACCAGAATGTTGGAGGGTTTGAGGTCTCGGTGCACCACCAGGTTGCTGTGTGCGTGGTGCACCGCCCGGCCGATCGTTTGCAAAAGTCGCAGGCGCTCGTCGAGAGACACGTCCTCCTCGGCACAGTACACCGAGAGGGGGCGACCCTCCACGTACTCCATCACCAGGTAGGGATGTCCCGCCGGAGTCACGCCTCCATCCAGTAGACGGGCGATGTTCGGATGATCGAGGGACGCCAAAATCTGGCGCTCGGCTCGAAAGCGGGCCACCCGTTCGTCCGTTTCAAAGTAGCGGGGCAGCACCTTCAGGGCCACCTGTCGTTCGAAGTGTCCGTCGGCCCGTTCGGCCCGGTAGACGACGCCCATGCCGCCGGCACCAATCTCTTCGACGAGGCGATAGGCCCCGACGCGATCGGACGGACCGATGCCGTCGTCCGGCGGAAGGTCGCTCAGAAACGACGGTCCCCAGTGCTCCACGGTGTCGTCCAGGAACGCAGGGGCGTCTGCCTCTGCGTCCAGAAGCGACTCGACCTCGGCTCGGAGCGAGGGATCGTCTCCGCAGAGGGCCTCCAGCCGGGCCTCGCGCTCGTCCGGCGGACACTGCAGGACCTCGTCCAGGACAGCCTTCACCCGTTGCCAGCGGTTCGGGGTCATGGGAGGCAGAGAAATGGAACGGAAACGAGCGAGTCCCGAGAGGCACGATCAGAAGGGGCGGGATTCCCGCACGGCCCGTCGAAGAGAACGGAGGGGTTCGTGCGGTCGGTCGGCCTCATCCGACGGAATGAAGGGTTACGACGCACCGTTCTCGCCGAGCTCGCGGGCGAGCCAGGCCCGGGCGGTCCGCCAGTCGCGCTTGACGGTGCTT
>CAZCUZ010000103.1:0-9763 GCA_964502085.1 uncultured Salinivenus sp. | reverse complement strand
GTCGGTCGCTCAGAATGACTCTCGAATAAACGTATTTCTGCGTGTCTACTTAGAATCGAAGCCCCAGTTCTTCCTCCTCGTATTCTGTGATCCAATCCTTCGCTCTTGTCATGAACGTACGTGCCGCCGTTTTCTCGATTGTTCTCATGGGTGTGCTCGGCCTTGTACTGCTCGCACCGCCGGTGCAGGCCCAGCAGTGCGGTTTTAGCGGCACCCTCAACACCAATCCCGAAACGCTTGCCGCCGAAGAGCCGGTGCAGGGCAACGCGGACGCCGACCTTCTCCTGGTTGAATTTTTCGATCCGAATTGCCCGCACTGCCAGAAGTTCAAGCCCGTGATGGACCAGGTGATGTCGAGGTACGGCGACCAGGTTCGCTACTACAAGCAGCCGGTGCCGCTCTGGCAGTTCTCTCGTCCGCAGATTCAAGCCATGCTCCTCGCAGAGGAAAAGGGCAAGTACTACGAGATGATCGATGCCCAGCTTCAGAGTCCGAATGCGGGCCAGGGGGGCATGACGACCGATCAGCTCGTGGCTATAGCTGAGGAGATTGACATCGACCCCGACTGGATGCGCTCCCAGCTCCAGTCGAATGCAAAGGGGTCGGCCGTTAATCGGCTTCCGTACGAGGCCCGGAAGGCCGGCGTCGACAGCACCCCTACCCTCGCCATCGGGAAGAAGGTGGTCGGCGCCCGATCGGCCGAGTGCATCGGTCAGCTCATCGAGCAGGAAACGACGTCGGAGACCTCGGCCTCGCAGTCCGGGCAGTAGTTTTCTCCGGTACCGCCGTTGCGCCGGCGGCTCGGGGGGAACCTTCCAGTCGGTTGGACAGCCATTCCAGCGGAGCGCCGCGGGATTCACCCAGTTCCGCACTGCACTCGAGAAGCGGCTCGACGACGGGTCTTGAACCACGTCGCACACGTTTACGTCCTTTGCATAAATCCCTGATTGATCCGTATGTCTGACGAACCGGGACGCAACGACCCGTGTCCCTGCGGCAGCGGGGAGAAGTATAAGCACTGTTGCCGAGGCCGCACGCCGTGGTACAAGAACACGACCATTCTGGGCATTGGCATCGGCGTTCTCCTCCTCGCCGGATTGCTCCTGTTTGGAGCCGTCGTGTCCGGTCAGCTGGGAGGCGACCGACCGGACTGTCCGTCGGGACAGGTCTGGTCCGAGGCCCACGGCCACTGCCACTAATTTTTTGACCGACCACCGAGACGACCATGTGTATCAGGAACCGAGGTGCAGCGACCACTCTCCTCGTCGGCGTTCTTTTGCTGTTCGGGATGGGGACGGAGGTCCTCCACGCTCAGAACGAAGGCCCCTCCGAGGGCGAACTCCAGCAGCAGTTCGAAGCGGACTCGACGCAGCCGTCGTCGAGCGCGGACCTCGTGTCCGTGGAAACGCGACTGGCGGCACGGCCCGTCCCGGCCGGCCAGGCCGTCGACGGGGCGCTCGTGCTCGAGGTAGAGGAGGGGTGGCACGTCAACGCGCACCGGCCCACGTTCGACTACCTGATCGGTACGACCCTCGACTGGAGCGCCTCCTCCGACGTGACGGTGGACGACGTTCAGTATCCGGAGCCGAAGCGATTCGAACTGGACTTTGCGGGCGACGTGATCGACGTGTACGAGGGGACGACGCCTATTTTCTTTGCGGTGCGTCCCGCCTCGGGAACGGCTCCGGGCGAGCACCGCCTCACGGGTCGCGTTCGCGTGCAGGCCTGCAACGACCGGACGTGTCTCCAGCCCTCGACAGTGAACGCGACGCTGTCGGTGCCCGTCGCCGGTGCCGGGACCACCCCGACTTCCACGGAGGATCCGGTGTTTGACGAGGCGCGGTCTGCGTCGATCTGGAGCACGGTCGTGCCGATCGTCCGGCAATACGGCCTGGTCCTCGCGGGCGGGATGCTGGCGCTGGGGACGGTGCTGTTTCTGGTCGTCTACAGCTGGGTCGCTCCCCGTACGGCGGGTGAATGACGCCGGTCCAGCGTCTCCTGGAGCATTTGGCACGTACCGTCGAGACCAGCGTACGTGCCCGGAATTCCGTCGCAGTCGGGGAAAACCAACCACCTCGTTATTGTCCTCCGGCAGGCCCAGGTGCTCAAAGGGGGGGGCGGACCCAACGGGAGCGGTTCGAAGGGCCGGCACGGAATCGTTACGGACATCCGTACCGATATGGCCGTTCGTGCACATACGACAAGGTATGACGTCCCTCTCGCTGTTCGCTGCACGTCTCCTTTTGAAGGCATGACTGATGCTTCGTCCTACGACCTCATTGTCATCGGCGCCGGTCAGGGCGGGGGGCCGCTCGCCGGGACCGCGGCCGAGAACGGCCATTCGGCTGCTCTCGTCGAGCATGCCCACGTGGGCGGCACCTGCGTGAACGTCGGCTGCACGCCGTCGAAGACGATGATCGCCAGCGCCCGCGTGGCCCACCTCGTCAACCGCGCCGAGGACTACGGCGTCCGCACCGGCGACGTCACTGTCGACATGGAAACGGTGCGGCAGCGCAAGCGCGACATCGTCGAGTCGTTCCGCTCCGGGAGCCGCAGCAGCGTCGAGGAGACCGACGGCCTCGACCTCCTCGAAGGCACCGGTCGGTTCGTCGACGAGAACACGGTGGAGGTGACCTTCGACGAGGGCTCCACGCAGGTCCTAACGGCCGATCGCATCGTCATCGACACCGGGGCGCGGCCGATGATTCCGCCCATCGACGGCCTCGACAATGTCGATTACCGGACCTCCACCTCCATCATGGAGCTGGGCTCGGTCCCCGACCACCTCGTCATCCTCGGCGGGGGGTACATCGGCGTCGAGTTCGGACAGATGTTTCGCCGCTTCGGGGCGGAGGTCACGATCCTCGACGAGGGCGAGCACCTTCTGGGCCGCGAAGATGCCGACGTGGCCGAGACGCTTCAGGACATTCTTCGGGAAGACGGGATTCAGATCCACAACGAGACCCGTATGACGGCCGTCGAGCAGCGGTCGGACGGCACGATCACAGCCTCTCTGGAGGGAACGGATGCTCCCGACCAGGTGCAGGGCGACGAGCTGCTCGTGGCGGTCGGACGGCGTCCCAACACCGACGCCCTCAACCTGGAGGTCGCGGGCGTCGAGACGACCGAGAGCGGGCACGTGCAGGTCAACGATCGGCTCGAGACGACGGCCGACGACGTGTACGCGCTGGGCGACGTGAGCGGGGGAGCCGCCTTTACGCACGTCTCCTACGACGACTACCGGGTCCTTCGCGATAACTGGTTCGACGACGCAAATCGGACGACGGACGACCGGATCGTCTCGTACACGCTCTTCACCGACCCGCAGCTCGGGCGCGTGGGGCTGACCGAGGAGCAGGCTCTCACGGAGAGCCGGGCCCGCGAGCAGGGCCTCGACGTAGAGGTGGCCCAGATGCCGATGAGCCACGTGGCGCGGGCCCTGGAGGTCGACGAGACCCGCGGCCTCATGAAGGCGATCGTCGACGCCGACACGAAGCAGCTGTTGGGGGCGGCTGTTTTGGGCATCGAGGGCGGCGAGGTCATGTCGGTTTTGCAGACCGCCATGATGGGCGAGCTGCCGGTGACCCGGCTCAAGGAGGCGCCCTACGCCCATCCCACGCTGGCCGAGTCGCTCAACAATCTCTTTGCGGACATCGACGCGTAGGGAGCGGCGTGGAGCCGGGGGGTGACCTGCCGGAGAAGTTCCTCGGGACCACCCGACAGGTCACGGCCTCACCGTGTCCACGCACTTCGAGGGCCGATCGTACTCGGTGGAGAGCGGTTCGGAGATTCGCTCCGAAACGAAGCCTTTGCCGACAGCCTCTCGTACCGCTGCCGAACGGTGAATAGAGGACATGCAATGCCGGGTAAGCGGCTATATCCCCAGTACAATTCTCCGTCTACTGAGAGAGGCGTCATCGGGACCGGCGAATCAACATCCTGGTTCCCCATCCATTTCATGTGCGCTACGCGGCGAAACGGGACGCGCGCATCGGGCGTCGAACTGTTGCTCATCTGTTCTGAATTTCTGAATTCTCCCATGTCCGAATCGGTGCGTCGGACTCTTCAAGTCGGGAAGCGGGGGGGTGTGACGCTTCCGAAGGACTTTCGGGAGACGTACGGGATTGAGGAAGGGGACGCGTTGCACCTCGTGGACCTGGGTGGGGGCACGTTTGCGGTGACGCCGATGATGCCCACCATTCCGTCCCTCGTCGAGGAGATCGAGGCCATCCGCGAAGAGGAGGGCGCCTCGGTGGAGGATTTGCTTGCGGGTCTTCGTGGCGAGCGTGAGCGGCTCACCCGCGAGGTGTATGGCGACGATCCAGAGAAGGAGGGCTCGTCGGAATAACAGACCGACACACGATGTCGAATGCTCACGCTCTTCCTCGACGCCGACGTTCTGATGGCGAGTGCAGCGTCGTCGCGCTCGCACAGTGCAGGGCAGGTTCTCCTGACGCTGTCGGAGATCACGCTCGTTGAGGCGATCACGTCCGATCTCGTCGTTGAGGAGTGCCGGCGTAATGTCCCGCAGACGTTTGCGCACTCGGAGGAGGTGCTGGAGACGTTTGGACGGATCGTTGATCGGGCGCTTACCGTCGTCGACCGGCCCTCCCGAGACGTGGTTCTTTCGTACCGACCGTACGCGGCGTGGCGTGGCCAGTGCGGCCGAGCACGCGTGTGAGTACCTCGTTACGTACAACCCTTCGGACTACGACATCTCGCCGCTCGACATTGACGTGGCAGCGCCCGGGACGGTCGTTCGTCTCGTTCGTACAAAACTGGCTGAGGTATAGGTGGACGGTATCGTTGCAACGAAAAGCGCTGTCCGCACCGATCCCGTGCGATCGGCGCTCGGTCTTTCGCGCTCACGACGCGAGCCCGACTGCTGGAACGGTTCGTCGACCTCTGGAGCGACGATGCAGGTCATTTGGCGTTGATGAACGCTATTCGGAGTCACACATGTTTTGAACAGTACAAAAACGCTTATTTGAAGAGAGTGAGTAGATTTACCCGGCTTATTTTTCGACTGAATGGGTAAAGGTGAAACGGAAAAGTGCAGAGCGTGCCCGAAATGGAGGAGAATGCCCGGCGAGAGGGCACTGAGATGTCCGTGGAACGAGATTTGTATCCTCTAATGGGCGAAGAAAGATCGGACTCCTCTCTGCCCCGACTCAAATCCGTTTCGACGTTATGATGACGCCTTCGCTGACCCTCATTCTCTTCGTTGCGCTCTTTTGGACGCTTCCGGCCTCGCTCGCCGTTCTGGCCTACCGCCGGCACGACAGCTCGATGGCGAAGCTCAAGGCCTCGATTCGCCGCTCGGTCGAGCCGGTGCTGAGCCTCGCCCGCACGGAAGAGCCAAAGGCCCACCTCGAGGCGTAGTCACAGGGGGAGCTTTGACGCGCGGTCGATGAGGGGCCCCTCGGGATAGGAGCCCGGACCGCGTTCTGTCCTTCCGTGGACGAGAGCGATCCCGAATTCCGCTCTGTATACTGTGCGGGAGGACGTTATTTTCTCCGTGCTCCTCGGGGACGGCGCATCAAATCCACTCCTTGCGCCGGAAGTAGAGGAGAAGACCGATGGCGAGTGCCGCCATTGCGGCCATGACCACCGGATAGGCGTACCAGACGCCGAGTTCGGGCATGTACTCGAAGTTCATGCCGTAGATCCCTGCGACGAACGTGAGGGGGATGAAGATCGTCCCGATGATCGTGAGGACCTTCATGATCTCGTTCATGCGGTTGGAGATCGAGGTCATGTAGAGGTCCGTGAGGCCGCCGACGACGTCCCGGAGCGACTCGACGAGGTCGAGCACCTGCACGGCGTGATCGTAGGTGTCTCGGACGAACGGATGCGTGTCCTCCGTCCACAGCGGCGATTCGAGGCGCTCGATCTGAGAGAGCAGCTCCCGGACCGGCCACGTCATGCGTCGCATAAAGATTAGGTCCCGCCGCAGGTCGTTGATGCGCTCCTGCGTTTCCGGGTGCGGGTTCTCGAGCACCTCTTCCTCGACGGCCTCCGTTCGCTCGCCGAGTTCCTCCAGGATCACGAAGTAGTGGTCCACGATGACGTCGAGAAGGGCGTAGGTCAGATAGTCGGTACCCGCCGTTCGGATGCGACCGCGTCCCTTTCGGAGTCGCTCCCGAACCGGCTCGAACACGTCGCCCGGGTTCTCCTGGAACGACAGGAGGTAGCTGCCGCCGAGGACGAAGCTCACCTGCTCGGCTCGCAGTTGGTCCTCTTCGTCGTCGTGATAAAGCATCTTCGAGACGACGTACACGTGGTCGTCGTACGACTCGAGCTTCGGTCGCTGACCCGTGTGAACGATGTCCTCTTGGATGAGCGGATGGAGCCCGAAGTGGGCCCCGATCGTGCGGATGACCTCCTCCTCGTGTACACCGCTCACGTTGATCCACGTCGTGGTTGCCGAGTCGCGAAAGGGAAGGACCTCGTCGACCTTTTCGAGCGTCCCTTCGTCGATGTGGTCGGCGGTGTAGTCGATGACGGAAAACTGAATGGGGTTGGTCTTCTCCTCGCCCACAAACACGACGGAGCCCGGCGGCAGGCCGACGTTCGTTTTCTTGTGGAACGCGGCGGCACCCGAAAGCTGATCGGAGGGGAGCATGGGAACAGTGCGCGTAGGAAATTGAGGACGGGGACGGCGCGCGGAAAAGAGCGGCGGAGCCGGAAGGCCCTTCACCCGTATCTGCTGCGGTCTGTTTCCGAGGGGGGATTTTGGTTTCGCGGGCGAGGGACCGTGGCCGGTGCGGATCATGGGGGAGCGGCTCCGGTTCGCCTACGTCGTTTCTGTCTACTCTTTTGGTTGTCGTCGTCCTGTGTCCGGTTTTCCTCTTTCCTCTGTACATGTCTGGAGCGGAAGGTTCATCCCCCTGGCGCTAACGCTCGGTCTCATCATTTTGGGGGAGCCGGTGCAGGCGCAGGCGCGGATCGACGTGGCGGCGGCGCGGGCGTACGCGGAGTCGCTCGATCGCAACTTCTGGGAGCAGGCGTGGGTGCGCCGCCTAGAAGACGAGGCCGATCGAGACGGGTCGATCGACTGGCACTACGGGGACCGGCAGCAGCTCAGCGAGCTCACCGACGAGTATCAGCGGGCCATTGGGGAGTCCAGCGGATTCTGGACGAACCTGCAGGTGCAGGACGGGCTCCAGCGTCACCTCCTCGCAGTCCAGCCCAATCCCATGATGCCGGGGCGACCGGGGGCGTTTCGCCTGCGCGTCCTGAGCACGACGACGCCCAATGCCCTTGCTCTCAACGACGGGACCATTTTGGTCACGACGGGTCTCCTCACGACCCTTGAGACGGAGGCACAACTGCGGGCAGTCCTGGCCCACGAAGTGGCGCACGTGGTCCTCGACCACGCCCTCTCCACCTATCGCTCCGGCCAGCGGCGAAGTCGGGCGCGAAACCTGCTCGGATCCATCGTCGGGGGCGTCACCTCGGTCGTAACGCCCGGGCTGGGACGGCGGCCCGTCGAGTCGACGGTGTACGGCCTCAGTGCAGACCTGGCCACCCGCTACCTGGACCGCGAGTTTATTGCGGCGGCAGGCCTCGAGTACAGTCGCGACCAGGAGCGCGCCGCCAACCGGCTCGCGCAGGAGTGGTTGCTGGCTCGGGGTGCGTCTCCGGCGGCCCTGCACACAGCCCTGCAGGCCTTGGAGCGCGCTGGAGCATACGGGAGTGCGGGCCACGGCGCCTCGTTCACCGACAACCATCCGAGCAGTCCAGAGCGCCGGGACGAGCTCGCCACGGTGATCGAGGAGCAGGGGGGCGACCCGGCGGTGCTCGACACAACTGAAGCCACGCCGGACTCGAGCTACGACACCGCGATCGCGGCCGTGCTCGAGCACGAGGCGGAGATGGACCTCGCGGCCCGGCGCTTCCATTCGGCCCTCGACGTACTGGATCGTGCACTGCGGACCCAGTGGACGACCCCGCAGACCTACCTCTTCAAGGCCATTGCCGTGCGCAACACGACGACGGGCGCTGAAGGAGTGACCGAGGCGCTGGCACTGCTACGCGACGCAGAGTCGGCCGCGGGCGGGCCGGAACCGCGCATTGAGGCCGAGCGGGCGCTCCTCCGCGTACGCCAGGGCCGTCCCGAGGATGCCCGACGTCACCTCGACCGGTGCCGTGAGCAGGTCGACGAACTGCGGGCCGCGGGAGAAACGACAGCGGCCCACGACAGCCTCTACACCTGGGCTGAAAAGATGGAAACGCGTCTCCGCGAGTAGTCGGCCGGAGTGAACGAACAAAATTCTCTACCATCGGGCCCGGTAGCCGCGAAGGTCGACGTGGACGAAGGGGCCGCGGTGAGGGGCCGGTCCGTAAACGCTCAGGCCTCCGTTGAACCGGTCGTCGCCGGGCGTGGGCACGTCTCGGACGACGCTCGCGAGATACTGGGCGTCGGATCGGTCGACGTGTCCGTCTCCGTTGAGATCGTCCATCCGGCCGTTGCCGGACGTGTCTACGAAAATGTCGGCGGCGTCGCCGTAGAGATGGCGGCTGTACTCCGTCGTGTTGCCGATGGCCCGGTTGTAGTAGGGGGTGCGAAAGCCGCTCATGACGTGGAGCGTCGACACGTCGTGTCCCCTCTCGCGCAGATCTGCGAGGACCGCTTCCAATCGGCGCAGGAGTCGGGGTTGCACGAGCGTGTACTGCGGCGTGTCGTCCGTCTGCTTGCAGAGAAACTGCTTCAGGCGAAAATTCGGCGACACGCGCACGTCCTCGTTCTCGTTCGTGACCTCGATGAAGCCGACCGGGGGTTCGTACCGTTCCCGGCCGTCGCGTGCCGTCATTTCGTAGCGGCCGAGCCGATATCCGTCGAGGTGTCGTTTCTTCTGGTCCCAGGGCGTCAGGACGAACACCTGGATGCGGACCGACGCGTTCGTCGCGGGATCCGTGACGGTGACGGGATAATGGCCCGGCTCTTCCGGCGCCGAGAACCGCCACTCCCGGTCCGAGATCGAGAAGCTCGTGTTCTCGGGCGCGTCGATCCGATAGTCGTCTCCCACGGGCATCTCCTCCACCGCAATGCGAACCGGGGCGTTGGGGAGGACGGTCACCGCCATGATGCTGTGATCGATGACCTCGTCTCCGAATCGGACCGTAAAGGCCGCTGCCGGGGCGTCGGACGACGTCGAGTCCGGTGGGGCAGCGTGGACGGAGCCGCAGAGGAGGAACGTCCCGACAGTGACGACGACACCGAACAGCCGGCAGTCAATCATGGGGGAGAGGCGTGATCGACAGACTGGAGCGAGCGCCCCATGGGGGAATGGGACCCTCAGCGACCGGTCCGGTTCCCCAGAACGGGCCCACTCTTGTGCTTCCATCCCTCTTCTTTTCCGTCTTCCATTTCCTCATAGCGAGAGGCTCCTTTCGACTGATGCCTCTGGAGGAATCCCGATTTCCGCATTTCTTCCCCTTTGTGTGTGCTCGCAGGGGGAAACTTCCGTCCGCCCGTCCGTTGCCCATACAATCCCGAGACGGCGGACGCGACGCCTCGAGTTGGGGACCCGGTTTTCTTTTGCAACGCCTCCTCGCAGTATGACGCAGTCCGACCTTCGAGACATCGCCATCGTGGCGCACGTCGACCACGGCAAGACCACGCTCGTGGACGCGATGCTGTGGCAGAGCGGCATCTTCCGCGACAACCAGAAGGTCCAGGAGCGGATGATGGACACGATGGATCTGGAGCGGGAGAAGGGCATCACCATCATGGCCAACAACACGGCCATCCGCTACG
>CAZCUZ010000102.1:0-9779 GCA_964502085.1 uncultured Salinivenus sp. | reverse complement strand
TCATTTCTGGAATCTTCACGTGAGCGAAGTCGCTCCTCTTCGGGGGACCTGTTCCGTTTGACGGGCTCACCGATGCTTAAAGCAGTTGCTTGATACAACTGCTCGAAGCACCGGGGCCAAAGCTTCTAACCAGGCGTCCCGCCTCCCGTCCGAGCGTCCTCGGATCGTTCCCGACAGGGTCGGGAAGGTGCCCCTCTTGCGAGGGAAAATCAACATACCAGGTTCTGAAAGTCCAACGTGTCCGGTGGTGAACTCCGGTCCTCTTTCTTTGCCCCCGCGCACCCCGTGTGAGACCCGCTTCCCGGAAAGGGCCTCTGTGCCTCGCCCGGGCCTCATCAGAACACGTCACGGCAATCGCATCTGGGCGAGGGGGGCAGACGCCCTCGTTCGGGGCAATGTGTCCGTGCGATCCTGGCAAAATCGATCCTCGAGGTTCCCCGAGCGTCCGCTCGTTCGGAATGGGACAATATGATTGCCCTGTGTCAGGGGACGCTAAGAACTTGTCCCTTCCTGAGACGTCTCTTATCCTACCCGTACCGGCGCAAAGGCCGGTTTCTGTTGCACTCGTTTGCCTTCGGCCATGGAGTTGGATCCGACCCTTTTGACCTGGGCCTTCGTCGTGGGCGGTCTGTTGCTGATGGCGGTGGAGACCGTGCTGCCCGGAGGCGTCGCGGGCTTTCTCGGCCTCGGCGGCCTCGTGATTGCGGGCCTTCGGGCGCTCGGGCTCTTGGTCGATCCCTGGACCGCGATCATCACGTGGGCCTTTTTGTCCGTGGGCCTCACCATTGCGCTGCGGCCCCTCGCCATGCGCTTCATTCAGGGCGACATTTCGCTGGCCCTGACCGACGAGGATGCGGAGGCGATGGGGGAGACCGTCGAGGTCGTCGAGCCGGTGGGGGAGGAGGAGCCGGGGCGCATCCGGTACCGGGGCGCGAGCTGGGACGCCCGGACGGTGGAAGGTCGCCTGCCGAAGGGGGCGGAGGCCAAACTGCTTTACCGCGACAACCTGACCTGGATCGTCGAGGCGGCCGACGACTCGGATCTCGACCTCGAGCTGTCGGAGGCCACCGACGCGGACCTCTCGCAGGCCGACGAGACGCGCGACGAGGAAGATTCGTCCGGGCTCGGCTACGATCCCTCGGCGCGCGTTCAGGAGTAACGATTGTATTGCGTATTCCGTCTCCTTCACAGGTCCTACGCAATACGAAATACGCAATACGACCCATAGACTCGGGACCCTCTCTACGCCGGGCACTCGGCGTTCCGTTTCACCTATCTCCTCTCCTTCTCCTCTATTCCCATGTGGACCCTTCTGTTGCTCGTTTTCGCCATTATCGTGTTCATGGTCTACAACACGTTCATCATCGTGGAGATGCGCGAGGAGGTGATTCTCGAGCGCTTCGGCAAGTACCACGACACGCTCACGCCCGGCTTTCATTTCGTCATTCCCTTCGTGGACCGCGTGGCCTACCGGCAGGAGACGCGCGAGCAGGTGTTGGACGTGCCGCACCAGAAGTGCATTACGAAGGACAACATCGAGGTGGACGTGGACGGCCTCGTGTACCTGAAGGTGATGGACTCCTACAAGGCCAGCTACGGCATTAACGACTACCGGCTCGCGGCCGTCAACCTCGCGCAGACGACCATGCGGAGCGAGGTCGGAAAGATTACGCTCGACGACACCTTCAGCGAGCGCGACGCGATGAACGAGGCCATCGTGGAGGAGCTCGACAAGGCGTCGGACCCGTGGGGCGTGAAGGTGATGCGGTACGAGCTCAAGGACATCCAGCCGGCGCAGGACATCGTGCGCACGATGGAGAAACAGATGGAGGCCGAGCGCCAGAAGCGGGCCGAGATTACGGAGTCGAGCGGGGAGCGGGACGCCCGCATCAACGTGTCGGAGGGGGAGCGCCGGGAGTCCATTCTGATGTCGGAGGGACGGCGCCAGGCCCGCATTAACGAGGCGGAGGGCGACGCCCGCGAGATGGAACTCATCGCCGAGGCGACGGCCCACGGCATCGAGCGCGTCGCGGAGGCCATTGCCCAGCCCGGCGGCTCGCTGGCCGTCAAGATGCGCCTCACGGAGCAGTTCATCGATCAGCTCGGCGAGGTCATCGACGGGGCAAACGTGAGCGTGCTCCCGATGGACGCGGCGAATCTCCGATCGTTCTTTGAGGGGGCCTCGGAGGTTACCGGCTCCGTTCGGAAGTCGTAAGCACCCCTCGTTCGTTCTACCCGTCTCGGGGCGGATCGGCTTAGCGAGATGGTGGGTGGTGAGTTGGTAAATAGTGTATTAGTAATTTGGGTTGATAGATGGTGAGCTGGGAGACTGGGAATCTGAAAGAAGGATATGCTTCTGGCACTGCTTCCCATTCACCACATACTATTCACCACCTACCATTCACAAGATACCCAACCTACTTCCTCTTCTCGGGACGGCCTCACACGTTGAATTCATTCACGCCGCTTAGCCAATCATGGAACTCTTCACTGCCCTCAACAACGCCAGCCTCGGAATCTTCGCCCTGCTGGCCCTCTACATTGCCTACAAATTTTTGCGGGCCATTCGGTTTGTGCCCCAGCAGCGCGCCTACGTCGTGGAGCGCCTCGGCAACTATCACAAGACGCTGGAGGCGGGCTTTCACGCGCTCATTCCCTTCATCGACGAGGTGAAGTACACGCACGACCTGCGCGAGCAGGCCATCCCGGTCGAGCCGCAGGAGTGCTTTACGGAGGACAACGTGCGGGTGGAGGTCGACGGCGTCATCTACCTGAGCGTCACCGATCCGGTGAACGCCAGCTACGGGGTCACCGACTTCCGCCGGGCGGCCATTCAGCTGGCGCAGACGACCACGCGCTCGGTGATTGGGCGCATGGAGCTCGACACCACCTTTCAGGAGCGGGCGGCCATCAGTGGGGCGGTGGTCGAGGTGCTCAGCGAGGTGGAGCAGGCGTGGGGCATCCGGGTGCACCGGTACGAGATCAAGAACATCGATCCGCCGCGCACGGTGCAGAAGGCGATGGAGCGGCAGATGACGGCCGAGCGGGAGCGCCGTGCCACGGTGGCCCGGTCGGAAGGCAAGCAGCAGTCGACCGTCAACGACGCAGAGGGGGAAAAACAGGAGCTCATCAACCAGTCCGAGGGCGAGAAGCAGCGCCGCATCAACGAGGCCGAGGGGCAGGCCCAGGAGATCGAGGCCCTCGCCGAGGCGACGGCGGAGGCGATCGAACGGGTGGCGCAGGCCGTGTCGGCCCCCGGGGGCGAGGAGGCCGTGAAGCTGCGCCTCGCCGAGCAGTACCTGAAGACGATTTCCAAGCTGGGCAAGGAGGAGAACGAGGTGCTGCTACCGGCCGACCTCACGCAGTACGAGTCGGTGCTCGACGGGCTTTCGCTCGACGAGTTTGCACTGCGGGCGGACGGGGAGACGCCGTCGCCCACCGGAGACGGCGCGCCGGAGGCGGACGAGAGCTGAGCGGGTCGTGTCTTCCTCCGGCCGATTTCCCCGCCGAAAAGTACAGGAGCATCAGGCGCGTTGGGGGGAGGGGCGCGCAATTTGGCTTGACGGGACGTGATTCTTGGGACGGAGGACGACCGTTTCTCCCCATTTCCTGCTCCCGGCGCCCTCTTCGGTCCCGTGCTCCCGTTCCGCCCGTTTGCGCTCCTCATCCGTCCTGTGAATCCCGAACGAGGTCCGTGCATTTGAAAGGGTTGCTACGAACCGACGGGACCACGGAGACCGTCGGTTCTGTTGGTTCCGTCTGACGCTCTGTTCACTCATTCTGTGCGTGGCCCATGTCCATTCTGCGATCGAGTCGCATTTTCCAGGTGATACTGGGCATTCTCGGGGCGATTCTCACCGTTCTCCTCTTTGCCCCCGAGCTGGTCGTCGAGTACCTCTGGCTGGGGGAGCTGGGGTACGAGGACGTGTTCTGGACCATTCGAACGACTCAGGTGGTGCTGTTCCTGATCGTGTTTGCGGTGGCGGGGCTGTACTTCGGAGGGAATTTCAACATTCTCCTTCGCCGCATTCCGCCGCTGTGGGCCTCGCGCTGGGCGCAGGGAGGGGAGGCGCCCGACCTCGGCGGCAAGCCGCTCACCCGCGCTCGCCTCAAGCGCTTTGCCTACGTCATTGCCGGGGTGCTGAGTCTCCTGTTTGCGACGGGCTTTTCGGGCCAGTGGGACGGGCTGCTCCGGTTCTGGTACGCAGGCACGTACGGGCAGGGGGATCCCATCTACGGCCACGATCTCGCGTATCACATGCTGGAGCTCCCCTTCCTCCAGGCGGTGCAGAGCGCCGTCGTGGGACTGGCCTTTCTGGGGCTGCTGGCCCTGGCCACCGGCTACGTCATTGCCGGGGAGATCGGGATCCAAGACGGCCAGTTTCAGGTGAAGACCGCGCCCCTGCGTCACCTCGGGGCCAACGTGATTTTGCTGCTGCTGGGGTGGGCCTGGGGCTTTTACCTCGATCGCTACGAGATGCTGCAGGAGGGAGGGGGAGGGGCCGTCTTCGGAGCCGGGTACACCGACGTGAACGTCGTGCTGCCGGCCCTTTGGGTCATGATCGTCGCCACGCTCGGGTTGGCCGGGCTGGTTGCATACAATCTGTATCGCAAGAATTTGCGCCTCCTCGGGGGGGGTGCCCTGGTGTACGTCGTGCTGCTCGTCGGCGGGCTCGTGGTCGTTCCCTCCCTCGTCACGCAGATTACGGTGCTGCCCAGCGAGCTGCAGATGGAGCGGCCCTACCTCCAGCACAACATTGACATGACCCGCGAGGCGTACGGACTCGAACGATTCAAGGAGCGCTCCTATCCGGCCCAGCCCAGTCTTCCGGCCGGGGCCGTCGAGGACAACGAGGAGACGATCGACAACGTGCGCCTCTGGGACCCGCGTCTCCTGATCGACACCTACCGGCAGCTGCAGGAGATTCGGCTCTACTACGAGTTCTACAGCGTCGACGTCGACCGGTACACCCTGGACGGGGAGTACCGGCAGGTCATGATCTCGCCGCGCGAGCTCACGCAGCAGCTTCCCGAGGACACCTGGGACAACCGGCACGTTCGCTTCACGCACGGCTACGGCTCGGTGGCCAATCTCGTGGCGCGGGAAGGCTCGGAGGGCGATCCGGAGTTTCTCGTGCAGGACATTCCGCCCCAGGCCGAACACGAGGCCCTCGACGTGGAGGATCCGTCCATCTACTACGGCGAGCAGACGCCGCACTACCGCATCGTGCCCGCGGGGGATTCGACCGATCCGCTGGAGCTTCACTATCCGCAGTCCGGGGAAAACGTGTACACGCGGTACGAGGGCGACGGCGGGGTCCCCGTCGGCAGCTTCTGGAGCCAGATGCTGTTTTCGTACTTCCTGGGCGATTTCAACGTGCTCCTCACCGACTACATCAGCGACGACAGCCAGATTCAGTTCTGGAATCAGGTCGGGGAGCGGGTCCGCCGCGTCGCACCCTTCCTCAAGTTTGACCGGGATCCGTACTTCGTGGCCGGGGAGGATCGTCACTACTGGATCCAGGACGCCTACACGACGACCGGATCGTTTCCGTACTCGGAGCCCATCCGCGACCAGCAGACGTACCAGGGAACGCGCTACATTCGGAACTCCGTGAAGATCGTCGTGGACGCCTACGACGGCGACGTGTCGCTCTACGTGACCGATCCGGACGATCCCGTTCTCCAGACGTACCAGCGGATCTTTCCCGATCTGTTCCAGCCGCTGGAGGAGATGCCGGAGACGCTGCAGGATCACATTCGGTATCCGCAGGACCTGTTCGAGATACAGGTCGAGCGGTACCGGCGCTACCATCAGACGCAGCCGCAGGTATTCTACAACAACGAAGATCTGTGGACGCGGCCCCAGGAGCAGTACGCGGGCCGGCAGCGGCGGATGGAACCGTACTACATCCTCACGGACCTTCCGGGGCAGGATGCGTCGGGACTCGAGTTTATGCTGATGATGCCCATGACGCCGGAGGGGCGCGACAACATGATCAGCTGGATGGCGGCCCGGTCCGATCCGCCGAACTACGGCGAGGTCATCGTCTACGAGCTGCCCAAGGATCGGCTCATCCGCGGCCCCAACCAGATCGAGTCGCGCATCGACCAGGACACCGAGATTTCGCGGCAGCTGTCGCTGTGGGACCAGCGGGGGTCGAGCGTGATCCGCGGCAACCTGATCGTGGTGCCGATTGAGGACTCGTTCCTCTACGTAGAGCCCATCTTCCTGATTGCCGAGGAGATTCAGATTCCCGAGATGCAGCGGGTCATTGCGGCCACCGATCAGCGGGTGGCGATGGAGCGCACGCTGCGACAGTCGCTGAACGTGGTGATGGGCGAGCAGGTGGTGGACACCCGCGATGAGGCGCTGGCGAAGATGGAGCAGGCCGCCGGGGCGGCCCAGGCCGCAGCCCCGGAGCAGGTCGAAGGGCTGGAACGGGCCAGGGAGCTCATTCAGGAGGCCCGGGACGCCCTGCAGGACGGCAACTTTGCCGACTTCGGGGACCGCTTCAACGAGTTGGAGGACGTGTTGAACGACGTGCCTCTGCCCGACACGACGACGGTGCCCTCGGCCCCCGTGCCGTCGGATACGGCAGCTGCCGCCGTCCCGACGGACAGTGTAGCCGCGTCGGAGGCCTCGGCCCCGTAGCGGCTGCATGCGTGGGGGGAGGCAACCGCGATCTCGGGGAGAGGGGCCGTTCGGACGCGTCGGCCGTCGGATTGCCGGGGAGGGTTAGAGCTGAAACTCCTCGTCCACCTCGGTCTGGGCCACGTGGTTGACGTAGTTGCTGAACGTCTTGATGCCGATCAGGGCGTTCATCTCGAAGAGGGCCGCACGGTCGACGCCCTTGTTTGCCAGGCTCTCGAGGTCGTCGTCATCGAGCCAGCCCCGCTTGTCGAGCATGAGGCGCGTGGCCTGGACGAGCACGCGAAGCCGATCGTCGGACGGCAGCCCGCCGCCGTTGATGGCGTCGACGGTCTCCCGGTCGAGTCCGGCCGACACGGCCATCTTGCCGTGGGCGCTCGTGCAGTAGTGGCAGTCGTTGTAGCGCGAGACGGCCAGCAGGACGACTTCGCGTTCCGGCGTCGTCAGAGTGCCGTCCTCGATGAGGTCGGTCGTGGCCAGGTACAGCTTGGCAGCCGCCGGATTGTGCTCGCTTAGCTCCTTGACGAGGTTCGGCAGAAAGCCGAGGGCCTCGCGGGCCGAGTCTTGGACGTCTTGGACTGCCGTGGAGGAGGGGGACTTGGGCATGGAAAACGGGACGGACGCGATTCAAAAGTAATCGGGAAGAAAGGAGAGTTACCCGAGGACGAGGCGTCGCATCTCCATGGTCGACGGCTCGTCCGGGACGGTGGACAGACGCTTCTCCGTGGGCTTGAGCGCGGCGTCGACGTCCGGGTCTGCGAGGTGATTGACGAAACTGCTGAACGTTTTCATTCCGTGGAGGGCAAAGATCTCGTAGAGCTCTCCCCGGCTTATCCCTCGCTCTTCGAGACGTTGTACCGTCTCCGAGTCGAGCCATCCGCGCTCGTCGTACGTTTGACGCGTGGCTTCGACGAGGACCTGAAGGCGGTCGTTCTCCGGTAGCTTGCCGGAAAGGAGACGATCGATCGTCGTCGGCGACAGGCCTGCGTCGAGGCCCAGTCGAGCGTGGGCGACGGCGTCGTACCGGCTGTCGTAGTGGGCGCTAACGGCGAGAAGGACGGTCTGCTGCTCGACGGGGGAAAGCAGGCCCTCCATGAGGGCTTCGTCCGCCGCCACGTACACGGCGCCCGGTGCGGCCGTGTGGGCGTTCATCTGTTCCACGAAGTTGGGGACGTCCCCGTACACACGAGTGGCAGAGCGTCGGACGTCGTCGGCAAGGGAAGAAGACATCGGGTCCGGAGGAGAAGTGGAAGAATGTGCGACTACTGAAAAGTACGTACGATGCAAGCTCTTTCCATGTTCGAACGAATTGAGGTTGGTTAAAGAAATTTCCGATTCCGGCCGGTGGTCTCTTTCTTTGGGGGCCTCCACTGCAGAGTCGGTTGGAGGGGAGGGGCATTTCGCGTTCGGTGGACGAATCTCCAGTCGGCTGCCCGTTGACGGGCGTCGTTTCCCTTTCTTACCTTATGGTCGGTTCTGCAATGCTTCCGATCCTCTGTGTTTTTCTGCCGATTGACGCATGACGTCTGACCTTTTGCTTCGTGGCGGTACGCTCCTCGACCCGGAAACCGGATCCACCCGGTCCGCCGACCTGCTCATTCGAGACGGAACCATTGCCGAGATCGGAGCGGATCTGACGCCCAGCGGCGACGTGCCCGTCTACGACGCGTCGGATGCCTTCGTCTCGCCCGGCTGGATGGACATGCACGTGCACCTTCGCGAGCCCGGGTTCGAGCACAAGGAGACGATCGCGACCGGGACGGAGGCGGCGGCCGCCGGGGGCTTTACGGCGGTGGCCTGCATGCCGAACACGAATCCTCCGATCCACACGCGCGACGTGGTTGAGTTTGTGCGGGAGCGGGCGGCGGATACGCCCGTCGACGTGCATCCGATTGCGTGCGTGTCGAAGGAGCGGGCGGGAGAGGAGCTCGCGGAGTTGGCCGACCTGGTGAATGGGGGGGCGGTCGCGTTCAGCGACGACGGAGCACCGGTGCATCGGGCGGGCCTCATGCGGCGGGCGCTCGAGTACAGCACCATGCTCGACCGGCCCATCATCAATCACATGGAGGAGCCCTCCCTCAACCCCGGTGGACAGATGCACGAGGGGGAGGTGTCGGCGCGCGTCGGGCTCGACGGCATTCCGGGCCTCGCCGACGACGTGATGATTGCCCGGGACGTCGAACTCGCCGCCTTCACCGGCGGACACGTCCACGTGGCACACATCTCCACGGCCCGCGGCGTCGAGCTGGTGCGACGCGCCAAAGCGCGCGATCTCCCCGTCACGGCCGAGGTGTGTACCCACCACGTCGCCCTCACGGACGCGGCCGTCGAGGCGTCCGGCTTCGACACGAACACGAAGATGCACCCGCCCCTCCGTGCGCCGGAGGACGTAGAGGCGCTCAAGGAGGGCTTGGCCGACGGCACCATCGACGCGCTCTGCACCGATCACGCGCCCCACGCAGCCTTCGAAAAAGATGTCGAGTTTACCGCCGCCCCGTTCGGCATCACGGGGCTGGAGACGGCCTGGGGTCTCATCGGGCGCGAGCTCATCGAGCCGGGCGTCCTGTCGGTGGCCGAGGCCGTCGAAAAGCTCACTGCGGCCCCCCGGCGCATCCTGCGGCTCGATTTGCCGACGCTGGAAGAGGGGCAACCGGCCTCGCTTACCGTCTTCGATGCATCTACGCGCTGGACGTTCACCGAAGACGACGTTCGGTCCAAGAGTCAAAATACCCCTTTTCTCGGCGACGAACTCGTGGGGCGGCCCTGGGCCGTCTACAACGACGGGCAGTTCGTCCGAGTCGACTGAGCAGGGCCCGTTCCTCGATCCTCGTCGGAAAGTGCACAGGCGAGGGCCGGAGACAAAAAGTTGCCGGGCTTTCACCCGGTCTGCCTCGTTGAACGGCGCCGATCGGCAACGCGACCGGCGGGTGAGCGTTGAATGCCGTGTTCGTGTCGAGGCGAGAACCGCCTCGCGGGCGTCTCTCGTTGTCTCAGACCCGCCGCGTCATGCTCGTTGCCATCGTCGGACGGCCGAACGTCGGCAAGTCCACCCTTTTCAACCGCCTCACCGGTACGCGTCAGGCCATCGTCGACGACGAGGCCGGGGTGACCCGCGACCGCGTCTACG